>CAIZRK010000044.1 GCA_903935355.1 uncultured beta proteobacterium | reverse complement strand
TTCGCCAACTGCTTTAGAAATCTCAATATGTTTTGGATTAAATCCAAATGAACCTGCCATGCCACAGCAACCACTGTCAATATAGTCCGCTTTAGCACCTAGGGCAGTTAAGAGAGCGACATCGCCTTTAGTGCCAAACAAGGACTTTTGATGGCAATGTGAATGCACTAACACCTCGCACTCTAATGGCGGCGGCACATAGCCTTGCTCATGTAAGAAGTCGCCGAGTAGATAGGTATTTGATGACAATAACCTTGCCCTTGGATCGTCTGGAAAGAATTTCAGTAACTCATCTTTAAATACAGACATACATCCAGGCTCTAAACCCACTACCGCAATCGGAGCACCTTCTTTGCCATCAATCTGCTCACCAATTGCATCTAAAATTTTCTCAAGCTTTTGTTTTGCAAGATCAAGATAACCAAAATCATATAAAGGTCGGCCACAACACAATGGAGTCTTAGGCAGGATTGCCTCAAAGCCCGCATGACTGAGCACTTCAACAGCAGCATTAGCCACCTCAGGATGAAAGTGCTCACAGAAAGTATCCACCCACAAAATCACCTTCGGTTGGTTTTGCTGAGAGTGCTTTACAGGTTTAAATTGCTTGCTAAAAGTAGGACTCGCAAACTTGGGCATCGTACGCTCTTGTGCTACCCCACCAATAAACTTCGCGATATTTGAAAGCATTGGCGTGCTCATCACTGCATTAATCAACCATGAAAACTGGCTTGCCAATGGCGCCCAGTCACCAATTCTGCCCATGGTAAGCGCTTGACGGGATCTGGGGTTTTTCTCATGATAGTGCGATAAAAATTCTGCTTTATATGAAGCCATATCGACGTGCGCAGGGCAGTCGCTTTTACATCCTTTGCAAGCTAAGCAAGTATCTAATGCCTCTTTGACTTCGGTGCTCTGCCAACCATCAGCAATCACTTCGCCCTGCAGCATCTCCCAAAACAATCGGGAGCGGCCACGTGTAGAAAAGCGCTCTTCTTTGGTTGCGCGATAGCTCGGGCACATGGTTCCACCCTTTTCACTCCGGCACTTACCCATACCAACACAGCGCTCAACTGCTCTCTGAAATCCATTACCTTCTTGACTCAAGAAATTAAGTTTGGTCTTGATGTTAACTACCTTGTACTCGGGCCCCATACGTAGGTTTTCATCTACGCGGTAGGGGTTCATTACCTTGCCAGGATTGAGTCTGTTTTGAGGATCCCAAATACGCTTGAACTCACGCATGGCATCCATCAACTCCTCGCCAAACATAATCGGCAAAAATTCTGCTCTCGCTTGTCCGTCTCCATGCTCACCAGTTAAAGAGCCACCAAACTCAACGACCAGAATGGCGGCCTCACGAATAAATTCCCTAAATTTAGCAACGCCCTCAACCGTTCTTAGGTTAAAGGTAATGCGCGCATGAACGCAGCCATCGCCGAAGTGGCCATATAAAGAGGTTTCATAGTCAAATCGATCGACTAGTGCCTGAAATGCCCGCAGATAATCGCCCAGTCGATGAGGATCTACTGCAGCATCTTCCCAGCCAACGACAGGATCAGGAGAATTTGGATCAATAGAAAGGTGTGTAGCTGAAGCGCCGTTTTCTCGAATCGACCAAATGCGCTTTTGCAATTGCGGATCGTCTACTATCCAGCTAGAAGGCCTCGGACCCCCAATTCTTGCTTTGAAGTACTCCTCCGCCTTTTCTGCTTGCGCATAGGCACCAGCAATCGTATCTCCACCGAACTCCAACACCACCCAAGCATTGCCTGCAGGCAATAAATCAATTTCAGCTTTAGCCAAGTTACGCTGCTGCAGCCCTCGAATAATTTTGTAATCTAAACCTTCAATAGCAATAGGATTAAATTGTTGATATTCAGGAACCGCATCGCCTGCAACATAAATATCCTCAAACCCCAATACTAAAACTACCCGATGAGGTGGGCTCTTTACCAACCTGACTTTTGCTAATAAAGTCAGCGCGCAAGTACCCTCAGTGCCAACTAATGCACGGGCTACGTTAAAGCCATTTTCTGGCAAGAGTTGATCTAAGTTATACCCAGATACCCGGCGCTTAATATTCGGAAAACGTGCACGAATCAATTCTGCATAGCGATCTCGTAAATTGCGCAAAGCCAGATAAATCTCACCCTGTCGCCCTCCAGCGGCAATGATTGCTTCCAACTCTTGATCAGATGTCGGGCCCACCCAAAAACGTGTGCCATCATAGGTCAAAATCTCTAAAGCCTCAGTGTTCTCCAAGGTCTTACCCGCCATCACTGAGTGAGCACCACAAGAATTATTCGCCACCATCCCGCCTAAGGTGCAGCGGCTGTGTGTAGAGGGGTCAGGTGCAAATGTCAACCCATATACCTCGGCAGCATCCCTTAAAGAGTCACATATCACCCCAGGCTCTACCAAAGCAGTACCAGCAACAGGATCTAATTCAAGAATATGGTTGCAGTATTTTGAGATGTCAAAAATGACTGCATGATTAACTGTCTGTCCGTTCATGGATGTGCCACCACCACGCATTAATACAGGCGCTTGATTGCGATGACAAATCTCTATGCCCTTAATAAACTCCTCAGTATTTCTAGGGGTTACAACCCCTATTGGGATTTGTCGGTAATTAGAAGCCTCTGAAGCATATACCGCTTGATGAGCGGTATCAAAATGGACAGCCTCTCCCAATGCATTTGTTAATTCAACGCTTAGATTTACCCACTGTGAGATTTCGCTCATGCCCCGCCTATATAAAAATCAATTGATTGGTATTTTATTTTGGTGTTTTACCAACCATCTTTGCCGCTCTCAGGAAGTCAAAATCAACCCCCTTATCAGCCTGCGTCACAGCATCCAAAAATAACTTCAAATAACCACGTTCTGCAGTAGGCTCAATAATCGGATTTTCTTGTGCCCGCTTAACTAACTCTTCATCAGAAATAAGTAGGCTAATCTCTCGACTTTTCACACTTAAACGAATCCGATCTCCATTGCGTACATGGGCCAAAGGACCACCAATTGCCGACTCAGGAGTGACATGAAGAACAATCGTACCAAAAGCAGTGCCACTCATGCGCCCATCAGAGACCCGTACGATATCTTTGACGCCAGCACGTGCCAGTTTGATAGGGATGGGGATATAGCCAGCCTCAGGCATTCCAGGCGCACCCTTTGGCCCAATATTCTTTAAAACTAAAATATCATTGGCAGTCACATCTAGATCTTCGCTATCAATGCGCGTTGCAAGATCTTGTACATTTTCAAAAACTACGGCACGACCTTCATGTTCCATTAAATTTTCATTGGCAGCAGACTGCTTAATGATGGCGCCACCGGGCGCTAAATTGCCAAACAATACTGCAATACTTCCCCACGGATAAATTGGCTGATCTAATTTGCGCACAACATCTTGCTTAAAGCTAGGTGGAGCCGCATCAATCTCTTGCCCTAAAGTGCGGCCAGTTACCGTCATAGCATCTAACTTCAGTAAGGGTTTAAGCTCCCTAAGAAGGGTAGTCATTCCGCCAGCGTCATGGAAATTCTCCATGTAATGATCACCCGATGGCTTTAAGTCCACTAAAACAGGGGTTTCATTACCCATTTTGTCTAGCGCCTGTAAATCAATTTCAAGACCCATGCGACCAGCAATGGCAGCTAAGTGCACAATGCCATTGGTAGACCCGCCAATCGCCAATAAAACACGCATGGCATTCTCAAAGGCGTCCGCCGTTAAAACCTGATTAATCGTTAAGCCATCTTTAGCCATTTGCACGGCTCTGGCTCCAGTCTCCTCTGCAATCCGGATACGATCTGCAGTCACTGCTGGAGGACTGGCACCACCAGGCACAGTCATGCCTAAAGCCTCTGCGATACAGGCCATCGTACTAGCTGTACCCATGACTGAACAGGTGCCCACACTGGCAACGAGCTGATCATTCACCTCATCCTTTTCTATCTCATCAATCTCACCAGCACGGAACTGCCCCCAATAGCGACGACAATCCGTACAAGCCCCCACTCGCACACTACGATGTGAGCCAGTGAGCATAGAACCAGTAATTAACTGTATTGCTGGCATGCCTGCAGAAGCAGCACCCATCAATTGGGCTGGAACAGTTTTGTCGCACCCCCCAATCATGACCACTGCATCCATTGGTTGAGCACGCAACATTTCCTCAGTATCCATAGACATCAAATTACGCAAATACATGCTAGTAGGCGCAGCAAAGCTTTCATGTATGGAGATGGTTGGAAAGTCCATTGGTAGTCCACCTGCCAACATCACGCCACGCTTCACAGCCTCGATTAATTGCGGCATATTGCCATGACAAGGGTTGTAAGCACTGCCAGTATTAATAATGCCAATCACGGGACGATCTAATGCGCTATTGGTGTAGCCAGCACCTTTGATAAAAGCCTTACGCAAAAATAAAGAGAATCCCTTATCGCCATAACTAGTTAAGCCTTTACGCAATCCGCTTGACGCCACTTGCTTATTTTTTTTGTCTACATTACTGGTCATGGATTTTTATTCTTAAACTTAACGGCATTGGCTTTATTCAGAGGTAAAGATGGGTGTCTGCCTAACTAAAACCTCGTTTTTGTAACCAGCATTTCAGCAGTTTGCTCAATTGAAAATCGAACATCGATGTCTTTTTTCCAGATTATTATGCGTATTTGCTAAATATACTAAACTTTACTCATATTTATTGCTACACAGCTAAATCCCTAATTTAATGACCTTTAAGGATGCTCATGTCGACGATTCAACCATTTCATCTCGCCTTCCCTGTGAATGACCTAGATGCAGCTAGAAACTTTTACGGAACCACTTTAGGTTGCCCTGAAGGTCGCAGCTCTAGTGAGTGGATTGACTTTGATTTCTTTGGGCATCAACTCGTAGCTCATTTGGCACCAGAAGAATGTGGTCACACTACCTCAAATGAGGTAGATGGACATCAAGTCCCTGTCAAACATTTTGGGGTAGTTTTAACAATGAGTGACTGGAATACCCTAGCTAAGCGTTTACAGGATAACAAAATGCACTTTGTTATAGAGCCCCAAATCCGCTTTAAGGGTGAAGTTGGCGAGCAGGCAACAATGTTCTTTCTTGATCCCGCCGGAAACGCCTTGGAGTTCAAGGCTTTTGAGGACCCAAGTCAATTATTTGCCAAATAATTGTGATGCACTTGGGCCACTAACTATAGCCTTAAAAAAATTGGTAACTCATTCCTACCTGAAAATTTAAGGGCGCACCAGCAAAGATACCATCTGGACTCCTACTAGAAATATATCGTTTATTAAAGAGATTGTTAATCACCCCAAATATCTTCCAATCTTGATTGATTGCATAGTTTGCACTCCAATTCACAGTAGTGATCGATGGTATTTCACCTAGAGTGCCAATTGTGTTGGGGCTTACAGTATTCGCTGAATCTGCATATTGGGAAGAAATGTAGTTCATACTCACCAAAGAATTAAAGCCATTTTTTTGGTAGTTCACACCAAAGTTAGAAATAAGATCAGGCGTATATGGAATCCGCTTACCATCATTACCCATGGATGAACTTCCAACGAATTTAGCCACTGGGATATATGTAGCATTGCCATTGATACTCCAGCCGAGACCTAATTGATAGCCTAAAGCTATTTCAGCCCCTTGATGCAAACTCTTACCACCATTTGCCTTAGTAATGCCTGCAGCTAGACTTTGGTTAACAATTTGATTGCTAAAGTTCATGCTAAAAACTGCAGCATCGTAAGTAAACCCAAAATTATCCCCCCTCAATCCAAATTCCATATTGGTAGATCGTTCGGGATCTAGCTGCTGGTCCACTCCTTTCTCGCTAATAGCGGTTGCGAGCTGCGCAGGTGCAAAACCCTTATATATACTGGAGTAAAATTGCAATTCAGGTAGTAGTTGCCACGTCGCACCAATCTGCGGGACAGTTTCTAAATTCTTAGCGCTTCCCGAAGATTCTGTTAAAACATTATTACGGGTCTGGTTGTAACTTTCTACCCGTACCCCAGGAATGACTGCAAATTCTTTTGTAATTAAAAAGCGATTTTGTGCATACATTGCTATTGAATTGGCTTTATTAGTTTCATGACTTGCAACTCTTCCTGACTTCGCAAAGCTTTTAGACGCTACCATTTGATTTATTTGGCTCTCAGTGTGTAAGCGCATACCAAACTCAAGCTCATTTTTAATACCTAAAGCGTTATATCCATGTGATAGACGAGTATCAAGTCCAAGCATTTGAAATTCACGATTGCGTCCAAACATGCAATCCTCGTTAGCATTGCATGGCTTGAAGATTGTCTCATCAGCATTGCGTGTGGAGATTCCTTGGCGCCAATAATCTCGCCCCAACTTACTCCAATAGACCAAAGTATTGAGTTTAGTGTCGGCACTAATATCCCAAGCATGGTTAATATCTACTGCATTTCTCTGGGTAGTGAAATAATCATTAGGTGCGGGATTCGAGGAAAATTTATTGTTATATTGACTTGGTCGTAAACCAACATATGAGGTATTGATATTATTATCATAATGGGTGTATTTAAGACTAAGCCACTGATCTTGATTAATAGCTATCCCGCCTTTAAATAAGATGTCATACATTTTGTACCCATTACCCTGATAGCCATTGGAGGTCGATTCAATAATATTGATGCCTGCGATTGCACCATTAGTCTCTGACTTACCGCCGGCCTCAATTTGAGCTAATTGATAGCCATAATTACCAGCTTTACTCGAGATCCTAAAACCTTCTTGCGGAGTTTTCGTTAGGTAATTCACCACTCCGCCAATATTAGAGGGACCATACTGCAAACCTGAGGCGCCCTTTAAAACCTCAATGCCACTCATGCGATCAACTGGAGGACTGTAATAGGATGCATTGGAGATAAATAAACTCGGATGAATGGGTGCGCCGTCCTCCAAGAGTAAAACCTTTTGACTGCGACTAGGATTTAAACCACGAATCCCAATATTGGGAATAGATCCTAGACCGCCCTCATCACCTCGCACATTTACCCCTGGCACTGTCTTCAAAGCATCTTGAAGAGATAAGGGTTGCAAAATATCTAGTTGCTGCTGATTAATTACATCAATTGTTCCTGGTATTTTTGAACGCGCATTATCCTCGCGCCCAACAATATCAATTCTCGGTAAGTCAAGATCCTGAGCAGATGCTCCAAACGATAATGAACATCCGTATGCCAATACAACACTTACGGCATACTCCATTTTTTTCTGCTTCATATGCAATCTCCAGAGATATAAATAAAAAATCGCTGGCTATATGCATATTTAAATGCTGTTGCTGGCTAAGACTAATACAATATTATTTTGTCAAAATTAATTTCCTAAATTTTGTCATGCTCAATAGGTATCTTTGGCCATCATGCACAATCACAATGGACTTTTCTTTACCTAATAAAGTACTACTAGAAATTGCCTTACGCATATCGACGTTTGCAAAATCTATGCTGTGGCTAAATGTCTTTTTAGTCAAATGCGCCTTAACCCTCCAAAGTAAAATTAACTGGCAGCCGATAACATTCAATAGAGGGATAAGTTAGATCTACTTTAGAAAATCTCCATGCTTTGACAGTATTTATGGCTGATTGATCCAAGAGCTCATAGCCTGAACTTTTAGCTAATGTAATATTGTCGATAAGGCCAGTCTCATTAATGCAAAGCCTCAAATGAGCGGTACCTTGCTCTCTCATACGTCTGCTCACCAAAGGATATGGTGGTTTAGGGTTGCTCAGAATATTTCTATTGCGAAAGTTTTTTGAGTCAACCTTGATATGATTAAAATTCTCAGGCTCAAATCCATCAGTTGTTAAAGTACGTGGATCAACAGTATCAGCGTTGCTAATGCTTTTGACTGCTTTATAGTTAGATGGCTTTAAAGGAGATTGCTGATGCATCCCCTCATACAGATTGAGCGTGACTATTTGTGGGGCCAATCTACCTGTGTTGTGCCATTGGATCAATATTATTCCAAGACCAATTCCAAGATGCATCATGATCACGATAAAGACAATCAAAGCGTCTTTACCAAACAAATTTTTCACACTCTTTAGCAACTCTCATCCTCAACAACAAAACTATCCTGATTGCAAATAACAATCGTTCTCATCTATTATATGCAATAGATCTTACACAAACAACCCTTTAGTGGATGGGGATGTATAAGATAGTTTTATTGCGAATTTCTGACTAAGAATTTTCTATAGAGCTTACTTACACTTTAAGCGCCATAACGAAGTTACTTCAGCTGCTCTAGCCAAGTGAAGCATATCTGTCTGCTCAAAGACCTTCTTATGTTTTGGCTTAATGTCTACGCGACTAGCAACCATGAGACCTGCTTGCTCAATCCACTTTAGCAATTCATCTCTGGCTCTTAAACCAAGATGCTCTGCAAGATCAGACAGAATTAACCATCCCTCACCGTCGGTTATCAAATGATTCTTCAGTCCCCCTAAAAACCCTTTTAGCATCTGACTCTCTGGATCATAGATAGCATGTTCTAGAGGCGAGCTGGGTCTTGCTGGTAACCAGGGCGGATTGCAGATAATTAACCCTGCTTTTCCTTGGGGAAATAAGTGCGCCTTGACGCTTTTAATCTGAGCCGTCAAACCCAAACGGTCAATATTTTCCTGGGCACAGGCAAGCGCTCGACCATCTTGATCAGTGGCGATGATCTTTTGCACTCCACGCTTTGCCAATACAACAGATAGCACTCCTGTGCCAACTCCGATATCAAAGACCAACGAGTCTTGCAAAAGACACTTTGGTAATGGCGCATGACGTACTAGTTCAATATATTCTCCGCGGATGGGAGAGAAAACACCGTAGTGAGGGTGAATACGCAACTCTTCCTCACCATTAGCCAAAATAAGTACTCCCTGCTTACGCCATTCGTGCGCACCAATTACCCCCAACAACTCACGCAATGAAACCACGTAAGATTCGCTGACAGCGCCATAGGCCTCTAGACAGGCCTGTGAAATATCTGGTGCACGTCTTAATGAAATGCTGTGATCGTTATTGCATGGAATTAACACCATCCCCAGAATACGGGCGCGTTGAGATTGAGATAGGCGATGCAGGTTGAAATTATCTAATGCAGTTTTTTTTGCACCCTGCGCACGTTTGGATTTTTTAGAAGGCTTGTCGACCCTTCTCGCCAATGCTTGCAATAGCTGCTTTGCATTCTGAAAGTCGCCCCTCCAAAGCATTGCAGTTCCCCCACAGGCCAATCGATAAGCATCATCCGCTGTGAGCGTGTCATCGGCAATGACAATTCTTTTATGGGGCGGTATGCTATTTTCAGATTGCCAAAGTGCTGCACATTGTTGGCCACCCTCCCCCCAATAAACGGAAACATTTTGAATCATAAGTTACCCAGGCGGATGATCCTCCGGGCCTACATCTAGGGCAATTAGAAAACGAGACACCATATTGTAGGCAGCAATTACACTCACTAACTCTACCGTCTTCGTATTACCAAGGGCATCGTGTAGTCGCTGCATTAAATTGGGATCAACCTGGATGTTACGGGTCATCTGAAAAGTTAAAGCCACGGTGTCTTGTTCACACACATTAAACAGATTGGCCGGGAAATTATCTTGGCCTATTAGGCGCAGAGCTTCAACCTGCGCTTGGGTAGCTCCAGCACCTCTAAATGGTGGGACATGGTGAAAGAATTCATATTCAGCACCGTTGAGAACGGCCACCCCACACATAGCTAGTTCACGTAACTTTGGGTCTAAAGAAAGGCTATTGCGGATCTCACCAATGAAATGGTTCCACCCCTGCGCAATTGGCACACTGTGTAACAACATACGATCCAAGTTAATTAATTGACCACCCCGCCTCTTCCGAATAGCGGCGACTAACTCCGCTGGTTCGGATAGATCTTGAGCTTGATAAGGAATTAAGCGCCCAGTCATTGTTTTACTGACCAGCCTCTCTAATGTTGTTTTCAATGACAAACTTGCCCCACTGCCCAATTTGCTTGCCAATAAAGTTACGTGCCATTTCTGGATCTCCTGCCAGAATCTCAATTCCTTGAGCACGCAATTTTTCCGAGACTGCAGGCGTCTTTAGGGCCTTTGTTACAGCCTGATTCATAGCATTGACTATCGCGGGCGGCGTTTTACCAGGAGCCAAAACCGCCCACCAAGCTGGGGCATTAAATCCAGGGAAACCGCTTTCAGCAATAGTTGGCACATTAGGTAATTCAGGGGATCGTTTAGGAGTGGTGACGACTAATGGGATCAAACTCCCATTATCAATATGCGGTTTCACCAGAAATAAGGATCCCACAGCCAACTGAACCTGACCACCTAAAGCATCTTGCATTAAAGGACCGCCTCCACGATAAGGAATGTGATTCCAATCAAAACCGGCCTTTTGTGCTAACTGTGCAATCGCTAAGTGCCCCAAACTACCAATACCAATAGAGCCATAGCTAAATTTTTCTTTTTTCTTGGAAAGCTCTACCAACTGTTTAAAACTAGTAATTCCAGAAGCTTTACTGGCAACCAATACCATTGGCGATGTGCCAATCAAGGTCACAGGTGCAATATCTTTGATGGTGTCATAGGGCAGCTTGTCTTTTAGGCTCGGATTGACTCCATGTGTATCAAATACCAGTGCGAAGGTATAGCCATCTGGTTCTGCACGGGTCATAGCCGTGGTACCAATCACGCCAGAAGCACCACCAATATTTTCTACAATGACATTTTGTTTTAATTCAGCCTGTAGCACGGGCGCCAAAATTCGAGAAACCTGATCAACTGATCCACCGGGCGGGAAAACTGCAATTAACTTAATGGGCTTTTGAGTAGGCCAAGCTCCTAAGCCCCCGCCTTGAGCCAAAACAAGACTGCTTAGCCCTAGTAGCGTAAAGCTGATAAATAAGGCTCTTTTGGCCATTTTTGGTAAAAATTGCATAAATCGTCTCCTTCTGTTTAGATTAGAAGATTACCACCCCCTTGCGATCGCTTGTTTGATAATGGAGGGTATTGATATCAGAGAGTAAATATGAAGCTAATTTTGAATATTGCCGCTTATTTGTTTGTGGGCTTAGATAATTTGCCCCAGTTACGCACCAAAATGATGGACGAGTGCAACTCTCGCCAGCTTAAAGGAACCATCCTCCTTACTGGAGAAGGGGTCAATATGTTCTTAGCAGGCAAAGAACCCCAATTACGCAGTTTTTTAGAGTGGCTCCGCACCGACCCTCGCTTTAAAACCCTGGAAGAAAAAGATAGCTGGTCAGATGATCAACCATTTAAAAAGATGCTGATCAAGATCAAAAATGAAATTATTCGCATGAATCACCCCACCATTCGTCCTAGCGAAGGGCGTGCTAATTTCATAGCGCCAAAGAAATTACAAGAGTGGCTTGATCGGGGGACAGATGATTTTGGTCGCCCCGTAGTGATGATAGATACGCGCAATGCTTTTGAAGTGGACTATGGCACCTTTGAAAATGCTCTGCACTTTAATATTCATAAATTTACTCAATTTCCAGAAGCGATTGCTGCTCATAAAGAGTCCTTGGCTGACAAAACCTTAGTCAGCTTTTGCACTGGGGGCATTCGTTGTGAAAAATCTGGCTTGTATATGCGTGAGATTGGTATAGAACACAGCTACCAATTAGAGGGCGGAATCTTAAAATATTTTGAAGAAGTCGGATCAGCGCATTACCAAGGTAGCTGCTTTGTTTTTGATGAACGTGAAGCCCTTGAACCCACCCTAGACTCTATTCCTATTGAGCACTCCATTCGAAAGAAAATCAGCGCCTAAAGTCTAGGCGCCTTCACTCTTTTTAAGTGGATTTACCTACTAGGTTGAAGTGCTCTACCAATGGTGGTTTTACAAAAAATGGTCCAACGATAGCGCGCCAATCAGCGAAGGCGGCAGAGCCTCTAAAGTCGATGGTGTGGTTATCTAGAGTATCCCAATAAATCATTAGCAAGTAACGGGATGGGCTTTCTAAGCTATGGTTTACTTTAAAGCCACGAAAGCCTGGAGAATGCGCAATCACCGTTTCCACGCCCCGCAAAATTGCCTCTTCAAACTCCGCACCTTTGCTGGGGTCAATTTCAATATCACAATGCTCCAAAATCATGGCATTTCTCTCATCAAAAATAACTCTTCATTAATAGTAAACTGCATTTGCACCACTAGATTAATACAAAAAAAATTACTTGGGCTCAAGCCTTCTTAAATACCCCTAAATACTATCTATCCTCTGCCCTTTATAAAGGTCCTTATAACAACATGACCCGATTGCCCAATATTGTGATTCTTGGAGACTATGAGCGAGCCTTGCGGCGCTTCTCACGGTGGGACAAGCTTGACCAACAAGCAAAAATCACCATTCATCACGAGCCCTTACAAGATGAATCTTTATATGAGGCAATAAAAGATGCTGATGCCATTGCCATCGTCAGAGACCGCTCCCCCTTTAATGAAGCACTAATTGCCCGCTTACCAAAACTAAAGTTCCTGATGTTTACAGGGGAGCGCAATGGCACCCTAGATGCCGCTGCTTTAGCTACTAGAGGTATTCCTATGGGCTGCACTCTTGGAGGTCCTTCTAAAGAAACCACAACGGAATTAACATGGGCGCTTATTTTGGGCTCAGCTAAACGTTTGATTGAACAAAACCATATGATGGCCCGCGGTGAATGGCGAGATGCTCTCTCAGTTCTTCCGATGCTCTCTGGAGAACGTTTGGGGATAATTGGCCTTGGCGCCATTGGTAGCCGCGTTGCTCGAGTTGGAAATGCCTTTGGCATGGAGGTGCTTGCTTGGAGCCCCCACCTGACCCCAGAACGTGCCGCTCATGAGAATGTCAAATCTATCAGCCTAGATGAGCTATTAAGCACCTCAAAAATAGTCTCCCTGCATTTAGTTGCTGGGCCTGGTACTAAGGGACTAATCAGTGCCAATCAACTTGCCCTCATGCGCCCAGATGCAATCTTGGTAAATACCGCACGCTCGGCTCTGATCAATATGTCTGATCTTCAAAAAGCGCTTCAAGCAGGACGTCCCGGACAAGCAGCTGTGGATGTTTTTGATCTTGAGCCTTTGCCCGCAAACGACCCTTTACGTAATACATCAAACTTATTAGTTACACCGCATCTAGGATTTATTGCTGAGCCAATATTCGAGATCTTTTCCAATGGGATCACCAAGACATTGGAGGCCTGGATAGATCAAAAGCCAATACCTCACCCCTTCAAATCTGAATGACTTTGAAGACCTTAACTCCCCTTGAGCTTTTTATTAGTTTTAGCAAAATTGGCCTATCAGGATTTGGGGGTGTTCTACCATGGGCTCGACTTACCTTAGTTGAGCGTGACAAGATTCTGACTTCAGAAGAGTTCAGTGCCATTCTGGGAATTTGTCAAATTGCCCCTGGTCCCAACATCATGAACTTGGCAGTTTGCGTAGGTGCGCGTTTTTGCGGTGCTAAAGGCGCCCTCACTGCTGCTCTTGGGCTTTGCTTGGGACCAATCTGTATCGTTTTATTGCTGGCCTTTCTTTATGATCACTATGGTCATATAGAGGCCATTAAAGGCATTTTGCGGGGGATTTCTGCTGTTGGTGTTGGCCTCATTGCATCGACTGGTTTTAAAATGTTGCGCGATGAATTTCGTTATCCAGCAATGTTTTTAGTCGTTATTGTTACGCTGATTGCAGTGGTCTACTTTCATCTTGGCTTGGGCACGGTTGTTCTTATCGCCACGCCATTAGCGCTTTTATTGGCTTGGAAAAAAGCGCAGACCTTATGAGCGTCCTTTTAAGTCTCTTTCTCAAGTTATCTGCTTTTTCTCTAATGGCTTTTGGTGGCATAAATGCTTTGCTACCTTCATTATTTAACTTAGCAGTTACTCAAGAGCGTTGGCTTGATCTTCAAACTTTCTCAGATTACTTTGCAATTGCACAAGCAGCGCCTGGGCCCAATTTCATGACGATCACTCTGATTGGCTGGAGTCTTCACGGAGTTATTGGCGCATTTGTTGCGACCCTTGCAATTACTTGGCCATCCTCCATCTTGATTTATTTCTTGCAGCGTTTCATTATGAAAATGCAAGATCCCTTTAAAAAACAGGTGATCCAGTATGCTGCCGGTGCTCTAGCAATTGGCTTGGTTCTCTCCTCTGCCTGGGAAATAGCCCTTCAAATTAATCATGGCTATATGGCTTATGTCTTAAGCTTTCTAACGATTGGCATTACTCTATTTACTCGCTGGCATCCCATGTATTTAATCGGGCTAGGGGCGGTACTTGGTATTTTTGGATTTATTTAAGCGCTTGGTAAGTCAAAATACCTAAGAATGTTAGGGCTAGAGATCCAATTAAGTGAAGGAGGGCGGTGCCTAGCGCCCAAGTTACCTCACCACGCTGCATAAACCCAACAACCTCAGCAGAGAAACTAGAGAAGGTAGTAAGGCCACCCAAAAATCCTGTAATAACTAATAGTTTCCATTCGGGGGAGAGCTCAAGATTATTACCAAAAAAGGCTACGGCAATTCCGACTAGGTACCCACCAACCATATTGGATATAAAAGTACCCAAAGGAAGGGGGAAGGCTAGAGATATATTCACAGTGGCTACATTAAAGCCGGCCCTAAGTACAGCACCAAGACCTGCGCCACAGAAAATAGCAAGGATAGATAACCACATAATTAACGCCCTATTGAATAGAAAAGCTCAGCATGCTAATCGAGCTCATCTCTAAACCATTCACCACCACCTTAGCATGCTCACCACCCTCTTGTAATGCAAGAATGTACAGAGCGGGCCAATAATGCTCTGCCGTAGGTATCGATAAATGAGCAGCATCTCCATACCGCTCCCATTCAATCAAGGGCTCATGATGAGCCGCTAGCATCTCTGCAATAAAAAATTCATTAAATTGGCTTGCCCAAACATAAGGGCTGGCATCCTCCCCCCAATGAATCGTACGCAGATTATGGACAATATTACCGCTTGCCAAAATGAGGATATTTTCATTGCGTAAGGGGCGTAACTGTTTAGCTAACTCGTAATGCTCTTGAGCGGTTTTTGAGCCATCTAAACTTAGTTGCACTACTGGCACATCAGCATTGGGGTATAAGTATTTCAGAACAGACCAGGCACCATGATCAAGCCCCCACTCATGCTCCTCCAAGACAACATGAATATCCAATAACTCTTGAATACGATCCGCTAATGCAGGACTACCTGGCGCCAGATATTCAATATCAAATAGCGCCTGCGGAAACCCACCAAAGTCATGAATTGTTTTAGGCTTTGCCATAGCAGTCACCCAAGTTCCACGGGTAACCCAATGTGCCGAGATAACCAGAATAGCGTCAGGACGCCTCAGGGATCCGCCTAAAGATGCCCAAGCACTTGTATAGCGATTGGGCTCAATAGCGTACAGCGGACTACCATGGCCAGCAAATACTGCAGGTTGGCGATGGCCAGTCATGAAATTCAATTAACGGAATACGTAACCAGTATGAGCAGCTACTAAAGCAAACAAAATAGCCAAGCTGGTAGCGGCTGCTAACATCACGATCAAAGTAATGATCTTTTTGTTAATTTCGTCTTTTGATTCCTTGTGCCATTCATTCATGCTAAATCCTTATTAAACGCATTCATTAATCGGACAATTATCCACTATCGGCCTCGGCCTGCCTTACGCATCGTAGCTTTTCCACCACCAAAGCCAGCTTGAGGGCGTCCGCCAGGGCCTGATGGCCCTTTAGGTGCTGGAGGGCGTAGCGGTGGTTTGGCCGAGACGGGCTTAGCTGCTGGTTTTGATTCAGGTTTTTTATCGTCAGTCACTTTTCACTCCTATAGATATCATATTGCCATGATTACTGACTATTCTATCCAAGCTGTCGCAATAAATGCGATTCCCTTGATATTTGCCATTACCATTCACGAGGCAGCCCACGGCTATGCGGCCCGTCTATTGGGTGATAACACCGCCTATATGCTTGGGCGAGTTAGCCTGAACCCGGCTAAGCATATAGACCCCGTAGGCACTATTTTGATCCCCCTTCTGCTGATTTTGGCCAGTTCACCCTTCCTGATTGGTTACGCCAAGCCAGTCCCCGTGAACTATGGACGCCTACGCAAGCCAAAAATAGACTCAATCTGGGTGGCTTTGGCCGGGCCAGGCTCCAATTTCATTCAGGCCATTATCTGGATGGCACTGTGGATAGTCCTGCAAGGATTTGAGCTTAATGAGCCTTTTTTTACCTCAATGGCTAAAGCAGGGGTCATGTGGAATATTGGACTATTAGTCTTTAATTTACTTCCAATCCCGCCTTTTGATGGGGGACGCATTCTTTCTGGGCTCCTGCCAACCAAACAGTCATTGGCCCTTGATAAGCTAGAACGCTGGGGGTTCTTTATTGTCCTAGCTCTGCTCTTTACTGGGGTTATTAGTAGCTTGTGGATGAATCCCTTAAGTCATTTTTTCTTAGAAATTATTAACTTTGTGGTGACCCCTCTGCGGATGATCTTTTAAAAACCTCTTCAGCAAGAGTCATTCTTCTGCGGTATGCTGTTTTTTGTCAGCACTAACACCTCAATACAAACTGAACGGAGCCCATCGATGAAGCTACAGAAAATTGTTTTAACTGCTTTTGCACCAATCTTATTAACAAGCGCAAGTCTAGCGTTTGCTCAGTTTCAAAAACCAGAAGATGCCATTAAGTATCGTCAAAGTGTATATACCGTGATGGGTAACTCTTTCACAAAAATTGGCGCCGTTGTCAAAGGTGAAGCGCCATATAACAAAGATGAGGTAGCCAAGAACGCCGCCATCGTTGCCATGATGTCTTCCCTACCATGGCAAGCTTTTGGGCCTGGAACTGAAGGAGGTAAAGCGCAATCTGATATTTGGTCTGACGGCGCAAAATTTAAAGCCGCCCAAGACAAAATGCAGTTAGCTGTTGCTAATTTGAATACTGCTGCTCAATCAGGCGACCTTGAGAGCATCAAGAAAGCTTTTGGCGCTGCGGGACAAACCTGCAAAGGCTGTCACGATGATTTTAGAAAAAAATAATCAAGTGGTAATGAAGTAACCCACAATTAGCGCAATTAGGCTAAGCAGAAACAAAGCAAAGCCCCGTTGCAAACATCCATCCTTGGATGCGCGACCCAAGTCAGTAGGTAAATATTTTGCCTGCGCACTTGGGTCAATTTCTTTATCACCCACCAACATGGGTTTCACTAAATTCTCGCCCTTAAATCGATGGTAATAAAAAATAGCACTTAAATGTAGTGCAATCAAAATAATGAGAACAGTTGAATTAATTCTATGTATCGAAGTCAGTAGCTCTACAGTAGCATTGGAAACATGTTTAGCAAACGGCCCTTCAAATGCTATGTCATCATTGGCAAAAAGGCCTGTTACTGCCTGCAAACCCACCGAGAAAAGCAAGGCAAGTACGGACAAAGATCCAAAAGGGTTATGCCCCAAGACCGCAGTAGATTGTCCAAGCAAATACTCTTTTAAGGTCTTAGGACTGGGAATAAAGTTCAAAAACCGAGCATGGTAAGAGCCAACAAAGCCCCAGCACACCCTAAATAGGATCAGCGTCAGGGCACAATAACCCACATAGCCATGCCACTGCATCGCATTACCGCCAATATTTACCGTAATAAAACTAGCAATAATGCAGCTCACTAAAAGCCAATGAAAGACCCGAATAGGCAGGTCCCATACGCGTATTTTTTTATTCATGGCACAAGCATAAAACAAAACATTCTAGGAATGTCAATATGAGGTCTTTACTTAATTTCAGGCAATTCTTTCTGAATTAGCTTAAGGCCCTCACGTAAAAGACTATCGTAGCGCTCACGTTCAATTTTGATTGTCTGTGCTGTCCAAGGAAAAAATCCTTCTCCTGTTTTCATGCCAAACTTTCCACTGCTTACACGGTCACCTAAACACTGAGCAATATGAGGGGAGTTATTCAGCGTAGGATAAATACTTCCTCCTGCTGCTGCATGCACTTCAAGACCCGCATGATCGCGCTGCATCACAGGTCCCGCTGCCAAATAACGAAAGCCAAACCCAAAGCGCACTGCCTTATCAATATCCTCTAGGCTAGCAATACCAGCATCAACCATTGCAAATGCTTCTCGAGATAAAGCATGTTGAAGACGGTTTGCTAAAAATCCTGGTAAATCTTTCTTGACACTAACAGGCACCATTCCGCACACCGTCATGAGTCTAGATAAACTCTCGCCAACTAACGGTGAGGTCTTTTCACCATAAACCACTTCGACGCAAGGCACTAAATGGGCAGGCATAAAAAAATGTAGGCCAATCATTCTGGCAGCTGTTTTTAAACCACGAGCAATCTCGCTAATAGGAAAACTAGAGCTATTGCTAGCTAAAACTGTCTCTGGTTTGGCATATTGCTCTAACTTAGCAAATAAGGCTTGCTTCATATCTAAGCGCTCAGGAATACATTCAATTAACAAATCTACATCGGCCCAATCAATCTCCTCCAATGACCCAACAACGGAGAGCAAATGGAAACGGTGCCCATAATCTAATTGACTCAAAGTAGTGGAAAAATAATCAGGTAAAAGTGCTCGGCGCTCTGAATCTAACTCGAGTACCTGCACTACACAACCACCTCGTGCACAGACAAGCGCCACATCACGTCCCATGGTGCCACCACCGACGATCAACACTTTTGTTTCAGCTGGGGTAAACAACATCTCAATTTCTCCTTCAAAGGGACTAGCAAGATTAAAAATCTGCTTACAATGCACAGATTATTCCAATAAAAATGTAAGTGAGACATGATCCCAGTCAATTCAGTACTGCAGGTTGGTCATTTTCCTCAAGTGATGCAGGCGGTGATTGATCGTCGACTTAAACCTACCCTGTATTCCGATCCACAGGAGGCAGCCCCTAAAGAGCAATTTAAAGCCATCCTAATTCGGTCAAATACCAAACTAGCTAAAACTTTGGTGGAGCAGATGCCGAACATTGGTTTAGTAGCCACATGCGGTGTTGGTTATGACAACCTCCCTCTAGACTACTTGAGAGAACGGGGCATTTTGATCACAAATACCCCTGGCGTTTTAAATGACGCTGTTTGTGAGCTTGCTATTGGTATGCTATTTGGCCTATTACGCCACATTGTCCAAGCTCACATCTTTGTCCAAAATGGGGCTTGGTCTCAGGCGCCCTTTCCGATCACGACTACGCTAGCTGGTAAAACAGTTGGCATCGTTGGCATGGGACGTATTGGACAGGATCTTGCTCAGCGCCTCGAACCCTTTAAGGTGACAATTGCCTATACCGGACCATCAAAGAAAGCATTGCCTTACGACTTTTATCCCAATCTCGAAGCCTTAGCAACTGCCTGCGATGTCCTATTCTTAACCTGCCCTGCAACGCAAGCTACCGAAAAAATGATCAATGCAAAAGTCTTAGAGGCTCTTGGACCAAAATCATTTCTAATTAATATTGCCCGTGGTAGCGTAGTGGATGAAGAGGCTCTTTTGAGTGCACTGCAACAAAAAAAGATTGCTGGAGCAGCGCTAGATGTTTTTGAAAATGAGCCTACTCCTAAGCTAGCTTTTTTAAATCTTGATAATGTCTTATTAACACCGCATATCGGTAGCGCAACCGTAGAAACACGACAATTAATGACCCATTTAGCAATTGATAATTTAGAAGCTTTTTTTAACCGCGAGCCCCTCCTTACGGAAGTTAAAAATTAAATTGGAGCATGTATGACTATTTCCTTGCATTCTTCTACCCTACCTGCGGTGCTCTCGCCCGTATTAACTCCATTTATGGCAGATGGGCATCCGGATACCAAAAAACTATTAAAACAATGCCAATGGCTTGAGGCTAATGGTGTCGGGCATGCCATCTTTGGAACCAATTCAGAAGCAAACTCGATGTCCGCACCCCAAAAGATGAACACTTTAACCGCTTTAATTGAGGGTGGCCTAAATCCCGCCCATATGATGCCTGGCACGGGATCAAGCTCAATTGACGCCACGGTAACGATGACCAAGCATGCCGTTCAACATCAATGCGCTGGAGTTTTAATGCTACCCCCTTTCTATTACAAAGACGTCACTGATGAGGGATTATTCGCCTATTTTTCAGAGGTTATTCAAAAGGTGGGTGATGCAGGCCTGCAAATTTACATATACAACATCCCTGCCGTGACGAAGATTAACTTGAGCTTATCTCTGCTTGAGCGTTTAGCAAAAGAGTATCCAAAGACCATTGTGGGTATGAAAGATAGCTCAGGGGATTGGCCCTATACTGAATCAGTCATTAAATTACTCGCACCATCAGGTTTTCGGGTTTATGCCGGCAGTGAAATATTTTTGTTGCGTACTTTGCGAGCTGGTGGCGTTGGCTGTATTTCAGCTACCGCTAACGTTAACCCCAGGGCAATAGCTCAATTAGCTACAGATTGGAGAAAATCTGACGCGGATCAAAGTCAAACTGAATTAGATCAAGTACGCTCTATCTTTGCACAATATCAAATGATTGCTGGTATGAAAACAGCGGTAGCGCACTATAGTAAAGATGCACAATGGCTCCGTGTTCGCCCACCACTGATGCAATTAGACGCAGATCAACAAGAGAAGTTGCTAAATGAGTTAAAAAGTATTAATTTTTGCATGCAAGGGCTTTAATAGAATTAGACCTAAACAGGAGACAAAAAAATGAAATTGCTTAAAATCATCGCCTTATCACTTAGCATCTTATGGGGTGGGGCACAAGCTCAAAATATTTCTATTGCAACCGGTGGTACTGGTGGAGTGTATTACCCAATGGGAGGAGGGCTTGCAGCAATGCTCTCTAATAAAGTTCCAGGAATGTCAGCTACAGCAGAAGTTACTGGCGGGTCAGTAGATAACCTCAATCTGATTGGTACTGGCAAACCTTATGTTGGTTTTTCGATGGCTGATGCCGCTAAGGATGCTCAAATTGGAGAAGGTAAATTTGTCGGCAAGAAAGTAGATTTACGCACCCTCTTAGTGCTCTACCCAAACCTCATGCATGTGGTGACAGTTGAATCTACCGGTATCAAGTCAATGAAAGATTTAAAAGGTAAGCGTATTAGCACTGGGTCACCAGGTAGCGCTACTGAAGTGATGGCTTTTCGCTTGCTCGAGGCTGCTGGCCTTGACAAGGATAAAGATGTCAAGCGTGAACGCTTAAGCGTAGCGGAATCGGTCAATGCTGTAAAAGATCGCAAGATTGATGCCTTCTTCTGGGTGGGCGGCCTTCCAACCGCTGCAGTTACTGATCTTGCCAATAGTCCTGGTATGAAGATTGTGATGGTTGACTCCGCCGCTGAAGTTACTGCTATGAATAAACAATACGGCAACCTCTACTTTGGCGCCACTATCCCAAAAGAAACTTACAGCGGGATGGGTAAAGACAATAAGGTTGCAGGCGTTGCCAACATCCTCGTAGTCAATGGCAATATGCCAGATGCTGAGGCTTATAAGATTGTTAAAGCGGTCTTTGATAATAAGCTGGATTTAGTACGTACCCATGCTGAATATATCAATGTAACTCTTGAAAATCAAAAACAAGCCTCTTCGCCAATTCAGTATCACCCTGGCGCTCTTAAGTATTTCAAAGAAAAAAATATCAAAGTGAATTAATTGCTCTACCAAGAGCGGAACTAGTCCGCTCTTGGGCTTTATCAAAACCATAAAAAATATTAAAAAATATAGGTTGAGACATGAATGAAGCGGTGATTGACAACGAAACACAAGATAAATTAGACGCCTTCATTAAACAAGAAGAGGGAGACTCAAATGACTACAAAGGTCTCTTAGCTAAATTCATTACCTTAGTGGCTGTAGGAATGTCTCTGTTTCATCTTTATGCCGCCTACTCGATTGTTCCAACCCAACAATTACGTGTTATTCATGTCGCTTTAGTGCTTTTTTTAGTTTTTCTAAGCTTTCCTATTGCAGCGCGTTTCAAAAACCGCTTAATGTGGTGGGATGTTTTATTTGCCATCGGGTCAGTAGGCATTGCTTATTACATCCTTAGTGCAGGTGATGATCTTTTTGATAGAAATACTGCGCCCAATTCCACTGATGTTTTAGTAGGCATCACCTTAATCCTACTCATCTTAGAAAGCGTGAGAAGAACCAATGGCCTCATTTTGGTGGGGGTCACCAGCCTATTCTTGTTATATGCCCTATTTGGAAATTACCTACCCGCGCCATGGACTCATAAAGGTTACGATTTAGACCGCCTAGTAGGCTATATGTATATGACTTTGGAGGGGATTTACGGCACTGCTGTAGATGTTTCAGCTACTCTCATTATTTTATTCACTATCTTTGGGGCATTTTTGCAATTTACAGGTGCCGGCAAATTCTTTATCGACTTTTCTTTTGCGGCAATGGGCGGTAAATCTTCTGGAGTAGGCAGAACGATCGTTATGTCCTCTTTTCTTTTGGGGGGGCCATCTGGCTCAGGGGTAGCCACTACCGTTACTGTGGGATCCGTTGCCGCTCCAATGCTAGAAAAGGTCGGCTACGAAAAAAATGCTGCTGGAGGGTTATTGGCAGCCGGCGGTCTTGGTGCCATTATTTCACCTCCGGTGCTTGGGGCTGCTGCATTTTTAATTGCGGATTTTCTGAAGATCTCATATTTAGATGTATTGCTCATGGCAACCATCCCCACTATCCTTTTCTACCTTGGTTTATTTGTAATGGTAGAAATTGATGTGCGCAAATATGGCATGAAAAATATTCATTTTCAGGCAGCAGAAACTGCTTGGCAATTAACTAAAGAGTATTGGTTTCACTTTTTTTCGCTGATCTCTATTGTGGTGTTTATGCTCTTTGGCTTTTCGCCAGTGATGTCCGTGTTTTGGGCAACAGTAGTCTCTGCTTTTTCCAGTATGTTGCGCAAAGATACCGCTATCATTCCTTGGGATTGGTTTAAAGGCAAAGAACCAATACTTTCTGGTTTATATAAATCCAATCTTACAAAGGCCTTAGCTTCGGGCTCTACTGGCGTATTGGCGATTGCTGCAACTTGTGCAGGTGCAGGCCTCATTGTGGGGACAGTTACCCTTACCGGCTTAGGCTTAAAGTTCAGCTCAATTGTGATTCAGTATGCGGGAGGCTCACTCTTACTAACTACAATTTTTACTGCACTAGTGGTTTGGGTGGTTGGTCTGGCGGTGCCAGTAACGGCTTCTTATATTATTTGCGCGGTAATCGCTGCCCCAGCACTCATTAACTTAGGGGTTCCTGCCTTTGCAGCCCATATGTTTATCTTTTACTATGCAGTACTTTCAGAGGTTTCACCCCCCACAGCACTATCACCATTTGCCGCCGCTGCAATATGTAAAGGCAATCCATATAAGACGACCTTACAAACCTGGAAATATGTCGCACCTGCTATTTTGGTGCCCTTTATGTTTGTATTAGATAAGTCCGGTGAAAGTTTGTTGTTGATGGGCTCAACTAGTGCTCTTGAAAAAGCAGATTGGATGCAAATTGGCTGGGTTTCATTTACTGCGGTGATCGGCATTATCTGCCTAGCTGGCGGTCTTCAAGGCTGGTTTATTGAAAAAACTAAAGTCTTTGAACGCATTATCATGGTTATTGCTGGGGCAGCCTTAGCCTACCCCTCAACTGAAGCAGATATTGTTGGTTTTGCTGGGTTTGCTTTAGTTTTAATTACGCAATCAATCCAATATTACAGACTCAAGTCACCATTAAGCTGACGACTGAGATGGTCAGATCATTTTTGTCCATGCATTTTTTCCAGCATATTTGCTAATGGCGAGTTCATCAAATTCAAACCCTAATCCAGGAGTTTGATGCAAGATTAAATCCCCATTCTTAAATGTCAGTTGCTGGTTAATTAGTCTACGAAAATTTAATACTTGATCATCTAAAAAGAATTCCACGAAACGGGCATTGGGTGTTGCAGCTACTAATGGTGCATGTAAATCATGCAGCCAATGAGGACAAACAATCACCCCTTTTAAGTCAGCATAAGCACTTATTCGACGCCACTCAGTAATACCACCACAGACCGCCGCATCAGCTTGCAAAATAGCTGCTCCGCCTGAGTCAATCAGCTCTCTAAAGCGCCAGCGACCCGCCTCCATTTCACCAGTTGCAACATTGATCTTAGTTTGACGCGCCAATGCCGCATGTAAATCTATCGCATCAGGAGAAAAAGGTTCTTCAATCCAGTAGGGGTTATAGGCCTCAAAACGGCGGACATACTCCAAGGCCGTAGGTAAGTCTCGCCAAGCATTATTGGCATCTAGGGTTAATAAGACATCGTCCCCGATAGCTTTACGAGCAGCTTTAACGCGGGCCTCTTCTTCTTTTGGAGATAAACGCCCCACCTTCATCTTCACCGCCTTAAAGCCCTGCTTTACATAGGATTCCATTTCTTTGCCTAGCTTAGCTGGAGTTTTACCTGCAAGATAGTAGCCACCACTAGCATAGGCTGGAACTCGATCGTCTACTACTGCGCCTAGATAGTGGTGCAATGGCAGTCCAGCAGCACGTGCATTTAAATCCCATAGGGCTATGTCTAATATGGAAATAGCCCGCATTACTACCCCGGCTCGGCCTTGGAGGATGGATTCGTTATACATATCTATCCACAAGCCCTCGCTACGGTGACTATTTTGACCAATGAGCTTTGCTGCTAACAGCTGTTGGATCGCTATTTTGGCAATTTCACCGCCGGCACTTCCAACATAACAAAAACCAATTCCCTCGCTACCATCCTTACCCCGCACTTTAACCAAACAGTAGTGCCTCTCAGAAACAGTCCTAGTAGAAAAGGATGTCACTTTATCCAAAGGAACTGCAACCGCTGCAACAGAAATAGATTCAATAATGGGCATGGGAACTCCTCGAGAAAAAAATATTGTATCTACAATTTCAATACCATGAGACAGTGCATAGGCCCTAAAATTAATGGCTATGCACTCTGTTTTTGTTTTTCATTCAGACTCAATTGCTGCAGCACAACATAAATAGCAAGTCTTTTCCCAACAATATTGGATAATTGGTCTGTGAAAATAAATATTAGCCGCGAATCGCTCTTTTTTAGAATCGCGATAACAGCCATTGGAATAGCCTTAATAGGTCTTATCCAACCCCCTAGTCTCTCACTCATCTCTAGTGCAAAGGCGCAAGGAACGCAAGCAAGCAAGGCTAATAAGACACCGCAAGTTAAGCAAAAAACCAACATCCCTAACAGTAAGCAGGCTGGCTTGAGGGATTCTTCTACCAATAAGTTCTCCAATAACATGAGCCTTAATCCTGAACTCTTTAAGCGTAAAGATGAGGGGCAATTTTCCGGTAATGCTCTAGGTAACCTAGACTATCGTGTTCAGCATGGCTGTATTCGTCGCAGCTTTAATGAAGATCATTTGCCAGCCAATATCGGAATTGAAGACCGCCAATTTTCTGAGTTTTTTAAAGCTCAAACCAAACGATTTTTTGACAATATGAGAGGAGACTGCATTCCGTATGCCCTTGCTTTGGGTAGTCGCAATCGTTTTGATTCCCTTAGCATTATGAATGGCGCCTTTCATGATGCCAAAACAGAAATATGGACTTTCACTCCCTCAGCAGCGGGTAGTTTTTTAGTTCAGCAAGATTATTTAAGAGACGAAGCCAAACGATTTACTGAACTAGAAATACCCTTGCGGGATGTTTTATATGACCCACGTAAAGTCGGCGATAAGCTTCCCGTAGAACTCGTTTGGGAGCTCAACTCAGTAATTAAACAAATTTATCCAGAAGACACCACTACTCTTGAAAATACGAATAGTGTTGTGCGCATGATTGTCGACTTTGGAGATAAAGAACGCTGGGCGCAAATTTGGGCTGTTGAGATTATCGACCCAGCAAGTACGGAGGTATTTTCGAGCGCCTTTTGGGTTGAGCGCGGCGATATTCCGGGCGGATTTTTCACTAGCACCGGGGAGGCGATTGAACGTGCTTTTTGGACTAATCCCTTAAGCTATAGACGTATCTCACGTGGCGTAGGAAGTGTTCGAGCATCTACTTCTAGCAAAAAAGTCGTCAAACAAGGATCTGCACCATCTACGGCACCAGCTTCATCCAAACAAAAATATCGTACCCATATGGGCATAGATTATGCAGCCCCAAGCGGTACTCCAGTATTTAGTGTGGCTACCGGGAAAGTTGCTCACCTGGGCTACAGCGGCGCTTTTGGTAATTTGATTATCTTGGAGCACCCCGGTAATTACCATACCTACTATGCCCATCTGAGTAGCTATAACGTTGAGCTTGAGTTGGGCAATGAAGTGAGGCGAGGTTTTGAGATTGGCAGCGTAGGATCCACTGGAAGATCAACTGGTCCTCACCTCCATTTTGAGTTAAGAAAAGATGGTGTATATGTTGATCCTTATGCACCACGTACGCAACTAGACTTATGGTCTATGCGAGACAATGAAAGCGGATTGCTAACTAAAGAGATTTTGCTATTAGGTAGCCCAATTAAGAATTGATTCTGCCAAATGAATAAAAGAGTCCACATGGACTCTTTTATTTTAGGGTAATAGGTAGATTAACCAAGCACCAATACAGGTAACTTAGAATGAACAATAACCTCGTGTGTTTCACTCCCGAGTAAAACACCCTTAATTCCAGTGCGTTTATGGGAAGCCATCACGATGACATCCGCTTTAGATTTTTTGGCACCCTCTAAAATACCTTCGGATAAATTGGCATTGGAGATATGGACAGTTTTAGCTTTAATAGTTACACCCAACTGAGTAGCTGCTTTTTTAAAGACATCGGCAGCATAGGCATCACAAACCTTTTGATGGTCTTTTTGGGTGATTCCATAGCCCATCGTGCTGTCTGAATACACTAAAGGTGGCATTGGGTCTGAAACATAAACTAAGGTCACTAAAGCGCCATCAGCTTTGGCTAACTCGGCAACCTTCTTGAGCGATTTTTTACTCACGTCTGAACCATCTACCGGAACCAATAAATGCTTGAACATGCCTACCTCCTTCAAATTGAGTTAATCTCCTATCATCTCCATCATAATACTCATTATTAGCCTATATGGGCATAAAGGGACACTCAATTGCTCAAGCATCTTTTAGCTTACATTGCATTCCTCCTCTCACTAGTTGTGATAGATTTAGTTTGGCTGTTAGGGGTAGCAAAAAACCTGTATCGCAATGAAATGGGGTCCTTAATGGCAAGTGAGCCTAAACTATTAGCAGGGCTGGCGTTTTATCTTCTGTATGCCTTGGGTGCTAGTATTTTTGTCGTCATCCCCGCCCTATCTAAGCAATCTTGGATTTATGCAGTGCAATATGGAGCGCTCTTTGGTCTGTTCTGCTACATGACTTATGATCTAACGAACCTGGCAGTCATTAAAGACTTTCCCATACGCCTTGCTTTTATTGATATCGCTTGGGGTAGTTTTGTTAGCGCTGTTGCTGCCGGCATTGCCTACTGGGTAGGCAATCGAATGACCTGAGTAAGCGAACGAATCCATTTATTCCCCGTATGTTTTTTCATCCAAAAATACTTAACTCCTTCACAGGCTATAACCCTAGACTGTTTACTAAGGATGTGATTGCTGGTTTAACAGTTGGAATTGTGGCCTTACCTTTAGCAATGGCTTTTGCGATTGCCAGTGGCCTCACTCCTGAAGCTGGCATCTTTACCGCGATCATTGCGGGCGGATTAATTTCTTTACTTGGTGGTAGCAAAGTTCAAATAGGGGGGCCTGCGGGGGCCTTCATTGTCATCGTGTATGGCATTGTTGATCGTTATGGCATAGCTAACTTACTACTAGCCACAGCCATGTCCGGTGTTTTCCTTTTTATGATGGGCCTGCTTCGTCTTGGGACCCTAGTGCGCTTTATACCTGTCGCAGTCATTATTGGCTTTACCAATGGCATTGCCTTTTTGATAGGTCTATCGCAGGTAAAAGAATTTTTTGGACTCACTACCGGAAAAATGCCAGCTGAATTTTTCCAGACTATTGATGTTTTGTATGTTGCGCTTGACACTGTTAATCCCATAGCCCTTGCACTGTCAACGGGCAGCTTAGCATTGCTTATTTTATGGAAATTATTTCAAAAACATCTGGGCTACTTTACTCATTTGCCTGGAACGGTAGTGGCCATGATCATTGCCACTATGATCACCTCGCTCTTTGACCTTCCAGTTGATACTATCGGCAGTCGGTTTGGCGGCATTCCCTCTGGGCTTCCTCATTTTGACTTAATTCCTATTAGCTGGAGCACCGCTCAGTTTGTTATTACCCCAGCTATCACATTAGCCTTACTTGGAGCAATTGAATCTCTTTTGTGTGCTCGAATTGCAGACGGCATGATTCATGATCGACATAATTCAAATCAAGAACTCATGGCCCAAGGCATTGCGAACTTTGTAACACCTTTTTTTGGTGGAATGCCTGCAACCGGCACGATTGCCCGCAGCGTTACCAATATTCAGAGTGGCGCTATCACCCCTATTGCAGGAATAGTACATGCCCTCACCCTGCTAGTCATTATTTTGTTAGGGGCTCCTCTAGCTAAAAATATTCCATTAGCCTGTTTAGCTGCCATTCTCATCTATGTAGCATGGAATATGGGTGAGTGGAGAAAATTCTTTGACATTAAACAATTTCGACTTCCTTATCGCATTACGATGCTCAGCGTATTCTTTCTGACAGTAATACTGGATCTGACGATTGCCGTACAAGTAGGTTTACTCTTTGCCTTCATTACCTTCATCTATCGCATCTCGAGCCTGTCACGTTGTGAACCTGCCCAAACACAAGATTTTCCAATACTAATTAACCAGCAAGGAAAAATTGATGCTTATCGAATTTATGGGGCAATCTTTTTTGGAGCAGTCCAATTACTTGAGAAAATAGAAAAACAATTGCCAAGTAAAACCTTAGTGCTCGATTTGAAGAATGTTATTTATATTGACTCATCTGGCATGGATACCATTCAAGAATTAGCCCATTTATGTAAGCTAAAAAATGTCCAATTAATGATTTGCGGTTTAGCACATCAGCCATACGATATTGCGCAACGTAGCGGGCTATTCGAACTACTTCCGAACGACTGTTTTTATCTTGATCTATCTCAAGGTATTGAAGCGGCAGCAGCAACCCCGTGAATGGGTATTTAACTAAGACAAAAGCCACCTCTTAACAAGTCTTCTGGTAAATACCAGGCCCGATATAAACCGAATATCCCAGCAGCAAACATCAACCCAGCAGCAAAATAACGCACCCAACTATATTGACCAAATTGAGTCAGGGTAGCTGAAAATTTAGAAATTAATAAAAGATTGGGTAACGTGCCCAAGCCAAAAGCCAACATCAATGCCGCCCCCGTTAGCACGTCACCCGATAAAAAAGCCAAAGGTAATACGCTATAAACCAGCCCACAAGGAACTAAGCCCCACAACATGCCGCTAAACCAACGGCTAGAGCCACTAGCAAAATTGCCCAGGTATTTAGCCCAATAGGTAGCCATTTTCGACCCGAGCCACTTACCGACTAACAAAGGCTTGCCAGAACCCTGAACAAGTAGGCGTATTCCCATCAGAATCAGAATGAATGCAGTAAGTGCAAATAAGGGACGCTGAATAGGCACTAGATTTTGTTGCCAAGCTACCAAACCAATCCATGCAGCCAATGCACCCAACAAGGTATAGGTCGTTAGGCGCCCCAAGTGCATGATTAATTGGAGATAGAGTAGCTCGGATTTGCTCTGCAAGGGAATGATGGCGATGTCATGCACTCTATTGGGGCGTTCAATAGCTGCCGCAATTCCACCGCACATCAGGGCACAGTGCCAGCCACTAACTAAGGCGCCTAAAAAGACGGCTAGTAATAAACTACTGGTTAACATCTGTCGCCCAAACTCATTTGTTTGATAAAAATCAAATTGATCATCCCAATAGAATAAAATTGTCCCATAATCACACCGATATGAACTACTCTAATTCTGACTCCCCCAACAGCAAATGCTCAGTATGCGTACTGGGTCAATTTTGCCTACCAGTAGGTTTGGCTCCTAGTGACGTTGCCAAAATTGATACTTTAGTAAAAGAACGTGTTCGCCTCCAAAAAGGTGAAAACCTCTATCGTCATGGCGACCCCTTGAGCTCAGTCTACAGCGTTCGCTTTGGTACTTTAAAAACCGAGTTTGGTCTCCAAGATGGGCGCCAGCAAGTGATTGGCTTTCATCTTCCCGGAGAAATTCTGGGCTTAGACGGTATTGGCGAAGGGCACTATCAGTCAAATGCGATCGCCCTTGAGGAGAGCGAGGTCTGCATTATTCGTTATGAAGCATTTGAAGATCTTGCCCGTCAAATTCCAGTACTGCAACATCAATTTCATCGCATCCTTAGCCGTGAAATAACTCAAGATCAGCGTCACCTTCTCTCCTTAGGATCCATGCGCGCAGAAGAGCGTTTAGCTGCCTTCTTATTGAATTTATCTCAACGCCTAGCTGCTCGCGGTTATGTTAATAATGAATTCGATTTACGCATGAGCCGTGTGGAGATTGGCAGTTATTTGGGAATCCAGATTGAAACAGTTAGTCGTATGCTGTCACGTTTTGCTGAGTCCGGTCTGATCCAGATTCAACAGCGCCACCTCAAACTCATCGATATGGATGGGCTTTACGAATTAGCAGGCGTTCCAAATCCTGATCGAACAACACAAAATAACTGACGGCGTCCTTGCTGGCTCAATTAAATTAAGCCGCGATCTGAGCCTTTATCTGGATCTGCATTGATTCCAGGAAGAATATAAGCTGTAAGCGCGCTGGAAAATGAGCAAAAAATCCAGATAATAAAAAATCCAAGAGTGTAAATACCTTCATCAGAAATATTAGGGTGATGGCCAAAGAACATCAGCTCTGACGGATGAACTATGCTAAATAACAAACCCTCTGCCATGGCCGCCACTAAAAAGGAGGGCCACATTATCCAGATTAGTAAGCGGTATTTCATTTGGAGGTCTGCTCTACTTTAAGGCCCTGCTTCAAAACACCATCACGAACCGGCTTATCAGCATGCATATTTAAAGCAAGGTAAATGGTTATCACACAACCGATAGCGGCAATTGCGGGGCCACTAATTAAGAGCCATGGCCATAGCTGTTTAAACCAAGGTTTAACTATTTCTTGTTCTGACATATACATCCTCTTCATCTTTCGCAGTGCACCTTAGCGGGGAATAATAAAGCTTGATTTTTCATCACGGGTTCGAGTAACAGGCTTACCACTAGTTAATTCCTCCGCAGATATATCAAAATGAATTGGGTAATTACCAGAGTCATTTTGACCAATAGTAGTACTTACTTTAACTGGTATCAACTGATTACTTGCAGGGGCCACTTCAATTTGCCCAACTTCCTTACCTTGAGAATTTAAGATCTTGAGATTTTCCAATCCCAAAGCCTTAATATTGACCTTCATGGCGTTTTCAGAGGCATTCATAATCTGAATACGATAAATATTCTCAATCCGAACGCCATCGACCTCTCGTGCTAAGGCACCACGGTCACGCATGACATCGACACGCAGCGGGTTACGAGTCGCCAATGACACCAAGAATGCAGTCGTTAGGACCGTAATAAACGCGATATAAATCAATACTCGAGGGCGCAAGATATGGCGAATGGCGCTTTGATTGGTTTCTTTATCCTCAATCGCCCGCTCAGTGGTGTAACGAATTAAGCCTTTTGGATAATCCACTTTTTCCATCACCTGATCACAAGCATCAATACAAGCACCGCAACCAATGCACATATATTGCAGGCCATCACGAATATCAATACCCGTTGGACAGACCTGGACACAGATACTGCAGTCAACGCAATCACCTAAACCTAAAGAATTATGGTCAGCAGATTTGCTGCGACTACCTCGAGGCTCGCCACGCACTTTATCGTAAGTCACCAAGAAAGTATCTTTATCCACCATCACACTTTGAAAACGTGCGTAAGGACACATGTACTTACAAACTTGCTCGCGCATAAAACCAGCATTGCCCCAGGTGGCAAAGCTATAGAAGCACAACCAAAATGTTTGCCAAGGTCCTAAAGCTAAGTGGATAGTAGCGGCCCACAAAGTTTCAATTGGCGTGAAATAACCAATAAAAGTAAAGCCCGTCCAAAAGGCAATAGCAAGCCAAAGAAAATGCTTGGTGACTTTAATGCGCCACTTACGAACACTCCAGGGCCATTCTTCACCATCTAAACGAATACGGGCGAAACGGTCACCTTCAACCTTGCGCTCAATCCACATAAAGATTTCGGTATAGACCGTTTGTGGGCAGGCATAGCCGCAAAATAATCGCCCCGCAATCGCGGTGAATAGGAAAAGTGCTAGCGCAGAAAGAATGAGCAGGAGTGTGAGATAGATCACATCCTGTGGCCACAAGACAAGGCCAAAGATATAAAACTTACGTTGTATTAAATCAAAAAGAACGGCTTGACGACCGTTCCAGCTAATCCAAGGCAAGCCATAAAAAAGTAGCTGCGTGGCGATGACTAGAATATATCGCCATCGCGCAAATAACCCGCTTACAGAACGTGGGTAAATCTTTCGCCGGACCTCATAAAGAGATTCCTCAATTACATTAATAGGAATAGGCTTTCCTACCGGCGAATCATTCGTCACTATTCATTACCTTGCTTGAATCTGTTTGTTGTTAGATAGACCCCAAACATAAGCGGTTAAAAGATGGATTTTCTCAGGACTTAATACCTTATCTTGAGAAGGCATCATTGCCATACGACCTTTAGTAACAGTCTCTACAATGGCCACTTCAGAACCGCCATATAGCCAAGTTTTATCTGTCAAATTAGGTGCGCCCAAAGCAATATTACCCTTGCCATCTGCACCGTGACAAGCAACGCAATTTGCCTTAAATACCTCAGCACCACGAGCCGCTTTTAAGTCATCGGCAGGCGAACCAGAAAGGCTACGTACATAGTTAGCCACATCGATAATTTGCTTACTATCTAATTGCGGAAATGGAGGCATCACACCAGCACGACCATTAATAATAGTGGTCTTAATGTTATCTGGAGAACCACCATAGAGCCATTCGCCATCGGTTAAATTAGGAAAACCCTTTGAACCACCAGCATCTGAACCATGACATTGAGCGCATGAGTTCAAGAACAAACGCTGACCCATTTCACGAGCCTTTGGATCTGCAGCCACTTGTACGATATCCATCTTGACGTATTTAGCGTAGACAGGCTTTAATTCATCATTGGCATTCGTCATTGATTTCATCAAAGCGCCATCAGTGCTATAGCCCAATATTCCAGGGAAAGAACCAAGGCCTGGGTATAGAACCAAATAAACCAATGAAAAGATGCATGAGATTAAGAACATCCACATCCACCAACGAGGCAATGGATTGTTCAACTCACGTAAATCACCATCCCAAACATGACCAGTGTCGGTTACTTGGCCATCAGGCCCAAGAATTACCTTAGCCTTACGAACAGAGGCTAGCAACCAAAGACACCAAATAATACCGGCCAATGAAACGAGTGCGATGAAATTACTCCAACTGCTGCTAAAAAAATCACTCATGATTTGTCCTTACTAAATTCATCTGGAAGATCAAATGGAAGCTCGGCAGACTCTTTGTTAGCCTTCTTCCTACCTGGAGACCAAGCCCACCAAACAATTCCAACAAAAAAAACGAGTCCTATTACTGTTGAAAAAGCGGAGAGATAAGGTGTGATCTGTTCCATTTGATTTATATAGTTTTAATTAATAACCTTGGTAATTACTTCACCACAACTTCATCAACGGTGATATACCGACGTGAAACCCCTAAACCTTGGAGATAAGCAATTAATGCATCTTCCTCAGTTTTACCCTCTAATTCTTTTGGCGCATTTGCAATTTGTTCGTCGGTATATGGAACACCTAAACGACGCATAGCAGTCATGTGCGAAGAAATAGTATCTGCCGCAGCTGGGGTTAACAGGTATGGGTAACCAGGCATATTCGATTCTGGCACAACATCGCGTGGATTACGCAAGTGAATACGATGCCAATCGTCAGAGTAACGACCGCCTACACGGGCTAAATCTGGGCCGGTACGCTTGCTTCCCCACAAAAATGGATGGTCATATACCGATTCACCAGCCAAGGAGTAAGGACCATATCGCTCAACTTCGGAACGAAGGGTACGAATCTGCTGGGAATGGCAACCCAAACAACCTTCGCGTTGATAAATATCGCGGCCAGCCAACCGTAAAGCGGTATAAGTCACAACCCCAGGGCTTGGCTCAGTCGTGGTGTGCTGAAAAAACAAAGGCACAATTTGAACTAAACCGGCGATAGAAACCACCAAAATCGTTGCAACAATTAACCAACCAACGTTCTTCTCAAGTGTTCCGTGGGAAAAGAATTTATTTTCACTAGACATTTTCTTCTCCTTAGTGAGCCGCTATAGACGCTTGTGGAATCGTAGCGTCAATGAATTTTTTACCAATGACCGTCTTAAATACGTTGTAAGCCATTAAAAACATGCCTACTAAGTAGCACAGTCCACCTAACAAGCGAATCACATAGAAGGGATACGTTGCTTTAACAGATTCAACAAAGCTATAAGTCAGAGTGCCATCGGGTTCGAAAGCCCTCCACATTAAACCTTGCATTACACCAGCAATCCACATGGCTGCGATATAAATCACGACGCCAATGGTTGCAATCCAAAAATGAACCTCAATCAAGCGGGTACTATACATATCGCGCTGACCAACTAAGCGCGGAATAAGATAGTACAAAGAGCCAATCGTAATCATGGCAACCCAACCCAATGCACCAGAGTGCACGTGGCCAATAGTCCAGTCAGTGTAATGTGACAGGCTATTGACAGTCTTAATCGACATCATGGATCCTTCAAAAGTAGACATGCCGTAGAAAGACAAAGCCACTACTAAGAATTTGAGAATCGGATCGCGACGTAACTTGTACCAAGCGCCAGATAAAGTCATGATGCCGTTAATCATGCCACCCCAAGATGGTGCTAACAGGATTAAGGAGAAGACCATACCTAAAGACTGAGTCCAATCTGGCAATGAAGTGTGTTGCAAGTGATGAGGGCCTGCCCACATATACGTAAAGTTCAAAGCCCAAAAGTGGACAATGGATAAACGATAAGAATAAATTGGACGCTCAGCTTGTTTAGGAATGAAGTAATACATCATGCCGAGGAAACTAGTGGTTAAGAAGAAACCCACTGCATTGTGACCATACCACCACTGCACCATCGCATCTTGTACACCCGCGTAAGCAGAGTAGGATTTCCAAAGGCTTGCTGGCATTTCCAAGTTATTGAAGATATGCAAAATAGCAATCGTCAGGATGTATGCACCGAAGAACCAGTTAGATACGTAAATATGTTTTGTCTTACGTTTCATAATGGTGCCAAAGAACACCACTGCATATGAAACCCAAACGACCGTAATCAACAGATCGATTGGCCACTCCAACTCAGCATATTCTTTAGAGGTGGTAATGCCCAGTGGCAAAGTTACTGCTGCTAACACAATGACAGCTTGCCAACCCCAAAAAGTGAAAGCTGCTAATTTGTCACAAAACAGACGAGCCTGACAGGTGCGCTGCACGATATAGTAAGACGTTGCAAACAACGCCGAACCGCCAAAGGCAAAAATCACCGCATTGGTATGCAATGGACGCAAGCGACCATAGCTAAGCCAAGGAAGATTAAAAGTGATTTCCGGCCAAATGAGCTGTGCAGCAAGGATTACCCCCACTAACATGCCCACTATTCCCCAAAGTACCGTAACAATGGCAAATTGGCTGACTACCTTGTAATTGAAGGTATCTTGATTGCTCCCCACGGTAAGTCCCATGGTCTCTCCTTTTGTTATGACCAAACTGCGACGTAGTTCAAACTGACTAGGTTCATTATCAAAGTAAGCTTGGGGGGGTGTTTTGATCTACATCAAAAAGGTGTGGGGAAATTCACCTTTTTTATTATGCAAATAATCTAGAGGATATTCCAATATCTATATAATATATAGGTATTATTGATAGTGTTTACTAACATCATGAGGATCGGGGGTATCATCATCCATCAAAATAGCCTCACCAGGACCCTGTAAATCATCGAATTGCCCCGCTTTTACAGACCAATACAAAACCCAAGCTAAAAGGCCAACCAATATGAGAGAGATGGGGATGAGTAAAAATAGACTTTCCATACCCTCTAGTCTAGGCCTTTCTTAAGCGCCAAGCATTTAAGGTGACCGCCAGTGAAGATAAAGACATCCCTATTCCAGCAATCCAGGGATTGACCCACCCCATCATTGCCACCGGAATGGCTAAAAGGTTGTAAACCAAGGCCCAAATTAAGTTCTCTTTGATGATTTTTTGAGTTTTATCGGCTAAAAGCAAAGTTTTGGCCAAAGGCGCTAAAGAGCTAGCAGTTAAAATGGCATCAGCCCCAGCAGAAGCGAGTGGCGCTCCTGCACCAACGGCAATAGATACGTCTGCACGAGCTAATAGCGGTGCGTCGTTTACACCATCCCCTATTGCCCAAACAAAATGTCCATCTGCTTGCATCTGCTCAATATAGGCATATTTATCTTCAGGAGTACATCCTCCTTGATAACTTTTAATCCCCATTTGATCTGCCCACCAAGCTACAGTAACAAGATCATCTCCAGAAACTAAGTGCACTGCTATTTTTCTTGATTTGGCAGCTGACAAAAGATCATTGAGGCCTTCCCTTGGCGTATCTAAGAAAATAAAGCTTGCAATGAGCCCTTGAGCATCTGCTAAATGGACTTGTCCATACTGCCCTGCCTTTGCATCCTGAGTAATGCCTACCCATTTAGCGCTTCCTAATCGAAACTCCCCACAACTTAAGCCTTTACCCAATTGATTCATAATCGCTTGGTCTGGGGCAAGTAATTTCACACCCTCTTGTTCGGCCGCACGTAATAACGAAAGTGCTAATGGGTGCTTCTGACCAGCTTCCAAAGATGCAGCAAGCCCCAATACCACTTCACGAGAAAACCCTGGGCGCGCAATGATAATTTCTTTTAATTCTGGCTGGCCCATAGTCATCGTACCTGTTTTATCAAGCACTAAATCTGTTGCCTTAACTAAACCTTCCATCACGTGACCACGCACAATTAATAATCCCAATTTAGTAACGGCCCCTTGAGCAGCAGCCATTGCCGTGGGCACGGCAAGTGATAATGCACATGGACAACTTGCTACTAATACCGCAACTAACACAGTCCAGGCTTTACTTGGATCTACATATAACCAAAATGCGCAGGACACAAATGCACTAACCAATAAGAAACCGACAAAGTGTCCTGCCCACTTTTCAGCCAAGCTAACCATTAATGGTTTTGCCTGCAAAGCTTGATCTAAAAGTGATGCAATACCTGCAATGCGAGTTGCCTGCCCAATTGCTTCTATTCTCATCAGCAAGGGATTGAGAATATTGTGCGTACCAGCATAAAGTTGATCGCCAACTCTCTTATCAATCGGTTTAGATTCACCAGTTAACAGCGATTCATCAAGCGTACTTTCATATTCAATTAATACGCCATCAGCAGGAATAATATCGCCAGGAGATACCCGCAAAACTTCGCCAGGATTACAGTTCACTACTGGCACTACCTCTACCTCTTGCGTAGTGGGATAGCTTATAAGTCGCTCGCAAGTCGCTGGCAATTGTTTTGCTAAGGCTTCAGCACCACCTTGTGCATCTTGTCTTGCTAGTAATTCAACATAGCGAGCTGCTAATATGAAAGCGACGAACATGGTGATGGAATCGAAATAACTTTGGCCAGAGCCAGCAACTAAGTTGATCGTTCCAGCAACAAATGCTAAAGCAAGTGCAAGGGCAATGGGCACATCCATCCCCAACATATGTGTTTGTCTAAATGCTTGGACACTGCTCCATGCTGCCTGGAAAATCGGGCCCGCAGAATACACCATCACGGGCACAGTCAATACCCAACTCGTCCAACCAAGCAATAGGTCATATTCTTTAGGAATATCGTTAAAACCGATATAGGAAGGCCAGGCATACATCATCACCTGCATCATTCCCAGTAAAGCAACACCTAACCTAGTGAGGAGCTGACGTTTTTCTTTCTTCGCCTTTTCAATCGATAGAGATGGTTCAAAAGGCCAAGCTTCATAACCAATTCGTTCCACCTCGAATAGCAAACGAGCCAAACTTGTTTGCTCAGGAGAAAATTCAGCTTTTACTTTTTGAGAGACATAATTAATCTGCACATCTTTAACCCCAGGAATGCGGCGTAAGTGCTGCTCACATAGCCACACGCAGGCAGCACAGCGAATTTTTTCTAAACGTAATGTGGTTTCTAAGTTTCCAGCCTCACCTGATGGTCTAGTGTATCGGCCACGCAGTGAGGGATCATCATAGGGTTTGAGACTTTCTGGAATTTCATTAGAGGCAAGGTAGGCAGCAGGCTTGTCACTAGATTTTGAGCGACGTGCATAAAACATGCCCAGACCTTCTCCATGAATAGTCTGCGCAATTGCCATGCAACCAGCACAACAAAACCTTCTGGTAACGCCATTCAATTCTGCTTCATACGAATCACCTGGCAAGATAAAACTGCCGCAGTGATAACAACTATTGCTTTGGGTAGATTCGCTCATGGAATGGAATTAATGATAATCCACGTATTTTATGCTTTCTTCACTTTTTTTAGCCAACCGTTGCGACGCTCATAAATGACAAAGAGTACACCCCACATCACAATCGCGACATAAGCACAGATCCAAGAAAACTGAGATGTACGCGAACCAGAAAGATCTAAAACAAAACCAAAGATCGCTGGGCCTAAAAGTCCGCCGCCAAAACCCATTAATGAATGCAAGCCCATCGCCGCTCCTTTGATATTTTCTTGAGCAGAAGTCACAAGACCAGCAGTTAAAGTAGCAGAATCTGCCATGATAAATATAGTATGTCCAATAGCTAGAGCAATAATGAGCCACCAAGATTGGCCAGTTGAGAAAGCTAAAGCAATACCCAATACTGCACTGGCAAGCATCACAAAACAGATCCAGTTTTGCCTACCGACACGCATTGCAATTTCATTCCCCAAAATAGATGAGGGTACCCCAAAGAAATTAATAATTCCTGCCAAGGCCGTAGCAGTTAGCCAAAACTCCATTCCGGATGCAAATGCGCAAAAACCAAAGAAGGCCACTATCCAACTTCTAGAAGCAAATAATTCTAAAGAATGTGCGGTATATCCAAAAATAAATCCAGATGCCGTTTTATCTTGCAGTACTAGCCGCCATTTATTTAGCGGAAAGAGATCGTATAAACGAATCTGAATCGGACCACTCCATTTGTCATCTGCCAGAGCAGGTATACCCCATAAAACAATAAGGAAGGATGCCAATGGGCCAAAGGCAATGATGCTAAATACATAACGCCAGCCAAATAATTCAAGAATCCAACCAGAGCAAAGGTAAGAAAAGCCGGTGCCAATGCCAAAGAAAGCAGTGTAAAAAGAAATGTGGCGGGTGAGCTCGCCAGTTTTGATGCGATCTGACAAAATCTTGAGACCTGGCATATAAGTTCCGGCAAGACCAGCACCATTTAATGCCATAAAAAATAGTGCCAAAACAAAGCTATCAGCAAATAATCCCATTCCCAATAATCCACAGCTCGCCGATATGGCGCCAACGAGATAAACTTTACGAGCATCAATCCTGTCAGTTAGGGCCGTAGCCAAGGGGACGGCCAACATATATCCAAAGAAAAATGCACTCGCAATTAATCCTGACTGCAAATTACTCAGTTGCCATGCCTCTTGCAAAGGTGTCAGAACCACCGCATAGCAGGCAAAGCCCAATAAGGCACATGTTTGCGCCAAGAGCATCAGAGGGGTATAACTACTAGATTGAAAGCGCATTAATGACCATCAAAAATGAGTTAGGCGCCCACCAAATAACTCATACAAAACTACTGTTGACTTCGATTAGGCGAATCTTGAAAACCATTTGAGCGAAATGTCAGCACCAAAGTATCTCTGTAGCCATAAGGCCCTATGGGCTGTATGGGGGTAGATTCATGAATCATGCGTTCATCATTCATGAGTAGTAATGACCAGGGTTGACTCAGTGTAAAACGCAATCCAGCTGAGCCGCCAAACTCGAAAATACGAGTCTCACCACCTTTGATATCTACCCTATTGAGTAAAAAGACAGCAACAAAATCAACCCCATCACGATGCGCGCCCTCAGGAGTGGGGCGTCCAATTCCGTCGGTAGTATCAATCCGAAATTGATGGGTTTCCACAAACCACGTAGTTACAGGCTTAAGGCTACTGAGTAAATGGGCCATTCCCTTTAGAAGAGATTGCCATACAAGATTATTGGTTAACTCGATTTGTGCTGGCTCAAACCAGCGCTCAATCCCGCCATGTAAGGCGTTGTAATCTAGTGATTGCCAGTGTGCGCGATGAGGAACCATTTGCAAGGAGTTGGCTTTAATCTCATAGCTAGCATGGCGCCGAAAGCGATAGCGGCCACCATCTTTTAAGTATGGATCTCTAGGAAGATCCTCCCAAAAAGGGGTCAATAACAGCAGATCGGACAGTGGTACTTTTGCCACCCCCGCGACATCATCCGCAGAAAGTATGGCAAAGCCATGATTTCTAAGAGATTGAGCCACTTCTTTTACTGGAGTTAGTGGTGGTGCCAAATTTGCAAGGGTCATAGCCTCATTCTAGAACAGTCTTAACCTTTTCAAAGCCTAAGAAGCTAAATTGATTCTCCCTTTTACCTCACCCACATGCCCCTTCAAGTCATATAACTCCTTAGCATCAAGCATGGACACCTTAAGATTGCCCACCTTTCTTTCGATATCCGCGAGATCTTTGTGGTTTTTTTCTTTGAGATCGGGGTTAAAGGCGTTTCTTTCAATCGCCTTTAACTCTTCATAAACCCGCGCCAACTTCAGGCGGAGCATTAAATTCTTGGCTGCCGGAATATAAGTAAATAAGGGAATCAAAATTACCAACAATGGAATCACAATCTTTGCAAACCGCCCTATCCACACTGCAGTCCAGAACGGCAGATGGCGGTGTAAAAAAGAGGGGCCATCTTTTAAATAGATTTCGGCATCCACATGCAAAGGAAAATCCAATCCTGCGCTAGAAGGAAATTCTCCGACCTTACTTAAGCGTGAATAGGATTTCAGAATGTCGTAGGTGTCACTTAGTAAAAGAGTCACTAAAGCAGGGCTTACATCATCTTTACCTACTAATGTTGCAGTAGCAGCTAACAATTGAATGTCTTGCCTTGGTAGATCATAAGCAATACTCACAACACCACGAGGCACAATAACTTTAGATAGATAAGAAAAATGACGGGTATAGGCATCTGCTTGCTCGAAATTCATTAAACGAATTCCAGGAATCTCATAAAACTGCTGCAAAAATGGCGCCTCAACTGCGCTAACAATAAATACTGCGTCTAGTTCGCCATTCTTTAGTTTTTTGAGCGCTTCTTCTGGCTTCAGTCTTTGGGCATAGAACTCATTCTCCGAAATACCGCTTGCTTGAAGTAACTCTCCTGTCAGGGCTAAAGTTCCACTACCTTCACTACCAATAGACACGCGCTTACCTTTTAATTGGCTTAATAAATCAAGACGGCCGCCATCTGATTTGAATGCAGGCTCTCGATACCAAACCCAGACTGGTTCGTAAAACACACCTGCAATAGAAACCAAATTAGGATATTGAGATAGATCTGCTACACCACCTTGGATCATTGCAAAATCGATACCTGAGTTAGGATCGTTCAATAATGCGAGGTTATCTCTTGTGCCGCCAGTAGTTTTGAGCTTCAGTGTGACCCCTTGTTCGGCAAGCTCTCTTTTTAATCTTTGGCCAAATTGATGATAGAGCCCATTAGGAAATCCTGTAGCCAATTCGATTACTTTAGGTGGGGGTGGCACTAAAATCCACAGCACTCCAAAGAGCGCAACAATCAATACCAAAATAGCCATAACAATGGCTAAGGGGTTATAGATATGTTTGTGCAGGAAATTCATGAATTAACTTTTCTTTCTGGCATTATGCCTACAGCCCAATAATAGGCAAAAGTATAGATTCTTGCCAAACAAAAAACCGATTAGGGGATAAGATAAGGTTTTATGGCGAACCAACCGAACTAGCAATGACCGCAAAACAAAATAAAGTAGCTTTAGTGACTGGGGCTGGGACCGGAATCGGGAAAGCGGCTGTAAAAGCTTTACTCAAAGGGGGCTATCAGGTAGTCCTTACTGGCAGAAATAAAGATAAGTTGGATCAAGCAATTTTGGACATTGGTGGCAACGATCAAGACTGTTTGGCCTTTAGCTGCGACGTTGGTAAGCCTGTAGAGGTTCAGCATCTCTTTACAGCGATTAAAACTCGATTTGGCCGCCTAGATGTCCTCTTTAATAATGCTGGGCTTGGAGCGCCTGCCATCCCCATGGAAGATATCAGCTATGAACAATGGATGAATGTAGTCAATGCAAATCTTTGTGGCGCCTTCTTATGCTCGCAAGAGGCTATTCGGATGATGAAGGCTCAGTCCCCACAAGGCGGCAGAATCATTAATAATGGTTCGATATCCGCTCATGCCCCTCGACCGATGTCAGCCCCCTACACCGCCACTAAGCATGCAATTAGTGGTCTTACCAAGTCGATTGCTTTAGATGGGAGGCCCTTTCAGATCGCCTGCGGACAAATTGATATTGGTAATGCTGCCACCGAGATGACTGAACGCATGGCAGCAGGTATTTTGCAGGCAGACCAATCTATTAAAGTGGAGCCGCGTATGGATGTTGATCATGTGGGCCAAGCAGTTTTGCACATGGCCGAGTTACCCTTAGAGAGCAATATCCTCTCGATGACTATCATGGCAAGCAATATGCCTTTTGTTGGTCGAGGATAATTTTAAGGACTCGAGTTACTCTCTTACCTGATTAACCAATAAACGAATATTGCTAGATCCCACCTTAATAGTTTGTGGGGTAGAAATTAAATCACCTGGCTCTGGCATGGCCATTCCTGATTTTGAGATACGAACCTCAATAGACACTTCAACTAATTGAGAAAATAAAGAATTGGGATTCATAGCTAAGGCGTCATTTATTTCAAACCGCATTGGAAAGTCAGAAACACCAACCTTCAAAACGGCGACCGGCATACGCTCTCCTGGCTTACGAGCTATAACCATCACAATGTCAGTTGATTTCACCTTGGCCTTTAAAGCCGGTGAGATTTCAACCGTCCCACTTACCGCTTGTTTGCTAATCGGCGTTGACGCAATAAGCTTACCTTTAGATTGCGCCTGCGCAATCGATGCCCCAATGCTACGTGCCTCATCAGACTGCGGAGGTAATAACTTTTGTAAGCTTTCCCAAGATTGAACTGCAGCCAGATAATTACCTGCATTGAAAGCGGCCGTACCAGATAACCATAAGGCTAGTAAATTATTTGGATCTAGTTTTAATGCTTTATTAATTAATTGCAGCGGCTTTCCAGAAAAATTTCCATTAGCATTGCTGACCAGCACATCTGCATAATCTGCCAATAATTGAGGATCTGAATCTACAAATGAGCCGGCGCGACCAAATGCTTTAGCTGCTTCATCATATCGCCCTAAGATTTGATATGAACGCGCAAGCATTGCCCAACCCTTCAGGTTTTCTGGCTCTTTCTCCATCTTAAGAGCAAATTCAGAAACCATTTTCTCTACCGACTCTTGGGTCATGGGTTGATCTAATTTTTGCTGCGCAACTTGTGGTGCATCACCTAGAAAGAAGTAAAAGCCTGAGGATAGGGCGAAGATAAAAATACATAGGCCGATAACAGTCTTTTTTGAAGACCCTAAAACAGCCTGATCATCCTCTTCATTTGTATCCTGAAACAGACGTTGACGCATCTCTGCATGTGCAAGCTCATAAGCCTCTTCATCAATAGAACCTGATGTACGTTCCAACTCCAATTTATCCAATTCATCACGATAAATTGATGTATTCATTTGACGTCGTGAGGTAGCCGGTACTTTCCCAGCAAAAAAGAATGGCCGAAGCAAAAATAGTAGCACCAGAATTAAAAGTAAAAGAGCTGAAATCAGAAAACTAGTCATGCGTACTTTCTTTTAAGAGCTCATCAATTCGACGATTCTGATCATCAGAAAGTGCTTCCGTAGAGACTGCTTGATTTCGACGCTTTAAATAGATCAACAAACCTGCGATACCTAATAATAGTATTAGGAATGGGCCTAGCCATAACAACCAAGTTATCGGCTTAACTGGCGGACGGTAAAGCACAAAGTCCCCATAACGCTCAACCATAAAATTACGAATCTGCTCATCACTTTTACCCTCTTTAATGAGGGTACGGATTTCACGACGTAAGTCATTAGCCAAATCAGAGCGTGAACCCGCTAAGGATTCATTTTGGCAAACAAGGCAGCGCATTTCCTCAGAGATGGTAATGAGGCGTTGTTCAGTAACAGGATCATCTGCCAATGGGGCAGCATCTTTAGCTTGAGCTACGCCTGAGCCATTAGCAAAAATACAAAATGCACTGAGCATGAGTAAAAAATGTTTCATGATTTTTTAAGCTGACTCAATAAAGGAAAAATTCTCTGATTTAATAGATCCATCGTAAGAGGCCCAATATGTTTAAAGCGAATGATGCCCTCTTTGTCAATCACATAGGTTTCTGGCACGCCATACACACCATAATTAATGCCTACCCGTCCATCAGCATCAAAGGCTGATAAGAGATAAGGGTTTCCTTGACTAGATAGCATTGTGAGAGCATCGTCGCGCTGATCTTTGTAATCCAAACCAATAATGGGGGCTATCTGTAGCTTTCCCATCTCCACCAAAACTGGGTGCTCTTCACGGCAAGCAACGCACCAAGATGCCCATACATTTAGGACCCATACCTGCCCCCTCATGCTTTGTGGGGAAAACATTTTTTGGGAATCGGCTAATTGAGGCAAATTAAAAGCTGGGGCTAATTTATTAATCAGAGGGGAAGGTACTTCGTGAGGATCCCGATTTAAGCCCACAGCCAAGAAACCGATAAGCACGACAAATAAGATGAGAGGAATTAAGAATTTCGCTTTCATGTGCTAGCTTGCCTTAACTTAATGCGATAGCGCTTATCAGATATTGCTAGGATACCGCCCAAAGCCATCAATAAGCATCCACCCCAAATCCAATCAACAAAGGGCTTGTAATAGACGCGCACCGCCCAAGCTTTATCTGGAAGCTCTTCACCTAAGGAAACATAAACATCCCGAGTAAGCCCCACATCAATAGCTGCTTCAGTCATTGGCATGCTTGAAGAAAAATAACTACGCTTTTCTGGGTACAAAGTAGCTTCAAGTTTCCCATTGCGCATTAATAGGAAAGTGCCGCGCATAGCATTGTAATTAGGGCCTGGAACTGCGCTAACATTTTCCAACATAATTTGATAGCCACCTACAGACACACTTTCACCAGCAAGCATACGCACATCTTTTTCTTCTTGATACCCCCCTACCATGGTAACCCCAATGACAAAGACCGCAATACCTAAATGTGCAATTTGCATGCCTATAAAAGAACGGGTGGGTTTGCCTGTTTTTGCTTGACGAATTATTTGCATACAGCCTGAAGCAATAACCCAAAAAGCAAGCAGAAAACCTAGGCTGCTTAACCAAGTAAAACTACCCATCGCCATGGGAATAAAAATACCGGCACATACCGCCACGACACCCGCAATCCATAGTCGCTTAATGACGGCAAGCAAATTCGTATTTTTCCAATTAGCCCAAGGCCCTATTCCCATTAGAACTAGCAAAGGAATCATGATGGGAACAAATACGCTATTAAAGTAAGGGGGGCCTACAGAAATTTTGCCCAAGTGTAAGGCGTCGATGAGTAAAGGGTAAAGCGTTCCTAGCAATACCGAGGCTGCAGATACCACCAAGAAAACATTTCCTAAGAGGATTAAGGTCTCTCGCGAACTGATGCTAAATTTTCCACCCAAAGAACTTTTCGGTGCGCGCCAAGCATATAGCACTAGTGAAGAACCTACGACTAGGGAAAGAAACACGAGAATAAAAATACCGCGCTTAGGGTCGGTAGCAAAAGCATGGACTGAAGTTAAAACACCAGAGCGAACTAAGAATGTCCCCAAAAGAGAAAGTGAAAAAGCAGTAATCGCTAGCAACACAGTCCAACTCTTAAAACCCCCACGCTTTTCAGTAACCGCTAAAGAGTGCAATAAAGCCGTTCCAACTAACCATGGAATAAAGGATGCGTTCTCAACAGGGTCCCAAAACCACCAGCCACCCCAACCTAATTCGTAATAAGCCCACCAAGAACCTAGAGCAATTCCCAGCGTGAGAAACACCCATGCTGCAGTAGTCCATGGACGCGACCAACGTGCCCATGCGGCATCTAATCTGCCAGATAACAAAGAGGCGATCGCAAAAGCAAACGCAACTGAGAAACCCACATACCCCATATACAACATTGGTGGATGAAACACCAAGCCTGGGTCTTGCAAAAGCGGATTTAATGAACGGCCATCTTGAGCAGCAGGAAATAATCTCTCGAATGGATTAGAGGTCATCAGCACAAAGAGGAGTAGTCCAGTAATCACTAAACCCAAGACGCCGATGACCCTTGCCACCATAAACTCATCTAAGGCTTTTGAAAGCTGGGCCACCAAAAAGGTCCAAGTGGATAACAAGAGAACCCACAAAAGCAAGGAGCCTTCATGACCACCCCAAACAGCGCCAATCCGATAAACCACTGGTAGCTGAGTATTGGAATGCTCGGCAACATACAAAACCGAGAAGTCATTAATGTAAAAACTCCATGTCAAGATAGCAAAAGCAATCGCGAGCAAAAAGAATACGGTTTGAGCGGCAGGTCTAGCCAACATGAGCCATTCACGGCGACCTTGATGTGCGCCTACTAAGGGTAATATCCCCTGAATGATGGCAATGCACAAAGCCAAAATTAATGCGTAATGCCCGAACTCAGGAATCATTATTTACCTCCATCTTTCTGAGCTTGCTCTAAGGCATGCTTCGCTTCTGGTGGCATATAGTTTTCATCATGCTTAGCAAGAACTTCACTAGCGATAAATTGGCCATTCGCATCAAGACGCCCCTGAATAACAGCGCCCTTCCCTTCTTTAAATAAGTCTGGAAGAATACCCGTATAAGAAACTGGGATATCCTTAACTAAATCAGTAATCACAAAATGCACAGTAATGCCATCGCGCTTTACTGAGCCCTCTTTGACCATTCCCCCAATACGAAATACTTGACCTTGTGGAGCTTTTCCAGCAGCTACTTCACTCGGGGTTACATACAGAGCAATATTACTATTGAGTGCGTTCAAAATCAGAAGGGCAGCCGTACCAATAGCCACTAATGCGCCGATAATAATCAATGCGCGCTTATGTCTAGGCTTCATTTGCTACCCTCGTTATTCATATGTTGAGCCAATGCTTCTTTCTTGAGCCTACGCACAATCGCCTTAAAGCGTGCACGGACACTCAAAGGCTCGGCAATTAGGACCAATGCACATACGCCAAAACTGCTCCACACATACAGTGCGTAGCCTCCCATAGCAAAAAATTCAGTAGGGCTATTCCACATTAATTCTTGACCTCATTTAATTGTTGCACCCAATCAGCATGAGACTCGCGCTCCAAAATGATGGCTCGAACCCGCATTAACCCTACTGCGATTGAGTACATCCATAAACAAAGGGCCATTAAGAGCATGCCCCATAGCATCGTCTGCGCCATCGCAGGGGCTTTAGTGAGGGAAACAGAGGCACCTTGATGCAGGGTATTCCACCATTTCACAGAAAAATAAATGATAGGGACATTAACTACCCCTACCAATGCTAAGATCGCTCCCGCTTTATCGGCACGCCGCACATTATCAATAGACGCTTGCAGTGCCATAAAACCCAAATACAAGAACAATAGTATGAGTTCAGAGGTTAAGCGGGCATCCCATACCCACCAAGCACCCCACATGGGCTTACCCCAAAATGCACCTGTCCATAAAGATAAGAATGCCATCCAAGCACCAATAGGGGCGAGGGCTTGTGCCATCATTGCTGAAAGTCTGGTATTAAATACCAAACCTAGTCCAGCCCACCCTGCCATGACGAGGTAGATAAACATCGACATCCAAGAGGTAGGAACATGAATAAAAATAATTCGGTAGCCCTGACCCTGAACCGCATCCACTGGAGCAACAAAAAAACTCACCCAAAGTCCTGCCAATCCAAAAATGATCGATAGTCCCCAAAACCAGGGAATCATCTTTCCCGCCACAGGATAAAAAGTACTGGGGCTTGAAAGCCTAAACCAGTTCAATGCACGGTTAGTAGATAAACTATTTAAATTACTCATTCAATCGCAATCTTTACGGCAGCAGCGCTCACCCAAGGTACAAATGCTAATGCCAAAATCAATAAGGCGCCCAACAAGGAAAAATGACCTGTTACATCTAGGCCTACGCTATCGGCATAAACGGCACCCGCCCCAAATATTAATACTGGAATATACAGCGGTAGGATTAAAAGGCTCATCAGAACACTAGCGCCACGCACCCCCAAAGTTAGAGCGGCGCCAATAGAGCCCACCAAAGATAAAACAGGGGTTCCTAATAAAAGAGCCCATGTCAGAGTCCTCAAAGAGCTAGAGTCTAAGTCAAACTGCAAGCCTATGACTGGCGCTAGGATGACCAAAGGAAGCCCACATACCACCCAATGGGCAATGATTTTACCCATCACCAATAACACTAACGGTTTGGGCGACAAAGCCAATTGTTCTAAAGTACCATCGATATAGTCAGCAGCAAATATTCGCTGTAAGCCAAGCAAGGTAGAGAGAAGAGCGGCGACCCAAATTACTCCTGGGGCAATCTTGCGTAATAAAGCACTTTCAGCGCCAATCCCTAGAGGAAATAAGCTAGTCACAATCACAAAGAAAAATAAAGCAGTTAAGACTTCGCTTTTGCGACGCATCACTAGCAATAAGTCTCGCCGAATAATGGTTAGCAAGGCACTCATAAATCTAGCACCTGTAAATTAGGAATGGCTAAATCTTGATGACTAGTAAGTACTACTAACCCTCCCTCACTCAAATGCTCAGCGATCAGGTCCTGCAATACCAGCACTGCACTACTATCTAAAGCATTAAAAGGCTCATCTAAGATCCAAACACTTGCCTGTCTTGTCACCATACGCGCCATCAGAACACGCTTTTTTTGGCCTGCCGATAAACAATTCACTGGCAAGTCTTCCCGACCTTTTAGCCCAAAACGCCATAAGGTAGCAAGTGCCTGCTCTGTTGATAACTCCACATCATCTAAAGCTGCATACATCTCCAAGTTTTCTAGAGCAGTCAGATCTTCCTTAAGCGCATCCCGATGCCCAAGAAATAATAAATTGCGTCGGTAAGATTCGCTATCATGAAAGATGGATAGACCACAGAATAAAATATCTCCCACCTCAGGCTTAGATAAACCCGTTAACAAGCGCAATAGACTTGTTTTACCAACGCCATTTTCTCCGCGAACGTGCAGACATTGGCCGGCAGATAAGCTTAGATCCAGATTAGAAAATAATTGCCTCTCCCCACGGACACAAGTCAATACGCGTGCTTGCAGCATCAAAGTATTTTGGCAAGAGGAGGATGAAATATTAGGCGTCATTGAAAAGGATGGCTTGAATCAAACCACCACAGGCATTGTCCAAGACCCCAATAGGGCTGTCAAATACGCCGAAAACAGTTCTAAATGAATATTATTCTTTAAATTCAAACACTTAGAATATTATAAACGCAGTTCATCATATCCACAAAACCGCTTAATGCCTGTAAATAGTGGCATGCAAGCATGAACAAAGGCTTATTTCCAGAAAATAGAGAGCTTTTGAGACTGATCGACCTTAATCATTACAGCACGCATTTGAGTGATACCCCCATAAGTGGCATCAATTAGGTATTGACCTGGACTCAAGTTAATCAAAATATAGGGGCCATCTGCTTGGGCCTGAAAGACCATCTTTTTATTAGAATTGCTCACTTTAATCAGAGCGCCAAATATCCAGACACCCCTACCATTCTCCAATTGAGAAAGTTCAAGCATGAGAGGCCAGTGCTTCGCTTCGGCTAAGATGGCAGTTGACTCTTCCTGACCTACGCCACCAGAAATATAAGAAATTCCTTCAGAAGATTGGGTATCCGGAATTTGCGCAAAAGCGCAGGTAAACCATAAAACACAACTAAGGCAAAGGACAATCTTCATCATCAAATTTACATGCCCTCCTGTGCGGCAGATTTAAAACAAAAGATCAATTAATAGAAATATACGTCTGAGGTTTATTGACGTCGTAATACTTCAACTCTTTTGCATTGACGTCAATCTTCTTCAGATCAAATGATTGAACATTGGTGTTGTTAAACATTTTAAGGTAGTACACCTTATTTTTATTATCAGCAACAATTGACCACTCGGTTATTTCAATGCCTCCTACACCGCCCCCATACGCATTACTAGCTGGCAAACTAATTGCGCCAGGAGGAATATCAAAGCTTCCTAAGATATGCCAAGCTGTATTTGTTTGTTGAACTGTTGAATAATTGCTAGGAACCGATTTTGATAAGAATAATGCGCGGATGAATCGACTAGGACTTAAGTAGTCGCCTGGCAAACCATGTAAACCACTGCCTGAACTAGGGGGCGTATAAGTAGCCCCATCAACGACCAATGCTTTTCTTTCTACATTCGTTAAGTTTGCATAGTTACCAATGTTATTGAGTTGATCCCTAAAAGATGGGTCATTAGTCATCACTCCAATCGGGTTATCAGTAATCACTAATTCACCTTGAAGATATTCAATCACAATACTTTTTCCATTGGCATCATGCAAAGTCATGCGTACCGGTGCAGATTGATTGTTATATGCAGGAATAATAGAACGGTTGACTTTAATTTTATTAAAGCCTACCTTGACCTCATCAACGGTTGCGAAATTCGTTAAAGCATAGATCAACATCTGAATGGAGGCGATGCTATTTGCAGCATCTACTGGGCTTACCACTTGGTATACCGCAGTATTAGGAGCGTTAAGCAGCCCGCCAACCAAGCCTTTTTCGTTCATGCCATCTACAAGTACTGGCATACCCAAGCCATTCATCCCAGCCACAGCGTATTTACTAGTCCAGCCCAACCCTGTACCAGGCTTACTATCGGGGCCAATACCAAGCATAGCTAGGTTTCTGGGAATCACGGTTAATTGTGATTTAAGAGGAAGCCCAAACTCCATTGTTCGGCCATATACAAAACCGCCGTCGCTCCCTTTTAAAAGAAAGCTAGTGCAAGCTTGGCTCATTATTGGAGACAGGGCCAATGAAGTGGCAATGCTCACTGTCAATACTCTTTTCATTAGATTTTTCTTCACTTCGTCTCCAAGCTTGATGAGTTTATGTATACAAGATATTACAACGGGGAAAGGCATTTTAAAGAAAGAGGCCTCGCGTAGTGCGAGGCCCAGGAAGGAAAATATTATGCAAAACCAAGTCCGTCCTAAGCCTGCCAATCTCTTTAAGGGGTAATTACAATCGCCCCTGAGAGCTTCCTACTTTCTGCTGCCTTATGGGCATCGGCAGCTTGCTCTAAACTAAATTTAGCAGCGATTTTCACCTTTACACGACCTTGTGCAATGGCATCAAAGACAGCGCGAGCATTTTCTTGAAGAAGTTCAGGAGTAGCGTTATGTGGAAACACAGAAGGTCTAGTCAAAAACAGGCAACCCTTCTTATTTAAAATCTCTGGCGAAATTTCTGGGGCAGGGCCAGATGCGGCGCCAAATAAAGCCACCATACCAAATGGCGCTGTGCAATCTAATGATCCCAAGAAAGTATCTTTGGCGACGGAGTCATAAACTACATTGGCTTTGCGACCACCAGTAGCTTTTAAGACCTCTTCCACCCAAGTTGGCTTAGAGTAATCTACTACTGCATCACATCCGGCTTCTTTAGCAGCTGCAAATTTGGCAGCAGAGCCTACAGTGCCAACTACAAATGCCCCTAAAGATTTTGCCCAACCCGCCAGAATTTGGCCTACTCCACCAGCGGCAGCGTGCACAAGGACAACATCTCCCGCTTTAACCTGATAGGTCTTTTGCACCAGATATTGCGCAGTCATGGCTTTAAAGAAAACCGCAGCAGCCACTTCATCTGAGACTGTATCTGGAACGCTAACTAATTTATCAACAGCAACATTGCGAGCACTGGCATAAGCCCCGATGCCTGCATTGATATACATTACTCGATCGCCAATCTTAAAGCGAGTAACACCCTCTCCAAGCTCTTGCACTACACCAACCGCCTCATGACCTAGGCCTGTAGGCAGCTCCAATGGATAAACCCCTGAGCGCTGATAGACATCGATAAAGTTAAAGCCGATAGCTGTCTGACGAAGTTGCACCTCACCTTTGCTAGGAGGAGGTAATTCCTTATCGATTAATTTGATTACATCGGCATTACCGAGCTCTAAAAGACTAACAATGCGTGCAGTTGTCACAAGTCACCTTATTATTTTTTACTAAAAAATTATCTTACCGCAAGACAATTCTCGGCGCCATCCTCCACCACAGCCCAGGTACTATCACCTAACTTCTTCACTGTCATGGAATACGTCCAGCCACCCGGAATGCCACAACTCCAATCTTGAGGGCCATTCTGAATCAATACATTTACTGCATTGCGTTCATCGTAATACAAATAATAAATTTTTCCATGAATAGGATTAAAGCCAAATTTAGCACTATGCACCATTTCAGTGGCATCTAATCTGGCTTGTAATGCCTTAGCCTGCTTCATTAATACTTCAGCCTGCTCCATAATGCGCTCATATTCCTGCTTTGCATTTTGGCGCGCCACATTTACTGCCTTGTCTTTCTCTTGAACAACCTTGATAGGGGCAAAAACGGGGGCACCCACCTCCATTGGATATTCAATCCCAGCATGCCTAGCTGGGTCACTATCTTCTATTCTCATGAACGCTTCGGATGCCTTTTTCAGCTACTTAATTAAGCCGCAAGCAATACGTGGCCCTGAATTACCAGCAGGTTGAGATTTATAGTCATCTGGATCACGATGTACCACTACCGACCTTCCAACTATTCCAATGGGGCCAGTATTGACTGCAAACCCGTGAAGCGTTGCTGAATAAACCGCATTTCCTTGGGCATCGGCTTTAATATTTGGCAAATCACCCGCATGGTTCATACCACTATTAGGCATTCCATGTGCTTTGGTTTCTGGGTTGAAATGTCCACCAGCGCTAGTAGCATCTGGAGCAGAGCAATCACCCTTTTCATGCACATGAAAGCCATGCTCGGCATTAGGCTTTAGTCCAGCAAAACTCCCAGTAATCAAAACATCTTGACCCTGCCATACAAACGCAACCTTTCCGGTTGCTTTTGAGCCCGATCTTGACTCTAGATTTGCGCTCGCTTTTTGTCCCGCTCCTTGCTCCATAGATTGGCATGCGGCTAAAAATGCTAAACAAACACCTGCCAAGGTAAATAACTTTGCTTTACTACTCACAATCTGAAATATGGCTTGCACGTCTGATCTCCTTAGTTAAAGCCCTTGTAGGGTCTAGTTTTAGAAAGTGTGACATAAATTAAGAAAGTGCGTACACCAGCTAAATTAAATACTGAGAAATGGAGGAAAAACCGAATTAGCGCTTATAAAAGCTCAGGGTTACCTCGCCTAGATCAATACCAAATTTACTCATTTTGGCTTTATTGAGCATGACCTTAGGTGTAACTAAGTACATCCAATCATTAAATTGAACATGGTAAATAGTGCCATCTACTGGGAGTGCCAATGTATAAGCCCAGCTCAGAGTGTTGCCAGCTGACTCGCCTAGAGCCTCACCGACCACATCATCTGCAGTGCCAATATATTTACCCGGAGATAATTCTGTTAATTTCCAGATACGGGATTGCTTGGTGCCATCCGAGTATTCGAAGCTTTCATCCAAAATTCCCATTTTTTTGCCGTCCACTGTTTGCCAGTAGGCCTTTATTAAGACAGTGAAGCGTTTTTTAACAACTCCACTACGATCTGTAAAAATGCCATAAGCGTCTATGGTGCCGTCAAAATATTCGCTTAGATTGAGAGCAGGTTTCTCAGAGGCATACTGCCCTACCTGAGGAGCAGAGCAGGCAGCTAGACTCAAAACTAAAATTGAATACATGAGCGACTGGTATATCGAATTTTTTTTCATTTTCTACTCATCATGTAGTGAACTAGCAGCTCTCACCTAATAGTGGGGGCTGACAGCCTTGACCGAGCAATTGCTCTCTTAGCTTAGGGATGCTGGTCTTTTGATCGAGCCATATACCAAAGAAGGCCTTAGCAAAATCAGCCCCCTGAATCTGAGCAATTCTCTTACCGTCATACATAAAAGTAGTGCCTTGCTTTACGTTATAGACTGCTGTTAAGTTCTGGCCGGGCTCTACGTTTGGCATAAAGCCGGCCAACTCTTTGCCCCATGCATCAGCTTGCACCCCTGGCACACCTATTTTTTTCATCTCCTCAGTAGTTCGGTTGGCAATGGCAGCGCCAGATAAGGATTTTTGATAGCGTAGATCTAAAGCAAAATCAGCAGATGAATTTTTAGAGCCTCGATAGAGGGCTGCATCATAAATATGAAATCCAAAAAAAGTGAGCTTGCCACTGCCCTGAAGATTTGCTTGATTTAATTCAGAGCTAATGTAAACAGGTTCAGCAGTCACTCCAATTCCCATCGATAAGAAATAAAGTGGCAAGGCAAGTTTCCAAAGCCTCATAAAGTACCTTTAGCAGATGAAAATGATTTAACCAACCATAAGGCACTAGGCCCTAAAGTCTTAGAAATAGCATGCCGATGCTTGGCAAAAAATTGATAGCCTACATTTAGACATGGTTTGAGCATTTTTCTGGAAAAGAGCCATGCTAAAAAAGGTAAATTTGCTCTGGTATAGGCTGCCGAAAATACGGCTACACCGTTAATGAGACTACCGTCACTATATTGCCCATACATAGATGCTAAGGCCTCCTCACAAGAAATACCAATCTGCTCTGAGGGGTATTCCATCGAATGGATATCCACGAATGCCAATAAGCCCGCGTGATTTCTCCTAGATAGAAATAGAATTTCAGCCTGGCATAAAGGACATGAGCCGTCATAAAAAAGAGTAAATTGTTGTAAGAAATCATTCATCAAGCAAGTTTAAGACTTATTCAATAAACTAGTTGGCATACGAAATTTCTAATGGTTGCCACCCGTGTTTCCTCATCCCTTTCGCGCATTAATTATTGGCTCATCTGGAACGATTGGTTCTGCATTTCTTGAACTTTTAGAAAATAACCCCTCTTGTACAATGGTTACAGGGATCCATCGGCACTCAATACCACCTATAGATTATGAGAACCCAAGCTCAATCGAGTTAGCTGCAAAGGCTTTTACCCTGCAAGCCCCCTTTCACCTGATTATTAATACCATTGGCGTCTTACACTTAGAACAGTGGATGCCTGAAAAAAAATTAGATGATCTTGATGCGGAGCAACTGGCAAAGCTAATGAAAATTAATGCGATTGGGCCAGCTTTAACCATAAAATATTTTGCAAAGCTGTTAGATCCGAGCACAAGCGTGATGGCAGTGTTATCGGCCAAGGTTGGCAGTATTGAAGATAATCGTCTTGGCGGTTGGTATAGCTATCGAGCTTCAAAGGCTGCTCTCAATATGATGATCAAGACTGCCGCGATTGAATTTTCTAGAGCCAAGCCAAATACAGTTTTGGTAGCCCTGCACCCCGGCACGGTCAACTCAAGACTCTCCCAGCCTTTCCGCGGTGAGCAAATTGGACGCCCACCCCTAGACGCGGCACAAGATATGCTAAATGTACTTGAATCACTTGAGAGAAAAGATAACGGCTCTTTTATCTCCTACTCTGGGGAAAGACTCCCATGGTAGTTAATTATAAATTTCCCATACCAATCAGAAAGTTCTTATGCCAAACGAAGTAGCGCTCAATGTTTTGGGCCAACCCTTAGTGCCCTGTTCTTTTGATCCATTAACTGGTTTCTTTAGGGATGGCTGTTGCAAGACGAATGGGGAAGATGTAGGTAGCCACCTAGTTTGCGCTGTCGTGAATAATGAATTTTTGCAATTTAGCCTACAACAAGGTAACGACCTCATTACCCCACGTCCCGATTATCAATTTCCTGGTCTAGTCACAGGCGATCAATGGTGTCTATGCATTAATCGTTGGGTGGAGGCCATAAATGCTCGCTGTGCACCACTGCTTAAACTTGAGAGCACCCATATTAAAGCCCTAGATACTGTTCCACTGAACGTCCTAAAGCAATACACAGCTTGAAAGCTTTTTACTCTGACCATTTTGTTTTACCGCTCCCAGCCGGTCATCGTTTCCCGATGGAGAAGTACGCTCGCCTAAGGGATAAAGTGAAAATATTAGAGGGAATTAAGTTAGAGCAAGCTCCCTCCATCGCTGATACACAAATCCTATATGTTCATGACCCATGCTATCTGCAAAAAGTCATTCAAGGAACTTTAAGTTCTGAAGAACAAAAAGAGATTGGCTTTCCATGGAGCCCTCAAATGGTACAGCGCTCCCGCAGATCTGCTGGTGCAACGCTTGCCGCAGCTAAGGCCGCCCTTCAGGATGGTATTGCTACCAATCTGGCGGGAGGCACGCACCATGCTTATCGCAATATGGGAAGTGGCTTTTGCGTCTTCAATGATTCAGCAATTACCGCGCGAGCTCTACAAAAGGAAATAGATTCAAAACTGCGGATTGCCATTATTGACCTTGATGTACATCAAGGAAATGGTACGGCCCACATTTTTAAAAATGATGCTTCCATTTTTACCCTCTCTATTCATGGGGAAAATAACTTTCCTTTTAAAAAAGAGACTAGTGATCTAGATATTGGCCTAGCAGATGGAAGTGATGACCAGACTTATTTAAATGCCCTAAATATAGCGCTTGACCATTTAAATACTCACTTTAAACCTGACTTTATTATTTACTTGGCAGGAGCCGACCCCCATGAAGACGACCGCCTTGGCAGACTTAATATCAGCACAGAAGGAATGCGTCACAGAGATGAAACTATTTTTCAGTACGGGAAAGATCGTCAAATCCCAATAGCCTTTTCGATGGCAGGCGGCTATGGCAAAGAAATCACATCAACTATCAACATTCATTTGCAGACTATACAAACTGCTCTTCAATGTCATATGCACCATATAGGCTAAAGGTCAACAACCTTACATCTTGATTGTTGTCAGTTCTAGGTTCACAATGAACTTAAGTCATCAGCCCAACGCAATGAAGCCTTTAACCATCATGACAAAACATTTTTTACACTCCAAAATTGCTCTTTTGGCTAGCTTTTCTCTCCTTGGAAGTGCCTGCATCCCCTTTTCTGCTCACTCAATGCCGCTTGCTGACATTGTGTATTTCAATGGGCAAATTGAAACACTCAATCCAAAACAAGCAAGAGTAAGTGCAGTCGCTATTAAAGATGAAAAGTTCATTGCCGTCGGATCGAATCAAGATATGCAATCCTATATTGGAGATAACACGAAGACTATTGATCTCCAACAGCAATTGACAGTGCCGGGCTTGGTTGATGGGCATACTCACCCTATGGAAACTATTTGGCTCAAAGAAGATTGGGTCGATGCACGCTTTCCCAATACGCCTTCAGTTAAACAAGCACTCCAAAATATTGCTAAACGCGTTCAAATTACCCCTAAAGATCAATGGGTATATGTAGCCTGTGTATCAGCTAGTGAAAATAAGTTTATTGAAAAACGGCTTCCTACAAAAGCTGAGTTAGATCAAATTGCACCAAATAATCCAGTTATCGTTGCTAATGGTGCGCACATGGCAATTGCTAACAGTGCTGCACTTCTTAAAATGGGGGTAAAAAAGGGAGTGGCTAAACTGCCCCATGGCGCTGGGGTGCTTACTGATGCAAATGGTGAGCCTACTGGTGTCATTACTGATGGCATGGGAGATATTCCGGGAAGCCCTACTCCCCAAGAAATAGCCCGTTACTATAAAAGTGATATTGCCAAGTTTTGGAACTCTTACGGCTTTACCTCACTCATGGCGATCACCCCAGCTGCAGCAATGCCAGTATTACAAAGTGTCTCCCTCTTGACTCCATCCCCAAACATTCGCTATACCGCATCAGTATGGGCCGCCCCCAATGGGGCGGGAATGCCCAACGATCTTCATGTTTTTGAAATGCCTGCTAAAGCCAACCCCGATTACTACCGCTTTAGCGCTATTAAGGCTTGGGTTGATGGGGAGAATGATTGCAGGACTGGCTTTATGTATCAACCGTATGTCGGTGTTATGGATACCGATCCACCAGGAGGCAAAGGCACTTTGGTAACCAGGCAAACCGAAGTTAATCAATTTTCAAAACTAGCGAACCAAAATAAAAAGGCCACTATGTTGCATTGCTCAGGCGACGCAGCAATAGATATTGGCTTAAATGCATACGAACAACTAATGAAAAGCCATCCCAATCAAAACATTAAACGGATTGAGCACTTTGGCATGTTCCAATTAACACCAGAGCAATTAAAACGTGGCAGAGATCTTAAGAAAAACAATTTCCATATTTCTGTACAGCCCATTTGGTTGCTTGAACTTGTTAAAGCAGACTATGAAAATATGGGAGTAGAGAGAGCTAAATCAGGTTACCAATTTAAATCTATGATTGATGCAGGACTAGAACCTGCCGCCAGTACGGATATGACAGGCATTTATCTTGGGAATATCGACCCCTTTAAAGCAATGTACGCCACTGTCACTAGACAATCAGATCTAGGTAAATTTGAACCTAAGCAAGCGATTTCAGTACGAAATGCCCTCAGAATGTGGACTATCTGGCCAGCCAAAGCAATTGGCGAAGAAAAGGTCAAGGGCAGTATTGAAGTTGGGAAGTATGGTGATATGGCAGTGTTATCCGATGATATCTTTCAGATTCCCAAAGAAAATATAAAAGATATTAAAGCTCTCAAAACCATTGTCGGTGGGCGGCTGGTTTATGAATTCCAGCGCTAAGGATTAAGAGCTTTCAATGGCATCATTTTTTCTCTGTTTTAAGAAATTTTGCAGCGTCCTGGGGAGACTGATCTCGTGATCAGCACTCAATTTCATAGAGCGTTTTTGCAATACTTCTGCAGCAGTACTTAATAATTTTCCATTGCAGACAAACAGGATTTGATTCATTTTGTCATCTTCTGTCAATAATATGGAAGCTTGATTAAATATACGATCAATTCTTTCTTGATAGATTCGACTCAGGCCGGTACTTCCCGAGAAGTTGATCATCATTACCCCATCTGGATTTAGACATGCAAAACAACTTGCATAAAAATCTTCACTGCATAGTTGGGATGGTTGACCAGATTTGCTAAAGCCATCGATGAGCAGCACATCAAATGTCTGATCAGTGTTTTTTAGGTATATTGCTCCATCACATTCCAACACCTCAAAGCGATCATCATTTCTTGGAATATGAAAGCGCTCCCTTAAGGCAATAATTTTGGGATTATTTTCCAGCACCAAAATGGAGCTCTCTGGAAAGTGATGGTGACAATATTTAGGGAGGGAGCCTCCGCCTAATCCTACCATTGCAATACTTTTGGGACTTGAGTTAAATAATAAAAACCCCATCATCGTTTCGGTATAACTTACCACCAAACGCATTGGAGCTTGCATATCCATCATGCTCTGTGTTGTTTCATGATCGAAATAAAGAGTCTTAAACTGCTTACACTCCTCCACATAAGGCTCGCTCTTTGTACCGTCCAATCTTTCTTTAAGCTTTGATAGATGTTCTTTTAAAGTTTGCATACCGGCACTATCGATTCATTGACATCCCCCCC
>CAIZRK010000043.1 GCA_903935355.1 uncultured beta proteobacterium | reverse complement strand
CCCACTGAATATGCATTCAGTGGGGTTTTTGTTTGAATCTAGAGGCCCAAAAGAAAGAAAAATTATTTAATCTTCTAAATCAGATGATGACTCTATGAGGGGCACAGATAAATTCTTACTCGGCTTGACTCCGAGTTCGCGCACTTTCTGGGCAGTACGAATGAGATTGCCTTTACCAGATTTCAATTTATTAAAGGCATCGTGATAACTAGTTTGAGCTTGCTCTAAACGCTGACCTAGTTTCTCAAGATCTTCAACAAAACCCACAAACTTATCGTAAAGCGTGCCGCATTGCTTGGCAATTTCTAGGGCATTGCGGTTCTGCTGGTCTTGTCTCCACAGATGAGCAACTGTTCTTAAGGTGGCCATCAGGGTGCTTGGACATACGAGCACAATATTTTTAGCCAAGGCTTCTTGATAAAGATTGGGGGCAGTTTTTAGTGCCAATAAGAAGGCGGGCTCAATCGGTACAAACATCAAGACAAAGTCTACGGAGCCAATGCCGTACAAAGAGCTATAGTTCTTGTTTGAGAGCCCTTGGATGTGTTGGCGTAAGGACTGGATATGGGCAGCAAGCTCTTGCTCTGCAAGTTCTGGATCACTTGTTTGAGCATGCCTTGCATAAGCAGTAATGGATACTTTGCTATCAACCACTAGGCTTCTGCCCTCTGGCAGTTTGACTACTACGTCAGGCTGAAGACGTGAGCCATCGGTTTGAGTATGGCTGTCTTGCACCAAATACTCTTCACCTTTGCGTAGGCCAGAGGATTCTAGGATGGACTCGAGCACCAACTCGCCCCAATTACCTTGAACCTTAGAGTCGCCCTTTAAAGCTTTAGTTAGGGATCGAGTCTCGTCTGACATGCGTAAATTGAGATTAGCTAAGCGCTCGATTTCGTTTTTGAGGGCAAAGCGTTCTCGTGCTTCATTGCCATAAGAGGTATTAACCTGCTCTTTAAATTCAGTTAGTTTGGTTTGCAGTGGTTTGAGTAGGGCGTCTAAGCTGGCAGCGTTTTGCTCTGTAAACCGCTTAGACTTATCTTCTAAAATTTCATTGGCTAAATTTTTGAATTGACTTGTGAGTGCTTCCTTAGCCTCATTGAGTGATTCAATTCTCCCAAGGCCTTGTTTGCGCTCAGAATCTAATTCAGCTTCAAAACGAATGGCATTTTGCACTGCAAGGTCACGCTCGGTGCGCAGACTAACAGCCAAAGCAGCGTCAGCTTGGGCTACTTGCTCGGTGCGGGTAAGGGCCGAGCGTAAGTTAAAGACATAAACCAATAGACCTACACATATTGCTAGTAACAGGCCAAATAGCACAAGAGAGCTTAAATCAAAAGTCACCGCTGATAGTTCTATGTAGAAACTAGGCTTTAACTAATTTTTGTAGTTCACCGCTTTGATACATTTCAGTCATGATGTCTGAGCCACCAATGAACTCACCATTGATATAGAGCTGAGGAATGGTTGGCCAATTTGCAAATTCCTTAATACCTTGGCGAATGCCTTCATCCTCTAATACATTAACGGTGTGGAGATTTTCCACTCCGCTAGAGCGCAAGATATTAATCGCATTGCCAGAAAAGCCACATTGAGGAAATTGGGCATTTCCCTTCATAAAGAGGACAACAGGGTGGCTAGTAACGATTTCTTTAATTTTTG
>CAIZRK010000042.1 GCA_903935355.1 uncultured beta proteobacterium | reverse complement strand
TGATTTTTTGCTTTTACATTTAAAGCCTGAACTGTACCTGTACCGCCAGATTGACCATTTTGAAACAACAAATCCACGGCGCGCACACGCAACATCCATGGGTTCTCTTCGGCTTGCGCCTGAGCCATTACTGGGGTTAATGAAGCAACTGCTGCCATTGCTACTACTAGTGATTTGAGACGCATAACGAACTCCTTTTTTGTTTTCAATTTGATGAATTTATTTTCAAATCGATCGAAGTCTTAACATTTGATCTACATCAAATGAGGAGCCCTGCAAATTTTTTTATTTGTTTAAAAGCAACACTGTTAACAGTAGTTTTTGACCTACATCAAACGAATCCATATTTACCCTAATAAACAGGCCTAAAGAACCTTGGAATAAGTGCCTCTAGCCTGCGATTCCCGCAGGTGACGATCAAAAGTCATCGCAACCCGCCTTGCTAATAACCTACCTTTGATCGGAACCAGGATTTGATTTCCTTGCCATTCTAATAAGCCTGCTGCTTCTAGATGTTTGAGCTCTTCAATTTCCGTTTTGAAATAGCTTTCAAAGTCAATTTGATGGGATTTAGCAAACTGCTCAGTGTCCAGAGCAAATTGGCACATCAACTCACCGATTAACTCGCGACGCAGTAAATCATCCTGATCAAGGTGCATTCCCCTCAGAGTAGGTAGATGGTGATGATCAATTGCAGCGTAGTACTCATCAAGGGTTCTCACATTTTGAGAATAGCAATCATCTACTTTTCCAATTGAAGAAATCCCAAATGCCAGTAAGTCACATTCTGCTTGAGTAGAATACCCCTGAAAGTTACGGTGCAGCTTTCCTTCTCTTTGCGCAATAGCTAACTCATCGTCTGGTCTGGCAAAGTGATCCATGCCAATAAAAACGTAGCCCGCCTCGCCGAGTCTTGTAATCGTATTAGACAAGATCTCTAACTTATCAGCAGCCCCAGGTAAATCTGCTTCAGCAATTCTGCGCTGGGGCTTAAAGATATGCGGTAAATGGGCATAGTTGTATACCGATAAGCGATCAGGGCTCATTTTCAAAATCGTGTTCACTGTTTCTTTAAAGGTCGCAGGGGTTTGTTTTGGTAAGCCATAAATCAAATCAACACTTCTAGAATTAAAGCCATACTTTCTGGACCAATCCATTACCGCTTGCGTTTCTTCAATAGTTTGTACACGGTGTACAGCCTCTTGAACTGCTAAGTTGAAATCCTGCACCCCAAGACTAATGCGGTTAAAGCCCAGCTCGGCTAATAAGGCAATGTCTGCCTCCGTTACACGACGCGGATCAATCTCAATAGAATATTCGCCACCAGGAAGCAAATCAAAATGCTCGCGGGTGTGATGCATGAGTTCAATCATCTCTTCATGAGATAAAAACGTCGGTGTACCACCACCCCAGTGCAATTGGGTAATGGGTATTTTTTTCTGTGCCCCCATGGCAGCGCAGACCATCGCCATTTCTTTAGCTAAATACTTAATGTACTTAGCACTACGACCATGGTCTTTAGTAATGATTTTGTTACATCCACAGTAATAGCAAATGTTAGGACAAAACGGTAAATGAAAGTACAGTGATAAAGCTTGATCAGCCTTAGCTACCCTCTTTAGGGCCCCAAGATAATCAAGTTCAGTAAACTCAGGATGAAAGCGATCAGCGCTAGGGTAAGAGGTATAGCGCGGCCCATTGATATCAAACTTTTGCAAGAGCTCTGGATGAAACAGCACTTCTTTTTCATCGGTAGGTAAAGGGGTGATTACGGAGCTCATGCGCAAGGGATGTTGATAGACCTGGTGAAATAGTTAAGTGAGATAGTCAAGCGCTACCGCTTCTGCTACTTTAATCCCATCTACTCCTGCCGACAAGATTCCGCCAGCATACCCAGCTCCTTCTCCTGCTGGATAGAGGCCTTTGATATTCATACTCTGAAAATTAGCCCCTCGGGTAATTCTTAAAGGGGATGAAGTTCTAGTCTCGACACCCGTAAGAACAGCATCTTTCATAGAAAAACCTTTAATTTGCTTCTCAAATGCAGGGATAGCTTCACGAATGGCTTCAATCGCATAGGCTGGCAGACTATCAGCTAGATCCGTGAGATGGACACCGGGTTGATATGAAGGTGTCACACTACCCAATTGGGTTGAAGGCTTCCCTTCCAAAAAATCACCCACTAATTGGCCGGGTGCTTCATATGTCGAACCACCAAGTTCGTAGGCCCTAGACTCAATCATCCTTTGAAACTCAATCCCTGCTAAAGGACCCCCTGGATAATCTGCTGGCGTGATACCAACAACAATGCCGGCATTGGCATTACGCTCGTTGCGAGAGTACTGGCTCATACCATTGGTTACTACGCGATTGGGTTCAGAGGCAGCAGCAACGACCGTGCCTCCAGGGCACATACAAAAACTATAAACGGCGCGTCCATTTTTAGCGTGGTGTACCAATTTATAGTCCGCAGCACCAATCAAGGCGTTACCTGCATGAGGACCTAAGCGGGCCCGATCAATCAAGGACTGGGGATGCTCAATCCGAAAGCCTATCGAGAAGGGTTTGGCTTCCATAAAAACACCTGCCTGATGCAAGGCTTCAAAAGTATCGCGAGCACTATGGCCTAAAGCCAAAATAACATGATGCGCCGCTAAGTCTGGATACCCCTCTATCTTTACCCCTGCAATGTGATTGTTTTCAATCTCAAAGCCAATCACCTTTTGAGAAAACCGAATCTCACCACCAAGATCAATGATTTCTTGGCGAATCTTTTCGACTACGCCCACTAAACGAAAGGTACCAATATGTGGTTTAGCGACATAACGAATTTCTTCTGGAGCTCCGGCTTTGATAAATTCATGAATAACTTTGCGACCATAAAACTTTGGATCTTTAATTTGGCTATAGAGCTTGCCATCTGAAAACGTGCCAGCACCGCCCTCACCAAACTGCACATTTGATTCTGGATTAAGGATATTCTTACGCCATAAACCCCACGTATCCTGAGTACGCTCACGCACTTTTTTACCGCGCTCTAAAACGATCGGTTTGAAGCCCATTTGGGCCAATAAAAGAGCTGCAAAGATTCCGCAAGGCCCAAAACCAATCACTACTGGTCGCATAAAATCTGTTGCTTTAATTTGAGACGCATGAGCTACAAAGTGGTAACTCGTATCGGGTGAGGGTTTTACATGAAGATCATTGGCGCAGGTCTGCAAGATGACTTCTTCATTTTTGACCGAGACATCCACTGTATAGATAAAGGCTAGGGCTACATTTTTTCGAGCGTCATAGCTACGTTTAAAAACCTCAAACTTGATTAAATCCACAGGCTTAATATTTAAGCGTTTTAAAATTGCTAGCGCCACCGCCTCTTGGGGGTGGTCAATCGGGAGGCGTAATTCAGTAATACGGATCATGGGGCTATACGATACAGAGTAAATCGGGGTAATTAGTAAAATAATTCTGTTTAGGCTTAGGAAGACTATTTTAAAGGCGATAATGCCCCATGGCTCTTCGCGCAACTATCCACAAAGCCGACCTTCATGTCGCAGACTCTGACCGTCACTACTACGGCTCTCACTCCTTAACTATCGCTAAGCATCCTTCAGAAACGCAGGAGCGGATGATGGTCAGAATCATCGCTTTTGCCCTCCAGGCCCAAGAAGACCTGGTTTTTACTAAAGGCTTGAGCGATACCGATGAACCCGATCTTTGGATTAAAGACCTCACAGACGCCATCAAGCTTTGGATAGAAATAGGTCAGCCTGATGAGCGCCGTATTCTGAAAGCCTGCGGACGCTCAGATCAAGTGGTGGTGTATTGCTTTGGTGGCCATACTAGTAAGATTTGGTGGGATGGTATTGCCAATAAACTCAATCGGGCCCGTAATCTGCAAGTCATTTCTATACCGGCTGAACAAGCCAATGAGCTCAATAAACTAGTAGAGCGCAGCATGGTCATTCATGTGAATATTGCTGATGGAGAGGCTTATGTTTCTAGTGAACAAGGTCAACTCACTATTACGCCAACGGTGTGGCGCAATCTGCAAACCTAAAGCCTTAGCAAAGTAGTTAATGAAGACAATCGTCTTAGATACCAATGTACTTCTTGATATTTTTGTCTTTAATGACTTTAGGGCATTACACCTTAAGCAAGCTTTACAAGAAAAGCATTTTGATGCAGTGGTCACGCAAAAGACCTTAGCTGAATTTGCCGAAGTGATTGCTCGGCCTCTCTTTGCTTTGGAGCCAAACTTACAAAGCAATCTCTGCTCAAAATGGATCTCACTGTCTAGATTAGTAGTTGATGAAAGTCTTTGTGCGGCACCCTGGCAATGCGAAGATCCTGATGATCAGGTATTTATTAACTTAGCCTATACCGTAAAACCTGCTATCTTGATTAGTAAAGATCATGCCCTATTAAAGTTGGCTAAAGCGGCATCTGCACAAGATATTTTTATTACTGCTGATTACACCTACACCGACTTTTATCTTAAGATATCCTGATGAATTCACCTTCTACAGTAGCACCTGATGCTGGCCTATTTAAACCAGGCTGTAAGCTAAAACACGTAAAAAGTAGTGGTTTATATAAGGTGCTCATGCTCGCTAATATTGAAGCTACTTTAGAGCCGGCCTACGTATACCAATCACTCCAAACACAGGATTATTGGATTAGGCCAAAAGCAGAAATGGAAGATGGTCGATTTGAATGTATTGCAGAGTGAGCCCAAGGAATAGAAAATGACCCAAGACCGCATTACCAATCTAGAAATTAAGCTGAGCTTTACTGAGGACTTGATTGAACAGCTTAATAAAACGGTTTACAAGCAGCAGCAGCAAATTGAGTTTTTGTATCGAGAGCTAAAGTCGCTTAAAGAACAGGCTAGCAGTGGTGGCGCTAGTAGCCTCAAAGATGAAATCCCCCCACATTATTAAATGCCCTGATACTATTCTTTTAATAATTTAGTCTTCATCTTTAAAATGAATCAACCGTTAAACAAGGAGCTGCACTATGGCTAACTTAGCACCATTTCTGATTCAGTGGGGTCTTACCTCTTTATCCCTATGGGTTGCGAGCTATATCTTTAGTGGCTTGCGCTTTGCAGATGGCGGATCTCTATTGATTGCCGCCCTACTACTTGGCTTTGCTAATGCGATTGTTAAACCTTTATTAATTCTATTAACCTTGCCGCTTACTGTCTTAACCATGGGTCTGTTTTTACTTGTGGTCAATGCCTTGGTCTTAATGTTAGTTTCTGCATTAGTGAGTGGCTTTACTATTTCAAGCTTCTGGACCGCCTTCTTCGCAAGTATCTTTATTTCTTTATTTAGCCTCTTTGTGAGTGGGATGCTGTTCTAGAACCCTAGGATTTATTTCGCTTGAGAATAGATGTCAGGCCAAGGGCGCAGTGCTGCGATGCAAGGTTGTGACTTGGTCGCTATGGATTTAGCGTTCTGGGCCAAAATCGTGGCGCCACCAGTTAATATCCCCAAGCCAATAGAGACGGCACTATTGACCACACCCTCTTTATTAATGCCCGCTTTGGGGTTCTGGATAGTGCCTTGTAATTTGATGAGATTATCTAAATCTAAGCCAGTAGTAAGGCCTGATTTTTCTCGGGGATAGATGCTCAGATTGAGCGCTTCGGTATTGAGATTAACAGTGCCTGATAGCACGACCTCTAACCTATCGGTTTGCACCCCTACTGAATCTGCAATGCTTACTAAGCCATTATTTACAGGTAAGTAGGCTACTGCACATTCTAAGACCGTTTGATTTGATTTCTTACGCAGTGGATTGATTGCATCAAATAGAGAAATTATAAAATCACCGCCTTGATTAATATAACTAGACGGTAGCCTTGCTTTAGCAACAGAAATTTGAGCTTTACCATTTAAGCTTCCCATGATTTGATGCAGGCTAGCACCAGAACCTCTTAAATCAAATGCAATATGGGTCTCACCTCCGCTCACTTTAGTCGTGCCATCAGTAGCTTTTAATACCTGCTCCAAGGTATAACCTTTGGATTCTCCCTTGAGGCTGACTATTGGACTAACGCCCTGAAACTTCGCAATTGAGGCCTGCATTTTGGCTGAGCCATCGCCCAATTGATAACTCAAATTCTGAAGATCGATTTGATCACCCTTAAAAGAAATAAGGGCAAGCACGTTCTTGATCGGTGCGTAGTTGGGCAAGCCTAGCTGATTGATATTGATATTGATTCGGCCGCTAGCCTTGGGTAACAGATTAAAAGGTAAAGGGGTATTACTAAAGAAATAAGGTGAACTTGTTTTAGGGCTAGGCGCTGCATTGGGTAATTTTCCCCCCGATGCCGCTATGGCAGAAGCCCCTGCCAATGGCGCCAAATCAAACGATTGCGAACTGAATAAAATCTCAAAACTCGGAATTGACTTAGGCTGCTTCTGAATATCTCCTTTTACAGTGAGTGATTTACCGTTAAGGTCGACCTTAATATTCATTTCAATTTTGAGTGGATCTTGGTCCCAGTCAGATACTATTTTCCGAATAGCCGTGATCTTTCCGTCCACCCCCAAGCGCATGTCTCCTTGCTTGGCACTCAATTTGATATTGGTATGACCCCCCTCTCCACGTAGGGATAGGCTCGCTATTTGATAAATCTTTTGTTGACCAGAGGGGTCTTGATAAGAAACTTTGGCATCCGTTACATTCAAAGTATCAATTGCTATGAAGGTATCACTACTATCTTCACTGTCTGGCGGACTACTTGCTCTTGGTGCTACAGGAGCACTAGGAGCTACAGGCTTCGTAAATATCCAATTATCAAGATTATCAACATTACCGACATTACCAACCCCAGCGGCTTTGGACTGTAAATGAACATCAAGCCCACTTAAATTAATCTGGTTGATTTCTACACGCTTAACAAATAAGGGTAATAACTTGATATCAATATCCAATCGCTTGATTATCAACATCTCTGGGTTTGATGCCCAACTAGCATTACTTAAGGATAAGTCTTGAGCAACTACACCTACCGATGGGAAAAAAGTTAATTTGACTGGTCCGGTGATTTTAAGATCACGGCCGGTAGCTTCTTTTACGCTTGAGCTTAATAACTGCGTGAGCTTAGATTGATCTATGGAGCCTAAGGCATACCAAATGCCAAAAGTACTCACTACTAGCAGCGCTAGCAAGGCAATGATACTGATCTTGATCTTGTTATTCATGAGTAATGCACTCTCTCTGCTAAAGAAGGCATAGACTAAAATGAAAGTTTATACCTTGACTGATTGATACCCTAGCATGAACTCTAGCAATAGCCTACCAAAATGTTCTGCCTGCCAAGAGGATATGACTTACCCCGATGGCCAGAATTATGTTTGCGCGCAATGTGGTCATGAATGGCCCATGCTGACAAGTGAAAAAGAGGATGAAGTGAGTCTCATTGTTAAAGATGCGCATGGCAATCTATTGGCCGATGGCGACACCGTCACCCTGATCAAAGACCTCAAGGTAAAGGGTTCCTCCACTACATTAAAAGTAGGCAGCAAAATTAAAGGCATTCGCCTCGTCTCTGGTGATCACGAGGTGGACTGCAAAACTGAGGCTGGCAATATATTGCTTAAAGCCTGCTTCCTAAAGAAGGCCTAAACAAGTAAGCCTTAGGCACTCACCTTCTTTAAAAATGCATAGAGCTGATCTTTGATGAGTAATTTCTCTTTTTTGAGCGTTTCAATTTCTTCTGGGGTACTAGGTTCAGAATGCGCCTCCATTCTTAAGATCTTTTGATCTAAGTTATTGTGCTTATCAAACAAATGAGAAAAGTGACGATCTGATGTCTTTAACTTGGTGATTAATTCACGATATTCAGGAAACATGGATTCTCTTTAGGTTGAGGTGGTGAATGACTAAGTCGTTCTAGTGTAGCAAGTTGCTACACAATTTCAAGATACTAGCCATAAAAACTCAAAAACCCCGAAAATTTCAAGGTAAGACCCCATGCTAGAACTCGTAAGGCCAAGTAAAAACTAATGTAATATTCTGTAGTGCATTAAGCACATTAACTACCAAAAACGAAGGGTAATAGACCATGGCTACAAAGAGGTCACCAGCAAAAAAGAAAGTAGCTAGCAAGGCAGTAACAAAAGCCCCTGCAAAGAAAGCCGTTAAAAAAGTAGTGGCTAAAAAGGCTGTAAAAAAGGTAGTCAAAAAAACTGTGGCTAAAAAGCCAGTAGCAAAAAAAGTGCTTGCTAAGAAGGTCGTTGCCAAAAAAGTAGTGAAAAAAGCTGTGGCAAAGAAACCAGTTGCTAAGAAGGCTGTTAAAAAGACAGCAAAGTCCAAACCAACAAAAGCCTTAAAAGTAGACCAATATGGCCTTGAGCAAGACGATGAGTTTTATGGTCTCTATTTTGCAAAATCAACTAAAAAGGGTTTGGTTGAAGTCAAGCCCTGCACGTTCTCTTTAATGTACTGGTGGAAAGGCCTGCTTGGCTATCCTGACATGATTGAGATATCAAAAGACAGTAATACAGCGATGTTGCAATTTGAATCTACCTTTGGTGGTGGTGATTCTGGTGAAACTGAATTAACTGAAAAAGACGTTTTTGATGTGGATCACATCATTGAGGTAGATGAGAATGAGATGATGATTTCTCTTTACTCTTACGTTCCCATTCCTGTTCCAGAAAATTTAATTGGTTCATTAGGCTTGGCAATTTTGAACATTAACCCTGAAACGCGCTATGGCAACCTAGAAATCTGTTCTACCGATAATGAAGAAGGTGTTAATGAGCATTTCCTTCGCTATCGCGCTGCTACATATTTGCGTGGCATTAAATCAGGCAAAGTAGAAGCCATTGAAAGCATGATCACCAACGGCTCTGAGTTCTTTGGCTTAGCAATTGATGCAATGTGTGTTAATAAGCCTATTAAGAAGTGGTTACTGAGCTAAGTGCGTAATTTATCTACAAATGTAGATGTAGGTCATAGGAAAGCGATCGTTCACTGTTTTGCGAGATTCAACAATAGTGGCGGTACGCTTTCCTAATTTTATGCACTCTTTCTGGGCAGCCTCTTGGGCCTCAGTATCCTTAGCAGCCTTAGGCGCATGGACCCCCACCGTGCCATCGGATTGGCGATAGACCCCAAATTCACTTTCTGGGGTTGAGCAAGCAATTAAGGCGGCACTGATGCCCAATATTAAAGTACTGCGAAAGTGATTCATCAGAGTTAGGCCCAATATGTTCAATACCATGCATGCATTCTAGCTTTGTTATTAAGGCCACCCCTTATTTATAAGCAACCCGATCGAGTAATCTCTGAGCTGCAATTTGATTTTTGCCAATGGCTGCAACTGAAACATTTTCAGCCTTAAAAGTACCGAGCATTTTGAGCCCCTCATTCTCGATCTTGACCGACTTGACTACAGGCCACTCATTATTGCCATTAGCAAAATACTCTTGTGCAGTATCACTAGCTAGATAATCCAAAAATTGAATCGCTGCTTGTGAATGCGGAGCATTCATAGCAACACCACCGCCAGCAATATTGATGTGAGTACCAGATGTTTGCTGATTTGGCCAAACAAAACCAATCTTGGCTACTAGCGCTTGATCTTCTGGTTTTGTAGAACGCAGCAGTCTAACTAAGTAATAAGAATTCGTGAGTGCCACACCGCACTCCCCTGAGGCAACTGCTTTAATTTGATCTGTATCACCGCCTCTAGGGGGCCGAGCCATATTGTCCACCATCCCTTTAGCCCACTCTTGCGTGGCTGCTTCACCACGACGCTCAATCATGGCTCCAATCAAAGAAAGCATATAAGGGTGCGCTCCTGAACGGGTGCATACCTTGCCTTTATTCATCGGCTCAGCTAGCTTTTCATAGGTATCAACATCTTGGGGATTGACCTTTGCCTTGTTGTAGACCACTAGACGCGCCCTTGTTGAAAATCCAAACCAGGTGGAGCCTTCTAGATCTGGTTTAGAGCGCAGATTAGCGGGGATACGGCTTTCTAAATATTTGGAATGAATAGGCTTAAAAAAACCATCAATCTGCGCACGCCATAAACGTGCTGCATCGACCATTAAGATCACATCAGCAGGACTTTTATTACCCTCACTCTTTAATCTTTCGGCTAGCGCATTGTCGTCTGCCTCAATACGATTAATTTTGATCCCTGTTTTTTTGGTGAACTCACTATAAAGTGCCTCATCTGTCTGGTAGTGTCGGGCGGAATAAAGGTTGAGCTCTGTAGCTGGCTGTGCACTGGGAGCTCCATTAAACAATAGCCCTAAGAGTAAGGCGCTAATACTAAAATACCGTTTGAATGGATCTGGGGTCATGGTCTTATCAGTAATAAATAGAAGAATGGATCGAAAAATGGATCGAAAAATGAAACAGATGAAGATTTCTACTCTATCACAAATAAGAATGATTATCAATTAGGATTTAGAAATAACCCTAGAAAGCACAAAAACGGGGATCAGACCGACCAAAACGATGGTCAGAGAAGGCAGAGCTAACTCAGCCAAGCGCTCATCGGCAGCTAATTGATAGGTGGCAACAGCCAATGTATCAAAATTAAATGGGCGCAGTAACAAGGTTGCAGGTAATTCTTTCATCACATCGACAAAAACAAAAAGGCCTGCAGTCATCAAGCTGCGCTTAAGTAACGGAAGATGCACCCTTTTTAATATTTGCAGCCCATTTAAACCTAGTAAAGCTGCTGAGCCATCCATCGATGGCGTAATACGCGCTAAGCCAGCTTCAATACTTTGTAAGCTAGAAGATAAAAAGCGGACTAAATAGGCATAAATCAAAACTAAGATGCTCACCGAGATCCACCAACTTAAATGAAATATTTCCAAAAAGGACAAAACGCCAATGGCTAAAACAGCGCCCGGCAAAGCATAACCAAATCCTAGCAAGCGGTTTACCCAAGAAAGGCGGGAGTTTAACCTCACAGCATAGGCAAAAAATACCGCCAATACTACCGACAAGATAGCTGTCACAAACGAGACTGTTAATGAATTACTCAACCAATCAAAATAACGAATATCCACGCTCAGGCCCTGCTTATAAAGCAACTGGATCAGGGCAAAGGCCGGTAGCAAAAAGCCAAAAAGCAAGGTCATGCCACAAAAGGCAAACGCTAAAAATGCCCATTTACCATGTAAAGACTTAGGCGAAGGCTTGCCTTGCATGGCAGAGGAAAATCGCAATTGAGAACGACTACTTTGCTCAATAAAAAATATCAACAAAATAAAACTCAGTAAACCCAATGCCAACTGAACAGCTGCTAAGCGATCACCAAAAGAGAGCCAGGCTTTGAAAATGCCAGTAGCAAAAGTTTGTACACCAAAGTACGAGACAGCGCCAAAATCAGCCAACACCTCCATGATTGCCAAAGCCATTCCTGCAAAAATAGCAGGTCTAGCCATCGGCAACACTAGCCTAAAAAATGCTTGGCCTTGGCTATAGCCTAAGGTTTCAGATACTTCAATCAAACGACCACTACGTTCTAAAAAGGCAGTACGGGTGATGAGATAGACATAAGGAAAAAGACAGAAAGAAAAGGACCAGATTGCCCCAGTAAAGGATCTTGGATCTGGAAAGAACCAGAGGGTATCCATCCCTAGTAGCGTGCGCAGTATTGTCTGAATCGGACCAGAAAACTGCAAGAGATCAACAAATAAATACGCCATGACATAAGTGGGCACTGCCAAGGGCAATATTAAGGCCCACTCAAATATCTTCTTACCTGGAAATTGATAGCTAGCGATAATCCATGCATTACCTACACCTAGAATAAAGACCCCGATGCCAACACCCAAGATCAACAGTAAGGTAGAGGCAATGTAGCCCCCAAGCACGAAATTCCATAAATGACTCAAAGTACCAGATGCCATCAGTTCAGCACTAGCACTTGAAGAGGCGTTCCATTGGGGATACAGAAATGGCACTCCCAGACCGAAAAGTGGCAAAAATAACAACAGGGCTAGCAGCACCACAATTCGGTTCATATCTTGGGTAATCCGTAGTAATCCGTTTAGACTCTAGCTAAGTATTAAACCATTTAGCATTAATGAGAAAATTATAGGGATGAACTCACCCCAAACCCTGCTTTCTATAAAGCATGTCGAAATAAACTATCCTAGCCAAGATGGCAATGGGTGGATTACTGCCGTCAAGGACCTAGACTTAAGCTTAAAGCAAGGAGAAATCGGCTGCCTACTAGGGTCCTCTGGTTGCGGCAAGTCGACCGTTCTGCGGGCTATTTGCGGCTTTGAACCCGTGAATGCCGGAGAAATTCTGCTCAGGGATAAGGTCGTAAGCTCACCTACTATCCACATTCCCCCCAATCAAAGACGGGTGGGTATGGTATTTCAGGACTTTGCTTTATTTCCACATCTCAATGTTCTAGAAAACGTGGCATTTGGCTTACAACACTACAACGCCCCTCAAAGATTAGCCCTTGCTGCACAATGGTTAAAGCGCGTATCCCTAACTGATAAAGCAAATGCTTATCCTCATGAACTCAGTGGTGGCCAGCAACAACGCGTGGCACTTGCTAGAGCAATGGCACCAGAGCCTGACCTGATTTTATTAGATGAGCCCTTCTCCAGCCTAGATATCGAGCTCAGAGAACGGCTTTCTACAGAAATGCGAGAGCTCTTAAAGAACAATAACATCACAGCTTTGCTAGTGACCCATGATCAATTTGAAGCCTTTGCCATTGCAGATCAGGTTGGTGTCATGGCAAAAGGTAAGGTCAGCCAATGGGATATTCCTTATGAGCTTTATCACAAGCCCAATAGTCGCTACGTTGCTGATTTTATTGGACGTGGCGTCTTTGTTAAAGGAATTGTTCAAGCAGATCAAAAGGTCAAGATCGAACTTGGTGAGCTCAGCTTAGACCAAGATCATGCCACCCAAGTTGGAAAAGAGATTGATGTATTAATTCGTGCAGATGATATTGTTCACGATGACCATAGCCCCATGCAAGCAGAGGTGGTACAAAAAACATTTAGAGGGGCAGACTTTTTGTATACCCTCAAACTTGCCTCAGGTACGCAAATATTTGCCTTTGTACCGAGCCACCACGACCATGCAATCGGAGAAAAGATCGGCATTCATTTAGTGGCTGATCACGTAGTTACTTTTTAATCAAAATACCATCAGTCTATGTTCACACAAATTACCAACCTACTTCTACAAGTCTTTGTCAGCGTTCTTGCTGGTGCCTGTCTTTTGCGCTGCTATCTGCAGTGGCTCTCTTTTAATTTGGGGGCTGGCCAAAGTAAATCCATTGGGACCTACTTACTCCCCCTCACCAATTGGATAGTCATCCCCTTACGTAAGATTCTCCCAAGCATGGGACGATTTGATAGCGCTAGTTTTATTGCTGCGTATCTTTTGATGATGGCAAAAGCCTTTGCTTTATCTGTAATTGCCGGGTTTAACTTAGAACTAATCCCTCTTGGTATGTTTGCTTTATTTGATCTAGTCGATTTAGCAGTTTCAGGGCTCGTTGGTCTTACCCTTGCTAGCGTCATTCTTTCATGGATTAGTGCGGGCTCTCAAATCCAATATTTGGTATCTCTATTAATTGAACCCCTTCTGATGCCCATTCGTAAAGTCCTGCCTAATATGGGTGCGCTTGATTTATCACCCCTCGCATTATTACTGGGCCTGCAAATACTACAGATTGTTTTAGCCAACCTGAGGTAGTTGCTTAAGCTAGTAGAGTCTCTTTGCTCTACCGCACTTTGGGGGAGCTTAGTGGCCAGATGAGAGCCGCTGCTACCGCCCCATACATGGCTGCTACCCCGATCAAGGTGACATAGTCAAACCAGTAACCCAATTCACCTAGAGATGATTTGGTGATATAGGGTACCGCTAAGAATGCAATAGCGGTGGCAATAATCCCACCCACAATAGCGCCTTTAATGCCCCTAGACCATAGTGCCTTTTTCTGAAAGGCATAAATCATCAAGCCAGCCCAAACCAAGAACACCACGAATAATAATGGCAGATACATCAAAGCCAATTCGTAAAAAATATTCATGCCCAACCAAATTTCGTACATACAATGCTCCTAAATTAAACGCGCCCTTTGGCAACAGAAATGTAAGCTGGCTTTAAAAAGCGGTATTTCATTAACCAAGCAAAGTAACTATCCTGCAAGGGTTCAACAAACGGAATGCTCGGAGTTAATTTACCTGCGTAGTCAAACTCTAGCAACATTGCCGAACCCTCCCTGAGAAGCAGCGGGCATGAAGTGTAACCATCAAAGCGGTCTCCCGAGAGTACTTTTCCTTCAATAGCATCAATGATATTTTGCGCAACAATCGGCGCACTCTTTTTAACCGTAGCAGCAGTTTTTCCGCGAGGCGTACCGTTGATATCGCCAATCCCAAATACATTTGGGAAACGCGTATGCTGCAAACTAAATTTATCCACTTCAAGCCATCCACCTGACGCCATTGGGCCATCTTGATATGAGAGAGAGCTATTCTTAATAGCATCTGGTGCACGCATCGGAGGTACTACATGGATAAAGTCATACGGCACTTCCGTTTTATCCTTGGTAGACGGATCGATAAAGGTTGCTCTACGTCCACCAATATCGATTGCAGTAAGCTGGCTTTTATATTGGGTTTCAATACCAAGTTTTGACCAGCGACTAAGAACGTTTTCATTAATGACGGGCACCCCAAATATATTGCTTCCAGCACTATGAAAGGTAATTTTGCTGTTATCGCGCTTACCTGCTTGACGCAGACGATCATCTAACATAAATGTCATTTTTAAAGGTGCACCCGCGCATTTCATTGGGGTTCCTGGCAAAGTCATCACAGCCTCACCACCCTTTTGCCTAAAAGTATCCATTGCTTGCCAGGTGGCCGATGCTGCTTGTGGGCTAGGATATACGCTAGCCAAACCATTGGTGCCGATATGCTTGATATCCATACCTTCAATTTTGTCAAAATCCAAATGAAGGCCAGTAGCTACCAATAAAAAATCGTAAGGAATTTTTCTACCAGAATCGGTAGTAATGAAATTGGCTTCTGGATTAAACTCCGTAGCCATTTCCTGAACCCATTCAATCCCAGCGGGCTGCAGGTCGCTATTACGGTCAGCTACTTTATCTACTGGCCAAATACCAGTGGCAACTAAAGTATATCCAGGCTGATAGTTATGAATTTCTTTTCTATCAACGATGGTAATCTTGACACCATCTAAATCACGCTTGAGTCGATTTGCAATGGCAATTCCACCAAGGCCGCTTCCCACAATTACCACTTTGGCATTTGTCTTGATCGCTGCTTTTGCCAATGCTGGAGCTGTCATTTCGACACCGCCGGTAACCATTGATAAGGCCGATGCTCGGATTAGAAAATTGCGACGACTCAAGCCAATTGCACCGCTACTCTTGCCACTCTTACTCATGCATGCTCCCGTATCAATGATGATTGATGAATCCACCTAATACTTCAGTTTTAAAGATCATCATTCAATAATATATATATTAATATAAT
>CAIZRK010000041.1 GCA_903935355.1 uncultured beta proteobacterium | reverse complement strand
GTCAAAGTTACTGGAATTACTGAAGGCAAAAATCAAGGTGGCTCTGGTGGGTTTACATTAACCCAAGATGCACTAACTGATGTCCTGGAGATTCGTAATCCAGTTGGCGGATCGATTGCCAAGATTACGATTAAGCCAGGTGAAGCTCTGCTCGAACGAGACGGCCAAGTACTAACAGCAGTAGATGCAGATACGCTTATCCAAAATACTTTGGGCTTACCCCTACCTGCTCGAGGTTTGTCGGAATGGTTAAGAGGACAAACACGTCCTGGTAGTAATGCCAGCGTGGAAAGAAATGGCAAGGGGCAAGTGAGCAAAATTATTCAAGATGGCTGGACCCTCAATTACAACTGGGGGGAATCTAGTCGCTTAGAAAAGCTCTCAATGACTCGCAGTTCTAATATTGGGTCGATTGATATTCGTTTGGTATTTGATAATCCAAATGAGTGAAGCCCTCGAGCTACGCTCCCCAGCTAAACTTAATCTTTTTTTGCACATTATTGGGCAGCGTGCAGATGGTTATCACTTGCTTCAATCAGCTTTTCAACTCATTGATTGGTGCGATATTGTTGGCCTTAAGCTTATCCCTGAAAACAATATTCGACGGATCAAGCCCATTTCCGGGGTCCCCCCAGAACACGATTTAGTGGTGCGTGCCGCTCAATTATTAAAGGATTTTGGGGGTATCAGTAGTGGCGTAGAAATCACTCTCCAGAAAGAAATTCCCATGGGTGCCGGTTTAGGAGGAGGATCCTCCGATGCTGCTACGACCCTGATCGGCCTTAATTACCTGTGGAAACTCGATTTGAGCACTGCCACACTTAGCACCTTAGGCTTAAAGCTAGGTGCTGATGTCCCCTTTTTTCTGTTTGGGAAAAATGCATTTGTTGAGGGTATTGGGGAGAAAATGCAAGAAATTTCTCTAAAATCACAGAACTTTTTGGTAATTTCCCCCAATCAGGCGATTGCCACCTCTCGAATTTTTCAAGACCCAGAATTGACCCGAGATCATGCTCCGATTACAATAGATGGCTTTCTTGCATCGCCATTGTTAAATCAGTCCAACGACTGTCAAGCGGTTGCGATGCGAATTTGTCCTGAAGTGAAGCAAGCAGTAGATTGGATTAGACGGGTATTGCCAGATGCGGCACCTTGTATGTCCGGCTCTGGAAGTAGCGTATTTACCGCCTTAGACCATAAGACGGATACCGCAAAACTAGAAAATCTTTTGCAAAATCTTCCAAAAGGATGGGTAGGTCGGATTGTTCGGGGCTTAAATAAAAATCCCGCTTACAATTTGATTTCTTCAGAATGAGCTGTAGGGGAATCGCCAAGCTGGTTAAGGCACTGGATTTTGATTCCAGCATGCGAAGGTTCGAATCCTTCTTCCCCTGCCAAATACTGTAGATGCGATCAAAAAATAGCTACTCGACCCCACACATACTCCCATAGCCTATGCACGCCGAACCGCTCACTCTATTTACTGGTAATGCCAACCCCGTTTTGGCATTAGCTGTTGCCAAAGAACTCAATCTTCCCATGGGAAAAGCCTTTGTTGGCCGCTTCTCAGATGGCGAGATTCAAGTAGAAATTCAAGAGAACGTCCGCGGTAAAAATGTTGTAGTAATCCAATCGACTTGCGCTCCAACTAATGATAGTTTGATGGAACTAATGATCATGATTGATGCGCTCAAACGAGCATCAGCAAGCCGCATAACCGCAGTGATCCCTTACTTCGGATATGCTCGACAAGATCGTCGCCCACGCTCGGCACGAGTGGCTATCTCCGCTAGAATCATAGCTAACATGCTGCAATCGGTCGCTGGCATTGAACGTGTTTTAACCATGGACTTGCATGCTGACCAAATTCAAGGGTTTTTCGATATCCCAGTAGATAACATCTACGCATCACCTGTTTTGCTAGATGATTTGCAGGCCCAAAAAACCCAAAAAGACCTCATCATTGTCTCTCCGGATATTGGCGGCGTAGTTCGCGCTCGTGCGATGGCCAAGCAATTGGGCACCGATTTAGCGATTATTGATAAACGGCGTCCTAAAGCTAATGTCTCTGAAGTAATGCATTTAATCGGCGAAGTAGAAGGTCGCCATTGCGTTGTCATGGATGACATCATCGATACTGGGGGAACCCTCTGTAAGGCAGCTGAAGCCCTAAAAGAGCGCGGTGCCAAGGGTGTTACCGCTTACTGTACCCATGCGGTGCTTTCTGGGGGAGCAGTTGCTCGGATCGCCGCCTCCCAATTGGATGAATTAGTGGTTACCGACACAATTCCATTGACCCCAGAGGCCAGCAAAGTTACTAAAATCCGTCAATTGAGTGTGGCTCCTATCTTGGCTGAAACCCTTTCTCGCATTAGCAAGGGTGATTCTGTGATGTCGATGTTTGCGGATTAAGCAAAAAATCTAGTTTTTCACTGTTTCCCCTCTGGTTTTAGTAGTTTTTATGGCTTTTCTAGGCAAAATCCTTTAATCCCACGCTATAATCAAAGGCTTTTCTGTTTGGTCGCGAACGGAAATTAACCTTATTTTGGGAATTAATTATGAAAGTAGTAGCCTTTGAAAGAAGCGTACAGGGAACGGGTGCGAGCCGCCGTCTGCGCAATTCCGGTAAGACTCCGGGAATCGTTTACGGTAGTAAAGATCCAGCTGTGGTTATCGAGTTAGACCATAACGCTTTGTTTCATGCTCTCCGCAAGGAAGCGTTTCACTCATCCATTCTTGATTTGGAAATCGCTGGCAAAACACAGAAAGTGTTGCTGCGTGATTACCAGATGCATCCATTTAAGCCCTTGGTTTTGCATATCGACTTTCAGCGCGTTTCTGCTTCTGAAAAAGTCCACATGCGCGTTCCATTGCACTTCACCAATGCCGAATCTTCAGCTGCAGTGAAATTACAAGGTGCCGCTATAAGCCATATCACCACTGAATTGGAAGTTTCTTGCCTCCCAGCAGATTTGCCAGAATTCATTGAAGTGAGTTTGGCAAATATCGAAGTTGGTCATGCCCTCCATGCAAAAGACGTTACCTTACCAAAAGGCGTTACCTTGGTATTACATGTTGAGCAAGAAAACCCAGTATTGGCCAATGCTCGTATCCCAGCAGTAAAATCTGCTGATGTGGAAGCTGCTCCTGCAGCAGCGGCTGCTCCTGCGGCTGAAGCGCCTAAAGATAAAGCTTAATAATTTAAAGCTGTATTCTTTGCAAGTGAAGAAGACCCGCAGTAGCGGGTTTTCTTTTTTGTGCAAATGCTTTTATTCTAAAGACCTAAATGACTAAATTAATTGTTGGCCTTGGCAATCTGGGCGAAGAGCATGAACAAGATCGGCATAATGCCGGCTTTTGGTTTGTAAACGCCCTAGCCAAACAATTAAACATCCGTTTTGAAGCAGAAAAGCGCTTTAGTGGCAAAGTGGCTAAAGCAAAGTGGGAAGGTGAGACCCTCTTCCTGCTTAAACCTAGCACCTATATGAATTTAAGTGGCCAAGCTGTTGGCGCACTTTGTCGCTTTCATCAGATTTTGCCTAAAGATATCTTAGTAGTCCAAGATGAGCTAGATTTAATGCCTGGTACTGCGCGCATCAAACTCGGTGGCGGTAATGGGGGTCATAACGGTTTAAAAGATATTCAAGCCCATCTAGGCACTCCAGGCTATTGGCGCCTTCGTCTTGGTATTGGCCACCCACGTGATCTGGCTGGTGACGGGCGGGTCATGGATGTTGCTGACTACGTCCTAAGAAGGCCCTTGCAAAACGAGCAAAAACAAATTGAAGCTAGCATTAAAAACGGTTTGGAGATCTTACCTTTATTTTTAAAAGGGGATAGTCAAGCTGCGATGCTTAAACTGCACTCCAAGATAAATTAGTTACCAACTCTAAGTTCTATTTAACAGGCTCAGCTCTGGTAAGGAGATGGTATTTAGCCATTAACTGCATTTGGTTTTCAGAAAACTCTGGGTTGACTGGAATGCAATCAACCGGGCAGACCTGACGGCACTGAGGAGCATCAAAGTGACCGACACATTCGGTGCATTTATTGGGGTTGATTTCATAGATCTCCAAGCCCATATAAATAGCATTATTAGGACATTCAGGCTCGCACACATCACAGTTGATGCACTCGTGCGTGATCATTAAAGCCATATTAAGTGCTCGCTAGGCCTATTCTTTAATTTGATTGAGAGTTACCATCTTTTTTGCTAGCCATTTTTCAACAGATGGAAAAACAAACTTACTCACATCACCGCCCATTGAAGCAATCTCACGCACAAATGTGCCAGAGATAAATTGATATTGATCAGACGGGGTTAAGAACAAGGTTTCGACATCAGGCAAGAGATAACGATTCATACCTGCCATCTGAAACTCATACTCAAAGTCAGATACTGCTCGCAGACCACGAACAATGACGCGGGCATTATGCTCCCGAGCAAAGTCTCTTAATAAACCAGAAAAACCGACAATTTTCACATTGGAATAGTGCCCAAGTACTTCCTGGGCTATCGCAATGCGCTCTTCCAAATTAAAGAATGGGCTTTTGCTCCGGCTATCGGCTACGCCAACAATCAACTCGCCAAAGATGCTAGATGCACGACGAACTAAATCCTCATGACCACGGGTAAATGGATCAAATGTTCCTGGGTAAACGGCAACAGTCATAACTCTCCTAAGGCTTTATCAGCTACAGGCAAGAGTTTAGCCTCTTCTAGAACGAAATAGACAAGCTTTTACCTGGCCAGCCTCTAAGTATTTTCCACAATACCATTCAGGCAATAGGGCTTGCACTTCCTCACGTGAACGACTAGCGGGAAATTCCACATAGATTCCTCCGCCTGCACTGTCATCGCAAATACGGCCAGCCTGCTTTACCGACTGCTCGAATAGGGCCTTTTCCTGAAAAGGGGGATCAATAAATAGGAGATTGCTAGATTGGTCTGCCTGCAGCTTTAGAAACTCTAAGCTATCTTTATGCAAAATATCTACCGACCCCAAAACGGGTGAGGATTGCAGCAACGCAAAATTGGCTAAAAGGCTTGCATAGGCCTTTTTGTCCTTTTCAAGCAAGGTGACACTATCAGCATGGCGTGATGCTGCCTCAAAACCCAAAACACCAGTACCAGCAAATAAATCTAAGCAGCGTAAGCCACGTAAATCTTGGCCCAGCCAATTAAAAAGTGTCTCCCGAATACGATCTGTACTAGGCCGTAATCCTGGTACATCAACTACTGCAAGCAAACGACTTCGCCACACGCCGCCAATAATTCGGACCTTTTTTGGAGGCTCCTGTCTTGATGGGTTAAATGCCTTACTTATTTTTTGCCCCTAGGACAACAATCTTCATGCGATCCATTGCCAGATATTTTTGGAATGCGGCAGTTACTTGATCAAGGGTCACTGCCTCAACTTGAGCTGCCCATGTTTCCATCGTATCCAAAGGTAAGTTATTCCAAGCAATTGAAGAAACGTTGTCCAGTAATTTTCGGTTGTTATCAATTCTTAAGGGATAGCCATTAATGAGATTAGATTTAGCTGCGACTAACTCCTCTGGATTAGCACCCATAGTAATGAAATTACCAATAGTAGAGCTCATCACCTCAAGAGCTAAGGCGGCTTGGTCATTTTTAGTTTGGAGTCCCGCCTGAAATATTCCGGCATCTTTACCAGGCGAAAAGTAACTAAACACACTATAGGCAAGACCTTTTTTCTCACGGACCTCAGCCATAAGGCGGGATACAAACCCACCCCCACCTAAAATGTAATTTCCCACTAAGAGAGGAAAGTAATCAGGGTTGCTGCGAGTCACCGCAGTCATACCCATTGCAAGATGAGCTTGCTGAGTATCAAATGGGATATTTATTTCTCGTTGGCTTAATGGCTCTACTGGCGAACGCTCAAACTCAGGAAGCTTTGCAATCTCAGGGCCAGACTGAGGAATCTTCACTAGTAAGTTTTGAACAATTTCCACTGCTTCAACTCGACTGACGTCACCAACAATACTGATAATCATTCGATCGCCACGATAAAACTGCTTATGAAATTGATGCAAGTCAGTAACGCTCACATTGGCAACCGTTTGTACCGTAGGAGAGAGTGCTAATGGGTAAGTGCCATATACTGATTTTCTGAAGTTGCGCTCCAATACTGACTCTGGCTTAGTTTGCGCTTCTAATAAGGCGGTGGTCATTCTTTGCTTCTCACGCTCCAAAACCTTGGCATCATAGCTTGGTGAGCCGAGCATTACCGCTGCTAATTGCACAACGCGCTCACGCAAATCTTTCCGGCTAAGACTACGAATCCGTAAAGTCGCACGCTCACCACTGACTGAAAATCCAATAATGGCGCCAAGGTCAGCAATCTCATCGGCTATTTGTGCTTCACTTAAAATGCCCTTATTCGATCGAGCTCCATAGTTCATTAGACCTGCCGTCATGGTTGCCAGGCCACTTTTAGCGCTAGGATCATAACGATCCCCCGCATCGATACTCACTTCAATATCGACCATAGGCAAAGTCTTAGTCTGTACTAAATAGGCTTGCGCACCCTTAAAAGAATCTAGCTTTTCAATAGGTAAGATTGCGTGGGCTACACTCAAAACATTAAATAGCAAAAAAGAAATAAGAGAAAACTGTTTTAGGACTGTCATCATTGGCCCACTTTCTTCTGAGCACCCATCGTTTTTCGAGCTTGAGGTTCTAATACCCCAATTGTTAAACCTTCATCAACCAAGTATTTTTTAGCTACAGTCTGGACTTGTGTAGGTGTAATGGTTTGCATCTTTTCTAACATCAAATCAATCTCTCGCCAGGAGAAACCTGCCATCTCAGTAGTGCCAATCTCCATTGCCTGACCAAAGATGGAGTCACGCTTATAGATTTGATCCGACAAAATACGCACCTTGATGCGCTTTAACTCCGAATCCAAAATGCCATTAAGAGAAATCTCTTTTAGGGCTTTACGAATACTTTGCTCAGCCTGAGACACCGTTTTACCTTTAGCCATGCTCGCATAAATTAAAAATAATTCTGGTCCACGAGAAATCATGTCATAACCAACACCTACATCATTTACCACTCGCTCCTGCTTAACCATCACGCGATTTAAGCGGGCATTGTCATAGCCATCTAATACAGCAGCCAAAAGTTCTAGGGCATAAGGCTCATCATCATCTAATTTTCTTGGTTCAAGTTTGGGTACTTTCCATGCCATAGCTAATTGCGCACTATCAGCTGGCGCTTTCACTTGTACTTGCTTTACCCCTCTTTGTAGAGGCTCTAGCTGTGGCTTGCGAACAGGTAATTCGTGAGCCAAAAGTACGCCGTAATATTTTTCAACGGTACTGAGAACTTGTTTTGGATCTACATCCCCACTAATGACAACCGTTGCATTATTTGGCGCATACCAGTGACGGTACCACTCGCGTGCATCAGCAGGTTTCATATTTTCTAAGTCATTCATCCAACCAATCACAGGATGCCGATAAGGAGAACTCATATAAGCTGTTGCCATCAACGCTTCATTTAACAAGCTACTCGGATTGTCCTCGGTGCGTAGACGCCGCTCCTCCATTACTACCTGAATCTCTTTTAAGAATTCAGCATCATCAAATTTAAGGTTTGCCATCCGATCAGATTCCAGTTTGATAACTTCATCTAGTTTGGATTTTTCCACCTGCTGAAAATAAGCGGTGTAATCACGTGAGGTGAAGGCATTTTCCCTACCACCCACAGCAGCTACTAAACGCGAGAACTCGCCCGCCTTTACTGTATCGGTACCTTTGAACATCATATGCTCGAGAACATGAGCCACTCCCGTACGGCCATTGATCTCATCCATAGATCCGGCTCGGTACCAAACCATATGGGCTACAGTCGGGGCACGATGATCTTCACGAACAATTAATTTCAGTCCATTGGCCAGCTGATATTCATGGGTGTCGGCGGTTATTGGCTGCCCCGCCCAAGCAAGTGGGTAGCACAAGACGAAAAAGAAGAAAATTTGCAATAAAGTTGAGCGCATCTGTAAGATCACCATATCCCAAGAAATTAAATTGATAAGATGCAAGGATTAAATTGTATCGATTATGTTCGGCCTACGTAAAACCCTCGGATCCCTTTTCAATTCAAACCAGACTGATCAAGCCTGGTTTGATGCCTTAGAAGAATCTCTCATCCTCAGTGATGTGGGCTTGCCTACGACTGAACAATTGATTCTGAAGCTACATAAGGCGGCTAAATCAGAAAAGGCGTCTAGTCCAGATGAGCTAAAGAATCTCTTGGTTGAGGAAGTTAGCAATCTACTAAGCGCTTTAGAGCCTAAGCCTAACCCACTTTATACCCATGATCAAAAGACCATTCCTGAGGTATGGTTAGTCATTGGCGTAAATGGTGCTGGTAAAACCACCACCATTGGTAAGTTATGCCACCTATTTCGGTCTCAAGGTAAATCAGTGCTATTAGCAGCTGGAGATACCTTTCGGGCCGCTGCTCGTAATCAATTACAAGAATGGGGAGGTCGTAATCACGTCGACGTTATTACCCAAGAAGGTGGTGATGCTGCCGCTGTAGCCCATGATGCAATTCATTCGGCAATTTCTCGTAAAAGTGACATTCTCATTATTGATACTGCTGGACGCCTAGCTACTCAAGATCACTTAATGGAAGAACTAAAGAAGGTAAAGCGAGTCATTGGCAAGGCCCTTCCTGGGGCCCCTCACCAGACTTTGCTAGTCCTTGATGGCAATACAGGTCAAAATGGTTTAAGCCAGGTGAAGGCCTTTCATACGGCCTTAGAGCTTACTGGCTTAATTGTGACCAAACTAGATGGTACGGCTAAAGGGGGGGTAATTTGTGCTTTAGCCCATACCTTCCAAGAGAGCCCTAAACCGGCTGTTTTAGCCCTGGGTAAAGGAGAGGGAATTCACGATTTAGCCCCTTTCACAGCCAAGCTCTATGCAGCTGAATTATTCAATTAAATCAGTTACTTAGATCATTAAAAAACGATTAGCACTCTCTTGACAAGAGTGCTAAAATAGAATTCTTTAAAACCTCCAATAAATCTAAAGAAAATGGTTCCAAAGAAAGCCTACAAACCGCTAATGCAAGCACGGCAAGCTAAGCCAGCAGCGCAGACTGCTGTGACTTCGCTGGCCTTTCCGATGTTGCCCTCCCTTGGGGTGGGTACTTTAGACTCTTATATAGCTTACGTTAATCGCGTACCCATGCTCAGTGCCGCAGAAGAATTACATCTAGCACAAGAATTTCGCCGCACAGAAAATGTTGATGCGGCTAGAACTTTGGTGCTTTCGCATCTGCGTTTAGTGGTGTCCGTCGCCCGCCAATATCTAGGCTATGGCATCCCGCACGCTGACTTAATTCAAGAAGGCAATATTGGCCTCATGAAGGCTGTCAAGCGATATGATCCGAGCCAAGGTGCACGTCTGGTGTCTTACGCCATTCATTGGATTAAAGCTGAGATTCATGAATACATTCTTAAGAACTGGCGCCTAGTTAAGGTAGCTACTACCAAAGCCCAACGTAAATTGTTTTTTAATTTACGCAGCAATAAACCCACCTTAAAGGCCCTAACACCAAACGAAGTAGAAGCTTTAGCAAAAGCGCTAGATGTCAAAGGTTCTGACGTTAAAGAAATGGAAATACGTTTGGCTGGTGGAGATCTTGCTTTAGAGGGCGACGAAAACGATGATGAGTCGGTCTATGCACCTATTCAGTGGCTAGCTGATAGTAGTCAAGAGCCTACTGAAAAAATGGCTTCTGCCGCTACTGATGCATTGCATGGCCCCAAATTAGATCAAGCACTGATGGCTTTAGATGAGCGCAGTCGCGATATTGTCCAATCCCGCTGGTTAGCAATGGATGCTGACGGCAATGGGACAAAAACCTTGCATGATCTTGCCGGTGAATACGGTATCTCAGCAGAACGTGTACGCCAAATTGAAACTTCCGCCCTTAAGAAAATGCGTAGCTTGCTACAGCCAGCTTAAATTTACTTAAGCAGTTCTTTTAAGTCTTGGGCCAAGGTCTCTGAACCTTGTGCATGCTTAATATATAACCGTAAATGTCCCTCTGGATCAAATGCATAGCTTCCAGCTGTGTGGTCCATAGTATATGAACCAGGGTTAGATCCTGGAACTTTTTTGTAGTAAATCTTAAAGTCTTTAGTGACTTTTTCCAGGGCGGTCTGGTCGGCTGGACGCAAGCCCAAGAAACGAGAATCAAAGGCAGGCACATACTGCTTCAAAATATCGGCGGAGTCTCGCTCAGGATCTACTGTGACAAATAATACTTGCACCTTATCTGCCTGAGGACCAAGAATAGTCATCACCTGTTGCATTTCAGTCAAGGTAGTTGGGCAAATGTCTGGGCACTGGGTGTACCCATAGAACATGACTACTACTTTGCCCTTGAAATCTGCCAATGTTCTGGTTTTACCATCAGGATCTAACAAACTAAAGTCTTTTCCAAAAGCACTACTGCCTGTAATGTCGACATTCTTAAAGCTCGGCTTTGGACTGCAAGCACCCAGCGCAATCAACACTACAGAAAGCGTAAAAACGCGGGCAAGCAATCGCAATGATTTTTGTAAGGGCATATTGAACCTAAATAAAATAGTGGTCTACCAAAAGCGCTGCAAAGAGTAGCGACAAATAGGTAATAGAGAAACGAAAAGTCTTCTTTGCTAAGGCATCGCTATACGAAATAAACAAGGCAATCACATAAGCTAAAAATATAAAGCCCAGCACTAGTGCCGATAACAAATAAACTAATCCGCTCATGCCATAAATATAGGGCAAGAGTGTCGCTGCAATCAAGATTAATGTGTAAAGCAAGATATTGAGTAGTGTAAAGCGCTCGCCATGGGTTACAGGAAGCATTGGCAAGCCAGCCTGAATATAATCATCGCGACGATACAAAGCAAGTGCCCAGAAATGCGGTGGTGTCCATACAAAAATAATGAGCACTAAGAGCCATGCTTCAGCAGAAAGTGAATTAGTCACCGCAGCCCATCCCAATGCAGGAGGCATGGCTCCAGAGAGTCCTCCAATCACAATGTTTTGAGGTGTGGCGGGCTTTAACAACCAGGTATAAATCACGGCGTAACCCACGAAAGTAGCTACAGTTAGCCACATGGTTAGGGGGTTACAAAAATTCCATAAAATAATCATTCCCAGAGACCCCAGGATGATTGAAAAAATGACGATATGCAATGGGGTAACTTCACCAGTAGCTGAAGGTCTCCAAGCAGTTCTTTTCATCTTGGCATCAACTGCTTGCTCAATTAAACAGTTCATCGCAAATGCAGCGCCGGCCAATAACCAAATTCCCACAATCCCACCAATTAAAATGGGATAAGGAACCATGCCTGGTGTAGCCAAGAACATCCCAATTACAGCGCAGAAGACAGCTAGTTGAGTCACACGTGGCTTAGTCAATACCCAGTATTGACGCCAACGCGGCATCGCTACTGAAGAGGTGGTTTCTGGGCTATTCATAAGGTCTTTGTACACTGAATGTGTAGTGGTGTTTTCCAAGAAGCCCAATCACTGAGCCTGACCAAACAAAATACTAAAGCGGCTGAGCCTGCAGTATGCATCAAGGCTGCTACTAAAGGCCACTGAAAGACCACATTAGAAATGCCCGTAAGCAATTGAAGAATTAATAAGGAAAACAATAGGCGAGAAAACCTTCTTAACGAAGATGGGGTGGTACCCGAAGCCTGAAAACCATGCCAAGCTAAAAAACTCAATACAATAAATACTACTAGAGCAAAGACTCGATGTGCCCAATGAATTGTTTGTAAAGCCACTGGGGATATGAATTCACCATCAGCATTCAAACCCAATGGACGCCAAAAAGTAAAACCTTCTTGCCAGGCAGTGTCTGGCCAAATTGCGCCCATGCAAGTTGGAAAATCAGGACATGCTAAGACAGCATAGTTAGTACTGACCCAAGCTCCTAAAAAGATCTGAATGGTTAATGCTATGAATGCCAACACCAATATTTTCGCTGGCAATGGCTTAAAGCTAGCCGGTAAGGCCAAGGATGCTTTATCACACCACGAGTGTTGAGCATAGGCCGTTAGGCATGCTAATAGGACTAAGGCCAGCATTAAATGTATGCTCACAATAATTGGTTGGAGCTTTAGGGTTACTGTCCAAGCCCCAAAAGCCCCCTGAATGCAGACTAAGAACAATAAACCTGTACTAGCAAAGAACGCTTGCTTTCCCATAGCCTTCTTTTTTACCCAAGCCAACACTACTTGCACCACAATCAATGCACCAACCGTCATTGCTAGATAGCGATGAATCATTTCGATCCATGCTTTAATCACCGTCACTGGTCCGGTGGGCATCATCGTTTCTGCAAGTTTAATTTCTCCAATTGCCTGCCATGGATTCGAAGTGCCATAGCATCCAGGCCAGTCTGGGCACCCCAATCCAGAGTCTGACAGGCGCGTAAATGCACCAAATACAATCAAGTCAAAAGTCATAAAGACTAAAACCCAATTGAGTTTTTGAAAGAAGTTATAACTCGATCTCGTCCAAAGATAAGCTAACGGCAAACCCGCAAATAGTATTGCGATCGCAGCAAGCTCTGCGAATAAAACCAGACTGCTCATTGCAAGTTTTCGCCTTTGCGATTTAGACGCAAGAGTTTTTCTACATCTTTTTTGATGCTGCCAAACTCTTTAGGTGAATTAGTCACAGGAAAGTACATCATCTTAGCTGGACTAGGGTCAATTAACTGTATTTTTTGTCCAGCTCCTTCACGATCTAACCAGCTCTGAAATTGAGCTCTTAATTGAGGATTAGACGGCAAGGGCAAAATAGTAAAACCTGCTGTCTTTGCATCGTAAGCTAGCAAGACCTCAGGATCTACTGGCTGATCATCGGTATTAACCCATACCAACTGCACTCGCCCACTCTCCCTACCTAAACCAATACGGAGTTGTCTCATTAAAAACAAAGCTTCTAAACATTGTTGATTCTTCACAGTACACTCACCAGCAGGACGAGCTAGCAATAAGGTCCACTTTCCTTTAAATGGCATATCAAACCAGGCTGAGTTCATCTCTTGAGCAGGCTGCACCAAGGTACCAAAATTGGTTTTGCTACCCTCCGGCTTAAAAACGTAATAAGCTAAGTAAGAAGCAATCACTGGGGCTGCGCAAGCGAGCAAAAGAAGTAGCATTTGGATGCGCCCACGCCGAGTCTGCGCATTTATCGCCAAGGAATCTGCTTGAGATGCTGGAATTAACAACTCTTTATTGCTCACTTTGATCTCCACTATTACTCTCTTCTTTGTGCTTTAGCCGATATTGCTTGAGTCCGCTAATGAGCCAAAATAAAAATCCGCATAAAGCTAAGGCGAACCACTGAAAGGCATAAGCATAATGGCGATCCACTCCAGTTGTTGGGGGCGCCCAATTTCTGACTAAGCCATCATTGTTATTGACCGAAGATTCACGCAAAATAAATGGGGATTGCAACCATCCATGGCTCTTAGCCTCGCCATCTAAATCAAAATTTTGCTCAATGCGTGGCTGGTTTAATGAAGCTTCGCCTTTGCCTAATTCATAGACTTTTCCTGGGTGGGCGAATACCACACCCTCGACCAATATAGGGTTATCTGGAGTGTTTACAGGGGGTAATTGAGTGCGGCTCTCATTATTTCGTGGTGCCCACCCTCGATTAACCCAAATAATTTGATCTTTACCCTCTATCTTTAATGGCATCATGAGATAAAAGCCAGATTGTCCAGAATTACTCGCACCACCCTCCACAATAGGGCGCGGGCGATTATCTAACCAAATAGCATCCGCTAAAAGGTAACGGCCTCGAACCTGCATGCGCCGCTGATTAGCTTGCTCTAAGGTCCATTCCTGAGTATTAGCATCTAGCACTGGAAGTAATAACTTTTCCTCTAAAGCAGCGCCTAAGTGGTTCTTTTGGGCTGCCCGATTCAGTTGCCAGACTCCAGCGCCACACCCAATGGCAATTACTAATAGGGCTGATAAAGTAGCAGCTATACGAGAAGTAAGGAAGTAAGGAAAAATATTCAAGTGAGGGTTTTGAGATGAAATGGGTAATTCCGATAGCGTTACTGATGATTGTAGGGAGTTTAGGCTCAGCCCTCTACTTCATGATGAAAGATAAGGGGGGAAGCTCAAGAATGGTTCATTCCCTAATGTTGCGAATTGGTCTTTCCATAATTTTGTTCTTAGGCATACTAATTGCCCACTATTTTGGCGTTCTTGAAGCCACGGGTGTGCGCGTTGGAACCAAATAGGTCAGTAAACAGCTAAGACTAGAAATGGGAAGAAAAAGAAATCGGGGCTTTTGGCCCCGATCATTTCATTCTATCTACATCCAGTAAACAGCAATGTAGAGACCTAACCAAACAACGTCGACAAAGTGCCAGTACCAAGCAGCACCTTCAAAGGCAAAATGATGATCGGCAGTGAAGTCGCCACGAATCATACGACGCAAGACAATCGCCAGCATCAAACCCCCAAGGAATACGTGAAAGCCATGAAAACCCGTCAACATGTAGAAGGTAGACCCATATACACCGGAAGTTAACTTCAAGTTCAAGGCATCATAGGCATGAAAGTACTCGTATGCTTGAAAGCACAGGAATATAAAACCAAGTCCAACCGTAGCTGCCAAGCCTAAGATGGCTTGTTTCATATGATTTTCACGAAGAGCGTGGTGGGCATAGGTCACAGTGACACCCGAACTTAAGAGCAATAAAGTATTAATCGTTGGGATTGGCCAAGGTCCCATGGTGGTGAATTTCTCAACCAAGCCAGCAGGGCCATCATTTGGCCAAACAGCAGAAAAATTCGGCCAAATCAGTTTGCTTTCAACATCCCCCATCCAAGGCATTGCAATATTGCGCGCATAGAATAAGGCGGAAAAAAATGCAGCAAAGAACATGATTTCAGAAAAGATAAACCAGGCCATTGACCAGCGATAAGACACATCAACATTGACGCCATTCTTGCCAGCATTTGATTCGGCAATCGTATCGCCAAACCAGTTGTACAGCACAAATAAAATCCAGAGAACGCCTACGCCCGTCATAGGACCACCCCAGGATGCATGATTAACCCAGCCAGTCATACCAAAACCAAAGGCAATCAAACCTAGGGCTGCCATCGCAGGGTGCCTAGATAAGGCAGGGACAAAATAGTAAGGGGTTGAATTGGATGACATCTTATTCTCTCTATTCAATCAAAAAATAATCAAAGGGACACAACTGCTTTCACTATCAACAGAAGGGTGCCCATAAAAATTAAGGCCCCCACAACACCTGCAATGACAATGTGTACAAAGCTTAATGAAGCTACATCTTCCTGCAAACCAGTTTTTTTACGCACTCCCAAAAAGGCCCACAACACAGCCACCATGGATTGCATAAATGTACTTTTCTTTGCCATTACACGCCCTTTGTTTTGGGCGTAGTTGAACCGGCTGGTTGCTGCCCGACGCCCAACTCAAAGAAGGTATATGACAAAGTAATTGTTTTCACATCTTGAGGTAGACCAGCATCAATTACAAATACCACCGGCATCTTCCTCACCTCATGTGCTGCAAGAGTTTGCTGCAAAAAACAAAAACATTCTAATTTAGTGAAATACTCCGTTGCACTCTTGGGCGCATAACTTGGTATAGCCTGTGCCTCAACTGAGCGATTTAAATTATTAGAGACTTCGTAAACGATTTCAGTCATCTCACCAGGATGAACCTCCAAGTAATTCTTCACTGGGCGAAATGTAAATGGACCTCGACTATTGGAATCAAACTCAATGGTAATAACGCGCGAGTAATCAATTTGAGAATTTCCCACCTTATTAGGGCTATACGCACGAACACCATAATTATTCTTACTAGTAACGACATTAATACCCGTTACTTCACACAAGGCCTTATACATGGGCACCAAAGCATAGCCAAAACCAAACATCATTACTGAAGCAATTAATAGCTTCAGTAAGATTTGGCGGTTAAGTGATTGAATAGCGGCCATTAATAATGCGTGAGGAATTAGCTCAGCACGCTCCGCTTAATTAGAATGCCGATAAAAAAAACTGCGGCAATACTCAAAAGGATAAAACCCAGTCTGCGATTATTTGCAGAAAGGGCTGCCTTCGATCTTGAATTAAATTCCTGCTGCATGTAATTCTTCTGCGTCAGGAGGAGTTTCAAATGTGTGGTGTGGGGCTGGCGATGGAATAGTCCACTCCAAACCTTTGGCACCATCCCATGGCTTCATAGGTGCTTTTTCACCTTGACCACGGTAAGCCGGCATCACAACAAATAGTAAGAAGTAGACTTGAGATAAGCCAAAACCGAGTGCCCCGATAGAGGCAACCATGTTGAAGTCAGCAAACTGAGTAGGGTAGTCAGCATAGCGCCGTGGCATACCAGCCAATCCCAAGAAGTGCATCGGGAAGAAGGTGATATTAAAGAAAATCATGGAAGTCCAGAAATGGATCTTGCCCCGGGTTTCATTAGCCATGTAGCCAGTCCACTTTGGACACCAGTAGTAAAAACCAGCAAACATCGCGAATAAGGATCCTGCCACCAATACATAGTGAAAGTGGGCAACTACGTAATAGGTATCTTGCACGCCGATATCTATTGGTGCCATCGCCAAAATCAAACCTGTAAAGCCACCCATGGTGAATACAAAAATAAATCCAACTGCCCACAACATCGGGGTTTCAAAGGTCATAGACCCTTTCCACATCGTTGCAACCCAATTAAAAATCTTGACCCCTGTTGGAACTGCGATCAACATCGTGGCGTACATGAAGAACAGCTGACCAGTTACAGGCATGCCAGTAGCAAACATGTGGTGAGCCCAAACAATGAATGACAAGATAGCGATTGATGCAGTTGCATAAACCATGGAGCTATAACCAAATAATGTTTTTCTGGAGAATGCAGGAATAATTTCGCTGATAATTCCGAATGCTGGAAGAATCATGATGTAGACCTCAGGGTGCCCAAAGAACCAGAAAATATGCTGGAACATGATTGGGTCACCACCACCTACGGCGGAAAAGAAGGTTGTACCGAAGTGGCGATCAGTGAGCACCATGGTGATGGCGCCAGCTAATACTGGCATAACAGCAATCAACAAATAAGCAGTAATCAGCCAAGTCCAGCAGAACATGGGCATCTTCATCAACGTCAAACCAGGGGCGCGCATATTCAAAATAGTGACGATGATATTAATCGATCCCATGATAGAAGAAGCACCCAAGAGATGGAGGGCAAAAATACCCATGTCTAAGCCTGGTCCCATTTGAGAAGTCAGTGGAGCATACAAAGTCCAGCCACCAGCAGGAGCTCCACCGGGAGCCAAGAAAGAGCCGAATAACAATAAAGCGGCTACTGGAAGAATCCAGAAGCTAAAGTTATTCATACGAGCAAAGGCCATATCAGATGCACCAATTTGCAAGGGCACCATCCAGTTCGCAAATCCGACAAACGCCGGCATGATTGCACCAAATACCATCACAAGACCGTGCATGGTAGTGAGCTGATTAAAGAACTCTGGACGCAAGTACTGCAAGCCCGGCTGGAACAATTCCAAACGTATCCCTAAGGCCATCACGCCACCAGCTAATAAGCTGACAAACGAGAAGATTAAATACATCGTACCAATGTCTTTGTGATTGGTTGCAAATAGCCACCGACGCCAACCATGTGGCGTGTGATCATCATGCACATGACCATGCGCATGATCGTGTGCTTGGCCAATGGTAGTAGAGACTGTGCTCATGGATTACTCCGGTTTCTTATTATCTGTATTAATTAAATTACTTACCACCGCGTGCGGTAATAATCTCTTGGGTCTGAATCAATTCGCCAGTCTTATTACCCCATGCATTACGGGTATAGGTCATTACTGAGGCAATATCACCATCAGAAATCACGCCAGCCCACTTCGGCATTGCACCCTTACCATTAATTAGGATGTTGTATTGAGCCTCTTTTGGACCGAGGACCATCTTGCTACCATCCAATGCAGGAAATGTGCCAGCACCCTTACCATTTGGCTGATGACATGCAGCGCAATTAGAGGCATAAACCTTTGCACCGCGCTCTTTTTGCTCATCTAAGGTGTAAACCTTAGATGGGTCATCGGAAGCGGCAGCCATTTCTTTTTTCTTCTGCTCCACCCACTTGCTGTAATCGTCTAGCGAGACTACTTTCACTACGATTGGCATAAATGCATGCTCTGCGCCACACAACTCTGAGCACTGGCCACGATAGGTTCCAATGTTTTCAGCACGAAACCAGGTATCTCGAACAAAGCCAGGAATGGCATCTTGCTTTACGCCAAAAGCTGGGATAGTCCATGAGTGAATGACATCATTGGCAGTCGTGATCATGCGAATTTTTTTACCGACTGGCACAACCATTTCGTTGTCGACTTCCATTAAATAAGTACTAGACTTTGGCTCTAGATTATTAATAGCCTCACGTGAGGTAGATAGTGTGGACAAAAAGCTAATGCCTTCGCCTTCGCCTTTAATATAGTCATAACCCCATTTCCACTGGTAGCCAGTTGTCTTTATAGTGATATCAGAATTAGTAGTGTCTTTCATAGCTACAACGGTTTTGGTTGCTGGCAAGGCCATACCAATTACGATCAATAAAGGAATCACCGTCCAGATGATTTCAACAGTCGTACTCTCATGGAAAGAGGCTGATTTAGCACCCAAAGATTTCCGATGCTTCAAAATGGAATAGAACATCACTCCAAAAACACCAATAAAAATCAATGCACAAATAATCAGCATCATCCAATGCAACCAATGAATTTCTTGCATGATTTTGGTTGCTGGGGCCGGGAAATTAAGCTGCAAGACGGCCGGGCCCCCAGGCATATTCTCAATAGCATGAGCAAAAGTAGTGCCAAAGGCTGCTACAAAATAAAGTAAAGTCCTAGTGACTTTTCCAAATAAATTCATCTTATTCTCTGTTTATTGTCGTGAACCTTAAGGGCAATAGAGCCCCAAATAATCCAAAAAACGATATCAAACCAACACATCAAGAAAAGATTATAGGGTTAATTAAGCTTAACAACAAACGGGGGAAACCATGTTCCAGTCAATCTTAATAAAGGTTTAAAAGATAGTGATCACTTACTCTTAAGCAGAATCACTCCTAGTCTTGCGTCCGATTTGATTTGGATCAATATAAGCAAGGTGATCTTGTGCTTTAGAAAGGTGCTTACCACTCGCCCAAGCATGCCCATAGACAATTTCAAGACTGAGTTTTTTAGGCAAATCCTCTGACAAAGAGGTCTTTCCCTCTAGTGAGTCCATCAAGTTCAGGCCAGTGCAATCTGAGAGTAAAACAGCATTGGACTCATAGTCCAAAGTAAGGAACTCCATATCCATCACTGGATCGGAAAAACGCTCCCCAAGTAAAGCATCCCCCATATCATGCATATCCCAAGGACTGGCTAATTTTTTTAAGGGAAACCGCGCCAATTCTGCAGAGCGCAACTCTTTCCCAGTATCAGGGCCCAAATAACTAAATGTAAGTAAGCCGCCCTCTTTAAGCACGCGCCAACACTCTTGAAGGAAATGCTTTGGATCAGAAAGATCTTGAATAAATAAATTGCTAAAGACTAAATCGACAGAATTGTCAGCTAAATTAATGCGTCCCATTTTGTGGTATTCATCTAAAGAAATATCCGCGGCGCTCTTAAAACCAGTACTCCATAAACGAGCAGCCTTAAACCACAATAAATTAAAGCCCGATAGCCCTGCTTCAGGTGCGCTATAAAAACGTAGCCCTGGAAAGCGCTTTATTAGAAAATGGCTATGAGCCCCAAGATAATCGGGAAGAATCAATACGCTCTTAATCTCTAATTTAACGATGTCTAGCTTTTGCAACATTCGGTTTGCAATTTCGTCTTTAAGCCATCTGATTGATTGGGTCATTAAGTGAGTATACTCAGCGCCCCATGCCTATATTAGAGAATATTTTTGAATCCATTTGTGCACGAATACTGCCTACCTCTTGCATTGTTTGTGAATCATTTCAAGCCAGTAGCATATGTCCAGACTGCAAGAATGTATTAGCAACCCAGAGCCTATTGAATTATGAATGCTGTTATCAATGCGGAATTTCACTTCAAGAGCATGAAGTTCCAAAGCAACGCTGCCAAGATTGTGAAAACAAGCCCCCTTATTTTGATGAAACTCACTGCTTAGATCGCTATGAGGGAAGGCTGCAAAATGCACTACATCAATTCAAATACCAAAAACGCCTTGCCTTTGCGCATGGACTGGCAAGCGCATGGAATGAAAACGCATCAGAAGCACTAAAAAATACTCAGGCCCACTATTTACTACCTGTTCCGCTAAGTCAGGAAAAGCTCTGTGCACGTGGATTTAATCAAAGCTGGGAAATAGCAAGGCGAATACGCTGTAACCCCTCAATAAAAAAACTCCCTTATGCCATCATGCGACATCACACCATGTTATCTCAAGCCAACGAGACTCGCACAAGTCGCAAGGCGGCTATTCAAGGGGTGTTTTATATCCCCAATGAATATCAAAGTATCTTAATAAATCAGACGGCAATTGTTTTTGATGATGTAATGACCAGTGGCGCCACTCTAAATGAAATTGCCTACGTTCTGAAGGACAATGGTGTCTCTCGTGTCATTAATTGGGTTTTGCTTAGAACTAGGCGCCCTTCCTAACTAAGAGTACTGCATGTTTAATATTGTTTTATTCGAACCAGAAATTCCACCCAATACAGGAAACATTATTCGGCTCTGTGCCAATACCGGTGCAAAACTTCATTTAATAGAACCCCTAGGTTTTCCAATGGAGGATGCCAAGTTACGGCGTGCGGGCTTGGATTACCATGAGTTTGCCAGAGTAAAGGTACATACTAATTGGGGCCAATTTTTAGCAAATGAACAACCTCAGCCAGAACGTATCTTTGTTTTAACAACCAAGGGCTCAGGGAAATTTCATGGAGGCCATTATTTGCCAGAAGACTATTTTGTCTTTGGCTCAGAAACTAAAGGCATTACTGCAGAGGTTAAAAGTTCTATTCCTATTGCCAATCAGATGCGCTTAGCAATGCAAGATAGCAGTCGTAGCCTTAATCTTTCCAATACCGTTGCGATTGTGGTTTATGAGGCTTGGCGCCAGAATGGTCTAGCCGGCGGAAATTAATTCTTGAGCTCCACCTTTGGATCGCGACCCATGAGTTTTTTAACAGCATCATGCGGAGCTAGGGTGCCCGATAGTACGTCGCTCATCATTGTTGTAATGGGCATTTCAACACCTAATCGACTTGCTAGATTCCCCACTGCTGATGCGCATAAGACGCCTTCTGCAACATGCCCCAAACTGCCCAAGATTTCAGTCAATGGTTTGCCTGCTGCGAGATCTAAGCCCACACGTCGATTACGTGATAAATCACCAGTAGCCGTCAAAATGAGATCGCCAACGCCTGTTAGGCCCATACAAGTTTCTGGCCTACCACCTGCTGCTTTTACTAAACGCATCATCTCAGCAAGGCCTCTAGTTAGGACTGCTGCACGCGCATTTAACCCGAGATCTAAGCCATCACCAATGCCAGCTGCAATTGCTAATACGTTTTTGACCGCGCCGCCCAATTCCACTCCGACTAAATCATCACTGGCATAAATACGCATATTGCCGTGATGAAAAGCCGCCTGGACAATGTTGCATAAGTGGGGGGATTTGCTAGCAACTGTTAGAGCGCATGGCATCCCATCTCCAACTTCGCGAGCAAAACTCGGTCCAGAAAGTGCCCCATAAGAATGCTTCAAGCCATGGCTATGTAATTGATCTTCACGTTCAACTACTTGATTTGGCAATAAAGCAGTACTTGGTTCAAGGCCTTTACATAACCAAACAATGTTAAGGGGATGCTTAGCTATATGCAGCACTTGGGCTATAGTCTGCGATAAACCAGCCATGGGTGTTGCAATTACCAAAAGATCTTCTGATGAAAGGCGCAAAATGGCGCTCTCAAAATCATCTTCGAACTGAAGGCTTTGGGGCAAATGAATGCCTGGCAAGTAAGCAGAATTTTCACCCGCTTTTTTAATAGTCTCTACTTGTTTGGCACTACGTGACCATAGACATACATCGCCAGCGTAAAGATGGCGCGCAGCTTGCGCAGCCATGGCAGTGCCCCAGGCACCAGCTCCAAGCAGCGTCACTTTCATGATCTGTGGGCTTTTTAAGGAGATTAGTGAGGAAGAATGATTTTGCTTTCAGTAGCAGCACCATTTTCCTTGGCAGCAGCAGCTTGTGCCTGCATGATGCGATGCTCATACATGCCATGGAAATTGATTTCATTTAAATGAATAGGCTGGAAGCCTGCGCGACTAATGGTGTCAGCAATATTGGAACGCAAATAAGGGTACAAAATTGTTGGGCAGGCAATACCGAGCATCGGATCAATTTGCTCTGTTGGGATATTACTAAATTCAAAAATTCCAGCCTGCTTAGCCTCAACCAAGAACAACACTTTGCTATCTACTTTCGCTGTTACTGTGGCAATTAATGCAACCTCAAAGATTTCATTGCTTAGGCGCGTAACCGCCACATCAACCTCAACCTCTACTTGAGGCTCAGCGGCAACTAATAATATTTGAGGGGCATTTGGTTGCTCTAAAGATAAGTCCTTAAGATAAATGCGCTGAATACGAAATCCAGGTTCTTTTGAGCTATCAGTCGAATCTTGAGCTGGGACAGTTTGTTCAGTCATTGCTAACTTTCTTTAGAGTTTTTTGTAAAAAAATTTACGCTAATAATGGATCAAGTTGACCAGCACGATCCAAAGCAACTAGATCGTCATAACCCCCAACATGAGTTTGGCCAATAAAGATCTGTGGAACGGTTCTGCGGCCAGTTCGCGTCATCATTAGTTGACGCTGTGCCAGATCGCGATCAATCAGAATCTTTTCCAAATTAGTGACGCCTTTTTTTTGAAGGTACTTTTCTGCCATGACGCAGTAAGGGCAAACCTGAGTGCTATACATCGTGACCAAAGGCATAAGGTCCTCTTTTACTTTCTTACTTAACCAATGGCAGAGCAGCAGCTTGCCAGGCTTGGACGCCACCATCCAAAGAGGCAACCTCAGCAAAGCCCAATTTTTGAACTTCTGCAATGGCTTTACGGGACTGGTTCCCACCCTCACAAACCAGGATAACTGGGTTCTTACGATCTAGCTTCATTTTATCTAGTCCAGCCGAAAGCTGTGCAGATGTAATGAGTTTTGCACCAGGTAAATGGCCAGATTTAAATGCCTCTTCAGATCGTAAATCGAAGACATAGGCTTTCCGGCGGTTGATCCAAATGGTGGCCTCAGACGGCGACAAGCCTTTCCCGCTAATAAGCGTAGATAATGTGGGTAGGAAAAGCGCTGCGCCTGATACAAGTAAAAGGGCGATAAGCGCTAAATTATCAATTTGCGTGAGAAAGTTCATCACCGGATTATAGAATGGCTCTATGAAACAACTTGTCCTTATTCGTCATGGCGAATCCGCCTGGAACCTTGAAAACCGCTTCACTGGCTGGGCGGATGTTGACTTAACGCCCAAAGGGACCGAACAGGCCCTTACCGCTGGTGAAAACCTCAAAAAAGCGGGTTATGAGTTCGATATTGCCTATACCTCTGTATTAAGACGGGCTATTCGCACCCTTTGGCATGTGCAAGACACGATGGACCTTATGTGGCTGCCAGTAGTGCATAGCTGGAGACTAAACGAGCGCCACTATGGCGCCCTCACTGGCCTGAATAAAGCTGAGACAGCCGCGCAATATGGCGATGAACAAGTGCATATTTGGCGGCGCTCCTACGATATACGTCCACCCCTTCTAGAAACAGAAGATGAGCGTAATCCGAAGAATGATCGCCGCTACGACAAACTCAATCCCACAGATATCCCGTTAGGCGAATGCCTTAAAGACAATGTGGATCGCGTGTTGCCGCTATGGAAGGAATCAATCGCACCGGACCTTAAAGCAGGCAAACGAGTCTTACTCGTGGCGCACGGTAACAGTATTCGCTCTTTAATTAAGTACTTAGATCAAGTTTCCGATCAAGACATTATGGAAATCAATGTTCCTAACGGGATCCCTCTCGTTTATGAATTAGATGATAACCTCAAGCCAATTTCACACTTTTACTTGAATTAAGGTAAAACAGATACATGCGCCAATTTTTTAAGAACTTCGCCTTAGTCACTGTCGGCCTTATAGCCGGGGTGGCCGCCACCATTCAATTATCAGCTACCGCCCAGCAGGGGGCGACTTTACCATTAGATGAGCTGCGAACACTTTCCAATGTATTTGCCCAAATTAAACGGGAGTATGTTGAGCCGATTGAAGATAAACAATTACTGACAGATGCTGTCAAAGGAATGGTCAGTAGCTTAGATCCCCATTCTACATTTTTAGATAAAAAAGATTTTGCCGAAATGCAGGAGCAAACCACTGGCAAGTTTGCTGGTCTCGGTATTGAAATTACCTCAGAGGATGGTGTAGTTAAAGTATTAAACCCGATTGAAGATAGTCCTGCTGCACGCGCTGGTTTACAAGCGGGAGATTTAATTACACGCTTAGATGACAAACCAGTTCGGGGCATGTCTCTTGATAAAGCAGTTCGTACCATGAGAGGTACGCCTGGCACAAAAATTACACTAACCGTTTTTCGCAAGAGTGAAGAACGCAGTTTTCCAGTCACTATCACCCGCGCTGAAATTAAAGTGCAGTCTGTCAAAGCTAAGCTACTAGATAACAATATAGCTTGGGTACGAGTGACTAGCTTTCAAGAGCGCACTATTCCTGACCTAGCTAAGAAGTTGACAGACTTAGCAGCTCAAGATCCTAAATTAAAAGGGATCATTCTTGACCTAAGAAACAATGGGGGCGGATTATTACAAGGTGCCGTAGGAGTTGCTGCAGCATTCTTACCAGCTGACGCTGTAATTGTGTCAACCAAAGGCCAAACTGCAGAATCCAAGCAAGTATTTAATGCGACTCCAGCCATGTATCGCCTAAGCGAGCCGGGAGATCCCTTAGCTGGCGTACCACCAATGTTTAAAAAGCTGCCTATGGTTGTTCTGGTTAATGCATATTCAGCTTCTGCTTCTGAAATCGTAGCTGGTGCTTTGCAAGACTACAAACGAGCAACTATCATTGGCAAAACAACCTTTGGCAAAGGCTCAGTACAAACTGTGCGCCCCTTAACCAATGACTCTGCATTAAAAATTACCACAGCTTATTACTACACACCAAGTGGTAAATCTATTCAGGCTTATGGCATTAAGCCCGATATTGCTGTTGACCAAAACAAAGATGGCGACCCTGATGATGTATTAATTACACGTGAAATTGACAGTGAAAAACATCTCCGCAATAAGCAGTCGTCAGAAGAAAAATTAATTACCGATCGCGAGAAGCGTCGTCTTGAAGAGATGCAACGTATTGAAGAAAAAAATGCCAGTAAGACTCCGGAAGAAAAAGAGAAAGACAAATCCAAAAAGCCCGTTGAGCTTGGTAGTGCAGATGACTTTATGCTTTCTCAAGCAGTTGCCTTTATCAATGGCGAGCAAGTGAAGCGCTCTTCATCGAAGATTGAATAAACAAGGGGCCTAGATCGAGCTTGCATATGAATGATGAGCAGTTACTACGTTACTCAAGGCATCTGCTTCTCGAAGAAATTGATATTACTGGTCAAGAAAAACTTTTAGCTGCCCATGTGTTGGTCATTGGTGCAGGCGGCCTAGGCTGTGCAGCAGCGCCCTACCTAGCCGCATCAGGTGTCGGTCAAATTACCTTGGTGGACCATGACCAGGTTGAGCTAACTAATTTGCAACGACAAATAATGCATAGTTTGCAAAGCATTGGTAAAAGCAAGGTTGAATCTGGCAAGCAATTTTTACAACAAGTTAACCCCACAATTAAAGTCAATACTATTCATGCTAAAGCAAGTGAGACTTTACTAAATACACTTTTGCTTACGGTAGATATTGTATTAGATTGCACCGATAATTTTTCTACGCGGCATTTGATTAATGCAATATGTGTAAAGCACCAAACCCCCTTGGTCTCTGGATCAGCACTGCGTTTTGATGGTCAACTCAGCGTCTTTGATCCACGAAATTCTGCATCTCCTTGTTATGCCTGCATCTTTCCTCCAGATGAAAAATTTGAGGAAGTCAGTTGTGCCAGTATGGGAATCTTTGCACCATTAGTTGGCATTATTGGCACCATGCAAGCAGCACAAGCTTTGCAAATACTGATCGGCTTTGGTGAGCCCTTGATTGGCAGAATGTTGCTATGGAACGCGCGCAATACTCAGGTAGATGAGATTGGGGTAGCTCGCAATCCTAAATGCCCAGTCTGCGGTAAATAATTCAGTTATCTGAATTATTTAGGCGAGTAAATTTTCAAGCGCTAAAGCCTGAGCTTCAGGCTCGATGGCTTGCAAGAGATCGGGAATACGAGATTTGAGCAGGCCCACATCAGCCTTTAAAATCTCACGTTTCACAAGCAGTAACTGGCTAAAGTGCATAGAAAAATCAGTTAGACCTAAGCCCAATAACAACTTGGTTAGGGTTGGATCACCCGCCATTTCTCCACATACAGCAACTGGAATATTGGCACGCTTAGCTTGACTAATAATGCTATATAACAAATGCAAAATAGCTGGATGTAAAGGATCATACAAATGTGCAACCGCATGGTCAGCACGATCAATCGCAAGCGTGTACTGAATTAAATCGTTCGTACCAATTGATAAGAAATCGAAACGATTAATAAATAAGGGCAATACCAAAGCAGCCGCCGGAATTTCAATCATAGCGCCCACTTGAATATTGGGATTGAAAGCTTGTCCTCTTTGATGCAATTGCTGTTTTGCTTTTTCAATGAGACGCAAGGTCTCATCAATCTCTTTCACGTGGGCTAACATCGGAATCATGATGCGGGCCTGACCATGAGCGGAAGCTCGCAAAATCGCTCGCAATTGCGTCAAGAAAATCTCTGGCTCGGTTAATGACCAACGAATAGCTCGCAAACCTAATGGGGAAGTGCCCGTCTGTGATAAATCTGCACCTGCCCCCAAAGCCTTGTCTGCTCCAACATCAATTGTCCGAATATTTACCGGCAGGCCATGCATTAAATCAACCACGCGACGATATTCTTGATACTGCCTCTCTTCATCAGGAAGCGCTTGATTGCGATCCATAAAAAGGAACTCAGAGCGGAATAATCCGACACCTACAGCACCAAGCTCCACTGCCTGAGTAGCATCATCTGGCAATTCAATATTAGCCAATAATTCAATTACGACATTATCTGTTGTAGCTGTTCTAGAGTGCTTTAGGAGCTGAAGCTTACGAGTTTCTGCAATTGCCTTGTTCTGTAGCTCACGATATTCTGATAACAATTGCTCGTCTGGGGAAACTATCACCACACCATGTTCACCATCAATCACTAGCCAATCACCATGACGAATCATTTCGCTAGCATGGCGCACGCCTACTACCGCTGGGATTTCCATGCTACGCGCCACAATGGCTGTATGAGAGGTTTTGCCGCCCAAATCGGTTACAAAGCCAGTAAACGCATGGTCTTTGAAGCGCAACATATCATGCGGAGCAATATCGTGCGCCACAATAATGGCGTCTACTCCAATCTCACCTGGTGAGGCTAACTCTGGATTACTTAAGGAATCTTTCTGCTGCGCATTTAGGGCCTTAAGTACACGCTCTGCGACCTGACGAATATCATTGGCACGCTCCTTTAAATAGGCATCCTCGATCTCAGAAAATTGCTCTAAAAGATCATTTAACTCTGTAGTTAAAGCCCATGCTGCATTTAAACGTTGCGCACGAATTAGCTCAAGAGGTTTCTCAGTTAGTGCAGGATCACTCAGAATCATGCCATGTACATCTAAGAAAGCAGCCATCTCTTGAGGAGCGTCTTTAGGCAAGCCTTGACGTAACTGAGCTAGCTCCAGGCGTACCTGATCAAAAGCATCTAAGAGTTTTTTAGCTTCGGCCTCTTCTTTGCCTATTTCAACTAAATAGTGATTTACTTCTAAAGCCGCACGAGAAATCAGTACCGCTTTGCCGATGGCAATGCCTTTTGATACCGCAATCCCATGCAAAGCAAAGGTCATTTTTATTCGCCCTCACCAAAGCGATTATTGATCAGCCCAATCAAAGCTTGCATAGCCTCATCTGCTTTGTCGCCCACAGTTTCTAGCGTCACAGTGCTACCTATTCCGGCGGCTAACATCATGACACCCATAATGCTCTTAGCATTGATTTGACGCCCATTGCGTGACAATAGTATTTCGCATGGAAATTCAGCTGCTAACTTGGACAATTTGGCAGAAGCTCTCGCATGCAAACCAAGCTTGTTAATGATTTCAATTTCAGTAACGGGCATGACTTACCTTATTTCTCTGTAGTTTCTTGCTGTGACTGAGCGCCCAGACGCAAAATGCCATTTTGTCCGCCCTGAAGTGCTTTGCTAACTAGCTCTTCCAAGTTCTCTCCTCTATGAGAGATGCAGCGCATGAGCATTGGTAGATTTAATCCTGCAAGCACAACAACCTGAGAATTTAATCCTGATAGCGGGCCAAGCGCCTCTAACTTTGAGGCCACATTAGCAGGGGTTGCTCCCATTACATCAGTCAGGATTAGAATGCCATTGCCTGTGTTGACACCGTAAGCCGCCTTCATTACACGATCAAAACTCACTTTGATATCTTCGTAAGGAGGAATATCTACTGCCCTCACTCGCTCGGGCAATACCCCAAAGGTATGTTCAGCAAAACCAAGCATGGCACTTGCCAGCGGAGTATGGGCAACAATTACGATTCCAGCCATATCTATGTCAATGCCTTTTCAAGTGCTTTCAACCAAAACTGTGAAACATCAAATTGGGTTTGCTCAGTAATCTCCACAAAACACGTTGGGCTAGTTACATTAATTTCTGTAAGATAGCCGCCAATTAAATCTAATCCTACCAAGAACAAGCCACGTTTATTTAAAATTGGGGCTAACTGCTCGGCTATTTTTCTTTCAGAAGCACTTAAAGTCATCGCGACACCTTTGCCACCAGCCGCTAAATTGCCTCGAATTTCTTTTCCCTGGGGAATACGTGCTAAAGCAAATGGCACTACCTCACCACCAATAAGAAGAACTCGTTTATCTCCTTGAGCGATCTCTGGTAAGAAACGCTGCGCCATTAATGTTCTTCTACCATTTTCACCTAGTGTCTCAACAATGCTCGCTAAATTGAGGCCATCTGGTCCAACCCGAAAGACCCCCATTCCCCCCATACCATCTAGAGGCTTTATTACAATATCGCCCTGCTCCTGATGAAAAATTTCAATAGCACTTAGTTCACGACTGACTAAAGTTGCCGGAATGAGGGTTGGAAATTCTGTAATCGAAAGTTTTTCGGAATGATCTCGAATCGCAGTTGGATTATTAAATACCTTTGCACCTTGACTAACTGCAGCCGATAACAGCCAAGTATTATTGAGATATTCAATATCAAATGGTGGATCGGTACGCATTAGTACAGCAGAAAAGGTATTGAGGTTGCGCCCTTCCATTGGACCCAATTCAAACCAAGCAGATCCACTTGGCTTAATGGCCAAAGAGTAACAATCTGCTAGCACAGCATTTTTTCTCCAAAGTACATTCCGTGCCTCACAAAACCACAGGCTATGACCCGCCTCTTGTGCTGCGCGCATCATTGCCAATGTGGAATCTTTACTAATTTTGAAAGATTCTAAGGGGTCGGCAATGAATAGAAAATTCATATTAGGAAATTAATTAATAGATAAAAATTAAGCCGCTTCAGCATCGGGATTAGTTCGCTCAAGCTCTAATGAAGCAGCCAATAAAGCCAAGCGGGAAACTACGCCATAAAGATAAAAGCGATTTGGCGCCGCACTTCCTGGCTTAGCAGTAAGGTCAGGCATCGAATTTTGCTCAAAGGCTAGTGGCACAAAGTGCATGCCCGGTGCATTCAGATTTTCATCTGGGCCGCGATCCGTATGAACACGATAAAAACCGCCAATGACATAACGATCAATCATATAGACTACCGGTTCAGCTACAGCCTCATTGACTTTTTCGAAGGTATATACGCCCTCCTGAATGAGAACATCACTCACCTCTAATCCCTCTTTGACCACGCTCATCTTATTGCGGTCTTTGCGATTTAAGTCCTTTAATTGGGCAGGATCATTAACCACCATGATGCCCATGCCATAGGTGCCAGCGTCTGCTTTCACAACAACATATGGCTTTTCTTTTATTCCATACTCACGGTATTTCTTAGCAGTCTTCTTGAGCACCTTTTCAACAGCCGATTGCAACTCTTCTTCACCCTTACGCTCATGAAAGTTTACATTTGAGCAACTAGCAAAATAAGGATTAATCATCCATGGGTCAATGTCAACCACCTTAGAGAACTTCTTGGCAACTTCATCATAAGCCGCAAAGTGATTGGATTTGCGACGAACATGCCAACCAGCATGCAGGCCGGGTAATAAATATTGCTCATAAATGTTTTCTAAGATGGGCGGAATACCTGCTGATAAGTCGTTATTAAGCAAAATCGAGCATGGATCAAAACCTTTTAATCCTAGGCGTTGCTGCTTTAAGCCTAAACGAGCCAGCGGCTCCATCAGCAAACGCTGGCCATCAGGTAACTCAATCCAAGTGGGTTTTTTAATCTCTTCAGAAAAAGTTCCTAAACGAACATTCAATCCAGCCTGACGCAAGATGGAAGAGAGTCGAGCAATATTTTGTAGATAAAAAGTATTGCGAGTATGGCGCTCAGGTATGAGTAGTAAATTTTTAGCTTCTGGGCAAATCTTTTCAATAGCGGCCATGGCCGCTTGTACTGCTAATGGCAACATTTGAGGTGCTAAGTTATTAAATCCACCAGGAAAAAGATTGGTATCGACTGGGGCAAGCTTAAAACCGGAATTACGTAAGTCTACAGAGCAATAAAAGGGCGGGGTATGTTCTTGCCATTCCAGCCTAAACCAACGCTCAATTGCTGGAGTAGCTTCTAAGACCTTTGACTCAAGATCAAGGAGGGGGCCGCTAAGGGCAGTGATGAGATGTGGGACCATTTCACCATTGTAAGTATTTTAAAAGAAAGACGCGGAATCCAAGGATCCCGCGCTTAAAAATCAGGCAACTAACCAAAGCTGCCTGATAAGTGGTAAATCTATAGATTAAGTCTCGTAGGCAGACTCACCATGGGAGCTGATATCCAATCCTTCACGCTCTTCATCTTCCTTAACGCGTAAACCAATTACGATATCGATCAATTTAAAGGCAATGAAAGAAACTACGCCAGACCAGATTAAGGTTGTAATAACGCCTTGGCTTTGGATCCACAATTGGCTTGCAATAGAGTAGTCAGGCGCTGCAGCATTAGCAACATAATCCCAAATACCTGTGCCACCCAAAGCTGGATCAGTAAATACACCCGTCAATAAGGCGCCCAAAATACCGCCTACGCCATGCACACCAAATACATCCAAACTATCATCTGAGCCCAAGATTTTCTTAAGGCCAGTTACACCCCATAAGCAGACTACACCGGCAGCAGCACCGATAATAAGCGCACCCATCGGGCCAACGAAACCGGCAGCAGGAGTAATTGCAACCAAGCCGGCTACACAACCAGAAGCAGCGCCCAACATGGAAGGCTTACCCTTAAGAACCCATTCAGCAAATGACCAGGTCAATACCGCTGCAGCCGTAGCTAAGTATGTGTTTACAAATGCCAAGGCAGCACTACCATTTGCTTCAAGTGCTGATCCAGCATTAAAGCCAAACCATCCAAACCACAAGAGTGCTGCGCCGATCATGACGAGTACTAAGTTATGTGGCTTCATTGCCTCTTTGCCGTAACCAATACGTTTACCGATTACGAATGAACCCACTAGGCCAGCAATCGCAGCATTGATATGAACCACTGTACCGCCTGCAAAATCAAGCACACCCTTCTGCCACAACCAGCCTGCACGAGCAGTAATGGCCTCGAGTGATGCAGTATCTTTAATATCGTCAGGACCAGGCCAGAACCAAACCATGTGAGCGATTGGCAAGTAGCTAAATGTGAACCAAAGAATCATGAATACCAAGATCGCAGAAAACTTAGCGCGTTCCGCAAATGATCCTATGATTAAGCAGCAGGTAATAGTCGCAAACGCTGCTTGGAAGGCCATGAAGACATATTCAGGAACAACAATACCTTTACTAAAGGTTGCCGCAACCGAATCTGGAGTCATACCACCCAAGAATAAGCGATCAAGCCCACCAATGAATGCCCCGCCCTCAGTAAATGCAAAGCTATAGCCATAAATCGACCAAAGCACTGTAATTAATGAGAACACAACCATACATTGCACGAGCACAGAAAGAATGTTCTTGCTACGTGTTAAACCGCCATAGAATAGAGCCAAGCCAGGTAAGGTCATCAAAATTACCAATGCTGTACACACCAATAACCATGCTGTATCGCCTTTATTTGGAACTAATGCTGGCGCCTCAGGCGCAGCAGGAGTCGCTGCAGCAGCAGTGACTGCAGGTTTTTTAACCTCATCAGCATGTGCTGGCGAAGTTACCATGACACCGGTTGCACCAATAGCCAAAGCCATGGCACTACCAGCAACGAGTCGTTTCATCCAAGTTAACATTTTGAACCTCTCTTTAAAGTGCTGACGCACCGGTTTCACCGGTACGAATGCGAATGACATGTTCAACTGGCGAAACAAAAATCTTGCCATCGCCAATCTTGCCTGTACGAGCAGCTTTTTCAATTGCTTCAATTGCTCGCTCCAAAATGCCATCTTCAACAGCAGCTTCAATTTTCACTTTAGGTAAAAAATCCACTACATACTCAGCACCGCGATATAACTCGGTGTGACCTTTTTGACGACCAAAGCCTTTAACTTCAGTAACGGTAATGCCCGAAACTCCCACTTCCGAGAGAGCTTCGCGCACTTCGTCAAGCTTGAAGGGCTTGATGATTGCGGTGATTAATTTCATACGTTTCTCCGTTCAGAGGAAAGAATTAGAAAGTTTTTGT
>CAIZRK010000040.1 GCA_903935355.1 uncultured beta proteobacterium | reverse complement strand
CTGCTGGAGCTGCTGCTGGGGCATCTTTTTTAGCTTCTTCCATATGAGCAGCTTCAGCACCATGCTTTTCACCGCCCATGTCAATATCGCCACCTCCTCTAGAGAGTAAAAAGGCTGAAGCACCAACTAATACTAGTGCCATGATGATGAGAGAACGGTTGCTCATTGCTTTTCCTTCAGTTTGGTTGATATAGGCTCAATATTAACGCTTTGGGCCTATTCGGTAAATCCCTAAAACCCCTAAAGAGGGGTTAAATGCCCTCCTCTAGGTATTAATACTAATTTTGACAATACAGAGGATTGCCAGAAATAGCTCTAATTGAGGGTTCAAAGGTTAAGATGAGTCATCTCATTGCCAAAGACCATTCTCATGAGTTCTAAGATTCCCTCCAATAATTCTCAGACTATTACAGAATTTTTGAACTTGCAAACCAGACAAATGCATGAGGATGACTCTACTGATTCGTATAAGTTTGCCTTTGATGATGAGGCTTTCCTAGCCCGTCGGGAAACCTTAGGCCTGCGTTTTCAGTTGGAATTATTAAAGCCAGAAATTCTTTTGCATGAGCGTGCGATTGATCACACTATTACTGTATTTGGCTCAACCCATTTTGTGAGTCATGACACTGCAGTAGAGATGGAGAAGAATGCTAAGACTCCTAAAGAGGTGGAGGAGGCAAAAAGAGCATTAAGTCATTGCAAATACTATGAGTCAGCACGAGAATTTGGCACCATTGTGGCTTGCTACAACGCGACGCAAATGGAGAGTAAAAATAAATTACATATTGCCACTGGTGGGGGCCCTGGAATAATGGAGGCAGCTAATCGAGGTGCTTTCGAAGCGGGAGATAAAACTATTGGATTTAATATTAGCCTGCCTAGGGAGCAACATCCAAATCCCTATATAAGTGAAGGCATCAGTTTTAGGTTTCATTATTTTGCTTTACGCAAAATGCACTTTATGTTGAGAGCTAGGGCAATCGTAGCTTATCCTGGGGGCTTTGGCTCCATGGATGAATTATTCGAAGTATTAACTTTGATGCAAACCAAAAAGGTAGTGCGCTTTCCGATTATTTTGGTAGGAGAGAGTTTTTGGTGTGAAGTTATCGATTTTAAAAAAATGCTAGAGCATGGTGTTATTGAAGAGACAGATATGGACCTGATTCATTTTGTAGAGACAGCTAAAGCAGCCTGGGAAGTCATTCGGGATTGGTATCAGTTGGCCTAGAGGCTTTATGTAAAATAAAAGCAAAGGCTGAATATGATAAATTCCCACACTGCAAGCATTGCTACTCAATTAGATTTGCCCGGATATTTACTGGGTATAGTTATGTTACTCATCATTATGCTATTTCATGGACTTGCTCTATTGCAGATCGCAAAAAGATATGAGGTGAAATCATTTCTTTACCTCTCCGAACATAAATATTCGTCCGTCTCTTTTGTGTTCTACCTCAGCATTCTTTGTTTATTCCTGACCCACATTCTGGAGATCATTCTCTGGGGAATTTCATTATGGGCATTTAATTTATTACCAACTTTGGGCATCAGTATATTGTTTGGTGGTAGCACCTACACTGCCATGGGTTTTATGGAGGATATCTTGCCCGAGGGCTGGAAAATGCTTGCCGTCATTATTGCTTTCTCTGGCATGTTTGCCTTTGCCTGGACAGCTTCAGTCATGATCTCCATGACCAAGAATTTTCGTCAAGCCTATACTCGAGCGCATATGGTCAAACTTAATCTGCCTACTGAGGTAATTGAGCGATTTAAAAATTCATGACTAAACCATGGGATGCCATCATTATTGGTGGCGGTGCTGCTGGTCTATTTTGTGCAGGCGTAGCGGGGCAGTTAGGTAAAAAAGTATTAGTGTTGGATCATGCTGATATTTTGGGAGAAAAGATTCGAATCAGTGGTGGCGGTCGATGTAATTTCACTAATTTGCACAGTGGAGCAGCAAACTTTCTCTCCTTAAACCCTCATTTTGTTAAGAGTGCACTAGCTCGCTACCCTGCAAAAGAATTTATTTCTTTAGTGCAATCCTACCGCATTGCCTATCATGAGAAGCACCAAGGTCAGTTATTTTGTGATGATTCGGCTAAAGAAATTATTGATATGCTCTTTTCTGAATGTGCTAAAGGCAATGTTCAGATTAAAAATCCTGTAGTGGTCCAATCAATTGTGCAAGATGCAGGAAGCTGGCTTGTTAGAACCAATGGTGGTATCGAAATATCAACATCTTTGGTGATGGCAACTGGCGGCTTACCAGTTCCAGCAATTGGAGCAACGGGCTATTCATTGGACATAGCTAAACAGTTTGGTTTAAATATTATCGATCCTCGTCCTGGTTTAGTCCCTCTCTCATTTACATCAGAAGAATTTGATAATCTTAGTGAGCTAGCTGGATTAAGTTTACCTATTTGTATTAGTGCGGGCTCTAAAGGACATCGTTATGGTGCTTGTCAGTTCAATGAAGATCTTTTACTCACCCACAAGGGTTTATCTGGCCCTGCAGTGCTTCAAGCTAGTAGCTATTGGACTGAAGGGCAGGCCATTCATATTAATTGGCTAGGAATAGCAGAGGCCTATGGAGAGTTAAATATTGAAGACTTATTGAATAATGATGAGAATCGACTCAAGCTTACAGAAACTATTTTGGCCTCTGTTATGCCGCAACGCCTAGCAAAGACTTTTGCAAAGCAAAAGAACTTGCTAGGACGTAAATGGGCAGAGGTGTCAAAAAAAGATCAACAAGCACTCAAAGATCTCATTACCAATTGGTCAGTTAAGCCAGCGGGCACCTTAGGCTGGAAAAAAGCTGAGGTGATGTTGGGGGGCGTTGATACCAAAGAGATGGATAGTCAGACGATGATGTCACGTAAACATCATGGACTCTACTTTATAGGCGAGTGTGTTGATGTGACGGGACATCTCGGAGGCCATAATTTCCAATGGGCATGGTCTAGTGGATTTGCTTGCGCTCAAGCAATTTAACTCTAACTAGACAGTTTTAGCGAGCCGTTTCTTCTTTGCCCGTGAGCGAATATTGAGCAGCTCTACAGTAAGTGAAAAAGCCATCGCTACATACACATAACCTTTGGGAATATGGGCTCCCATGCCCTCAGCAATCAAAACTACCCCAACAACGGTGAGAAAGGATAAAGCCAGCACTTTGATGGATGGGTGGCGCTGAACAAAATCTCCAATGGGTTTTGCCGCAATTAACATAATGAAAACCGATGCTAACACGGCCGCAATCATGACGTTAATGTCATCTACCATGCCTACTGCAGTAATCACGCTATCTAAAGAGAAGATGATGTCAAGTAAGCCAATTTGGACAATTGACCCCATGAATAACTTAAGCATTGAGTTGCTATTGGCTAGATCTCTTTTGTTTGGAGTATTGATTTCTTCATGCTCGCCCACTTCAACTTCGATATAAATTTCTTTGGATGCCTTCCAGAGAAGGAAAAATCCTCCGAGCAGTAAGATCAAGTCTCTACCGCTGATAGCATGGTCTTGCACGGTAAACAAAGCATTATTCAGACCCATTACCCACGATAAGCTGAGCAGCAAAAGGATGCGGGTGATTAAGGCAAATAGGAGGCCAAATTGCCTAACCTTATCTCTAATTTCTGCGGGAAGACGATTAGCAATTACGCTAATAAAAATAATATTGTCGATCCCCAATACGATTTCTAAAGCGGAGAGTGTAAGAAAGGCAATCCATGCGTTTGGATCGCTGATGAGGGCTATTAGATTTTCATACATACTTATGCCCCTTAAATGAGAATATATTGAACTCTCCTAGTGTATCTAATGGAAGTTACTCAATAAATATTGATGAAAGCCCATATAACTTATCGGGATATTTTTAAAAATGGAAACAGCAATTAGTTTGGTTGGTTTCTCATCCAGTCTGCAGTATTGAAAAGCGCTTGCTCTAGCTTGGTAGCAAACTCGCCTTGAACACCACAGTCTTCCATTGCTCGATACATACAGGCTAACCATTGATTGCGTTCTTTTAGACCAATTTTAAAAGGGAGATGTTTTGCCCTCAGCATTGGATGCCCATATTTTGCTGAGAATAGATCTGGTCCGCCCATCCAGCCAATCAAGAATAAGGTGAGTTTTTCTCGGGCCATAGAGAGATCTTGGGCGTGCATCGCCCTTAAATCAGCAAACTGTTCTTCTAGCGCCATTAAATCATAGAAGCGGTCTACTAATTCACCGACTTTAGTGGCTCCGCCAATAAGTTCATAAGGGGTTTTTAGCTCGCTCATTAGATTATTTTAGCTCTACGAATCAAGGGAATTGGCAAGGAGCTCAATTCGGTATAGAGTTAAAAGGGAGGTGTAGTCAAAAAGTGGTATTTCAATAATCTAGCTAAAGGAAAGAATGATGGATAAGAAAGATTTTCAGGTATGGCAACAGGAAAAGGCTAAGGAATTATTTTCCTATTCTCATAAGTTATTGGATGCGGCAAAAGACTTGAGTGAGTCTCATCTTGCTGAAATTCAATGGAGCATGAAAAATGCCCTAGATAGCGCAAAGTCTGCAGCAAAAAATGATCTTACGAAATTAAAAGATCTGCAAGAGGCGGCTAGTAAAGAAGCTGCTAAACGGGCAACTGCCTATCAAAAAAGAGTAAAGTCTGTTTTAAAAGAGCTTGGAGATAATGCCGCTGATGAAACAGAAAAACATCTAGAGAAAGTACGCAGTTCTTTAGTAACTTGGTTAGAAGATGCCGAAAGTAAATTACCAAGTCAGGCAGATAAACTATCTAAGGTGGTTCATGATATGTCTACTACGGGCCAGAAGATGTTCAAAGAAGGGCGTCGTATTGTCAATCAAGTAGCTGAGGCTGCTGAAAGAAATATTGAAGAGCATGTCAATAAAGCACCTGCAGCCAAAAAGAAGGTTAGCAAGTAAAAATTACCCTTGTTAAAAATCAGCCGCCGTTACTGGCGGCTTTTTTACAGCCAGCCCTGCTGCCATAGCTCACGTTTGGTAAGTTCACGCCAGGCTATTTGCTCAACCCTTTTATCAAATACTGCTTCTAGTTCTACAAATTGAATCATCTCATTTGGCGCTTCTGGAACAATAACTTTAATCACTAGAAAATGTTTTCGCTGATGTGTTGGATGAACTGCGGTCCACTTACTCAGCAAGAGTTTTTTAGGGCTCAGAGAGTTTGTTATCTTAAAGGGCATCGCATTGATAATTTTTACTATCAGTTAAAAGGCTGCCATTGCTCGGAATAAATACGAGATTAGCATTCTCAATTTGAGCGGGGCAATTAATATCGAAATAGCTCTTATTTCCAAGACTTCCGCAATAGTTTAAGTTCTTGCCTAAAAATTGCATCTGAGCTTTTTTAAGAATCATGACATTTTTATCTCCCTCAAAATTTTTGCAGGACCAAGTTGTATAAGTTTCTCGCTCACAAGCGGTAAGGCCTAACAATGAGATGGTGAGAATGCTAGCAAAGTAGGGTCGAACTCTTTTCATCATTAATAGAATATCCATATTTTGAGATACAACTGCAAACCATCTGTATTTTTAAAACCCGATGAGATGTAAAAAATTAAAATTACCAATGCGCAGATCAAGAAATAGCATTACTCCAGTTAAAAACCCACTTTAAAGGCATTTAAATGGCTATTTTCATGATTTAGCAGGTATTTCAGTAGCTATGTATTCTTGCTACACTAGATGACCTAGGACTTCTCGACTAAGAGTTATCCCTGATTCAGATTCTTAAATCCTAATGTTTTTATAGGGATATACTGATTCGGAGCTAAAACCTCATATATTTATTTGAAACATAGGAGACAAGATGTCACAACACGATACATTGCTAGCTGCGTTCGAAGCGTACAAAGCAGAGAACGAAAAGTTTATTGAAAAAGGCATTAAGGCATCTGCCGCACGTGCTCGCAAAGCTTTGCAAGAGATTGCTGGTGCATGCAAAGAACGTCGTAAAGAAATCACTGCAACTAAAGAAGCAATGGAAGCTAAGAAGTAATTCTGATCCATCCCTGATATATCAAGCCTAGCCCCCACAAGGAGCTAGGCTTTATTTTTTTATATTTCTGCTGCAAATAAGGTCAATTTCATAGCCCGACTTCTCACTGCGATTAAATTTTGGTACTCTGGACTTGAGGACCACTCTTGAGCCTTTGCTTGACTTGGAAACTCTAGTTCTACAATGGTATTAAAGGTTTCACAGCCGAGCTCATTCCAAAAGACCTTGGTGACGGTGCCACGAGACAATATCTTGCCCTGGAAAAGCGCTACTGTCTGTCCTACGCGTCCTCGATACTCTTCAAAAGAATCTAAGTCCAGTAGCTGCATTAAGCCAATCACTTTAGTGCTCATGGTTCTGTCCTTGTTGTGTGTTTCTGGTAGTTTATAAGCAAGCTATAGTGAGGGATTGGGATAATTGCATAAAGAGATGGAGGTCGTATGAAGGTAGCATTTATAGGTTTGGGCAATATGGGTCTTCCCATGGCCTTGAATTTACTTAAAGCAGGTTACCAGGTCACAGGGTTTGATTTGGTTCAAGCTCAACTAGATATCTTTAGCAAGACTGGAGGTATACCCGCTCAAAATACTAGCGAGGCAGTGCAAGGGGCAAAGGTCATCATTAGCATGCTCCCAGCATCTCGTCATGTTGAGGGCTTATATCTTGGCGATAGAGGCCTACTTAGTTTTGCTCAAGCAGATGCACTTATTATTGATTGTTCAACGATTTCTCCAAAAGTTTCTCAAGACCTAGCTGCTCAAGCTAAAGCAAAAGGGTTGGCGATGATTGATGCACCTGTTTCAGGTGGGACCGCAGGAGCACAAGCAGGCACTCTGACATTTATGGTTGGTGGTAATGTCCAGGATGTAGAAAAAGCTAGGCCATTACTAGAAAAGATGGGCAAGAACATTTTTCATGCTGGTAGTAATGGAAGTGGTCAAACTGTCAAAGTTTGTAACAATATGCTCTTAGGTATACAGATGCTAGGCACGAGTGAGGCCTTGCGTTTAGGCATTGCTAATGGCATGGATCCAAAGGTGCTATCAGACATTATGACCAAGAGCTCAGGGAGTAATTGGGCCTTGGAATTATATAACCCGTGCCCCGGTGTGATGGAGAGTGTTCCGTCCTCTAAGGGTTATGCAGGCGGATTTGGAGTAGATCTTATGCTTAAAGATCTAGGTTTAGCGGTGGAAAATGCGCAGGGCTTGGAGGCATATATTCCCTTGGGTAAGGTAGCGCATGACCTGTATAAAGCTCACAGCAAAGCGGGTAATGGCGAGCTAGACTTTTCTAGCGTCTTTAATCTTAAAGCAAACTAATCAGATATTACTAAGGGCTGTTCTTGTTTTTGAGACATTTTTCCAATGACTTGTGCATTAAAAAACTGATGATCATGAAAAATAGCCAAAACCTGATCGACTGATTCTGGGCTACAAGATACCAATAGGCCGCCGCTAGTTTGTGGATCCGTTAGCAATGCTAGTTGTGCAGCAGAGAATTTATTAGGCAATGAAACCTCCTTGCCATAGCTTTGCCAATTGCGATCAGACGCACCAGTAATAATGCCTTGATCGGCAAGTTCTTGAACCTTAGAGAGTAGGGGTACGCAATGCCAGTCAATATGCGCAGTGCAATTGGAGCCCCGCGCTAGCTCCAGGGTATGACCAGCTAATCCAAATCCTGTGACATCTGTTATGGCGTGCACACCTGCTAATTTAGCAAGATCGGGCCCTGCAATATTAAGCTTGGTGGTATTGCTAATCATCTCTTGATAGCCAGCAGGACTTAATAGATCTTTTTTGAGGGCAGCCGAAAGAATGCCAACCCCAATAGGCTTACCTAAAATAAGTACATCATCAACCTTGGCAGCAGCATTACTCTTCACGCGTTTTGGATCAATAAGGCCAATAGCTACTAAACCATAAATTGGCTCTACCGAATCAATGGTATGACCACCAGCAATTGGTATACCGGCTTCCCGGCACGCTTGAGCTCCACCTTCTAGAATACGGGCAATAGTCTGATTAGAAAGAACCTTGATGGGCATTCCTACAAGGGCTAAGGCAAAGAGTGGTGTACCACCCATCGCATAAATATCGCTAATTGCATTGGTTGCCGCTATCTTTCCAAAATCAAATGGGTCATCCACTATAGGCATAAAAAAATCCGTGGTCGCCACAATTGCTTGCGTCTCATTGATTTGATATACCGCCGCATCATCAGACGTTTCAATTCCGATCAATAGCTCTTTTGGAAAAGGAATATGAGGAACGCTCTTGAGAATCTCCGAGAGAGTGTTTGGGGCAATCTTGCATCCGCACCCGCCTCCGTGTGAGAGGGATGTCAGCCTAGGTTCTGGTGATGTAGTCATAAAAAATACTTAATTTAAATGAGGTAGTCAGTGCAATACAGATCAATGTATTTTATTTTATCTGCCAAAAGAACGTTTAGGGGGACTACTGCGTTTTGCTGTTGGTTTATCCGTTCTTGATTTAGCACTGGCAGTGGCTGTTCCACTAACTGCTTTAGGTTTTCTGGATTGATGGGGTTGCTGACTGCGCAATTGAATCGGCTGCGCCACGGCATTGGGGTCAGGCTCAAATCCTGGGATTACTTCTTGTGGAAGTTTTTGTTTTATTAGCTTTTCAATATCTCTGAGCATTTGATGTTCGTCAACGCATACTAAGGATACGGCCACGCCATTAGAGCCGGCTCTGCCTGTACGGCCGATACGATGAACATAATCTTCGGAGATATTGGGAAGATCGTAGTTCACAACGTGCGGCAGTTGGTCTATATCAATGCCTCGAGCAGCAATATCTGTTGCTACCAATGCGGTAATCTTTCCGTCCTTAAAATCTGCCAAGGCTTTAGTGCGGGCACTTTGGCTTTTATTACCGTGGATCGCCATACAAGTGATTCCATCTTTTTCTAATTGGGTAACTAATTTATTGGCGCCATGTTTAGTACGCGTGAAAACTAAGACCTGTTTCCAGCCATTGCTGCTAATGAGATGTGCTAATAAAGGGTGTTTCTTAGCTCTATCTACCGGATGAATTAACTGTGCAATGGCTTCATTAGCGCTATTACTACGAGCCACTTCAATCAACGCGGGAGAATTTAGCAAGCCATCTGCAAGCGCTTTAATTTCTGCAGAAAAGGTTGCCGAAAAGAGTAAGTTCTGGCGTTTTTTTGGGAGGGCTGCCAAAATCTTTTTGATATCTCGTAAAAATCCCATATCTAGCATGCGATCGGCTTCATCTAAAACTAGAATCTCAATAGCTTCTAGAGATACGCATTTTTGTGACATTAAATCAAGAAGGCGGCCTGGGGTGGCAACCAGAATATCTAAGCCCGCTTGAATCGCCTTAATCTGTGGATTGGCGCCAACCCCACCAAAGATTACAGCTGACTTGAGGCCAGTGTATTTACCGTAAGTGAGGACTGATTCTTGAACCTGAGCTGCTAATTCTCGGGTAGGGGTCAAGATCAGGACGCGGAGCAGATGCTTTCCAGCACCCGGTTTTGCACTACTACTTAAGCGTTGCAAAATAGGCAGGGTAAAGCCTGCCGTTTTACCTGTGCCAGTCTGAGCGGCAGCTAGTAAATCACCGCCTTTTAATACGGCAGGAATCGATTTTGCTTGAATAGGGGTGGGGACGGTATAACCTTCTTCTTTAATTGCACGTAGAAGGGGCGCTGATAAACCAAGATCGGTAAATAACATAGGAGCCAAAAGAAAATTGGCCCGTATTCAATTAAACGACTATCCCGGCCAATGGGGTGAGCTGCCACACTTGGAGCGTTTGCAGTAAGAGATTGTATTTTAAGCTATTGCCCAGTAGCAAACAGCCAATCTGGGAAGCCTTTGGGCTTTAAGGTGGTGGCATCAACACAAACTATATGAAGTAGAGCGCTGGCAATCAACTCTGGCTTTGCATTCTTGCTAATTCGTTGAGCAGTTTGCTTTACAGCAATTTGGGTGCGCCCCCGATGCTCAATTACCTGATCAATACTTAAAAGATCATCTAAGCGACCTGGCCTATGAAAGTTCATGGTGAGCTCTCTAACAGGGAGAAGGATGCCAAATTCAGAGACTAATTGAGAAGGACTCAAGTTGCGCTCATAAAGCCATTGCGCGCGACTACGTTCAAATATCTCTAGATAGCGGGCATGGTAAACAAAGCCTGCCGCATCAGTATCAGAGTAGCAAACCCGAAAGAAAAATGGCGAAGAATCAGAAGAGGGGGTCATTAGTATTAAACAGTGTTTTAGATTAAAAGCATCATATTACGATGCAAGCATCCCGCTTCATCGTAAACCTCGCCTTGAGGAACAAAGCCAAACTTTTCATAAAAAGGAATGGCCGCAAGTTGGGCGTGCAAGAGATACTCAACCATACCTTGCTCTTTTCCATATTCAATTAAGGCTCCTAATAGTTGCCCGCCGATACCTTGCTGACGATAGTCTGCCAATACTGCCATACGACCAATTTGACCGCAAATGCTTGAAATCTTGATAAGACGTGCCGTACCGACGCATTGATTATTAAAAAAGGCCAAGGCATGAGTAGCTTTGAGGTCAAACTCGTCGAGTTCGAGCACCTCGGGAATCCCTTGCTCGAGGACAAAAACGGCATATCTAACGGGGTAGGCCTGATTTTCGGCTTCATCCCAAGATTGAATCAAAATCACGCTATATACCTAATTTAAACGGGTGGTTAAGCAAGAGATAAGCGTCTATTAGCCCTTGTTTTAATAATGTATCAAATCTAAGCTGCCTAAGTCCGCTATATTAGCCCTAGAGCCATCTAGTTGCCCAAGATCATGGTTACAATGATTTTCAGGCGCTTTCCAGGGCGCCACTTACAACCCTTTATTCTCTTAGGAGTTATTTTGAAGAAAAACTTACTAGCTACATTAATTGCTGCACTTGGTTTAGTTGTTGCTTCATCTGTTTTTGCGCAAGCCCCAACAAAAATGCTGCCACTTGCTGCTGAAGTAATCGTGTTAACGGCTACTGTAGATTCGGTAGATGCTAAAAAACGTATCGTTGTTTTAAAAGATGCTAATGGTAACTTGGCTCAAATGAACGTATCAAAGCAAGTCAATGATTTAGATAAAGTAAAAAAGGGCGATATATTTGTTGTTGAGCACGCACAAGCGATTGCAGTTGGTTTAGTAGTTGCTCCCAAAGATGCTAAGCCAGGCGTTTCTAGTGTTCGTTCAGTTGTGATTGCTGGCAAAGGATCTGCTAAGCCATTTGAAGAAATCACTGATACTGTTTATGCCACAGTAAAAATCAGCACAATCGATGCAAAAACCCGTGTAGTTACTTTCACACTACCAAGTGGTGAGAAACAAAAGGTTAAAGTTGACAAAGCAGTTCTTGGACTGGAGAAATTTAAAGCTGGTGACGATGTCATAGTTGAGTTTGTGGACGACACTGCTATTGGTTTTGTAACTCCTAAAAAGTAATTTGTCATTAAAGATTGAAGCATGACTGGTATAAAAATAAGGCCCGCAATTGCGGGCCTTATTAATGAGTAGGAAGAAAGCAGGGTAGCAGTATATACAACAGTGCTTAGGCGCTTTTTGCGACCATGACATCAGAGGCTTTAATGACAGACCAAGCTTGATCGCCGACTTTGAGATTAAGTTCATCAACTGCTTCATTAGTAATTGAGGCAGTCACAATATATCCACCCCCAATATCTAATTTCACATTCTCCTAATACTTGTAATAATCCAAGTTCACCTGGGCTACCCGTTGCCAATTTAAAATTCTTAGTACCAAGGCCATAGGTAGCTTCGATCTTTGGGGTTGGTGATTGTGCGTTCGAGGTTTGCATGCTAATTCCCAGTAAAAGAGAACAAAGAACGGCACTCGCAATAAATATCTTATGCATTATTATTTCTTGGCATTAGGAAAGAAGAGTTGCTCGCCACCAATTTGATAGCTAGCTATTACATCCTGTCCGTTTTTAGATGTTATCCAATCAATAAAGGCTTGACCTTCCGCTTTTTTAACGTGCGGAAATTTAGCTGGGTTAACAAGCATTACTCCGTACTGATTAAAGAGTTTGGGATCACCTTGCACTAAAATTGTTAAGTCACCACGATTTTTAAAGGTGAGCCAGGTAGCGCGATCGGACAGAATGTAGCCATTCATTGCCGAGGCGGTATTTAATGCGGGTCCCATGCCAGAGCCAGTCTCTTTATACCAAATGGAGCTAGAAGGGACAGGTATGCCAGCACTTTTCCAATAGCGTAGTTCAGCAGCATGGGTTCCACTTTTATCTCCTCGCGAAACAAAAGGAGCTTGCGCTACAGAAATTTTCTGAAACGCTACTTGAATATCTTTACCACCAGCAATTTTGGCTGGATCAGACTTGGGCCCGATCAATACAAAATCGTTGTACATTACTTCATTACGTTGGGTTGCATAGCCTTCACTAACAAATTTCTCTTCTGCAGGCTTGTCGTGCACAAACACCACATCTACATCACCACGTCGGCCAATATCTAAAGCTTGACCCGTTCCAACCGCAACCACCTTCACATCAATACCTGATTTCATTTTAAAGATAGGAAACATGAAACCAAATAAGCCAGATTGTTCAGTTGAGGTGGTTGAGGAAACTACGATGCTTTTTTCTTGGGCATAGCTTGAGTTTGCTAAAAGGCTGATCGAAGCTAGGGCAATGGCAAAGAAGCGATTAAATGAGAATTTCATGATCTTTTGTGTCTCCTGTATTTTAAGTTAGTATTTGTCATATTACAAAACATCAATATGCAAAAAATTACATATGAGAATTCAGATTAGACCCACCCTTATTTTTGGTAATAAAAATACCAAAAACCCTGCAATTGTCGATTTAGTATGGTTAACATGCCTATTAAAGGATATTGATCATGGCAAAACTTTGGTATCTGCCTGTAAAAAAATGGGCCTATCTTATAGAAACGTATGGCAAAAGTTGAATGAAGTTGAAGAGGCTCTTGGCTTTAAGCTTATGGATCGCGTCAGAGGACATGGCTCGCAGTTATCTGAATACGCTAAGTACTTAATTCAATTTATTGATGACTTTGATCAAAAGACGATGCGCCTAGGTCAAAGCAGTCTATTACACCTAGAAGAAGGCTTTGCACAGTTTAGAGTGAAGGCAAAAAAGCAATGGCGTTTTGCGAGTAGTAGCGATCCGATTATTCAAAAAGCGGTCATAGATGTTGGTGGTTTTGAATTGATTACTGCAGGTTCTGGAGAGGCTTTAGAAAGGCTTCTCAACTATGAAGTTGAAATAGCAGGGTTTCATGTATCTGATCAACAAAGCTCTCAAGTCATTGCTAGGCGCTTGCAAAAGGAAGGCATGCAAATATTTCCTGTAATGAAGAGAATTCAGGGTCTGATGATTGCTAAAGGCAATCCATTAAATATCATGAGTGTTAAAGATTTAGTAAGACCTAAAATCCGTTTTATAAATCGACAAAAGGGTTCTGGCACTCGGCTTTTATTAGATACCATTTTGAACAAAGAGGGAATTAATAGCAGCCGCATTAGGGGGTATGAGCAAGAAGAATTTACGCACTCCGCGATTGCAATGTCTATATTGGCTAAAAAAGCCGATGCAGGAATGGGAGTTAAAAGTATTGCGATTGAAAATAGCTTAGATTTTATTCACTTAAAGGATGAGATCTTTTATCTAGCAGTAGGAGAGGATTTAGCTGCAAATAGAGATTTCGCTAAACTCATTCGTAAGATTCGTCTCCTTTGCAAAGAATTACCAGGATATAAGCCGATTGGCTCAAGAAAACAGATAGCAGGATGGTTGTCGTGAGATGGGTCATTAGAGGCATGCTTGGGGTGGGGGCTAAGGTGGCATAATGAAAGTTCAACGTGGCAGCCATGCAGTAGTTACACATCTTGAGTTTTTTGGTAGCGCGCTTAGTTTAACCAGACGGTAGTAAGTGGTAATACAGAGAGATCTTTTGATGACTTGGCATGTTGCTTACACTAAACCTCGTTCAGAAATCCGCGCTCAAGAAAACCTCATAGCGCAGGGTTTTGAGGTGTTTTTACCAATGTGTGAAGTAGAGCGCTCATTACGCGGTAAATTAATACTTTCATCTGAGCCCCTGTTTGCTAGATATCTCTTCGTTAGGGCCACTCAAATGGCTAACTGGGCTGCAGTGCGATCGACTCGAGGAGTAAGCCATTTATTGCGCTTTGGAGCCTGTACCGAACCCGTTGTAGTGACTAACGAGCTGATCGATTTACTGCGCAATATGCAAGCTAGTGATCAGGTCTCTGATCATCAATCTTCTAGGCGTGCACTTTTTACTATGGGACAAAACGTAGAAATTAAAAGCGGTCCTTTTGCTGGGCTTAGTGGGTATTTCCAGAAAATGAGTAGTTCGGATAATGGTCAAACTCGAGCTCTGATTTTGATAGAATTACTTGGTAAAATGCAGGCTTTGTATATTCCAATAGATCAGCTTCAGGCTTAAATTACTGAGTGCTATCCTAAAATTTGTATCTCAGCTTTATATTTGTTTTGAAGGTATTAAGACTTTTAGTCTGGCAGACAAAAAATTAATAGAGATTTAGACTTTAGGCGATCATCTCTTGAGACAAATGATATTGATTCTCAATAGAGATATAATGTACTGATACCCATTAAAGCCATCATGCGCCTCCATTAATGAAATTAGATCAAATTCCCCCTGGAATACAGGCTCGAGTAAAAATGGTAGCAGTTGCAGATGATTATCAAGATGCCCATGGCCAGTTAGAGGATATTGGATTTTTGCCTGGTGAATTGGTTACTGTACTTCGTAAGGGCTTACTAGGTCACGGACCTATTTTGGTTAGGGTTGGATCTTCCACATTTGCTTTGCGTGAGTCTGAAGCGCATATGATCGAATTGGAATCCATTTAGCAATGTCAGCAACAAAGATTTATTTTTATTCAAGCGAACCGCTAATTGCCTTATTAGGTAATCCAAATTGTGGCAAAACTGCGCTTTTTAACTTACTTACCGGTAGTCGTCAAAAAGTAGCTAATTACTCTGGTGTGACAGTCGAGAGAAAAGAAGGGCGCTTGGTTCTTAGCTCAGGTAAAGCAATTCGAATATTAGATTTACCTGGTGCCTATAGTCTTTATCCGCGTTCTTTGGATGAGCGGGTGACTTGTAATGTATTGCATGGCATAGCGGCAGGTGAAAAACGCCCAGATCTTGTTTTATGTGTTCTAAATGCAATGAATCTTAGACGTAATCTACGGCTGGTATTAGCTGCTAAGCGTTTGGGTTTGCCCTGTGTAGTAGTTCTCAATATGGTGGATGTAGCTCAACGTCATGGTCTTCATATTGATCCGATTGCCTTATCAAAAGAATTGGGCTTACCAGTAATTAGCACCATTGGAATTAAGACTGATGGTGCTAATTTACTAAAAGACTATCTTACGCAGCTCGATTGGCGTCATTTGGGTGCCCTTCATAAAAATACTGATGATGAGGGCATAGAAACTTCAGTTGATCACTCTACTCATTCTGAATTAGATAATATTGCAGTACATCGAATCTTACAAAACCTAGACTTAGATCAAATTATTCCTGATCGTATCAGCGATCGCTTAGATTCAGTATTACTACATCCCTTATTGGGCCCCTTGATTTTGGCTGTCTTACTCTTCTTTATTTTTCAGGCAGTTTTTAGTTGGGCTACCATGCCAATGGATGCTATTAAAGTAAGCGTAGAGTGGCTTGGATCACTCCTTACAGAATGGCTTCCTCATAACTGGATTCGAAGTCTCTTAATTAATGGCATTCTGGCAGGTGCAGGAGGGGTGTTAATTTTCTTGCCACAGATTTTAATTCTGTATTTCTTCATATTGATTTTGGAGGAGTCTGGTTACTTACCTCGTGCGGCTTATCTCTTAGATCGTTCGATGGCTAAGGTAGGACTCTCGGGCCGCTCTTTTATTCCACTCTTATCAAGCTTTGCCTGTGCGATTCCAGGAATCATGGCTACCCGTAGCATCTGCAATGCGCGTGATCGCTTGGTGACAATTTTGATTGCACCAATGATGACTTGTTCAGCCCGTTTGCCGGTTTATGCACTGCTGATTTCTGCATTTATTCCGGAGAAAAAATTATGGGCTGGTTTAGATTTACAGGGGCTTGTACTATTTTTGTTATATGTAGCTGGAATTTGCGGGGCAATGGGCGTAGCTTGGGTTTTAAAGCACTTTACTAGTGAAAAATTTAAGATCAATGCTCTGATGATGGAGTTGCCTAGTTATCACATGCCACGCTTAGGAAACTTAGCTATTGGTTTATGGCAGCGTGCTGAGATCTTTTTGCGTCGGGTTGGCGGCATTATTCTCATTATGACGATTTGCTTATGGGCGATCTCTAGCTTTCCATTGCCCCCTGAAAATGCTACTGGTGCACCTATTCAATACAGTATTGCCGGGATGTTGGGTCAAGCCTTAGCTGTAGTATTTGAACCCATAGGATTTAATTGGCAAATTAGCATTGCCCTTGTGCCAGGAATGGCTGCTCGTGAAGTGGTAGTGAGTTCTTTGGCAACGGTGTATGCACTTTCTAGTTCAAGTGGGTATGCAGCAGAAGCGCTGGTCCCATTGATTTCTGCAAGTTGGAGCTTAGCTACTGCCTTGTCATTATTAGCGTGGTTTGTATTTGCACCCCAGTGCTTGTCTACCATAGCTGCCGTTAAGAGAGAAACCGGTGGCTGGAACATTCCTATCATCATGTTGAGTTATTTATTTGGTTTGGCTTATCTAAGCTCCTTTGCCACATATCGCATCGCTAGCTACTTTGGCTTAGCCTAAACGATTGCAACCCCTGTTTTTTTGGGGTTTTTAACCCTTTTTTCAGAATTGGGATAAATTATTATTATTGACATAATTAACCAACTTACTTCCATGAAAAAAATATACCTTCCCTTCTGGTTTACCTGTGCTCTAGGGGCTACTTTTTCTACAGCAATATATGCTGAACCTGGTGAAAATACTTTCAAGCAAGTCTGCACTTCCTGCCATGGCACTGGAATATTAAATTCACCTAAGATTGGTGATAAGGCTAAATGGGCGCCACTCATTGCAGAGGGTCAGGTTGTAATAACTGCGCACGGATATGTGGGAGTTCGCCAGATGCCAGCAAAGGGAGGTAATCCTAATTTGAGCATTGAGGGATTTTCAGATGCTTTGGTTTATATGGTGAATCGTTCTGGCGGTAATTGGAAGTCGCCAGATGCTAATACATTAGCCGCTATTAATAAAGAAATTGAAGCACGCAAAGCTAGCCTTAATAAAAAACCTTAAATCAAGTGAATTTGCAGGCCCACCATATTGAAATTATTGGTTATTGCGCTGCGTTTCTGACAACACTAGCATTCTTGCCGCAAGCTATTCAGTCCTGGCGTACTCGTGATGTTTCGGGGATTTCTTTAGGAATGTATAGCCTGTTTACCGCTGGCGTAGGGTTATGGTTGGTATATGGCCTCATCATTGAAAAGTGGCCTTTGATTTTGGCTAATATGCTTACCTTTGCATTAGCGCTCAGTATCTTGATCTTAAAAATTCGCTACACTAGCAATTTCATCAAAAACAAAAACCCTAAGCAAAAGAAAATATGAGCTCTCTTTACGTGATTGAACCACCCTTAATTCCCTCATTGCCCGTAATAGGCGATAGCCGACGCTTTGCGGTCAACCGCATCTTTTGTGTAGGGCGGAACTATGCTGATCATGCACGTGAGATGGGGCATGATCCTGATCGTGAGCCGCCATTCTTTTTTATGAAACCCGCCAATTCCATTGTGAGTGATGGTAGGGATATGGCATATCCAAGCCTATCTAATGATGTTCATCATGAGGTAGAGATGGTGGTAGCGATTGGTCAGGGTGGGGCGAATATTTTGGCTGATAAAGCGCTTGACTATGTTTATGGTTATGGCGTGGGTCTTGATATGACTCGCCGTGACTTGCAGGGTGAGGCTAAAAAGATGGGGCGCCCTTGGGATACTGGCAAAGCATTCGATCAATCAGCTCCTTGTGCAGCCATTACTCCAGCTACCCAATGCGGTCACCCGACGCAAGGCTCTATTAAATTAGTGGTGAATGGTGAAGTGCGACAAGAGGGAAATCTCAATCAATTAATCTGGAATATTCCGGATACGATTGCTTATCTGTCTACCTTATTTACTTTAGAACCTGGTGATCTCATATTTTCGGGCACGCCTGCGGGGGTGGGGCCTGTTAAAAAAGGTGATGTTCTCGAAGGAAGTATTGATGGCCTGGTGAGCTTAAAAACCGAAATTATCTAAACGGCATTGTCTTTGCTTATTTACCAAGCCAAATCGGCGGTCGTCCTTCAAGAAAAGCCTCAACCCCTTCTTTAAAGTCGATGCTGTTATAGGTCTCCCGCATTAACATTGTGCAGTCAGGAAGATGACTTTCTATTAAACGCGCTAAAGCAAGCTTGCTCGCTTTCTGAGTAAATGGCGCAAGGGCTGCAAGTTTGGCTGCTAATGCTTCTGTAGCTTGCGAAATATCTTCTGGCTTAGCTACTAGATAGAGATAGCCCATGCTAAGTAATTCAGAGGCATTCAAAAGCTCCCCCAAGAGAAGCATGCGCTTGACAGTAGGCACTCCAAGGTGCGCTGTGAGCCAAGATAAATTACTAGGGGATAGGCAATTACCTAAGGTTTTTGCAATAGGAATACCAAATCGAGCGGTGGGAGTAGAAATTCTAAAGTCGCAAGCGGTAGCAATTAGCAGACCACTACCAATAGCTAAGCCTTCAATGAGTGCAATCGTGGGAAATGGTAAGTGCTGCAAAGAATGAAATATTTTATCAACAGCAATTTCATAAGCCTGATCTTTCTGAAGATCAATAAACTGCTCAATGTCACTGCCAGATACAAAGGCTTTATCTCCATACCCTCTAAAAATAGCTACCCGTATCTTGGGATTATTCGCTAGGCTATCGCAAATATTTTTTAACTCTTGGTACATTGGCCAAGTTAACGCATTGCGTGCCGCCGGATTATTAAATGTAATTTGGGCTAAGGATCCATTGATTACTAAGTCAAGGCAGGGTGCTGAGGGCAAACTAGGGTTCATTGTCTAATTTTATACAAAAGCCCTATTAATTGATTATTTAGAGGGCTTGCAATGATGCTGCGATAGAATTGTCCTATGTATATGTTCCTTCCTTTTCTGACGGCATTGCTTGGACTCATCTTAGTCTGGTTTGAGAAGCGTTTGGCCGGCCTAGTGATGGTTGCCATTACCGTCGGGATCTTGATGTTCTGGTTTCGCATTCACGCTACTAGCCACCTCAATATTAGTTTGTGAGCAAATATTCATTTCCTACTCTGGCCAGTTTAGGCAATCAGCTGGCATTAGTTGCAGTGATTGGTGTTTTGTCTTACGCCTTTTTTGATCAATTCTATTTTGGTGAATTGCCGTGCCCCTTGTGTTTAATGCAACGCATTGCTTTTGTCATGATTGGCTCAGCCTTAGTGCTTAATATTCGTTGTGGTGCGCATTCTGCTCATTATGGTTGGGGCATTATCGGCGGCTTAGTGGGGATGATGGTCTCACTGCGTCAAGTGTTTTTGCATATCTTGCCAGGTGATGCTGGATTTGGAGCAACCTTTTTAGAGTTACATTTTTATACTTGGGCCTTTATGGGCTATGCTGGTTTGTTAGCAGGGCAGGCTATTTTATTGATGTTACCCAATCGCGAGGTACGATCACACTCCGTCTTTGCCAACACAATCGTCATTATATTTATCCTCTTGGTCGCTGCCAATCTGATCTCCACCTTACTGGAATGTGGCATTGGCCCTTGTGCTGATGACCCTGTTAAATATGATGGATGGATTTGGCTACGTACTCGCTTTGGTTTTTAAATTATTGACAATTAATCTTTAGGTTTCAAATGATCTTTTTTTTAAAAGTAGTGAAGTGGTTTTTTTCTATGTTGTTAACAGCTTGTGTTCTTAATACGGGAGCTGTGGCGCAGGTGAATACTTGGCCATCCCAGCCAATTCGGATTGTGGTGACTTTTACCCCTGGGGGTGCTCCAGATATCTTGGCGCGTGTGCTTGCAGAGAGTTGGCAGCAAAGTATAGGGATTCCCGTGCTAGTAGAAAATCGCCCAGGTTATGGTGGCAATATTGGCGCAGATATGGTTGCCAAAAGCGAGCCTGATGGGTACACCCTACTCATCGGTACGGTGGGTATTCATACGATCAATGGCGCTCTTTATGAAAAGCTCTCTTTTGATCCGGTCAAGGATTTCACGCCTATTAGTTTCTTGGCGAGCACTCCTAATGTGTTGGTAGTAAATAAACAATTGGGGGTCAATAATCTGCACGAGTTAATTGAATTAGCTAAAGCAAAGCCCAATCAACTGACCTTTGGATCCTCTGGCATTGGAACTTCATTGCATATGTCCGGAGAGTTGTTAAAGGAGATGACGGGGGTACAAATTCGGCATATTCCATATAAGGGTCGTGCGCAATCTCTGCCTGACCTTATTAGTGGTCGTATCTCTATGCTTTTTGATAATCTCTCTTCTTCATTGCCTTTGATTAAGGCCGGAGAGATTCAAGCTTTAGGGGTAACCACCTTAAAACGATCTCCCGCCGCCCCAGATATTCCAACCTTGGCCGAGCAAGGATTAACTCATTTTGAGGCGACATCCTGGTTTTCTTTAATGGCGCCAGCAAATCTATCGCCCGCCATACAAAAACAACTCAATACCTTAACGCGCCAAACCCTGAATAAGCCTGAGGTTAAAAGTAAGCTCCAAGCAAGTGGTTTAGAACCTGCCCCTGGTAGTCCTCAAGAATTGGGCAAGCTGATCCAAGTTGAGACCAATAAGTGGGGAAGGGTGATCTATCGGTCAGGCGCTAAATTAGATCAATAAATACTCCTTATTAGGGCAGATTCTTGTCAGCCTAGATATAGTTGAAGCGTTAATGGAATAAAGGCAAACCTTTTTTCGCTTGACCATGGACTCTTCACAATATAAGGCCTCCTATTTTCAACCTCCGCAAACTGCTTACTTTTTTAGCATTTGCCCTCACTCTCTCTGTCTTTTTCCTATCTGGATGCGCTACTCAAACCCAGCAGATCAAAATGAATGAGAGCAAAGAACAGTTTAAAAACGGTAATTTGTACAATAGTGTGGCAACCATTCAGGAGGCATTTAAGACTAAAAATACCCTTTACTACCTTGAAATGGGTCAAGTTCAACGTTTACTTGGTCCGAGTCAAATTCCCAATAGCATCCATAGCTTGAGAATAGCCGATGCGCAGGTGGAAAGGTGGGAGATAGAGACTAATGAGAGACTCAAAAAATCATTTAGTGATGTCAGCTCATATTTACTATCAGAAGGTCTGAATAGTGAATATGATCCCAAGCTTTATGAAATCAGTTTCTTAAGTCAAACTCTAGCTTTAAATCATATTGCTCAAGGGCAATGGCATGATGCCATGGTGGAAGCTAAAAAAATGGCACAGCGGGAGAAGGTGATCGAAGAGTTAGTCCAAAGAAAAACCTCGGCCATCTCTCGTGTTGAGCAAAATCAACAAAACAATCCTACAACTAGAGGGGCAACTAGCAGGATCGAAGAAATTAATGGCTATCCAGTCAATTTACTTGATGATGATGAGACCCGAAATCTTAAAAATTCTTACCAAAATCCATCTGCCTACTATTTATCCGCTTTTATTTATGAGTCCCAAGGAGAGACTAGCCTAGCTGCCCCTGGCTATCGGCTAGCTTTAGAGCTGCGACCATCGGTTTCTTTTTTTAAGTCAAGCCTAGCAAATCTAGAGGCTAATGTTAAGAGTAGAAACTTAAAAAAGAGCGCAGATACTCTAGTCATCATAGACACAGGTTATATGCCAAAAATTACACCTTATAAATTAAATCAAACCTTTACCATTGGCAATGGTCCAAAGCTGGTGACTTTAACTTTTCCTGTCATAGAAAAATCAACAGAACGTTTTTCGCCAAATTCAATTGTTCTTGGAAATACATCGGTTGGCCCAGAGTTAGTTACTAATTTAGACACAATGGCCAGAAAAAACTTGAAGGATGATATGCCTGCTTATGTACTTAGAGCTTCCTCAAGAGCGCTAGTTTCATTAGCAGCCCAATATGCAGCAGATAGAGCTGCGCAACAGAGTGCTAGTAGAAAGAATCAAAATAATAATAATAACGCTGCCATCGCAGGTGCGATTGCTGGTTTATTAACAGGCTTGGCCATGCAATCAGTAAATGTGACTGATGTGCGGCATTGGTCAACCCTTCCAGCTCAAACTTATATGGCGCGGATAAGCTTACCTATTGGACCTAATCTACTGAAATACACAACCCCTTCTGGAATTACCCTATCTCAAACCATCAATTTAGTGGGGGGGTACAACGTGGTCTACATCCGTATGTTTAGGGATAAAGCTGCTGTATTAACTTCGAATGATCCAAAAGCAGTTCCCCCCGTTTTTAATGTATTTCGGCCTTCTGAAAAAGTATTATTGAGTACGCCAGTTTTGGTTAATGAGGATGCTTCTATTAGTGCTCCTGTCTCAGTTTCTCAGGAGCCAACACCAGCAGTAGCAAAAGCGAGTTTCTTTGAAGGCCTTAAAAGCCTAGTAGGGATTTCCACGCAGACAAAGCCAGAAGAGCCAGCCACCATGGTTACAAAACCTCCAGAATTGATTCAGGACCCAAATCTAGTGCCAAGCAATACCCCTAGTAGCAGTAATATGGATGCTATAAGTGGCTATGAGGCGCCCAATTTACTTGATCGTTTTCAGCAGTTGTTTAAATAAGAAAGACCGCATATGAAACAGTATCTTTTAACAGCATTAGTATTTTTAACGTTTACCGCATGTAGCTCCACTCCATCTATGAAAGAGATGACTTCGCGCTATGGCGATACCGATAGCATTGAAGTAACTGATATGCGAAGTCTTACCCGTAATGGGGTATTAACAGCGCAGGTAACGATTAAAAATGACAGTAAATCCAATTTAGTCTCTTATCGTTTTAGGTGGATCGGAAAAAATGGTATGGCCGTTTTTGATGAAGAAGCATGGAAGCCTGTAACCATTGGTAAGGGCCAATCTACCACGATCATGGGTATCGCGCCAACTCCAGATGCTATTGATTTTCGTCTCGAGCTTAATCAATATAAATAATTTTTATAAATAACTCACATCGAATAATGACTATGAAACCTAACCAGCTAAATAAGAATTCACTTTCTATCCTCATTGCAGCCCTGATGTTAGTCGCTTGCTCTTCAGGTCCACAGGTTCGCTATGGAGATTCCAAGGCGGTAGAAACGGTGAATGCCGACTATGGCTCTACTGATCTGCAATTGATCGCAGAAGCCATGACCCGCTCTCTTTTGCAATCTAAGGCGATTTCAGCAAGTAAAGATGCTCCTATTGTGACCCTTGCCGAGGTGAAAAATAAGACTGCAGAATATATTGATACTAGAGTGATTACTGACAAGATACGAACTCAGTTAGTAAAGAGTGGTCAGGTACGGTTTGCTGTTAGCGTTACAGAAATGCCAAACCAAGTAGAAGAATTAAAGCGCCAAAATCAATCTGGCCTCTATAAAAATAGCACCATTAACAAGATTGGAAATATGCAAGGTGCCCAATATCGTATTGAGGGATCGATTGCCTCGATCGTAAAAAATACCAAAGATGTTAAGGATGTATTTTATGTATTTAACCTTAATTTAATTAACAATGGTTCAGGCCTAATTGAATGGGCAGATGAAAAAGAGATTCGTAAAACTGCCACCAGATAATGAATATAGGATCTTGTCATATGCGTTTTAATCAAACTAGTTTCATTATTAGCGTAAGTGCGGCAGTGCTATTGATGGTAGGTTGCAGCTCTACTCCAAAACCAAATCCCCTTGCACTTCAAAATCCGCAAGCTGAGCCTGCGCCACCGCAAAATCTGGCAATTACAGCTAAATTGCTTAATGAAGAGTCCAAGTCGATTGCGGTAACGGATATTTATTTTAAAAAAGAGGGTAAGAATCTGAGCTATATTGAAGAGACAAGACGACAAAGCCAATCGAGTTCTGGCCCGATTATTAATTCAGTAATCACTCCTAAAATCATTGAAGTAGATGCTGATAAAGCAGACGCATCGGCTCTTACAGGCGGACCTAATTCCTCCGCCTTTCCTGTGAAATTCACTAACCTAGCTGATCCAAAGTCTACTGAATCTCCAGCAAATCCAGCGCCACTTGTTGCTAGTAACGAGATGCCTCAAACCACCTCAAGCACAAGCAACATACAAACCCTCAAGAAGTCAGGATATGAGGCTAATCAAGAATACGGAGAGTTGCGCTATCTAGCTAACCCAATTAGAGGCTTATTAATTAAATCCGGTTATAAGGTGGTTCACGCCAAGAGTTCGCCTGCTGCCCCAGCTCAAGGAGACGAGTACTTTGATATTGTTCGTCGAATTAAGGCAGGTGATTTTGGAGATGCCGACTTCGTTCTGTATGGAGTGCTGAGCGAACTATCCCTCACTGATAATATCTTCGATATTCCAGGGACTCTTTCTAGTTCACAGCAGGTGGCTTTGGATGTCGTGGTTGACTTTAATGTGATTGATACTAGGACCAATCAAATTATGGCTTCCTTTATTGGCACTGGTACTGGCAATGAAGTCAAAATTGACGGCAAAGATAATAGCTTTAAACACAGCATGGCTAAGCTTATGAAGTTGGCATCAATCTCCTTGGCAGAAGATGTTCAAAAACAATTAACTGCTCAAAATTTCATTACTGCTCACCCCGGTAATGGGCCAGTAGAAGGCAGAAACTTTAAAAGAAGGCTAGAAGATGATGAATCTACTCTAAAGATTTACGGCAAGTAAGTAAAACCAAGGTCTACACCTCAACTAGCGGATGTGTTTTCTCAAAACGTGCAGCTGTTCTTCTAAAGAGGTAGAGCAGAAAACACGCTGCTAAACCTAGACTAATACTGTTAGCTGCCCAGAAACCATTGGCACCTTGCAAAAATTTTGGGGTATTACCAAGCACGTTAAATCCCAATAAGTAGCCACCCCCTAGACCAACACCCCAGAGCGATCCCGCATAGATCAGCATCGGCCAAAAGGCGATGCGGTAAGCCCGTAAGATAAATGCGGCGGTGACTTGAAGTGCATCAAAGACTTGATAAAAGGCTATAAATAAAAAGAGGGGAATGGAAAAGATTCTGACCTCTTGTGGGGGATCATATAAATCAAGAAGAGCCATTCTAAATACCCACACACCAATACCAATAGAAACGCAGATCACAGTTGTAAAGAAAACAGATGACCAGCCAATCTCTTCAGCACGTTCTTGCTTATTAGCGCCAATAGATTGCGACACTAAAGTCATCGTTGCAATTGATAGGGATAAGGGCACCATATAAATCACTGTCCCCATATTGGCGACTATTTGATGACCTGCTAAAGCAGTGGTGCCAAGACGAGCAATGAACAATGACATAAAAGTAAATGAGGTCACTTCAATCAAATAACTAAATCCAATAGGTGTTCCTAGGCGTAGCAATGTCCAAATGCGGTGCCAGTCTGGTTTACTAAAATGGCTAAAGATCTTAAATGGTTTGTAAAATCGGTCTAGCAATACAAAGCCTAGGGTAAGGATGAGCCAAAACCAGCTAATGATGACAGTTGCTACAGCGCAACCAGGCCCACCCATTGCTTCAATCCCAAAACCACCATAAATAAATAGCCAATTTAATGGCAACTTTAAGCCTAAGCCAATGAGTTGTATGGCGGTAATCACAGCAGGTCGAGAAACTGCATTATGCAAGGCTATCAGCACACGCATGCCCATACTTGCTGGTAATCCTAGAGCTAAGATATTGAGATAAAGACGAGCCTTAGATTCAATATCAGGACTGACAGCTGCAATCTGCAAAAGATAATCGGCATTTAGTAAAACCAGACAACCCAAGACGGTGAGCCCCACAGCTAGCCATGCAGATTGGCGAACCTCTTCGCCAATTTCATGAAAACGTTTGGCGCCAAATAGCTGACCAGCGATTGGGGCTAGAGCAGAGATCACACCAGTTAGTCCCACATAAACACTAATAAAAATAGCCGAGGCCATTGCAAGTGCGGCTAGATCACCCTCCGAGTAACGTGCTGTCATAGCCGTGTCTAAGACACCAAAGGCAATGACTGCAAGTTGACCAACAAGAAGAGGGCCAGCTAGTTTTAGTAAAGAAGGAATATCCTCGCGTAGACGCGATAACTTAAAGTGCAGCACTATTTACTCTGGAGTTATTTGGTAAAGGCGCAGCCGCTCATCCCTATCTGCTGCCCGTCGATCTTCCCAAAGCAGGGTAATTTTTTTCTCATTTAGGCTAGCGTACGCTTTAGCTTCTAAAGAACTATGGGTTAGCATAAGGTTGCAATTGGGGTCATCCCGCAGGGACAGTCGAGTAAAATAATTAAAGGAGGCAAGTTGGGACATCCCTAAGTTGCTAGTATCAATACAGCCCGGTGTATTAGCGATGATTTGAACTAGTCGTGCAGATACATAACGATATGTCTTAGCGTAGTTGATGGTGGGTAGCCATAAGGTCATTAAGAGCACCCACATCAAAGTGGTGCCAGATGCAGAAATAATCAGGCAACGCCAGATTTCTTTTGGCGCACGCGAGGTACGCCAGCGCACAATCGCCAGCCAGATGCCGGTAATAATGATTGCTACGACCAAGCCTAAAAAATCAAATTGACTCTGAAATCCTGGCAGTAATCGAGCTATGTTGGCAGCAGTAGATTCTGGATAGCCGGTTATTTTTGCAAGCCAAATAATCCAAATCGCTAAAGCAATCAGAGTAAAGCTAAACATCGCAAACCAGTCAATAAAACTAATCAGACCGCGTCTCAAAATCGGCAAGCTAAATGCGGCAATGATAGATAGGCTAGGTATCAAGATCATTAAGTCATGCTCATTTGCTTCTAAGCGAAATAAAACATAAATTAAACCGCCAATAAATAGACTTAGAGGAATACATAGGTGTGGTGCACGCCATTGACCCGATTCTTTAACTCGACCCCAATGGACAAGTGAGATGAGCGCTAAAGGCCATACAGGCCAAGCATAAGCCCAAAAGTTAACACTTAAAAAACCAAGTGACTCAATGCTAGGTGTGGTCCGCATTTCGGGCATATTGCGCCAGCCTTCTTGGGCAATATGACGCCACTCAGGACTAAGGTCGCCAAGATACCAAATTGCCGGCCAAAGAGCAAAGCCGATTAAACCAAGTAGGATGCTCGTTAAGGTCCACCGAAAACGCAGTTTAGCATTGCTAGCGATCATAGCAATAATGGTGGAGCCCACCATAATCAGGCTCAGGGCTAAGTTACTAGATAGAACAACAATCGCAATGCCCAGACCCGTCCAAAGACCTCCTTGCCAAGGCTTATCTAAGCCACGCACAGTGCCATACAAGATAATGCTAATACCCATTAGTTGGGCCATCATTGGTGTGGTTTCGTGAGCGCGCTGAGCAAGCCCAACACAAGCTAAGAAGATGAGCAGTGCGCCATCGGCCAATGTCATGCCATAGTTCTTACGACTGGGCTGACCTCCAACTGCTAATACCATGGGCTGCAATTCTGATCGGCGACCTAATAGGTAAGTGGCATACCAAATAGCGAGAGCGGCAGCAAAAAAACAGATTGCTGAATACAAGCGGGCTGCATTAGCCATGCCAATGAAAGGACCAAAGATATCCATTAGTGCCGCACCTAACCAATAAGGAAATGGTGCGCCTAATGAAACATCTCGACCTATTAAATGGGGAACGATCCAGTCTATTGCTTTACCATGATGCAAAGTCCACATGCCACCAAAACCAATGGCGTCTTCATTCTTCCATGGGTCACGCATAAAAAGGCCGGCCAAACCATAAACCAAAGTCAACGCAAAAATAATAATGCGTGGAATCGAGGTGGTGGCGGCGGCGGTGAGTTTAACCATAAGTAGAAAAGATGAAGTGAGCGGCAATAAAAAAGGCAGCAAACGCTGCCTTGATTATCTCGCAGGGGAGGGTGTTTACCCAAGCCCTACTAGTATTAAGCCTTCTTTTTAGCAGGCTTTTCAGCAGCTTTAGCTTCAGCAGCAGCAGCTTTTTTCTCAGCTGTCTTAGCTGCACCATCGCCACTAGCTTTGGCAACTGCTTTTGTACCGAATTTTTGACGAAATTTCTCAACACGACCTGCTGTATCCATGATTTTTTGGGTACCAGTGTAGAAAGGGTGTGACTCAGATGAAGTCTCGATTTTCGCCAATGGATACTCATTGCCATCTTCCCACTTGATCTTATCTCTCGTATTCATGGTCGAGCGAGTTTTAAAGCTGAAGTTGTTGGAAACGTCTACAAAGACGATTTCACGATATTCGGGGTGAATGCCAGGTTTCATTGTTAGTCCTATGAGCGGGTAGCCGTTTTGGTGGGGTACCGAAATACGCAACCGAAATACTTACCCAAGTTAAATGCAATTGATTAAAGCGCTAAAGGCGAAATTATGCCATGAAATCAACAACAAAGCGCACTTTTACCGCCTTTTCTGGGCTAAATTAACCACCTTTACGCATTAAATCAAAGAATTCGCTGTTGTTTTTGGTTGATTTGAGCTTATCGACGATAAAGTTCATTGCCTCAATATCATCCATATCGGCCAATAATTTACGTAAAACCCAGATTTTTTGGAGATTTTCCGCTTTAACCAGTAATTCTTCGCGGCGGGTACCAGACTTATTCAGGTTGATTGCTGGGTAAACACGGCGCTCAGCCAAACGGCGTTCTAGGTGAACTTCCATATTGCCAGTACCTTTAAACTCTTCATAGATAAGATCATCCATCCTGCTACCAGTCTCAATCAAGGCAGTGGCCAAAATAGTAAGGGAGCCACCTTCTTCAATATTACGAGCGGCACCAAAGAAACGTTTTGGACGTTGTAATGCATTGGCATCGACACCGCCAGACAATACTTTTCCGGATGAGGGTACTACGGTGTTGTAAGCACGAGCTAGACGTGTAATCGAGTCAAGCAAGATAATCACATCCTTTTTCATTTCAACTAAGCGCTTGGCTTTCTCAATCACCATCTCAGCAACTTGAACGTGACGCACTGCTGGCTCATCAAAAGTGGATGCAACAACTTCGCCGCGCACAGAACGTTGCATCTCGGTAACTTCTTCAGGGCGCTCATCAACAAGTAACACAATTAAAATAGCATCAGGGAAGTTGGTAGAGATCGCATGCGCAATATGCTGCATCATTACAGTCTTACCGGACTTTGGTGAAGAAACAATCAAACCGCGCTGACCAAAGCCAATCGGGGAGATCATGTCGATAATGCGGCCCGTTAAATTCTCTTCAGCCTTAATCTCGCGCTCCAAATGAATGGTGCGGTTAGGGTGAAGTGGGGTGAGATTCTCGAACATGATGCGGTTCTTTAGTGCCTCTGGAGGCAAGCCATTGATCTTATCAACTTTGACTAAAGCAAAATAACGCTCTCCGTCTTTAGGGGTGCGTACCTCGCCTTCAACGCTATCACCAGTGTGCAGATTAAAACGCCGAATTTGAGCAGGAGAAATATAAATATCATCCGGAGAGGCCATGTAGGAGGCATCAGGTGAGCGTAAGAAACCAAAGCCATCAGGCAATACTTCCAAGGTGCCGTCACCAAAAACAGATTCACCTTCTTTGGCACGCTTTTTTAGAATGGCAAACATCAATTCTTGTTTACGCATCCGTTGAGTGTTTTCAATTTCTAGGCTAGCTGCCATTTCAAGTAAGGCAGATACGTGGAGGACTTTGAGTTCAGATAATTGCATGTGGTTCTCGGGTGTAAAAAAAGAGGGGGGGGAATGTGGTGTAAGGGTTTGCCGATCTTGAACAAGATCAGATGGGTAAAACCGAATTTTGGGATTTGCTAAAAAGAATTGGGAGGCGAGTTACAGAAAAATCGGGCTAGAAATCAGAGCACTGATAAGTGCGTTTGGTTAATACTACACCAAAAAGGCTGACAGACAAGCAGCGAGCTAAAACAAAAGCCTCTCAAAAGTACTAAAACAGATCAAAACCACAGGCTCATCTAGTGAGCCTGTGATGAAAGAGTATTTACAGATGACTATCTATAAAAGCAGAAAGCTGAGATTTCGCCAGGGCGCCTACTTTTTGAGCAGCAACAGTCCCGTTCTTGAACAAAATTAGCGTGGGAATGCCACGAATATTGAACTGGGCAGGAACGCCTTGGTTCTCATCCACATTCATCTTAGCGATTTGGAGTTTGTCACCGTAGTCAGTGGCGAGCTCTTCCAAAATAGGACCAATCATCTTGCAAGGCCCACACCATTCAGCCCAAAAGTCGAGCAAGACAGGTTTATCGGATTTGAGAACGTCTTGGTCAAAAGAGGCGTCAGTTACATGTTTAATACCGGCACTCATGAATATTCCTTATTTAGGCTTATTTAGTTATATCGTTACAACGCTTATATTAGCAATAAGTCACTGTATTTGTCCAAAAAACCTGTTTAGCCCTCAAAGTTGCCTTTAATGCCCCAACCATTTCCAACGATTTCTTCATTAAACCAGCGATATGGATGGCAAATTACGCCTAATGCTTGGGCGCTAGAGCAGCTTGCTAATGGCATTTGGAGTTGTGCAATACAGACCCAACAACGCCCCTTAGTGGTACTCAGTACGGCAGGTCCATTAATTGGGGTAAGGGCAGCTCTCGAGCAGTATCGACCCGGTAATCTAGATCCAAGCATTGCTTTTCTGCCGCAGGTGATGAGTTTTCATGATTGGTTAGAGGCGGCACCGGGCGCATGGAACTTCCCTAAAAAACCATCCGATTTAGAGCGTTGGCTGTCGGTTTATGTCAATATGCGTAAGCATAAAACGCTGCAAAGTTGGTTTAAAGCCGAGAGCGAAGCTGGGGCATGGGGCCTAGCACAAGCGGTGATTGATGCTTGCGATGCATTATCAGAAGCGATCCTCCCACAAATGCAAAGTGAGTTAAATGGATTAGGGCATGACCATGTTTTGGATGCAGAGCAATGGGTCAAAAAAGTAGCCTTGGTACTAGATCAAGCAATAGCCAAAGCATATTTGGGGCTATCTCGTAAAGTGGTAGATCAAGAGTCTGTCGTTTTATTAACTTTTTGGCGCTATCTTAGTAGTGCTAGCGACCCCGCAATACGAAAATATTTTGCTTTAGCGGCTCATCTGCAAGCAGCAAAAGCAAGCCATCATGAAAATGTGTGCAAAGCTAGGGCCCTCATCTGGGTACAAACAGCAGACCCCAAACCTATTGATCAAGAGATTTTTAATCAGTATTTAAGCGACTATGCACAATTTGCTCCAGTAGTGAAAATAGATCTGGATTGGCAAGCGGTCGCCCTTTGGGCAGAAGCACTTAGCGGTCAAGATGCACAAGGACAGTTGCTGCAATTAGATGCCGATCAGACGGGGATGATTGAACATAATATTCAAGCGAGCCATCATGAGGACTGGCACCTACTTTGTGCCCGACGCTTTGAAGAGTTAGCATGGATTGCCGCTAAATCGATTGAGGCACATTTGATTTCAGGTAAGACTAAGATTGCCTTAGTGGCACAAGACCGTTTGGCTGCAAGACGGACGCGTGCCTTATTAGCGCGCTTTGGTCCGGCCCTACGAATTTTGGATGAAACCGGGTGGAAGCTTTCAACTACTCGCGCTGCTGCAGCGCTTAATAGTTGGTTAGAATTAATCAAAGCACCTAAAGAGGGGCCTAGCGCGAGTGTCCTACTCGAGTTTTTACAAAACCCTTATTTTGATCTTGCGCATAGCTTAGAAAAGCTGCCACAAGAGTGTGTCAGCTTAGCTTCTCAGCTAGAAGATATTCTGATTGCAAGTCAAGCAAAGTCTGGTTGGGAAACTTTTCGGATGGCAATCGAGCGGGCAAATGCCTATGCCATATCTCATGGACAAGCCCCTCATGAAAGCCTCTTACAACTCATTGTATTTGTGCAGGCCCGTCATTGGCAATGGCAAGAACTCAAGCTCGATTGCGCCAATGCGTATGCGCTCTTGCATAAGAACTTACTAGAGATGGGTATGGCACAGCGTCTTGAAAAAGATTCTGCTGGTAAGCAATTGTTAGAGGTCATTAAAACCTTTGATCTTGGGAAAAGTGACTATCAGAAAGTCAAAATGCGCCTAGCTGAATGGCTAAGTCTACTCAAAATGGTAATGGAAGATGCTTCGTATGAAGAGGCCGGTAACGAAGCGCAAGCAACCTTAAGCATTCTGCCACTTAGTTCTACACGCTTGCGTAAATTTGATGCGATTGTGTTTGTAGGTTGTGATGAACAACAATTGCCTACATTTTCTGAGCCACCATTATTTTTCTCAGATGCGGTCAATCGTCTTCTCAATGCCCCCACAATTACTACTCAATATATTCAGCAAGCACGAGATTTATCACAACTCTTAATCTCTTGCCCTAAGGTTGACCTACTCTGGCAAAGTAAAAGCACTAGTGGTGAACCCCTCAGACCTTCAGCATGGATTAGTCGACTACGCACTCAGTTACCTACTTGGTCAATAGTTGAGGCTAAACCCGATATTTATGAAGGTCGGTCAGCTCCATTGAAGATGGCAGTCACTACTTTCCATCCTGAATTAGCCATGCCAGTAAGCATGAGTCCTAGTGCCTATAAAGCTTTAAGAGACTGCCCTTATCGATACTATGTCCGGAGTCTTTTAGGTTTGCGAAAAGCAACAGAATTTGATGAGGGTTTTGACGCCTCTTTAGCGGGGCAGCTATTACATTCTTTATTGCGAAACTTTTTTCAAGCATTAAAAACCGAAGAGCAACAAGCCCACTCATCTATTCATGAAGGAGTGGATGCCCGGAGAGCATGGATGATGGAGCACTTAACTAAGCACTCGGAAAAAGAGTTTGAACGTTTAATCGCTGGGGATGCCAGAGTCATGGGTACTTTGCGTGATTGGCAAAAGCAAATCCCTAGCTTTATTGAGTGGCAATTAAAACGTGAAGCAGATGGCTGGCGTTATCACGATGCAGAACTACCTATTGGCTTTATGGTGAGGGTATGTGATCAAGATGGTGTAGTAAGAGAGATTGAAATCGCTGGACGCGCTGACCGTTTTGATATTCACAGGACAGATTCGACTGCCGCCGCGGTGATCGATTATAAGAATCAAGGGCTACAGAAGATTAGCTTACGAGCACAGAATATATTGGACGATCCACAGTTATTGATATACGCCCGCGCCGTTAATGAAAATGCTCTAGCAGCCCATCTCCCAAATCGTACGGTCACTCAGGCAGAATGGGTTTCCTTAAAAGCCGATATTAAAAAGCCTATTGACAAGATTGAGAGAGCTTATTTAGTAGAAGATATGCCAGAGATGATGGATCAATTTTCTAAACAACTAAGCCAAGATCTAGAAGTGCTATGGGCACGCAAACCTATGAAAGCATTTGCACCTGATAGCGTTTGTCAGTATTGCGAGGCTAGAGGTATTTGCAGAAAGGGTATGTGGTGAATCAACAGTTTGATTACTCCATCGCTTGTGATCCACAGAATTCAGTGATAGTTTCTGCCTGTGCAGGCAGCGGCAAGACTTGGCTTTTGGTGGCGCGGATAGTGCGTTTGTTGCTAGCTGGTGTCAAGCCTCAAGAGATATTGGCGCTCACCTTTACTCGTAAAGCTGCGCAAGAGATGCGCGATCGTCTCTATGGCTTGCTGGAGCAATTTTCTCAAAATGATGATGCCCAGCTTACCCATGCACTAACGATCAGAGGCTTGGATAAGAAGGAAGCAGAAATATTATTGCCAGAGGCTAGGGGACTCTATTTAAAAGTGTTAATGAGCCCTCAGGGTATTGTGATTGATACTTTTCATGGTTGGTTTGGGCGGCTCTTAGGGGCAGCACCAATTGGCGCTGAGGTCCAGCCTGGCTTTGGTCTGCGCGAAGATGTTAAGCGCTTACAAGAAGAGTGCATGGAGAATTGGTGGGGTGACTTACCTTTTGCTTTAAAGCGGCACTATGACGTCTTGTTAGAAGAGTTTGGCGCATTTGAAACGCAGAAATTCTTGATGGGAAACTACAGCCTCTTTAAGCAAAGGGGTGCTTGGACTTTCTTCTTGGCAGCTTGTAAAACAGATGGAATAAGTCCTGCAGATCATCTAGCTCAATACTTGCCTAATTTAGCTTTGCCCAATCCACTCGAAACATTTTGGCAACGCCCTGATACAAAAGCTAATCTAGAGATCTTATTCAAGTGCTTTACTCATGGAACGCTCACCCAGAAGAAAAAAGCTCCCTTGTTTGAGAGCTTGCTCAGTTGCTCTGGTAGCGGCGGCTCTGTAATGGATTTTGCAGAGCAATGGAAAACCTTGTTTTTTGCAAAAGCAGGGCATCCCTTGGAAGAAAACTACGAAGTTTCTAGACCTATGAGTGAGTATCTTGTAGGTGCCGGCATCGATCCTTCTGAGCTTCTAAAAATCCGCTTGGCTTGGATAGAAGTATTTGAACAATTTGCGATCTGGCAAAACGAACATCTTGTCCATCAATTGAATGTAGCCTGGTTCGCAATGAGTCAAGCGATGTTAGAGCATATGCAAAAAACCAAAGAGTCAATGCGCATACGTGACTTTGATGATTTAGAAATCGGTGTTAGTCAACTGATGATCGATCCCGCAAACGCTGCTTATCTTCAGGCACGATTAGATGCCAAGTACAGCCATATATTGATTGATGAGTTTCAAGATACCAATCCCTTGCAATGGCAGATTTTGCGTTCTTGGTTAGAGGGCTATGGCCAAGATGTCTCTATGCCTAGCGTATTTATTGTGGGCGACCCCAAGCAGTCTATTTATCGCTTTCGTCGTGCCGATCCAAGATTGTTTGATAGTGCTAAAACGTTTTTAACTACGACCTTACAAGCTAAATATTTAGAGCAAAATACCACTCGTAGAAATGCCCATGCCATCAATAAGGCGGTTAATCAACTATTTTTAATGGATTCTTTACCAGCTTCTTATCAATATGCCAAACAAACCACTAGTTGGGAGGCGCCCCTTGAGCAGATTGCTGTGCATGATTATGCTGCGATAGGTGAGGCACAATTATTACCGCTGATTGCTCGTGAAGAACCAGTGCAACCCGATCGCACTGGTTGTGCACTAGACAATGCCATCAAAGATATGAGCTTTACGGTTGGAGTTCAGCAGCGCTATTTGGAGGGTATACAAGTTAGCCGATGGATTACTCACGTCTTAGCAACCCGCAAAGTGATTGATCAGAAAGAGGGTCAAGAGTATTGGCGTGAGGCTCGGGGTAACGATTTTATTCTGCTTGTGAAGCGCCGTGAATACTTGCCCCAATTTGAGAGAGCCTTGCGTGAAGCTGGTCTTGCCTATGATAGTTCTCGGCTAGGTGGTTTATTAAACACCTTAGAGATTGATGATTTAATTGCCTTACTCGCAGTCTTAGTATCACCAAGACATAATTTGCCATTGGCGCAAGTGCTACGAAGTCCAATATTTCATTTTACTGAAGAGCAAATGCAAATGCTTAGCTGCAATATTAGGCCCGAGCAGCAAGCATCTTGGTGGGATGCCTTGCAAAGTAGCACCGATGCGCAGAGTTTGAAGGTGGCACGGTATTTAGAGCGCTGGCGAGAATTGGGCGAAGTGTTGCCTGTTCATGATTTACTCGATCAAATTTATCAAGAGAGCAATTTACGCATACATTATGCAATCGCATCTCAAAATCTGGCACGTGCTCAAGTCTTAGCTAATCTCGATGCATTTTTAGAGCTTGCCTTAAATCAAGATGGTGGTCGTTATCCCAGCCTAAGCCGTTTTATTGCCAAAATTAATGCTATGCGTCGTGGTGATGACGATGAGACTCCTGATGAAGGTGATGTTGAGGCGGAGGTTGACGAGAATCTAGGCGAGTTTGAACTAGATACTGAAATGACTGAAGAGGAGCAACACAAGCGGGTTCGCTTGATGACTATTCATGGTGCAAAAGGTTTGGAGGCGCCATTTGTGATTTTGCTCGATGCAAATCATACTGAGTGGCGTGCCCCTCATCGGGGCGTACTGCTTGATTGGTCGCCAGATCATAGTAGCCCAACTCAGCTCTCTCTTTATACCGCTAAATCCTTAACGGGAGAGCGCGAGACCATCTATCAAAAAGAAAACGAAGTCAGTGAAAATGAAAACTGGAATTTACTATACGTTGCCATGACACGTGCTCAGCAAGGTCTATGGATGAGTGGCGTGCAATCCCATACTGCAGGAGGTATTAATGAAAAATCTTGGTATGGTAAAGCCTTAAGAGCAGGTATGAGCACGGTAGATTTAGATGCTTGCAATATCAGCGAAGTATTGCCTACGAGGAATATTGGGGCTAGCTCCCAAAGTAATGAGCTATTTAAAATAGAGCACTTTCAGATAGATTGGGATCAGGCTCAGCAACATCATCACGATACGCTTGCCCTGATTGAAAGTGGAGCGCTAGTTAGGAATGCAGGCATGGGGGAGGAGGAGCAATTTAACCTAGAAATCTTGGAAGAAGGTGTGCTCTTTCATAAGCTATTGGAATATTTCACTAGTCAAACGGGCTATATACCACCCAATCTATCCCAAATTAAGCTAGAGGAGCTAGCTCATTGGCTAGATGTGAATGAGGAACAAGCACTTAAAGCATTCGATAGGGCGCTTTGCGTGATACATGCCGAGACCCTGAAAATATACCTTACTTCAAACCAATGGGTTCAGGCCTGGAATGAAATCGATATTGTTGACAAGCAGGGTAGAAGCTTTCGTTTAGATCGCTTAGTTGAGTTTGATGATCACTTAGCTATCATTGATTACAAGCTCACGATTCCAAAAGAGGGTACGGAGCAATTCCAAAAATATAGCAAGCAATTACAGGGTTACCAAGCCGAGTTAGCGCGTATCAGAACCGATAAACCGGCTAAAGCCTTTTTAATCTCAGCACAGGGCGAGATTTTAGAGCTTTCTTAGGAAGTGCATAGGCTTAAGTATGATAGATTTAACAGTTCATTCGAAAACGGGGAAACATCATGAAATTTGAGACCAAAGTAGTCCATGCAGGTTATAAGCCAGATCCTGTTACCAAGGCTGTGGTGCCTCCCATTTATCAAACTGTAGCCTATGCCTTTGATAGTGCGCAACATGGCGCCGATCTATTTGACTTAAAAGTTCCCGGAAATATCTATACCCGTATCATGAATCCTACTCAGTCTGTACTCGAGGAGCGAGTGGCTGCTCTTGAGGGAGGCATTGCTGCTCTAGCTTTGGCCTCTGGACAGGCCGCCATAACGTATGCAATTCAGACGATTACTGAAGCAGGTGACAACATCATCTCTTCCAATGCACTCTATGGGGGCACTTATAACCTATTTGCACACACCTTGCCTCAGTACGGCATTGAGACTCATTTTGCAGACTACAAAGATCCTAAGAGTTTTGAGCCTTTGATAAACGAGAAGACCAAGGCGATTTATGTCGAATCACTAGGAAATCCTCAAGGCAATATCACAGATATTGCGGCTATTGCAGAAATCGCCCATCGCCATGGCATCCCCTTAATCGTGGACAACACGGTACCAAGTCCCTACCTATGCCGACCAATTGAACATGGTGCCGATATTGTGGTGCAGTCCTTAACCAAATACTTAGGTGGTCATGGCAATAGTTTGGGTGGCGCTATTATTGATTCTGGAAAATTTCCCTGGGCAGAACACAAAGAACGCTTTAAGCGTTTAAATGAGCCAGATGTTAGTTACCATGGTGTGGTTTATACCGAGGCATTAGGTGCGGCTGCCTATATTGGTAGAGCGCGCGTTGTCCCATTAAGAAATATGGGCGCTGCGATTTCACCATTCAATGCGTTTTTGATCCTACAAGGAATAGAAACCCTTGCGCTACGCATGGATCGTATTTGTGAAAATACCTTAGCGGTTGCCTCATACCTTAAGCAACACCCCAAGGTGCAATGGGTTAATTACGCAGGGCTACCTGATCATCCTGAACATGCTCTAGTGCAAAAGCTGATGGGTGGCAGAGCATCAGGTTTGATGACTTTTGGAGTTAAAGGGGGTCGAGCAGCAGGTGAAAGATTCTTAGATGGTTTAAATCTCTTCACACGCCTAGTGAATATTGGTGATGTAAGGTCTTTAGCGACGCATCCTGCCTCAACTACCCATCGTCAACTATCGCCTGAAGAGTTAGCAAAATCTGGCATAAGCGAGGATACAGTGCGTTTATGTGTTGGTATTGAGCATATAGACGACTTGAAAGCAGATCTTGAGCAAGCTTTAGGGAAAGTATGAAGAAATTCTGAACTGTAAGGTTAATTGAAATGAAAAAATGTAAAACTCTTTTTATAGCTTTGCTTCTATTAACTTTGGGGGGATGTATGGCTAGCACTACCTCACCGGTTGGCGTCAATTGTGATTACAGTCAAGGCAAGCCTTTATGGGAAATGCCACTCGATTGTCAGGGCAGATAAATCCCTAACGCCCCCTTGAAATTCACCCTAAAGACCCCACATAGATAGAGGTATTGGCTTAATCCCAAATGTGGCAAAAGTAGGGATAATGAGGACTATCTAAAGGCGCTATAAAGGAGTCGTGATGAATATACGTTACTTAATTAATCTATTGGCTAGTGTATTTGCGGCCAGCCTATTGCTTACTAGTCAAGTTGCTACCGCTGAAGCAACTTTGCCCGAGGTATATCAAGCGGTGCAGTCAGGTCAAATGGCTAAAGCTGATGCCATGATGAAAGAGGTTTTACAAAATCATCCCAACAGTGCTAAAGCTCACTATGTTGCTGCTGAGCTCTATCTCAAAGAGGGCAAGGTAGATGCGGCACGCAATCATTTTCTAAGGGCAGAAAATCTTGCACCAGGACTTCCTTTTGCTCAAGCAGAATCTGTTCAAAAATTACAAGTGCAATTAGCTACTGCTACAGCTTCTGGAGGAGTAGCCACCGGGGGAGCAAGCTCTATTTTTAGTAACCCACTGTTTTGGGGTTTGATTGCCATCTTGGTAGTTGGCGTCATCATTGTGATGAGGCGTCGTCAACGTGAAGCGGTTCAGGTATACAACGCTCCTAGCGCCGGTTATCCAGGAACTCCTGGCGGACCTGCCGGCTATCCTGGAGCCCCCGGAGCACCGGGAGCTCCAGCAGCTGGCGGAATGGGTGGCGGTTTAATGGGTAGCCTGGCAACAGGCGCCGCCCTAGGTGCAGGTATGTATGCTGGCCAAGCATTAGCAAGTCACCTCATGGGTGGGCACGATAGTAATAATCCCGGAAATACGAACCCCAACCTTAATCAAGTTGGTGGGCCAGCCTCAAGCGATCCTAATTTTGGAGTGCGTGATGCCAGCTCTTGGGATGATGGCGGAGCAAGCTCATGGGATGATAGTGGTGGTGATTTTATGAGTGACGTGTAACGCGTAACCAAAAAATAAAACCACCAGCTAGTCAATATAGTCACCTGCGGGTGACTATATTATTGGGCGAGGACTGAGCTCAAGAATGCATGGTTTATATACCCCAATGAGGAGGCTGTAATGGCACTAGAAAATAATTCGAGTTCTATTTTGGTGCAAGCAGAGCAGCTAGAGCGGCTTTCCATTAAGTATATTCAGGATAAAAACTGGGGCGCATTAGAGAAGATGCTCGATCCAGCTTGCCAGTTTGTTAGTGCTCAAGGTGTATGCGATCGTGCTCAGGCTATGACGTTAATGAAACAGATGAATTTGGGTCCAGTGGCATTTAAGGATTTCAAAGTGAGTCAAGCTGGAGATAATGTAATTGTGAGCTTCTGGCTATCCGCCACTGAAGATCGGAGTGGAAAAACCTTATCCCCTTGTTTTTCTCCACGCTTAAGTATTTGGAGAGGGGTAGACGAGCAGTATTTATGTATCGCCTATGCCGACTTTATTACCGCCTAGCTAGAGATAGATCAGTTTCTTTGACTAAAAAGATAAATGCAAATGTAGTAAGCTTATATAAGCAATTTTGCTGCTAGTGCCCATTTTTATCGGTGGCACCCACTTTGGAGAAATCAATGATGAGTATTCGTAAAGTAATTACCTCTCTTATTCTAAGTTTAGGAATTCTGAGTTTGGGTGCAAGCGCTGCAGATGCTCCTAAAAAACCCTCTGGCACAGTAAGTATTAATGAAACTCAGTTTGCATTAATTATCGGGGGCAGTACAGGTGGTGGTGTTCTCACTTATCAGGGTAAGAAATATCCCTTTAAGATTGGTGGCGTGAGTTTAGGTGCAAATGTGGGCGTTTCTAAGTTAGCTGCTGCAGGTGAGGTTTATGACCTACCTGAAATCTCTAAATTTCCTGGTACCTTCACTAAATTAGAAAGTAGTATTACCTTAGGTGGTGGTGTTGGTGGTACGGTGTTAAAGAATGAGAATGGTGTCATTATGCGTTTGACTAGCACCTCTGAAGGTCTTCAATTAAACCTCAGCGCTAGCGGTGTCACAGTCAAGCTGGATAAGTAATGAGTTCGTAGTATTTCTGGTTTTAGGGGGTAACCCCTCCTAACCTAGTGGCAGCATCTAAAATCACCTTCGGGTGATTTTTTATTTGACAGTAAAAACAAAGTTAACTAAAATCATCACTTGTAATATTTAGGATTGATATCGGGAGAGACTCCGATTCGTTCGAAGCGCCGAAGGAGCAACCGCCCCGGAAACTCTCAGGCAAAAGAACCGGTATCACTTAAAAACTCTGAAGAGTCTTTGGCGTACGTCAGCTAAAGCACCGCAGGAGCAAGCAAATTCTTCTGAATTTGTGAATCTCTCAGGTCCAAAACAGAGGGGGCGTTCATTGAGCATGTTGCTCATGGGCCCAACCCTCGGCGCTGTTTGGATCTTTATATGAAATCATTTGTCATTATTGGTGGCGGTATTACTGGCGTCACTACTGCCTATGCTTTAGTCAAGCGCGGTTATCACGTCACACTCATTGAACGCAATCGTTACTCAGGTATGGAAACCTCATTTGCCAACGGTGGTCAACTGTCCGTATCTAATTCGGAGGTTTGGAATTACTGGGGAACTATCTATAAGGGAATCAAGTGGATCTTTAAAAAGGATGCCCCTTTGCTGGTGAATATGACGCCGAGTTGGCATAAGGCATCTTGGTTCGCAGAATTTATCGCAGCCATTCCTAATTACAAGACCAATACGATCGAAACAGCAAAGATGGCTATTGAGGCAAGACAGTATCTTTTTTCTTGGGCTCAAAATGAGTCCATTGATTTTGATCTAAAAAGAGAGGGTATTTTGCATATTTATCGCGATAAGAGCGGCTTTGATCATGCCGGTAAAGTATCGACATTGTTGGCGGCTGGCGGCTTACCACGTCAGGCGGTAACTCCTGCAGAAATGAAGCAAATTGAGCCAACTCTTTCTGGAAATTACTACGGTGGCTACTATACCGAAAGTGACTCTACTGGAGATATCCATAAATTTACCCATGGACTCTCCTTGGCATCTGAGAGGTTAGGCGTCAAGATGATTTACGATCATGAGGTTCAGGCTATTGCATCAGATGGCGACCGAGTTAAAGTCACGCTGAAAAAAGGCGACCATCTGGAGAGTATGGAGTTTGATAAAGTCGTGGTGTGTGCTGGCATTGGCAGTCGTAATCTGGCTGCGCAGTTAGGTGACCGCGTTAATGTCTATCCAGTCAAAGGCTATTCCATTACAGTTAATTTGGCTGATGAAGCTAGTCAAGCGGGCGCACCTCAGGTAAGTCTTTTGGATGATGAAACTAAATTGGTCACGAGTCGCTTGGGAATCGATCGATTCCGGGTTGCAGGTACCGCAGAATTTAATGGAGAAAACCGTGATATTCGAGCTGACCGCATCAAACCCCTCGTTGACTGGGTGAAAGAATGCTTTCCAGAGGTCAGTACGCGCTCGGTGGTGCCATGGGCTGGCTTGCGCCCCATGATGCCCAATATGTTGCCTAGAGTGGGTAAGGGCGCTAAGTCAAACGTCTTTTACAACACAGGACATGGCCATCTTGGTTGGACTTTGTCTGCTTGTACGGCAGAGATGATTGCCAATATCATTGAGTTGGAGGTGGCACCTGCAAAGTTATTTGTGCCATTGGGTAATTTGAAGGTCGCTGCACAAATAGCTTGATAAAAATATAAGGGGAGACTGAATGTCAAAGATAGTACTGCTTGACGATTTTCTGATAAATTCTACTGGTATTTCTCTATTCGATGACTCAGAGATTCGGAGTAGATTAAGGGAGGCAAGATCGCTCGGATGCCCTAATTGCATTGCTTCTATAGAAGAGGAGGTTTTATGAATAAGAATCCATTTGATTTAAATGTAATGGCTCAGCAGAGCAGGGCTTTGGAGGCATCTAAAGCAATGGGGATGGTAGCGGCAAGCAAAGCAGAAGAAATTGCCAAAATTAATCAACAAGCAGCACAAAAAATGGCAGCACTCTTTCAGGAAAAGGTTTCAGAACTTCTCAAAACTTCTGATCCCAAATCAGCTTTTGACATGGTGCACGCACAAGTATTGCAAGATGCTGCCAAAGAAGTAATGCAATACCAAGCTGCGGTATTAAAGGCCTTAGGTAGCGGTAATCAAGAGTTGGTGCAAATTGCCCAAGCGCTGATGGAAGAGGCCAAGGAAGATCTCATTCACTTCGTAAATGATGCTACCCAAAATACCCCCAAAAATATTCCTCTAGGTGTAGAAGCCTATGCCTCAGCTTTTAAAGATCCATTTGGCATGGCACTGCAAAACTTTGAGCTCATGCGCGCTTCAATGGCAGATTCTTTTAGTAATTTTGAGCAGAGCGTACAAAACCTTAGCAACCTTTCTAAAGGGGGTGCCCCTGCCCAGAAGGTAGTTAAAAAGAGCTAAAAAGCAACATCCTTGGGGCCTCTAGAAAGGGCGCCTTAAAAAATTAGTGTCTGGTATTGATATACTGTATAGATATACAGTATATTAGGACTTATGGCACTTATCGCACTTTCCAATGCTGTTTTAGCAAACACCCTTAGCCAAGCCCCACAAGGCTTGGTGGCGCATACCCCTTTTGAATACAAGCTCCTAAGCCACCGAATTTCAGCGGGTTTTCCAAGCCCAGCGGCTGATTATGCGGAAGAAGGCCTCGATTTAAATCACTATTTAGTTCAAAACAAGCCAGCCACCTTTATGTTTACCGTTAAAGGTGACTCAATGATGGGCGCGGGTATTTGCGATGGCGACAAGGTGGTGGTAGATAAGGCCCTTAAGCCGATGCACAAAGACATCGTTGTGGCTGTGGTTGATAGTGAGTACACCATTAAGCGACTCTATCAATTACGAGGCCGAATTGAGCTCCAACCAGAAAACTCTAGTTTTGAGGCCATTACCTTTAACGAGGGTAGCGAACTCCAGATTTGGGGTGTAGTAGTCGGGGTCGTGCGTAAGTACAGCCACTCTAGTGGCAGAAACGGTAAATCAGCATGAATACCAAAATACCCGCAAGCCATCTTTTTGCACTCGTGGATGTGAATAACTTTTACGTATCGTGTGAGCGGGTCTTTGCCCCCAAGTTAGAGAATGTGCCGATGGTGGTGCTCTCGAATAACGATGGTTGCGCTGTAGCGCGTTGTGCGCAAGTCAAAGTGCTTGGTGTGAAGATGGGAACTCCATGGTTTCAGATGCAAGAGTTGGCTAAGAAGCATGGCATACAGGCTTATTCATCGAACTACACGCTCTATGGAGATATGAGCGGTCGGGTGGTGGAAGTGTTGAAAAAGTTTACCCCGCACCTTGAGGTATACAGCATCGATGAGAGCTTTTTGGCAATCGAGACCGTACTAAAACAGTATGTAGATCCTACTAGTTTGGGCCACACCATCAAGCAAGAAGTCAAAGACACTACTGGCCTGCCAGTTTGCGTGGGCATTGGCAGGAGCAAAACGCTTGCCAAGTTGGCCAATCACTTAGCTAAGAAACACAAAATATTTTCAGGCGTATGTGATGTTGACTCTATGCCAAAAGAAGAGCTCTATCAGTGGATGGCAGAGACCGCAGTTGGAGAGGTATGGGGGGTCGGTAAGCAGACTTGTAAAAAACTCAAAGAACTCCACATTCATACTGCCTTTGATCTCTTGCAGGCTTCACCTCAAGCCATGCGTCAACAGTTTGGCGTAGTGATGGAGCGCCTTTGTTATGAGTTACGCGGTGTCTCTTGCTTGCAGTTAGAAGAAGTGGCTCCAATCAAACAACAAATTGTTTCTTCCCGCAGTTTTGGCAAGCCCGTGACTGCTCTAGATGAGCTAGCCGAGTCAGTAGCCACCCACACTGCTAGGAGCGCAGAAAAACTGAGAGCACAAAAATCAGTCACGGGCGCTCTTACGGTTTTTATTCAAACCAACTCATTTAAACCACACGAGCCGCAGCACCATCAAAGTATTACTGTTGCACTGACGGGTCCGAGTGATAACACCTTAATCCTGACAGCGGCGGCACTCAAAGTCTTAAAGCAAATCTACCAAGCAGGCTTTAAATACAAAAAAGCTGGTGTGATGTTGAGCCTCTTAGCGGATAAACCCACAGTTCAGCAATCATTATTTGATGATATCCATGTTAAAGGCAAATCGGCCGGTCTCATGAAAGCCATGGACTCAATCAATAATCGCTTTGGTAATGCGGTGATCAGATCAGCCGCCTCTGGAACAACACAAAACTGGCAGATGCGATCAGGTAATAAATCTCCCAATTACACCACCCGGTGGGATGAACTACCTATCGTGCGCTAAATCAAAAATATTAGTACAAACCAAGACGAAAGAAAAAGAAGGATGCAAAAAGAACCCCAAAAGCAATTAATAGGCAATGAAATTTACTAGCTCATTTTATGAGCTAGTTATGCCGTATTCTGAATTAACTGAAACAAAACTAGAAATGCAACTTAATAAAACGTAGGTAACACTAGGAGAAATACATGGAATTATTAAATCACTTTAATGGCATCTCACTCGCAGTGATCATGATTTTGTCTTACTGCGCAGTACTAAAGAATACTAAGCGCAACGAGCGGATTAATCGGCAAGGATTGAGTCGCAAGTATTGAACCAGCAGTGCCAGTAAAAAAGCAGCAGGCCTGGGGGGATAAGGAAATCACGGATTCCTTATTCCCAAGCTCTATTTGTGCTTATTTTTGCTGCCGTGTGCCAAGTAATCAAAATGTCACAAATTTCGCTAAAATTGCGGCATGAATGAAAATAATCTAAGTAGCATAGAGAAAAAACTACGCCCGTTGCCTCGCTGGATTTTTATGTCACGCTGGCTACAGGCACCACTGTACATTGGCCTCATCGTTGCTCAAGGTGTGTATGTTTGGCAGTTTTGGCTAGAGCTAGTCCACTTGATTAGCATGATGGCAGATAAGTCCATGACTGAAACTGCATTAATGCTAGTAGTCTTGGGGCTCATTGATGTGGTGATGATCTCCAACTTATTGGTCATGGTTATCGTAGGGGGATGGGAAACCTTTGTTTCTCGTCTAGAGCTAGAAAATCACCCCGATCAGCCAGAGTGGTTATCGCATGTTAATGCTGGCGTTCTCAAAGTCAAGTTAGCAACGGCCATTATTGGTATTTCATCGATTCACTTGCTCAAGACCTTTATTAATGCCGCTTCCTATGATGAAAAAACCTTAATGTGGCAAACATTAATCCATATTACTTTCGTGCTCTCTGCCATTGCGATTGCATTTACAGAAAAGCTAGTGAGTTCAGCCCATAAACATCATTAAATCTCTAAGGCTTTACGCAAATAACCAGTGATGTTATCTAGGCGTAAAGCCCAGCGTTTGTAATCTACTGGTAATTGGCTAATCAGTTCACCCTTGTGTTTGCCAAAAGGCATGATGGTTGGGATTCTGGCTTTCTCGGACATTTCCCATAAAGCATCTAGAGAAGTAGGGCGAAGTTTCGCAATAATCTGACCTAGAATCTTGGAGCAGATCCACACATCGGCTAATGCACTATGCGCTTCACGCAATTGCTCTCTTGCGGTAGTCCTTTCAAAAAAATAAAGCAGGGCGCTTTGTGTGTGGCTATCAATCTCTGGCCAAAGGCTGCGAGAAAGGGCTAAAGTACAAATACGTCTTACCTCAGGACTTCCGATTGCCTCCCAATCAAAATCTACACTGTGACCAATAAGGTACTTAGTACCTGCTGGCAAACGAAACGAGCTACTAGCGGGGCAATTGACCAACTCTTCATCCATGATGTGGTGGGTTGCTAAGGCACCTAAGCTAATTGGTTTACCAGGGTTATAGCGCTGTACCCAAGGATTGCCCACTACAAGTGGATTAATAGAGCTGACATCTAGTGATGCGGCCTCAATAATGACGGCATCTTTTTTGTCGGTTGCTTCAACATCGAAAATAATGGCTTGGGGCATGAATGATTCTTAAATAAAAGATTTGACTAAAAGCCTATTGTGCCTTGATTTTTATCGCCAAAATTAGCGGCTAATAGGAGAGAAAAGATGCCCCTCGAAATAGTCGACAAAATCCAGTAGACTTGAGGTATGAAATCATCTAAATTGTCATCACTTCACTTACTTGTTCTTTTTGCGGTTCTGGGCCTCACAGCCTGTGGATCGATTGAGTCTGCAGCGCAAGATGACTGCACTTCCATTGGTTGGCGAATCGGCAGCCCAGGTTACAACGATTGCTTTAAGGCACGCGTCTATGAGCGCAAGTTAGATTATTCGCTTCCGCCTGGCGATCGTCCATCACCATCACTACTTTAATCTAGGGTAAACCCCAGTCTTCATTCCCTTGAGCGCCGTCAAGGACTTCGGGGTAAAAATAACCCAAAATCTATCATGATTTTGATGGATGCTTTCTATATAGCGAGGTAGTTAACAACGCTTATGTAGGCATTACTTAGGTTGATATTTGATTTCTTTTTGAGCCTATAAAAATAGCATTTACCTTGCGACTAGATATTAGAGACTACCGACTATGACTCACCCCAAATCCTCTGGAAAAACCAAAGCACTTGCAGTAGCAACGGTAGATGATTTAAGGGAAATCATTCGTCGTAAAAGTAAGCTCAAAGGACGTCAAGCTGATGACGTTTCTATTGCGCAGGTTCGCGAGTTAATTGGTGAAAATGCTTCTCGGCGTGATCTACTGATCGAAAACTTACACAAGCTCAATGATGAGTATCGTGTTTTGCATGATCGTCATTTAGTAGCCTTGGCAAAAGAAATGAATTTACCAATGGCTGAAGTGTATGAAGTAGCCACTTTCTATCACCACTTTGAAGTGGTGCGTGGCAATGAGCCCGTTGCGGATATCACTGTGCGGGTATGTGATGGCATTGCTTGTCAATTAGCCGGAGCACAAAATCTATTGACAAAGCTGCCTGCCATTTTAGGTAACGCCAATGTCAAAGTGATCGCGGCGCCTTGCATTGGGCGTTGTGAACAAGCGCCTGTGGCAGTGGTGCACCAGTACCCAGTGCTATTTGCTAGCATCGATAAGGTAATAGCTGCTATTAAAAATAATCTAACTACTCAGCCGATGGCAAAAGATGATGCCCTTTTTGACCCTGTAGCCTTTACTGAGGGTGGTGTGTCTCCTCAGGGTGAAAACCAAGCCGTCTCACCAGATTATGTTGGTTATGAGGCCTATTGTGCTCAGGGTGGCTATACATTAGCTAAAGATCTATTTGAGGGAAAGCGTGAGAGCGAAAGCGTTATTAAAGCAATGGAAAACTCTGGCTTGCGGGGACTAGGTGGCGCAGGCTTTCCGGCAGGGCGTAAGTGGAGAATTGTTAAAGATCAAGTGGCGCCTAAGCTGATGGCGGTAAACATCGACGAGGGTGAGCCAGGAACGTTTAAAGATCGCACTTATTTAGAGCGAGACCCTCATCGATTCTTGGAAGGCCTGCTGATTGCAGCTAAGGTAGTTGGTATTGATGCTTGCTATATTTATCTACGTGATGAATATCATGGTTGCCGTGAAATACTCGAGCTTGAATTAAAAAAATTACATGCAAAAGCACCATTTGATTTACCTTTAATCGAATTGCGTCGTGGTGCAGGTGCTTATATCTGCGGTGAAGAATCTGCCATGATTGAAAGCATCGAAGGTAAGCGTGGTGAGCCCCGTATGCGCCCTCCCTATATTGCACAAGTCGGTTTATTTGGTCGACCAACGCTTGAGCATAACTTTGAAACTCTCTACTGGGTGCGCGATATTGTTCAGCGTGGCCCTGAGTGGTTTAGCTCTTTTGGTCGCCACAATCGCAAAGGATTGCGTAGCTATAGCGTGAGCGGTCGAGTGAAAACCCCCGGCGTCAAATTAGCCCCAGCTGGTATTACTATTCAAGAACTAATCGATGAATATTGTGGTGGCATGCAAGATGGCCACAAGTTTTATGGCTATCTACCTGGTGGCGCTTCTGGCGGTATATTACCCGCTTCCCTCAATGACATCCCGCTAGATTTTGACACTTTACAGCCCTATGGCTGCTTTATTGGTTCTGCTGCTGTAATGGTATTTAGTGATCAAGACAAAGCGCGTGACATGGCCTTAAACGTGATGCATTTCTTTGAGCATGAAAGTTGTGGTCAATGCACCCCATGCCGTGTTGGTACTGGCAAAGCTGCAAAACTCATGCAAGCTAAATCTTGGGATCAAGAAACCTTAGAAGATTTGGCAACAGTGATGGTTGATGCTTCTATCTGTGGTTTGGGTCAAGCCGCCCCTAATCCGATTCGTTGCATCGCTAAATATTTTCCCCAAGAAGTGGCTTAATGTCATAAGTGCTAAGAGCTCGGAAAAGACAAGATACATATGAATGCACCAATAAATCCCAAAGAACTCGAATTACCAACCATCGAGTTCAAGCTAGATGGCCAGACTATCGTTTCTTACGAGGGAGAGACAATTTTAAAGGCTGCAAAACGTCATGGCATTAATATCCCGCATTTGTGTTTTAAAGAAGGTTATCGCCCTGACGGAAATTGTCGTGCATGTGTAGTAGAAATCAATGGTGAACGTACCTTGGCGCCTAGCTGCTGCAGAAGTGCAACGCCAGGCATGGAAGTCCAGGCAAATAGTAAGCGCGCCTTAAAGAGTCAGAAGTTGGTGTTAGAGATGTTGCTCTCTGACATGCCAGATCAGGGCTTTAAGTGGGTGGGAGACAATAAAGAACAAGAAATAAAACAACAACATGGGGAACTCAGTACTTGGGCTGCCCGCATGGATGTCACAGTGCGACCAGAGCTAAAAGCTTTGCGTCGCGATAAAGTTAGTGGCGATATCTCTCATCCGGCGATGGCAGTAAACCTAGATGCCTGCATTCAGTGCAATCGTTGTGTGCGTGCCTGCCGAGAAGAGCAGGTTAATGATGTGATCGGCTATGCGATGCGCGGCGCCCATAGTGAAATCGTTTTTGATCTCAATGACCCAATGGGCGACAGTACTTGTGTTGCTTGCGGCGAGTGTGTACAAGCATGCCCAACTGGCGCTTTGATGCCTAAAGGATTAATTGGCTCGCAAACTGTTGATCGCAAGGTCAACTCGGTATGTCCATTCTGCGGTGTGGGTTGCCAGATTACTTACAACGTTATAGATGAAAAGATTGTTAGTGTTGATGGCCGTGATGGGCCTGCTAACCATAATCGCCTCTGCGTCAAAGGCCGTTTTGGTATGGATTACATCCATAATCCACAGCGCCTTACCAAGCCACTCATTCGTAAGTCGGGCATTCCAAAGGATGAGGCGCTCCTCGAAGGCAAGCAAGATTGGTCGAGCATCTTCCGTGAAGCAACCTGGGAAGAGGCTTTAGAAGTTGCTGGCGGCGGCCTTAAAAAGCTCAAAGACAAACATGGTTTAAAAGTATTGGCAGGTTTTGGTTCAGCTAAGGGAAGCAATGAAGAGGCATACCTTTTCCAAAAGTTAGTACGTACAGGATTTGGTAGTAATAACGTGGACCACTGCACTCGTCTTTGTCATGCCTCTTCTGTTGCCGCACTGCTAGAGGGCGTGGGCTCTGGAGCGGTAAGTAATCAAGTAAATGATGTAGAGCACTCCAGCATGATTTTTTTAATAGGATCCAATCCAACTGCCAATCACCCTGTAGCAGCGACTTGGTTTAAAAATGCCGCTAAGCGTGGCGCAAAAATTGTATTGTGTGATCCTCGTTTGACAGATATCAGCAAGCATGCGTGGCGCACTATGCAGTTTAAGCCAGATACCGATGTGGCCATGCTCAATGCCATGATTTATGCGATTATTGAAGAAGGTTTAGTCGATAAAGACTTTATTAGAGACCGCGCCAATAACTTTGAAGCCCTAAAAGAAAATATCAAGGGCTATAGCCCTGAAACAATGGCACCGCTATGCGGCATTCCAGCGGAGACTTTGCGTGAAGTGGCTAGAGAGTTTGCGACTACCAAGTCTGCAATGATTTTGTGGGGTATGGGTGTAAGCCAACACGTTCACGGAACTGATAATGCACGTTGCTTAATCGCTTTGGTCAGTATTACCGGTCAAATTGGTAAACCAGGATCTGGTTTGCATCCACTGCGTGGTCAAAATAACGTGCAGGGCGCCAGCGATGCCGGTTTGATACCCATGATGTTTCCCAACTATCAACGGGTTGATAATCCAGAAGCGCATGCCTGGTTCGAGAAATTCTGGGATACCCCGTTAGACAAGAAGCCGGGCTATACCGTAGTTGAGATCATGCATAAGATCACTGCGCCAGATAGTGATCCAGATAAAATTCGTGGCATGTACATTGAGGGCGAGAACCCAGCGATGAGCGATCCTGATTTGAATCATGCGCGTCACGCACTTGCTTCTTTAGAGCATCTTGTCGTTCAAGATATCTTCATGACAGAGACTGCGCTCCTGGCAGATGTAGTTCTACCAGCCAGTGCTTGGCCAGAGAAAGTGGGCACCGCAAGCAATACGGATCGTATGGTGCAAATGGGTAAGAAGGCGATTAATCCTCCGGGAGATGCCAAGCCTGATCTGTGGATTATTCAGGAAATTGCTAAGCGCATGGGCCTGAATTGGAACTATCAAGGCCCAGATGATGGTGTTGCACAGGTCTACGACGAGATGCGCCAAGCAATGCATGCTGCTATTAAAGGTATTACATGGGAGCGTCTTGAAAAAGAATCTAGCGTAACCTATCCATGTCTTTCTGAAGAAGATCCTGGTCGCCCGATTGTGTTTGATGATCACTTTGCCACCATTGATGGCAAAGTCAAGCTGGTGCCAGCCGATATTATTCCCGCCAATGAGCGACCCGATGCAGACTATCCATTCGTATTGATAACGGGGCGTCAGTTAGAGCATTGGCATACCGGCAGCATGACGCGTCGTGCGACAGTCTTAGATGCAATTGAGCCGATGGCTACAGTCTCCATGCATGGAGAGGATATGACCCAATTAGGCGTGAGTGCTGGTGATGTGATTACGGTCCAATCTCGTCGAGGTGAGGTGGGAATACATGTGCGTAGAGACGATGGCACTCCGCGTGGCGTGATCTTTATTCCATTTGCTTACTATGAAGCTGCAGCTAACCTTATCACCAATGCTGCCTTAGATCCATTTGGCAAGATCCCTGAATTTAAGTACTGCGCTGTCAAGCTAGCTAAAGGTGGTCAAGCCTCGTTAATTATGGGGTATGGCACGAATGATCCTGATAGACAGAAGGCGATGGTAAGGTAATAAGTTGCTAAACTTAGTCTAATTCATCAAAGCCCCTGATATAGGGGCTTTGTTGTTTTCATCCACTAAAAACACCCAAATGCCGAATGCCCTTTAGAATTAACTTCTCCATGGCCAGTTCAAAACCCTCAACACCCCAAGCTGACGCTAAAGCGGAGCTTCCTGTTCTCATTATTGGGGCAGGCCTTGCAGGCTTAACCGTAGCTCTACATATGGCAAAGACGCAACCGGTCATTGTGATGGCCAAGAGAGGTCTCGGTGAGGCTGCTACAGCTTGGGCGCAGGGCGGGATTGTTGGGGTAGTAGATAAAGAGCATGACAGTATTGATGCCCATGTCAGTGATACTTTAAATGCGGGTGCTGGTCTAGTAGTGGAATCTACCGCTCGTTATATTGCTGAAGAAAGCGCCGAAGCAATTCGTTGGTTAGTGGATCAAGGTGTGCCGTTTACTGCTGATGCTACTGGTCCAATGGGTTTACACCTTACGCGTGAAGGCGGGCACAGCCATCGCCGAATTGCGCACGCAGCGGATGCTACGGGCAAGGCGATTCATGAAGTACTGCTAGATAAAGCACGAGCCCATAAAAATATTCAATTGCTAGAACACTGGATTGCTCTCGATCTAATTACCAATCGTCACTTAGATGCTAAGGCCGTACGCAAAAAACCTAATCGCTGCTACGGTGTTTATGCACTTGATATTAATAATAATTGTGTAGAAACCATCGAAGCTAAATCGGTAGTGCTGGCAACAGGTGGGGTTGGCAAGGTATATCGCTACACTAGCAACCCTGATACTGCTACTGGTGATGGCATTGCCATGGCTTGGCGGGCAGGTTGCCGTGTCGGTAATATGGAATTTATTCAATTTCATCCAACGTGTTTGTATCACCCTAGTGATCGCACCTTCTTGATTACCGAGGCAATGCGTGGTGAGGGCGGGATTCTCAAATTACCCAATGGCACTCGCTTTATGCCTGAGCATGATGAGCGTAATGAGTTAGCTCCGCGCGATATTGTTGCTAGGGCAATCGACTTTGAGATGAAAAAGCATGGATTGGATTATGTGCACCTCGATGCTACCCATTTAGGTGAAACATTCATTAAAGAACACTTTCCGATGATCTATGCGCGTTGTATGACTCTGGGTATAGATATTACTAAAGAGCCTATTCCGGTGGTGCCAGCGGCTCATTACACCTGTGGTGGCGTAGTGACGGACCTGAAGGGTCGCACCGATCTCCCCGGACTTTATGCCGTGGGTGAAGCGACATACACTGGCCTACATGGCGCTAATCGTTTAGCAAGTAACTCTTTACTCGAATGTATTGTGATTGGTAAAGCTGCAGCAGTCGATATCTCTGAACTTAAGACTCCTGTTATGCCAGTGTTGCCACTTTGGGATGAGAGTCAGGTAGAAGACGCGGATGAGCAGGTTGTCATTGCCCATAATTGGGATGAGCTCAGATCTTTGATGTGGAACTACGTCGGCATTGTGAGAACGGATCGACGTCTACAGCGAGCGCTTCACAGAATTAAACTACTCAGATACGAAGTACAAGAGTATTACGCTAACTTTAAAGTGACACGTGATTTAATTGAATTGCGTAACTTATTGGAGTGTGCCGAGTTAATCGTGAGATCGGCGCTGATGCGCAGAGAAAGTAGAGGGCTACACTATAGCCGTGACTACCCAGGTACTTGGGCAGTTTCTTATCCGACTATTTTGACGCCTCAGGCTGAAGGTACTTCAGAGGCTCCTGAGACCTAAATCGTTCTAAAGATCGCCTTTTAAAACAGCTTCTTTAATATATTTGTTTAGTCGGGTTTGCCAGCCTTTACCGCTTGCTCGTAGCTTCTCTAGTACATCAAAGTCCATTCTTAGACTCAGCATCTCTTTAGTGTTTTTAATGGGAGGTCTTCCGACACCTCTTTTGATAAGCGTGTCTCCAACATAGACATGAGCATCCCTAAACCATTCTTCATCCGCTTCTGGTGCGTCGTCTGGGTCAACCCAATCTTCCTGCGAATTTTGATTTTTCCTATTCAATTCCAGCCCCGACATTCGTGATTAGCAATTATTTCTAATTATTGTATATACAAATATTAGAGGTTAAACAACCCCAATCCATTGTCAACTACAATGTTATAGCACTGAGTGCAATAGATTAGAATTTTGACTATGAAAATAGTCATGAAAACAAAAACATTTGATCGATGGGCTAAAAAGAGAGTTGCAACTAGCGCACTATGCAATGCAGCAAGAGAGATTGATCTGGGTATTTATGAGGCGGACTTGGGTGATGGCATTTGCAAGAAAAGGGTTCCTATCGCTGGTCAAGGGAAAAGCGGAGGCATTCGTACGCTAGTGGCGAAGAAAAATAAAGATGCAATTGTTTTTATTGTTGGTAGAGAGAAAAGTAGCCCTGGATCAGACTTTACGGATAGAGAGCAGGAGGCGGCAACAGTAATTTCAAAATCTTTTGAGAAGGCAGATATACATAAACTACGTGAGTTAGCCAGTTTCGGAATATTAAAGGAGTTAAATTGCGATGAGCAAGAAAATAGTTACTGAAGAAAATCGAGTATTAGATGAGCTGCTTGAAATGGCTTTGACCTTGGATGATCATGGCCTGTTGACGAAGCATGACCTCGTGAAGATGAAAGCGCTTTGCATAGAGAAGCCACCAGTCTTTACGCCAAAAAAGGTAGCCGATCTTAGGATTCATCGAGCAAAAATGAGCCAATCAATTTTTGCCGCATTACTCAACGTCAGTGTTTCGACTGTTCAGAAATGGGAGTCTGCCGGCTCTGGAAAGCATCCAAGTGGAGCTGCAGCCAAATTACTTCAGATCATTGATATGAAGGGAATTCAGTCCGTGCTTTTATGAGTCTTGATCCTCATCGAGAAATCCACAGCCTTAATATCTTTAGTCAGCTTTCCAAGAGAGATGCGATCAACGCCAGTAGCGGCAATCGCACGCATCTGCTCTAAATCGATACCACCAGAAGCTTCTAATAAAGCGCGACCATTAGTAAAGGCAACAGCTTCTTTCATTTGGTCGGTAGTGAAGTTATCAATCAATATGCTCTTCGCTCCAGCATCTAAAGCCTCTTTCAATTCCACAAGACTTTCTACTTCTACCTGAATATCCACCCCAGAATTCAATGCCTGTGCAGCCTTGACTGCAGCAGCCACACCGCCTGCAGCGGCGATGTGATTCTCTTTAATGAGGATGCCATGCCATAGTGCAAGACGTTGGTTTTGACCGCCACCCACACGTACTGCGTATTTCTGCGCCTGACGTAAGCCAGGAATCGTTTTGCGTGTATCGAGCACTGCACAGCCATTAGGATTTGGGCTGACGCCTGCAATTGCATCGACATGCTGACGTGCAATGCTGGCCGTCCAAGAGAGCGTTTGCAAGAAGTTAATACAGGGGCGCTCAGCAGAGAGTAGGGCGCGAGAGTTGGCCTCAATATCGCAAACTTTGGTATCGGGCTTCATCAAGTTGCCCTCGAGGTAGTGCCAAGTCACTTTTGCTGAAGGATCTAATTTCTTGAGAGTGCCCTCAAACCAATCCACCCCACACAGAACAGCCTGCTCACGAACAATTAGTTGGGCATGAACCGGTTTGCTAGGAACTAATTGCGCAGTCCAATCGCACTTACCAATATCTTCCATCAGCGCATCAGCAATATTGCGTTGACGGGCTTGCTCTAAAGTCTCGTTGTACTCAAACATGAATGAATCGATCTAAATTAAGAAAAAACAAAAGACAAAATAAGTAATTAAGCCGCACCAATATTTTTGACAAAGCCATGCTGTGCTTTGGCAAGTAGATCAGGATGATTCTGGGTGAAGTCGAGCATGCGTTCAACGCAGCCTAGCGCCTTCACTCGCACATCTTCCTCTATGAAAATTTCACCAGAGGCATTCTCAAGACAGTTCAGGATTCCTTGTAATCCATTCATAGCCATCCAAGGGCAGTG
>CAIZRK010000039.1 GCA_903935355.1 uncultured beta proteobacterium | reverse complement strand
TGAAGCTAAGGGTTGCATGCCTCGTATCTACAGTAATTTTAGTTATATTGATTCTCAGAACAAAGGCTATGTCACTGTCGCTGAAATTGAAACCATGGCTAATCGGTGATGGGTATTCAAATTAAAAGAGCCTCTTGATTTAGGAGGCTCTTTTTTATTAGACAGCGCAATGACTTTTCAGATTCCTGGGTTTGAGCAAAAAACAATTACTGTTCACTCGGCAGATGGTTTAATAGAAATTGCTTGTCAGAGCAGTGGCTCTGGTCCGCCATTACTTTTGCTACATGGTTTTCCACAAACCAAAGCGATTTGGCACCGAGTTGCACCGCAATTGGCCAAACAATATTCCGTAGTAGTAACTGATTTGCGTGGCTACGGGGCTTCTTCAAAGCCGCATGGCAAGTCTGATCATTCCACCTATTCCAAAAGATCGATGGCTGCAGATCAGCACGCCGTGATGCAGACCCTTGGGTATAAACAGTTTTTCTTGATGGGTCATGATCGTGGGGGTCGTGTCTCTCATCGCTTAGCAATGGATTTTCCAGAGAGTGTTCTACGAGTAATGGTGTTAGATATTTCACCAACCCTGACGATGTATGAAAACACCACCATGGCATTTGCTAAGGGATATTGGCATTGGTTCTTCTTAATTCAGCCTGAGCCCGTTCCAGAAACTATGATTGCAGCAAACCCCGAGTTTTGGCTTAAAAACCATATGGGGCGCCATGCTGGTACGGATATTTTTGATCCTGCTTGTTGGGCTCAATATCTTGCTGGTGTTAGCAATCTTCAAAGCATGCACGCCATGTGCGAAGACTACCGAGCTGCCGCAACAATTGACCTAGAGCATGATCGTGCTGATCGATTACTCGGAAAAGAGATCACAATGCCCCTGCGCGTGTTATGGGGCGAGCATGGATTAGTAAACAGCTGTTTTGCACCACTACATGATTGGGAAAAGGTCGCGAGGGATGTTACAGGAAGATCGCTAGCTTGTGGTCACTACATTCCAGAGGAGCTACCAGCACAGCTGATAGAAGAAGCTCAACAATTCTTTAGATAATTAAAGTTATTTAGCGAGCTTGGGTAATGCATTTGAGAGAGGCGGGCAGGGCCGCACTATTTTCGAGTCTACCTTGAGAATCTTCTTATCCTTACTCGGATAATTGACGCGAGATAAAAGATCCCGGATTAAATTGAGGTGCGTCAATTTTTTATCATTGGCATCTATGACAGTCCAAGGTGCATCTACGCTACTCGTTTTCTCGAGCATTAGATTACGTGCAATGCTATAGGGTTTCCACATCTTTTGGGCTTGACTATCAATCGGGCTAATCTTCCACTGCTTTAAGGGATCAATAGCACGATCTTTAAGGCGCTTAGCCTGCTCTTCTTTATTGATGTCTAGGTAGTATTTAATAATCTGAGTACCCGAGTTCACTAGCAAAGACTCGAATTCATTTACAGAACCCATAAACTGTTTGTATTGCGCATCAGTACAAAAGCCCATTACTTTTTCAACACCAGCGCGGTTATACCAACTGCGGTTGAAAATAACCAACTCACCAGCGCTAGGTAGCTCTGCGACATATCTCTGAAAATACCATTCACCTTCTTCGCGAGAGGAAGGTTTATTTAATGCGACTACTCGACTATCTCTTGGGCTAAGGTGTTCGGTAATTCTTTTGATGGTGCCATCTTTACCGGCGGTATCACGGCCTTCCAATATGACCAGAAGACGCGTACCTTTTTCAATAATGTGATGCTGAAGTTTGACTAATTGAATTTGTAAAAGCTCTAGCTCTGCCTCATAAGGGTGATCTAACTTACTCACAAGACAGAGTCCAATACTTTGCTAGTAAATTAAGCGGCAACTGGAGGTGGAGCCACCTTCTTAGCAGCTGCTTTTTTCGCTGGTGCTTTTTTAGCAGGAACCTTCTTAGCAGCTGCTTTTTTCGCTGGTGCTTTTTTAGCAGCAACCTTCTTAGCAGCTACTTTTTTTGCTGGTGCTTTTTTAGCAGGCGCAGCTTTTTCCATCTTATCTAAAGTCTTGGCTAACTTGTCGATCAATTTCTCTCTATCAGCTTCTAACTTATCAAGCTTTTTTAACATTTGTTTGACTAATTTTTTTTGATTCATGATGCATTCCTTTAAAGAGAGATCTATTTTTTTTAATCTGTTTTTATGGTGGGCTTTCGCCAACCCTCCAATCCTACGATTTATTGCCTCTACTTTCAAGTATTTATGACAATATTGAGCTGTTTATTTAATGAGTCAAAATTCAGTGCATCATGGCATCTATATGTTTAAAAATCTCTTTTCTCTTCCTAAAACTGTTTGGTTAATTGGTCTCATCAGCTTCTTTAATGATGCTGCGAGCGAAATGCTCTACCCCTTAATGCCGCTGTATTTAGCTTCGGTTTTGATGGCCGGACCTAAAGCATTGGGTCTGATTGAAGGAGTTGCCGAGGCAACCTCTAGTATTTTTAAATTAGTCTCAGGCGTGATCGTTGATAAGACTAAAAAAACCAAACCATGGATAGTGGTGGGCTACTTTATGGCAGCGATAGGCCGACCTCTGATCGCCATCGCTAGCTCTTGGATGTGGGTTTTATGTATTCGTTTTACCGATCGACTAGGAAAGGGTCTTAGAAGCTCACCGCGTGATGCCTTGCTTGCGCAAAGTGTGCCAGCAAATCAACGGGGTATTACCTATGGATTGCACCGCTCGATGGATAATGCTGGGGCAGTAGTGGGCCCATTATTGGCAGCCTTCTTGCTTTGGCTTAATGTCCCCTTGAGAGATATTTTTCTCTGGGCAATTGTGCCAGGGGTCTTTACCGTTATTTTGGCGCTTTGCCTGCGAGAACCCGCTCGCGAAGAGCAAGTGAAGAGCCCCCCCTTTTCTTGGTCGCTAGCAGGTCTTTCCCCGCAATTTAAACGCTACATCCTGACGGTCGGAATATTTGCCTTAGGAAATTCATCGGATATGTTCTTATTACTAAGGGCTAGAGAATTAGGGGTGCCACAGGAGCAGATACCTTTGATGTGGGCGACTATATCTTTGATCACCACAGTATTTGGTACACCACTTTCAGCCCTATCTGATCGTTTTGGCCGTAAGTATCTGATTGTGATTGCCTGGTGCGTATTTGCCTTCTTTTATTTCGCGATGGGCTTACCCGGAATTTCTATTGGGATGCTGTTCGCTTTATTTGGACTGTATGGCCTATTTAAAGCAGCCACTGAAGGGGTTGAGAAAGCCTTAGTGGCAGACTTAGCTCCTCCTGGCATGGCAGGTACTGCTTTTGGGTGGTTTAACCTGACATCCGGTTTAATGCTATTTCCAGCGTCATTTATCTTTGGCTGGCTTTATGAGTCAGTGGGGCCAGGCTATGCTTTTATGTTCTCTGGAACTTGCGCCTGTTTAGCCGTGGTGCTATTGGCATTTTGGGTGTTTAGACCTAAGGAAGAGCCCCTAATAACACCAAACCCCAGATAGTTGCCTAATCTGGGGTGATTTTGAGTCTAGAGTCTTATTCTGGATGAAAGTTGTTGCTAGCCATGAAGCTGATGGTGCGTTCAAAGCCTAGAATTCGAATGTAGCGCCAAGCAATATCGCGGTATTTGCTATCTAAGTAGCCAATGGCTGTTTCTGGATCTGTCCTTTTGGACAAATCAATCTGCTGAATTGCGCGGGCCCAACGTTTGAGTCTTGTTGACATATTTGTCTCCTCTATGGCGATACAACGCCTGAGAAATCCTGTGGGATGACAGGAAAATGACAGAAATATGAAAAATTTAGAGAAAAAGCCTAAATTAAGCCTAGCTGGGGATTTAAAGCCTTTTGGAGAGCGATACAGTGCTTAAACCGAGATCCCGATCACTTTACTTAACTTGTGCTTGTTGCTTTTTCAGAATCTTTGCTCTTGCTTTAATCGGTTTGAGATAGATCAGCAAGCAAATAAAGCCAATAGTAGCTAGCAGGGTTTCTAGGGCAGCTAGCCAAAAATTAGCCCCTGTCTCTAGAATGCGAACCAGTCCCTCGGTGGCATATAGCAGAATTAGCATTGAGGCCCACTGCATGGTGTAGACCTTACCGTGCCAAATCCCAGGAATGGCAAATAACAAGGGGATGCCTTTCAGAATCAACCAAGAGCCACCAGGACGCAACGGGGAAATAAACCATTCCCAACAAACGCACAGGATGAACAGATCAACAAAAGCGGCAAAAGCCATTAATTGATAGGGATTCTTTTCTAATCGCTTTTTAAACATGGCTGCTTTATATCTAGATGAGTTTGAGAGCGATCTGGGCAAGTCTTTTGCCTTGGGCTTTGGCTAGTCTTTGTTCTTCGGCGCTGATGGGTTCGCTAGCATCGGCATGGGCTAAATGACTTGGTCCATAGGGGCTACCGCCCGTACTCGTACTCATTAAATCAGGTTCGCTATAGGGTAGGCCCACAATCATCATGCCATGATGGAGTAAGGGAATCATCATGGTCAGCAGGGTGCTCTCTTGACCGCCATGAAGACTGCCAGTACTGGTAAATACACAGGCTGGCTTACCAATGAGTGCGCCACTAAGCCACTGCGAAGCACTGCCATCCCAAAAGTATTTCATGGGAGCGGCCATATTGCCAAAGCGGGTGGGAGAGCCAAGAGCTAGTCCAATACATTCTTGTAAATCAGCATATTCAACATAGGGAGCGCCATCAGCCGGTACGCTAGCCTCGATTGCTTCACAAACAGTCGAGATTGCCGGTACGGTTCGAAGACGGGCGTTAGCCCCAGGAACACTCTCAATACCCTCCGCAATCAAGCGAGCTAGATCTCTAGTGGCGCCATAGCGGGAGTAGTACAAAACTAAAATATCGGATTGGATCATCTTCTTCTCTTATGATACGGCGATGCGCCTATTTCGTAATCCTCAATTATGGCTCTCTCTTGGGAAAGAGATATGGGAGCGCAATCGCGGTCAAAATTTGCAACAGATTGCTGCTAGTCTCGCATTTACCACCACTTTGTCATTGGTCCCGATGCTAACAGTTGCATCCATATTGATTGGATATTTGCCTAGTGTTATCAAAATTAAGTACGCCTTTCAGGGGTGGCTCCTAGATACTTATATGCCAGGTGGTTTAAATGAGCAGGTTTTTAATTATCTTGACCAGTTTTCCAGTAAAGCTAAAGGTTTGACTTTATTGGGTCTCTTGGGCTTAGTGATTACAACCATCATGACATTGGCAGTGATTGAAGGAGCCTTTAATCAAATATTTCGGGTGACTCAAAGACGACCCATTTTGAAGAAAATCGCTATCTATGCGGCCGCCACAATTTTGGGCCCTATCTTACTTGGTGTTGGTACCTATTTAAGCGGTCTCTTGCTCAGTGCGTCTGGGGGGTGGACTGAATCTTTGAGTTTTGGCTTAAGTCTGATAGCCACAGTAGTCCCTGTACTCTTGGCAATTGCGGTATTTACGGTGGTTTATAAAATCTTGCCTTATTCCAAGATTTTATGGGCAGATGCTTTTAGCGGCGCCCTCGTTGCAGCTTTGTCATTTGAGTTAATGAAATTTGGATTTGGTCTCTTTTTAACGAATACGGCTTTTTATAAGACAGTTTATGGAGCCTTTGCCATATTCCCTTTAGCCTTGATTTGGATCTATCTTACTTGGTGGATCACCTTGGCAGGGGCGGTATTTGTGGCTAACTTACCTAGCGTTCGTACTGGTGTCATAAGGGTTATTCGCTACTGAAACTTTCGATAGAACCCTTGATTGTGCAAGGGCTTAAGACTATATTGTTTCTCTACAAGTGACTATTTTCTGGAGATCAAATGAAAGTTCGTGACATTTTGCGTGTAAAGGGTGGCACCCTCTTTACTGTAGCCCCAGAAACCCCACTACAAACGGCTGTGTTGGTTATGAGTGAGCATGATATTGGCTCCTTAGTGGTGATGGAGTACGACAAGCTAGTAGGTATTCTGACTTTTCGTGAGGTGATTGCAGCCTTAGCTACTCACCATGGAACCTTAGATGGGTTGCACGTCAAATCCGTCATGAATTCCAAGCCAATCTCTTGCAATATGGAGACTGAAATTGATGAGGTGCGTCGCATGATGCTCGTTGACCACACTCGATATTTACCAGTAATAGATCAAAAAATGCTAATGGGTGTGATTTCTTTTTATGACGTTGCTAAGTCGGTTGTAGAGGCTCAAGATTTTGAGAACTCGATGCTCAAAGCCTATATTCGGGATTGGCCAGAGGAAACAACCAAGACTAACGGCTGATCTTCCAAGTTATACATTGCATTTATGGGCCTGTTTGGGCCCATTTTTCTGACAAATGAGATAATGAGGGCATGTCAGGCAACACATTAGGTCTTCTCTTTACTGTCACTACTTTTGGTGAATCCCATGGTCCCGCTATTGGAGCTGTGGTTGACGGCTGCCCACCAGGAATGTCGCTTTGTGAGGCTGATATACAAAATGACTTAGATCGTCGTAAACCTGGTACATCACGTCATGTTACCCAGCGTAAAGAAGAAGATAAAGTTGAAATTTTGTCAGGGGTATATGAGGGGCTAACGACTGGCGCACCTATTGCACTACTTATTCGCAATACTGATCATCGTAGTCAAGACTACAGTGAGATTTTGAAGGCATTTAGACCTGGCCATGCTGATTACGCCTATCACTTTAAATATGGCTTACGTGATCCGCGTGGTGGTGGCCGTTCTTCTGCTCGGCTTACTGCACCAGTGGTTGCTGCGGCAGCGATTGCCAAGAAATGGCTCAAGGAAAAATATGGCATGCAGTTTTATGGCTATATGAGCCAGTTAGGAGATATTGAGATTCCATTTAAAGCAGCTGCAGCCATTGAAGATAATCCGTTTTTTGCAGCCAATATGGAAATGGTTCCTCAACTAGAAGCCTATATGGATGAGCTTCGTAAAGCAGGGGATTCTTGTGGTGCACGAATTGAAGTTCGCGCAAGTAATGTCCCAATTGGTTTAGGCGAGCCTCTGTTTGATAAGTTAGATGCTGACATTGCGCATGCCATGATGGGGATTAATGCAGTCAAAGGGGTAGAAATCGGTTCTGGCTTTAAGTCAGTGGCACAACGTGGTAGTGAGCATGGCGATGAATTGCATCCTGATGGGTTTGCTAGCAATAATGCCGGGGGTACTTTAGGCGGTATATCTAGTGGGCAAGATCTCAGAGTATCGATTGCAATTAAACCTACCTCCAGTATTTTGAGCCCAAAAGAATCCATTGATCTTGATGGCAAGCCGATTACCATTCAAACCAAAGGTCGTCACGATCCTTGCGTGGGTATTCGGGCAACCCCCATTGCTGAAGCGATGTTAGCTTTAGTATTGATGGATCATGCCTTACGCCATCGTGCGCAATGTGGTGATGTTATTCATCAGCATCCACCAATTCCGGCAGCACGTCCTGGTTCAAAAATAGATTAAGCTCGCACAAAGATTAATACAAGTAAATGACACCCTCAGTGCGCTGGGCCTTCGGGTCCTTTTTCTTTTTATATTTTGCTTATGTTGGCTTAGTGTCTCCTTATGCCAGCCTGTTCTTTTTAGATCGCGGCTTTAATGTAATTGAGATTGCTGTATTGATGTCGATGTTACAAATTACTCGCATAGTGGGTCCATTTTCTTGGGGCTGGTTAGCAGACTACCTTTCTAATCGCATTAGTATTATTCGCTTTTGTGCCTGCCTAGCGGCATTGGTTTTTCTGTCTATCTATTTTTTACACAGTTACATTGCCTTTTTCATTTGGATGTTTGTCTTGCATACCATCCTTAGTAGTTTGATGCCTTTAGGTGAGTCGGCAACAGTCCATGCTCTATTCAAAGATAACTCTTTTGATAAACGTTATGGGCGTTTACGTTTATGGGGTTCTATTGGTTTTATCGCAATGGTCCTCATTGCGGGAGAGTTATTTGAGCGCAAGAGTATTGAGCTTTATCCGATTGTGGGCAGTATTATTTTAATTGCCTTAGCTCTAGTCACTTTTAGACTACATGAGCCTAAGATGGAGCGCCGCAAGATGATCAAAGGCGAGCTCTTAGTGGTCTTATTGAATCCAGATGTACGGTGGTTTTTGCTTTCTGGATTTTTTATGGTCTTTGCTCATGCCGCTTTGTATGTATTTTATTCTCTTTACTTAGCCGATTTGGGTTACAACAAATTTCAGATTGGTTTGTTCTGGGCTTTAGGTGTATTTGCTGAAGTGATCTTCTTTTATTTTCAGAGCAAAGTACTCAGTCGCCTAGACCCTGAGATCGTGTTGCAGGCCTCGTTTGGGGTGGGGGTTATTCGCTTTGCGCTCATTGCTTTTTTCCCTATTACCTCAGTCTTGATCATTGCCCAAGTGATGCATGCTGGTACTTTTGCAGCCCACCATAGTGCCGCAACTAAATTACTCCAGCGTTGGTTTACAGGCCCTTTGCAAGCCCGTGGCCAAGCCCTGATGGCAACTGTCTCATATGGCCTGGGTGGCACTATAGGTGGATTGTGCGCGGGCTGGTTATGGGATGTATCTCAAGCACGTAACGTTTTTGTAATGTCAGCTTTGGCCTGTGGGCTAGCCGGTATGGCGATTCAGAAGTTAAGGCCACGGCGCCACGCTGATCGCTAGTAATTACATCGCTGCGTAGTTAGGGCCACCACCACCTTCGGGGGTAATCCAAATGATGTTTTGACTCGGGTCTTTGATGTCACAGGTTTTGCAATGGACACAATTTTGTGAATTAATCTGTAGCGCAGGTTTACCGTCTTTCTCAATGTATTCATAAACACCGGCAGGGCAGTAGCGCTGTTCTGGACCAGCATAGGTTTTGAGGTTGAGATCAACTGGTACTGAAGCATCTTTTAATGTGAGATGAATGGGTTGGTTCTCGGCATGGTTCGTATTAGAAATAAAGACAGAAGAAAGACGATCAAAAGTAATCTTGCCATCGGGTTTGGGGTAATCAATTACTTGATGCATTTCTGCTGGCTCTAAGCATTCATGATCGGCATGCTTAAGGTGTACTGTCCAAGGCATCTTCCCGCCCAATAGTTTTTGCTCTAAGCCCACCATGAGGGTGCCAACATACAGTCCTTTAGACATCCAGGGTTTAAAGTTACGCGCTTGACTCAGTTCGGTATACAACCAGCTTTGTTTAAATGCCTCTGGGTAAGCACTCAGGATGTCAGCAGAGCGATTCTCATTGAGTGCTGCTACTGCTGCTTGCGCCGCAAGCATGCCAGTCTTAATGGCAGCATGACTACCTTTAATGCGTGAGGCATTTAAAAAGCCCGCCTCGCAACCAATCAAGGCACCACCAGGAAATACGGTGTTAGGTAGGCTATTTAAGCCACCAGCAGTGAGGGCGCGAGCCCCATAAGAAATACGTTTGCCACCTGTAAATGTTTCCCGAATTTTAGGATGTAATTTATAGCGTTGGAATTCTTCAAAGGGGGAGAGGTAGGGGTTCTTATAGGAAAGACCCACTACTAAACCAACGGACACTTTGTTATCACCAAGATGATATAAAAAAGAGCCCCCATAGGTATCGCTCTCTAGTGGCCAACCAGCAGTGTGTACCACTAAACCAGGCTTACTCTGAGAGGGGTCGACTTCCCATAACTCTTTGATACCAAGTCCATAGCTTTGGGGGTCGGCATCGGTATCTAAACCATATTTACTAATGAGTTGCTTGCCAAGGTGACCGCGTGAACCTTCAGCAAATAAGGTGTACTTAGCCCGTAGCTCCATGCCCAGTGCAAATTGATCAGTAGGCTGACCTTCTTTATCTAAACCCATAGAGCCCGTAATTACGCCACTAACTGCACCTTGCTCGTTATATAAAATTTGTGCAGCAGGAAAGCCTGGAAAGATTTCTACACCGAGGTTTTCTGCTTGTTGACTGAGCCAGCGGGTCACGTTAGCCAAGCTCACGATGTAGTTGCCTTCATTCTTAAAACAGGCAGGCAGCATCCAATTGGGAACCTGAAAAGAGCTTTTCTTGGTCAGAAATAAAAACTCGTCCTCGGTAACTTTGGTATTTAAGGGGGCGCCTAGCTCCTTCCAGTTAGGAAATAGCTCAGTTAAGGCCTTAGGATCCATTACTGCGCCTGACAGAATATGGGCACCGATTTCTGAGCCTTTTTCTAAGACGCATACGCTAATTTCTTTGCCAGATTCATTGGCAAGTTGTTTTGCTTTAATGGCAGCAGATAGGCCAGCTGGCCCTCCGCCAACAATGACCAAGTCATAGTCCATGGAGTCCCTGGGTCCAAATTGCTCAACTAATTCCTGGGCATTCATTTCAATTTCTCCGAAGTTTTTCAAAAATAAGCCATTTACCATTGTCACACCTAGTGTAGTTCTAGCGGGCTTTATGGCCAGATTAGCGCCCTTTGGTGCTTAGCCCACAAGCCTAAAGCGTTATGATTGCGTTTTTACCCTTTTTGGCAATATTAGGACAACATTAATGAATAAAACCTATCCATCGGCAGTAGATGCCTTGCGGGATATCTTAAAAGATGGTCAGAAACTGGCTTTTGGCGGTTTTGGGCTCTGTGGAATCCCTGAGGCTTTAATTAAGGCTGTTGAAGTCTTAGGCGCACAAAACCTTACGGCAATTGGCAATAATGCGGGAGTTGATGGTTTTGGCTTAGGTTTATTGCTCAATTCTCGTCAGGTGAAAAAGATGGTGGCCTCTTATGTGGGCGAGAACAAAGAATTTGAACGTCAATTCTTGGCAGGGGAATTAGAGTTGGAATTCACCCCCCAAGGGACATTAGCTGAGAAGTTACGCGCAGGTGGTTGTGGCATTCCAGCTTTTTATACCAAGACTGGTGTGGGTACCTTAGTTGCCCAAGGCAAAGAAGAAAAAGAATTCGATGGTGAGACGTACATTATGGAGCGTGCCATCGTTTCTGATATTTCTTTGGTGAAGGCGTGGAAGGCTGATAAATCTGGTAATTTAGTTTATCGCTACACCGCTCGCAATTTCAATCCTGTAGTGGCGATGGCTGGCAAGATTACCGTTGCTGAAGTTGAAGAAATTGTAGAGAACGGCCAATTAGATCCAGATGAGATTCACACTCCCGGAATCTATGTTCATCGCTTGGTACTTAATGCCCATCCAGAAAAACGTATTGAACAGCGCACTTTAACAACGGTCGCTTAATTGCACAACACATTGATAGTACAGATAGATATTTAGGAAGATTGATATGCCTTGGAATAGAGAACAAATGGCAGCGCGTGCTGCTAAAGAGCTAAAAGATGGTTACTACGTTAACTTAGGTATTGGTATGCCAACCTTAGTTGCCAATTACGTGCCAAAAGAGATCGAAGTGTGGCTTCAATCTGAAAATGGGCTATTGGGGATAGGTCCCTTTCCTACTGAAGAGACGATTGATGCCGATCTGATTAATGCAGGTAAGCAAACGGTTACTACCTTACCAGGCTCTTCAATTTTCTCTTCAGCTGATTCCTTTGGCATGATTCGTGCTGGCAAAATCAATATCGCTATTCTAGGTGCGATGCAAGTAAGCGAGCACGGTGATTTAGCTAATTGGATGATTCCAGGAAAAATGGTCAAGGGTATGGGCGGTGCAATGGACCTAGTAGCTGGCGTAAAACATGTCGTGGTTTTAATGGAGCACGTTGCGAAAAAGAAGGATGGCACTGAAGAAATCAAGATATTGCCCCATTGCACCTTGCCTTTAACTGGAGTGGGAGTAATTAGCCGCATCATTACTGACTTATGCGTGCTCGATATCACTCCCCAAGGGCTAAAGTTAGTTGAGTTAGCTCCTGGTGTCACTAAAGATGAAGTGCTGGCCAAGACTGGTGCCCCTGTTGACGTTGCGGGTTTTTAACTCCTGACATCATTTAATGAAATAATGGGATCACTATGTCTGATCCCACTCATATCTCTACAGTAAATCCTTCTCAGACGAGCTCAGTAGAAGAGCGCGCTCTTCATGCCCATAAGCGCGGGGATGCTGACCATACCCATACTCGGCAAGCTTCTAATCAGAATCTACTGTTAATCGCCCTTATCCTCACTCTTGGTTTTTCTGGGGTAGAGGCAGCAGCAGCTTACTTTGCAGGTTCTCTGGCATTGCTTTCGGATGCTGGTCATATGGTGACCGATGCTGCAGCTCTTGGCTTAGCCTTATTAGCGCAAATGATTTCTAGGCGACCACCATCACCCAAACATTCATTTGGATTTGGTCGTGCTGAAGCTTTAGCTGCCTTTGTTAATGGTATTGCCATGCTAGCCTTAGTGGTATGGATTGTGAGTGAGGCGATTAGCCGCTTCTTTACCCCACATCAAGTTGACGGCTTTACCGTAAGCATCGTCGCATTTATTGGCTTGTTGATGAATATCTTGGTTGCTTGGGTTCTCTCGCACGATAAAAAGAGTGTTAATACCCGCGCTGCATTAGTGCATGTCATGGGTGATCTACTCGGCTCAGTTGGCGCATTGCTCGCTGGTTTGATCATTCAATTTACCGGCTGGATGCCAGCTGATGCCTTGCTTTCTATTTTTGTTTCATTACTGATTTTGAAGTCGACCTTCTCCATCTTGCGTGAGTCATATCACTTCTTGATGGAAGGTGTACCGTTGCATATTGACTATCTAGAGGTCGGGCGCGATTTAAAGAAAATGCCCGGTGTATTAGCTGTGCATGATTTACATGTTTGGGAAATGACCCCCAACTTTCCAGCTTTGATTGGTCATATCGAGATAGAGGATATGGCAAAGTGGCCAGAAATGTTGGTAATTATTCATCAGATGTTATTGGCAAAGCATGGTATCGATCACGTCACTTTACAGCCAGAAGTGGGAGATGAAGATCTAGCGCCAATGCAGTTTGCTAGTGATGTTGTGCACCAAGGCGATACTTTCTTTGTTAACTGTACTAGTCCTGATGGCCCTCATCGAATGGCTTATCACGCTTGGGGTAGTCCCCATAACCCTAAGGTCTTACTGTGTGTCCATGGCTTAACTCGGCGTGGTAGTGACTTTAATACGCTAGCACAGGCGATGTGCCAAGACTATTACGTCGTATGCCCTGATGTTGTAGGACGCGGAAATTCAGATCGATTGCAAAATCCAATGAACTATGCGCTTCCTCAATATGTCGCAGATATGGCGAACTTGATAAAGCATCTAGGAGTTTCTCAAGTCGATTGGTTCGGAACCTCGATGGGTGGATTAATCGGAATGGTATATGCCTCGATGCCCAATAATCCGATTGCTCGGATGCTGCTAAATGATGTCGGTCCACGTATTGAGCCCGAAGCAATTAAACGCTTAAGCTCCTATGTTGGACAACCCTTTGCATTTGCCAATCGTACTGATGCCTTGGAGCGTTTAAATACGATTTGTGCTTCATTTGGTGAGCATACCCCGCAAGAGTGGGAGATTTATAACGGCCCTATGCTCATAGAAAAAGGGGGGCTATGGGGGATGCATTACGACCCTGATATCTCTGTACCATTTGCATCAGTAAATCCTATCATGGCAAAAGCGGGTGAGATGGCGATGTGGCATGCTTTTAAGCAGATCCATATTCCGATGCTGATTGTGCGTGGCGGTGAATCTGATTTACTCTCAGCCAAAACTGTAGCGGAGATGTGTGAGCTAAACCCTTATGCGCGTTCTATAGAAATTCCTAGGGTAGGCCATGCACCTGCTTTTGTTAAAGCAGAGCAAGTGGCTTTAGCAAAAGAATTCTTTAGATAAGTCCTATTAACTGCTTGTTTAAACGAGCTATCAATGACAACCCCTCCTGAGAACCACAAAATAGTTGACGGTTGGTATGGGGAGCCAGCAGAAGAGCACGCTGCTGGTGTTCTCCAAATACTGCAAGATCTTCATCTTGATGAGGCGAGCTTGACGGCTGCTAGTAATATTGCGCGCACGCATGGCAAAGAAGCACTTATTAAGCTGATTGGCGAAGAGCCAGCAAAACTGCTAATTGGTTATCGTGGATTGCGCCAAGCCCAAGCAAAGTTAGTGCGTGATGATGGTGGTAAAAGTATTTCTGGGCAAGAAGAGATGCTACGCAAAATGCTCCTAGCGTTTGGAGATGATTTACGCGTAGTTCTCATTTATCTAGCCTCTCGTTTGCAGACCCTGAGATGGATTACCCACGAAAAAATAGAGATGCCTCATGCATGGGCCCAAGAGATTCTGAATATTGATGCCTCTTTAGCCAATCGTCTAGGTATTTGGCAAATGAAATGGGAAATGGAAGATTTAGCATTTAGGGTGCTCTCTCCTGATCTCTATCGCGAGATTGCCAAAATGCTCGATGGCAAGCGCATTGAGCGTGAATCCTTTATTGAGCAAATTGTTTTGCGCCTGAAAGAAGAGTTAAGCGCCGCCCATATTGTTAGCGAAGTTCAAGGGCGACCAAAGCATATCTACAGCATCTGGAAAAAGATGCAAGGCAAGTCGCTAGATTTTGCTAACCTGTATGACGTGAGAGCTTTTCGAGTGCTCGTGCCAGACCTAAAATCTTGTTATGCCACCTTAGGTCTGGTTCATCACCTTTGGCAGCCAGTGCCCCGAGAGTTTGATGATTACATTGCCAGGCCAAAACCGAACGGCTATCAATCACTGCATACTGTTGTCATGGATGAAAACGGTGCTGCCTTTGAGATACAGGTACGTACTCAAGAAATGCACCAACAAGCAGAATATGGTTTAGCTGCGCATTGGCGGTACAAAGAGGGAGCTTATGTAGGTGCTGCTACCCCACCTAAAAATGCCAATAGCAATGTAAATCTCAATCCAGCACATCAAGCTGGTACTCATAGCGCTGCGCTAGCTTATGAGCGCCAGATTGCTTGGGCAAGGCAACTAATCTCTTGGAAGGAAGATGCATGGGAGCAGCTTAAACATCATGAAATTGATGATCATATTTATGTGCTTACTCCACTGGGGAAGGTGATTTCTTTAGAGAAGGGCTCCTCCCCAATTGATTTTGCATATGCAGTTCATACTGATTTAGGTCATCGCTGCAGAGGTGCGAAGCTAGATGGCGCCATGGTTCCCTTAGATACCCCATTACAAAATGGTCAAACTGTGGATATCATCGCTGTGAAGCATGGTGGACCTTCGCGCGATTGGATTAGCCCTGACCGTAATTACCTCAGATCCCAAAGGGCTCGTACGCGAGTGCGATCTTGGTTTAATGCGCTTGATGATGAGGAGACCTCATTACATGCAAAGCCTGAAACAAAGGCAGAGCAAAAAGCAGATACTAAAGTAGCTCCTGCTACCCCTGAAATTATTCTTAGACAAAGCAGTCGTAAGCAAGGTCAAGCTAGCGATGTCTTGGTAGTGGGGGTAGATTCTTTACTGACGCAACTAGCCCGTTGTTGCCGGCCTGTGCCTCCTGATGCTATTGCCGGTTTTATTACGCAAGGGCGAGGGGTATCGATTCATAGAAGGTCATGCAAAACCTTTCGCGCTCTTTTAGAAAGGGCGCCAGAGCGGGTGATTCAGACTGAATGGAATGCAATCTCTACAGAAGCTTTGCCTACGAGTGATGCAAAACGGGTATTCCCGGCAGATTTAGCCGTCACTGGATTGGATCGTCCAGAGTTAATGCGTGAGCTATTTGAGATTCTGACAAGACAAGGTGTTCATGTCATTGACTTACGGAAGTCTGTCAAGAAAGGGCTAGCCCAAATACTCTTAACCGTTGAAATTAAAGACTCAGAAGCACTGCGATTAGTACAAAATAGCCTAGAAGAGGTCAAAGGGGTGACCCAAGTGCGGCGCCGGTGATAAACTTAAGGGCTTAAATAGGCTCGTAGCTCAGCTGGTTAGAGCACCACCTTGACATGGTGGGGGTCGTTGGTTCGAGTCCAATCGAGCCTACCAACGAATAAAGACCCAAAAGAGCGCGGATGCCTAAAAGCTGCCGCGCTTTCTTTTTAGTTGATGACAGGTAGTAAAGAAATAAATACTGTAGATAAATATGATGGAGCAGACATGCCTGTAGTTACTCTTCCCGATGGATCAAAACGAGAGTTTGATGCTCCCGTGCGCGTCATTGATGTTGCGCAAAGTATCGGTAGCGGTCTTGCGAAAGCTGCATTAGGCGGCATTGTCGATGGCAAGATGGTCGATGCCAGCTTTGTGATTGATAAAGACAGTCAATTGGCGATCATTACTGAGAAAAGCCCTGAAGCTCTCGAGATCGTACGTCACTCCACAGCGCACTTACTGGCTTATGCTGTTAAAGAACTCTTCCCAGAGGCGCAGGTCACTATTGGCCCCGTCATTGAAAATGGGTTTTACTACGACTTTTCTTTTCATCGTCCATTCACACCAGAGGATTTGGTCGCGCTCGAAAAGAAAATGACTGAGCTTGCCAAGAAGGATGAGCTAGTTGTGAGAACAGTCATGCCACGTGATGAGGCTGTGAAGTTCTTTAAAGATCAAGGTGAGCACTACAAAGCACAAATTATTGCTAGCATTCCGCAAGGTGAAGATGTTTCTTTATATGCCGAAGGTAAGTTCACGGATTTATGCCGCGGCCCCCATGTGCCATCGACTGGCAAGCTCAAGGTCTTTAAGCTTTTGAGCGTAGCTGGGGCATATTGGCGTGGCGACAGCAAGAATGAGATGTTGCAACGGATTTACGGTACTGCTTGGTTGAAAAAAGAAGATCAAGATGCGCATTTACATATGCTCGAAGAGGCTGAGAAACGCGACCACCGTCGCCTTGGCAAATTATTGGACTTATTTCATTTTCAAGCAGAAGCTCCAGGCTTAATCTTTTGGCACCCAAAGGGTTGGTCAATTTGGCAAGAGGTTGAGCAATACATGCGCCGCGTTTATCACAACGAAGGCTATCAGGAAGTAAAAGCACCACAGATTTTGGATCGCGGTCTTTGGGAAAAATCCGGTCACTGGGATAACTACAAAGAAAATATGTTCACAACTGAATCAGAGAATCGCGCTTATGCATTAAAGCCGATGAACTGCCCAGGCCATGTACAGATCTTTAATTCTGGTTTGCATAGTTATCGTGAATTGCCATTACGTTACGGCGAGTTTGGTCAATGTCATCGCAATGAGCCATCGGGCGCTTTGCATGGCTTAATGCGTGTGCGTGGCTTTACCCAAGACGATGGCCATATCTTTTGTACTGAAGATCAGATTCAGGCGGAAGTCGCTGCTTTTGATAAAGCGGTTCGAAATGTCTATCAAGACTTTGGTTTTAATGGGGTAGCTGTGAAATTGGCGCTTCGCCCAACTAAGCGTGTTGGAGATGATGCGATTTGGGATAAGGCTGAAGCTGCTTTGCGTGGTGCTTTAACTGCTTCTGGCCAAGAATGGGAAGAATTACCAGGTGAGGGTGCTTTTTATGGTCCAAAGATCGAATATCACCTTAAAGACTCCATTGGTCGTACTTGGCAGTGCGGCACTATTCAGGTGGATTTCTCAATGCCAGAGCGTTTAGGCGCGCAATACGTTGCCCAAGACAATACCCGTAAGACTCCAGTAATGCTCCATCGGGCTATTGTGGGTTCTTTAGAGCGTTTTATTGGCATTTTGATCGAAAATCATGCTGGAAATATGCCAGTTTGGCTAGCACCCACTCAGGTTGCGATCCTCACTATCTCTGAAAATTCTGCTGCATATGCACAACAACTGCAGCAATTGCTGAAAAAACAAGGGTTTAGAGTCGAATGTGATTTGCGAAATGAGAAAATAACGTATAAAATACGCGAGCACGCATTACAAAAGCTCCCATTTTTGCTAGTTATTGGTGATAAAGAAGCCCAAAGTAATACGGTGGCCGTTCGTGCCCGTGGCGGAATCGATTTAGGTGTAATGCCTCTTGATGCTTTCGTTGCCCGACTCCAGCAGGATATATCCCAGAAAGTCGGACCCGAGCCTAGCTAGGGGTGGAATGGTTTTTATTGTTTTTTTATAAGGAATTGCAAGATCGCTACTGATAAATCGCAGCGCATTAACCGGGAAATTACTGCTCCTGAAGTGCGTCTGATTGGAATGGATGGTGAGCCCATCGGTGTTGTTAAGTTGAGTGAAGCCCTGGCTTTAGCAGAAGAGAAAGAAACCGATTTGGTTGAAATTGCTCCGACAGCTGTGCCACCAGTAGTCCGAGTGATGGACTTTGGCAAATTCAAGTACCAAGAAGCCAAACGTTTGCATGAAGCTAAGCTTAAGCAAAAAGTGATTCAGGTCAAGGAAGTAAAATTCCGTCCTGGCACAGATGATGGTGACTATGGTGTAAAGCTACGCAATCTGGTCCGCTTTTTAGAAGATGGGGATAAAACAAAGATTACGCTGCGGTTTCGGGGTCGTGAAATGGCCCATCAAGAAATCGGAGTCAGAATGTTGGAACGTTTGAAGTTGGATTTGCAAGAGCATGGCCAAGTTGAACAGTTTCCAAAAATGGAAGGCCGCCAGATGGTGATGGTATTGGCCCCCATTCGTAAGGCAAAGTAATAAACAGAACAAGCCGATTCTAAAGATTGGGTTTGTTGTTTAAGTAGCGAGGAGTTTCTAGTGAATGACTAAGGACTCTGGTAGTTAAAAGTGCTTTTAGGTACAGGAAGCGTAACCGTCGGTTACCACCTACATAGCGCAAGTAATTGAAGGGGTGCTTTATGCCCAAGATGAAGAGCAAGAGTAGCGCCAAAAAGCGCTTTACGGTTCGCGCAGGCGGAACGATCAAACGAGGTCAGGCTTTCAAACGCCATATCCTCACCAAGAAAACCACAAAGAGTAAGCGTCAATTGCGTGGTACTACTGAAGTTGCGAAGGCAGATGTTAAGTCTGTTCGCTCCATGCTTCCTTACGCTTAACCTCAGACTAAATTAGGAGAATTCAATGCCAAGAGTCAAACGTGGGGTTACAGCAAGAGCCCGTCATAAGAAAGTCACCGATGCTGCATCAGGCTATCGTGGACGTCGTAAAAACGTATTCCGTATTGCTAAGCAAGCAGTTATGCGCGCTGGTCAATATGCGTATCGCGACCGTCGCAATAAGAAACGGGTATTTCGTGCTTTATGGATTGCGCGTATCAATGCGGCAGTTCGTCAGCATGACATGACCTATAGCGTATTCATGAATGGGATGAAGAAAGCCTCAATCGATCTCGATCGTAAGGTGCTTTCTGATATGGCCATTGCTGACAAAGTAGCTTTTGCTGCTTTGGTTACTCGGATTAAGTCCGTAGTAAGCGCTGCAGCTTAATTCTTAGTTCATTTAAAAACTAAGCTGCAATGGTTTCTCTCGACCACATTGTCGAGGATGCTAAACGTGATTTCCTCGGGGCCGCTGATTCGGCGGCCCTAGAGGATGCGAAAGCCAAGTATCTCGGTAAGTCAGGTGTTCTCACTGAGCGTCTTAAAGCGCTTGGGAAAATGCCGCCTGATGAACGCAAGAGTGCTGGCGCCCAAATTAATCTAGTCAAAACCCAGGTAGAAGATGCACTGCAAGAGCGACGCCAAGCATTGGCTGATGCTGTATTGCTGCAACGACTTGCAGCGGAATCGATCGATGTTTCCATGCCTGGCCGAGGTCAAGCTGTCGGTAGCTTGCATCCAGTGATGCGTACTTGGGAGCGGGTTGAAGAGATCTTTCGCTCGATTGGTTTTGATGTGGCTGATGGCCCCGAAATTGAAACCGATTGGTTTAATTTCACGGCATTAAATAGCCCAGAAAATCATCCTGCCCGTTCTATGCAGGACACCTTTTATATTGATGGTCAAGATTCAAGTGGAAAGCCTTTGCTATTGCGTACACACACTAGCCCAATTCAGGTACGTTACGCCAGTGAGCATGTGAAAAAATACGCTCACTTAGACCTTATGCCACCAATCAAAGTAATCGCCCCTGGCAGAACCTATCGGGTGGACAGTGATGCAACGCATTCACCAATGTTTCATCAGGTTGAAGGTTTGTGGATTGCGCAAAACGTTTCCTTTGCAGACCTGAAGGGTGTGTACACCGATTTCCTCAGAACTTTTTTTGAAACGAATGCATTGCAAGTTCGTTTTCGTCCATCGTATTTCCCATTTACCGAACCATCTGCTGAAATCGATATGGCCTTTGTTAGTGGCAAGTTAGCCGGTCGTTGGTTAGAAATCTCAGGAGCAGGTCAGGTTCACCCTAATGTATTGCGCAATATGGGCATAGATCCCGAGCGCTACACAGGGTTTGCATTTGGCTCTGGCTTAGAGCGTCTTACGATGTTGCGTTATGGCGTTGATGATTTACGCCTCTTTTTTGAAAACGATCTTCGTTTCTTAGCGCAATTTCCAGCTTAATTGCTAACCTTCTTTAAAATAGATAGCGCATATGCAATTTTCTGAATCTTGGCTTCGTCAATACGTTAACCCCCCATTAGATAGTAGTGCCTTAGCTCATGCAATGACAATGGCAGGTCTTGAAGTGGAAGAGCAATATTGCGTTGCACCAGCTTTTACTAAGATTGTAGTTGCCCAAATTTTGTCGGCAGAGCAACATCCCGATGCCGATCGTTTGCGTGTTTGCAAGGTTGATGCTGGCACTGGTCAAGAATTGCAAATTGTTTGTGGTGCGCCCAATGCCCGTGCTGGCATAAAGATTCCTTGTGCCTTAGTGGGTGCCGATTTACCACCAGCAGAAGCGGGTGGAAAGCCTTTTCAGATTAAAGTAGGCAAGCTTCGTGGCGTAGAAAGCCAGGGCATGCTTTGCTCTGGTCGCGAGCTGGGTTTGGGTGATGATCACGAAGGTATTTTGGAATTGCCTGCTGATGCACCTGTTGGCCAAGACATTCGCAAATACTTAGATTTAGATGATCAAATCTTTGTGATTAAGTTAACACCCAATAAAGCAGATTGTTTGTCACTCATCGGCATGGCGCGTGAAGTTTCAGCGATTACTAGAACTACTTTACGTACTCCTAAATGGTCTCCTGTAAGTGCATCTATTGCCGATAAGCTCAAAGTCACTATTGAAAATACAGACTTGTGCGGTCGTTTTGCAGGTCGAGTTATCCGTGGCGTTAATCCTCAAGCAAAAACACCCGATGCGATCGTGCAACGTTTAGCTCGGGCTGGCCAAAGAAGTATTTCTCCTTTAGTGGATTTATCAAACTACGTCATGTTAGAGATGGGGCAACCCACCCATGTATTTGATATTGATAAATTAGAGGGTGACATTACTGTTCGTTGGGCAAAAGCAGGTGAGAGTCTTGAGCTCCTAAATGGTCAAACAGTGATCCCAATAATGGCAGATCAGTCTGGTAAAATACTAGAAGTAGGTGTGGTTGCCGATCAACGGGGTCCAGTAGCCTTAGCTGGAATCATGGGTGGCAATCATTGCGCTGTGACCAACGATACTAAGAATATTTATGTCGAGGCAGCCTTCTGGCAGCCTGTAGCAATTGCTGGTCGTGGACGTCGCTTTAATTTTAGTACTGATGCATCTCACCGCTTTGAGCGAGGTGTTGACCCTCAAGCTACCGTCGATTGCCTTGAGTATCTAACTTCCTTGATTGTGGAAGTTTGTGGCGGCCAAGCTGGTCCGATAGATGATCAAGTATTAGCAGTGCCGCAGCGTAAACCTGTAAGCATGCGTTTGGCCCGCACTATGAAAGTGATTGGCATACCCCTAAGCCAGGAAATTGTTACTGAGGTCTTTGAGCGACTTGGTTTTGAATTTAAACAAGAGGGTGATACTTTCATCGTTACACCTCCAAGCTATCGCTTTGATATTGAAATCGAAGAAGACTTAATTGAAGAAGTCGCTCGTATGTACGGCTTTGAAAATATTCCTGATGTGCCACCTTCTGCTACGCTCAAGATGAGCGCAAAGCCAGAAGCAAAGCGCGGGGTACATTTATTGCGCCAACGTTTGGCTTTACAGGGCTACCAAGAGACAGTGAACTTTGGCTTTACCGATCTGGAGAGTGAAGAGCGTTTAGCGGGGGCTACAGAAAAAGATGTCATAAGCGTAGTCAATCCTATTGCCAGTCAATATGGCGTCATGCGTAGTAACCTCTGGGGCGGCTTATTAGCCAATCTCAAAGCCAATCTGAATCGCGGTGCAGGGCGTGTCCGTTTATTTGAGAGTGGCAGAGTATTTAAGCGTGATGCGAGCGCTCTAGATGTTGCAGGGCAATTAGGGGGCTTTATTCAGCCTCAACACATTGGTGGTTTGGCTTACGGCTCTTTTGTGCCTGAACAGTGGGCAAGCCCCAACCGTGCTGTAGACTTTTTTGATGTCAAAGGGGATTTAGAACGAGTCTTAGATCCATTGCACTTCACTACACAAGCCGCTAGTCATCTAGCATTACACCCTGGCCGTAGTGCGCAAATACAGCTAATTACTCCAACAGGCATAGTCAACATTGGCTGGATTGGCGAGCTTCACCCCGGTTTACAACAGGTTTATGAGCTGCCACAGGCGCCAGTACTATTTGAATTAGATCTACAGGCTATTTTGGATTTGGGTCTTCCTATTCCAGAAGAATTAAGCAAATTTCCTGCAGTGCAACGGGATTTAGCTGTAGTAGTAAAACAATCTGTCTCAGCTCAGTCTCTGATTGATGCGATGGTATCGAGTAAGCAGTCCTTTGTGAAAAAGATTGAACTCTTCGATGAATTTAAGCCCAAAGCAGGCTCTAGTAGCATGGCTAATGATGAGAAAAGCTTGGCCTTTAGAATAAGCCTATTAAACCCTGCAGAAACCTTGCAAGATGCGCAGATAGATCTTGTAATGAGTGCACTTTTAGCGAGCTTAGAAAAAAAGTGCGCAGCGCGCTTGCGCTAGGTTTAGTATTAGTAGACGTAGAACACAAAAATATAAAAAGAATTACGAAAGAGCACTGCAATGAGTCAATTAAATAACAACGAGACTGTTACCAAGAATGAGCTTTCTGAAGCGCTCTTTGATCAAGTGGGGCTTAATAAGCGTGAAGCGAAAGATATGATTGATGCGTTCTTTGATCGTATCGGCCAGTCTTTAGAGTCTGGCGTTGAGGTCAAAATATCGGGTTTTGGTAATTTCCAATTACGTAATAAATCTGCTCGGCCAGGACGCAATCCAAAGACCGGTGAAATGATCCCAATTGATGCGCGTCGCGTAGTTACTTTTCATGCAAGCCAAAAACTCAAAGATGTAGTTGAGTCACATGCTCGAGAAAACCGCGCTTGATTCTGGACTGGCACTGCCCAGTTCGCAGTTGCCCCCTATACCAGCTAAGCGTTATTTCACGATTGGTGAAGTAGCTGATTTATGTGGTGTTCGTTCCCATGTTTTGCGCTATTGGGAGCAAGAATTTTCACAATTAAGCCCTCAAAAACGGCGAGGTAACCGTCGTTACTACCAACATCATGAGGTCGTGCTGATACGTAAGATTCGAGCATTGTTGTATGAAGAGGGGTTTACGATCAGTGGTGCCAGAAATCGCCTAGAGGAAGCCCGTGGTGAACTTCGCTTACGCGATGAGCTCCAAGCTGTTCTGCATATCCTGTCTAAATAGTTACTGATACAATTTTGCTTTTCGTCGGGGCGTAGCGCAGCCTGGTAGCGTACATGCATGGGGTGCATGTGGTCGGAGGTTCAAATCCTCTCGCCCCGACCACCTTTCTGAGCATTGAGCTCAAGTGATGCCCCCTAAAGGCCAATATTAACGAGCCTTAATTATCTGTGATGAGAAGATAACAGCAGCATTCACTGGGCCATTGAAAAGAGCTAAAAACCACTCTTATGCTAGCTATTCATGCTTACTAAGATGGCATTTCTTTATGTATCCTGGGACGATGCTTAAGGTATTGCCGCATCTAACTTAGTGACACTTTTGGCATTGTTTATTCGAGAGATTAATATTTATATTGAATATATTATTTATAATAAATATATTGATTATGTATATAAACATTGATTAAGACCTCAATAAATTAAAGGGTAATCTGCTCTTTTCTAGATATATTGCTTATTAAATAACTCGATATATAATAATTCGATTAACCATCTGGATTAGCAATCTCGATTTTTAATCAATAACACTTAATATCTGGAGAAAAATATATGTCTTCTTACAAAGAACTTCTAGCCCAACGTGAACAGTTGGACAAGCAGATTAAAGAGGCGGTTCAACGTGAAAAGGCTGAAGGTATAACTAAGGCCAAAATCATTATTGAGCAATATGATTTAACGGCATCCGACCTATTTAGCCGAAAATCTGGTGTTCGTAGCGCTAGTGGTAAGGTTGCGCCTAAGTACCGTAATCCCTCAACCGGTGATACTTGGACTGGTCGCGGCAAAGCCCCAAAGTGGATAGAAGGTAGAGAACGCAGTAACTACTTGATATAAGTTGCTGTTTTAATTAAGTTTTATCTTAAATAAAGGCTGATCAGATTTCCTTGATCAGCCTTTATTGCATCTTATCTAAGCATCTAAAACCGTAGTACTTTTTTTAGATAAGGCCTTAATAAATATAGGCTCTAGCAAAGCATACCTATTAACTTTGACCTTAGCTGGATCTAGTTTGGCATTAGTGGCAGGGTATCCAATCACCAAAGAGTTGAAATCAATTAAGCCGTTTTCAATATCCTCTTGGAGCTTTTCAGGGTATTGTGTTTTGACCCCTAAGACATTTTCATCAGCCATGTACATGATGCCCGGATGTAAATCAATAAAACCTTCATCAGCTAGGATGGGAATGCCTTGGGTATCCTTGTTCTTGCTCAAGTAATGAATTAGGTGTACCTGTTCTACCGGTGGTATGAGGGCATCTAAGTAAATCAGATCTGGAGTGAGAGAAACGGCTCTCATCAGCCCCTCTAAGCTATCTATAGATACGGCTAGATCTACTTTTAACTGCCAAAATTTAATGGCTTTGATTAATTCATGGCTATTTTCTTCTCGTCTAAATATTCCTAGGGCAATACAGTTTTGGGAGGATATTTGGCGCATCGCTCGCTTGCGCCTCTGAAGCTGTTGATCTAAGGAACTTGCCAGAATCCGGCGATGCCCACCATGGGTTTTCCAGGCAACCAACTCACCCAATTCCACCATTTTTTGCACAGTTCCTAAAGAGACCTGCAAGATTTTGGCGCTTTGACGAGTGCTTAAATATTCCATTTGTGTGCTAATTGCTTTCATATTTCCCTAATCTTATAAATTCATTTGAAGATTTAGAGAATAAGAACTAAATTAAATTGAATCTGTAGGAAAAGGTTTAAATGAGTGTAGGAAATTTCTTATACATAGGGAATTACCCCCGTTATTGTGCAAATCAGGGAAAGCCCTTTATGTATCAATGGTTAATCGTGTTAAATTACTGTCGTAGTACCAGTATTTGCACAGATCAATTCGTGAAACGGTACAGCCGTATAGCGAATGGTTATAACCACAGTTTTTATTCGGGAAACCCGATGAAAGGTGAGCATCATGATGCAGGACCAAAGGGATAACTCCTATCTCTTCGGCGGAAACGCCCCCTACGTAGAGGAACTCTACGAATCCTACTTGCACGATCCTGCTTCAGTTGAGGATCATTGGCGAGATTATTTTGATAGCGTGAAGCAGGTGCCAGCATTTGACGGTTCTTCTCGATCCGACATAGCCCATGCGCCGATTGTTGCTTCATTTGCTGAGCGCGCAAAGCAGGGCCCCATCAGAACTGTTTCTGATTCAGCCGACTCCGCAATGGGTCGCAAGCGTGTAGCTGTACAACAGCTAATAGCCGCATATCGTAACGTCGGTAACCGCTGGGCAGATATTGACCCCCTGAAGCGCACAGAACGTGCGGATATTCCAGAGTTGGATCCGGCTTTTTATGGATTTACTGATGGCGATATGGATATCGTCTTTAATACCAGTAATACCTTCTTTGGCAGGACAGAAATGTCCCTGCGAGATTTATTGCAAGCCTTGCGTGAAACGTATTGCGGCAAGATTGGCGCTGAATACATGTTTATTGCCGACCAGAAGATTAAAAAGTGGTGGCAAGAAAAATTAGAGTCTATTCGGTCAACGCCAAGCTTTAATGTAGAAGAAAAGCGCCAGATTTTGGATCGCGTGACAGCGGCTGAAGGTCTAGAGCGCTATCTCCAGGCTAAGTATGTTGGTCAAAAGCGGTTCTCACTAGAAGGCGGGGATAGCTTTATTCCTTGTATGGATGAGTTGATTCGGGAGGCAGGCGCCAAAGGCGTTCAAGAAATCGTGATTGGTATGGCTCACCGTGGTCGTTTAAATGTGCTGGTTAACGTTTTGGGTAAAATGCCAACCGATTTGTTTGCTGAGTTTGAGCATAAAGGCCCAGAGACATTGCCGGCAGGTGATGTGAAATACCACCAAGGCTTTTCTAGTGATATCGCTACTCCAGCAGGACCAGTACATTTGTCTTTAGCATTTAATCCATCCCACTTAGAGATCGTGAACCCCGTAGTTGAGGGATCTGCAAGAGCCCGTATGGAGCGACGTGGTGATATGTTGGGTGAACAAGTATTGCCCGTGCTAGTGCATGGTGATGCGGCGATTGCCGGACAAGGTGTGATGCAAGAAACTTTGGCGATGTCTGAGGTTCGGGGTTATTCCACTGGTGGCACGATTCATATTGTGATTAATAATCAGATTGGTTTTACTACCTCTGATCCTCGTGACTTACGTTCGAGCTTGTATTGCACGGACATCATGAAAGTCGTCGATGCACCAGTATTGCATGTCAATGGCGATGATCCTGAAGCAGTGGTGTTGGCTACTAAATTGGCGATTGAGTTCCGTAGCCAATTTCATAAAGATGTTGCGGTAGATATTGTGTGCTTTAGAAAAATGGGGCACAACGAACAAGATTCTCCAGCAATGACACAGCCCTTGATGTACAAAATTATTTCAGCGCATCCAGGCACCCGTAAGCTCTATGCTGATCGATTAGAGGCTCAAGGGGTATTGCCTGTTGGTACTGGTGACCTAATGGTCAAAGCCTACCGCGCTGCAATGGATGCAGGCAAATCTACTTCTGATCCTGTATTGAGTAACTACAAGAGTAAGTTTGCAGTAGATTGGACCCCATTTTTAAATAAGAAATGGACCGATGAGGCAGATACTGCTATTCCGCTAACTGAGTGGAAGCGCTTAGCCGAGAGGATTTCGACCATTCCGGAAGATTTTAAGGCGCATTCTTTAGTTGAGAAAGTCTATAAAGACCGCGCAGCAATGGGTCGTGGTGAGGTAAACATCGACTGGGGTATGGGCGAGCACATGGCCTTTGCATCTTTAGTTGCTAGTGGGTACCCAGTTCGATTGTCTGGCGAAGATAGCGGACGAGGTACTTTCACCCATCGCCATGCCGTATTGCATGATCAAAATCGAGAAAAATGGGATATTGGCACTTATACCCCTCTTCAACACGTCACTAAAGATCAAGCTCCATTTTTAGTAATTGATTCGATTCTGTCTGAAGAGGCAGTGCTCGGTTTTGAGTATGGCTATGCAGCTGCAGAACCCAACACGCTAACCATTTGGGAAGCGCAGTTTGGCGACTTTGCTAATGGTGCACAAGTGGTGATTGATCAATTTATTGCCTCGGGTGAGGTTAAATGGGGTCGGGCAAACGGTTTAGTCATGATGTTGCCTCATGGTTACGAAGGCCAAGGTCCAGAGCATTCCTCTGCCCGCTTAGAGCGCTTTATGCAACTGTGTGCTGATACTAATATGCAGGTCATTCAGCCAACGACTGCAGCACAGATTTTCCATGTGTTACGTCGCCAAATGATTCGTCAGTTCCGCAAACCGCTGATCTTGATGACTCCTAAATCCTTGTTGCGTAATAAAGAGGCAGCCTCGCCATTATCAGAGTTCACTAAGGGTGGTTTTCAGACGATCATTCCAGAGCGCGATGACACTCTCGATGCTAAGAAAGTCACTCGCTTGGTGATGTGCTCTGGCAAGGTTTATTACGACCTAGTAAAGGCGCGTACTGAGAAGAAGGTGGATGACGCTGCGATTATTCGCTTAGAGCAGTTGTATCCATTCCCGCATAAAGCTTTAGCAGCAGAGTTAAAGAAGTATCCCAAGCTAGAAGAGGTAGTGTGGTGTCAAGATGAACCCCAAAACCAAGGTGCTTGGTTCTTTGTTCAGCACAATATTTTGGAAAATATGGCAGATGGTGCAAAGTTAGCTTATGCAGGACGTCCAGCATCTGCTTCACCAGCATGTGGCTATGCTCATCTTCATCAAGAACAACAGAAGTCACTTCTGAACTCGGCGTTTGCCAAACTCAAAGGTTATGTCATCACGAAATAATCGTCGACATCACTCAATATCAATATATTAAATAGGATTAATCATGGCTATTTTTGAAGTTAAAGTTCCCCAACTCTCCGAGTCAGTAGCTGAAGCTACTATGTTGCAATGGAAAAAGAAAGTCGGCGATGCAGTTGCTCAAGATGAAATTTTGATCGAAATCGAAACTGACAAAGTGGTGTTAGAAGTTCCAGCTCCATCTGCTGGTGTTTTGACTGAAATAGTAGTGGCAGATGGAAGTACCGTTGCAGCTGAGCAACTGATTGCTAAGATTGATAGCACCGCTGTGGCCGCTGCTGCTCCTGCAGCCGCCGCCCCAGCACCTGCCGCTGCTCCAGCTGCAGCTCCTGTTGCTAAAGCTGGCGCAGCTGCCGCTCCATCAGCAGCAAAAATTCTGGCTGAAAATAATATCAGTGCTGGTCAAGTAGCCGGCTCTGGTCGTGATGGTCGTGTGACTAAAGGTGATGCGTTGAACGCAGTTGCTGGTGGTGCAAAATCTGCCGCTTTGCCAAGTGCGCCAATTCCGCTGGGCAATCGACCCGAAGAGCGTGTTCCAATGAGCCGTTTACGTGCACGTATTGCTGAGCGTTTGCTTGAGTCCCAGGCGAATAATGCGATCTTGACAACTTTTAATGAAGTCAATATGGCACCAGTCATTGCGATGCGCAATAAGTACAAAGATCAGTTTGAAAAAGTCCACGGAGTGAAGTTGGGCTTTATGTCATTTTTTGTCAAAGCAGCGACCCATGCTTTAAAAAAATACCCACTGATTAATGCTTCTGTTGATGGTAATGATATTGTTTACCACGGCTACTTTGATATCGGGATTGCAGTAAGTTCACCACGTGGCTTAGTGGTGCCGATCTTGCGCGATGTAGATCAAATGACTTTGGCCGATATCGAGAAGAAAATTGCTGAGTTTGGCGTGAAGGCACGTGAAGGCAAGCTCTCGATTGAAGAATTAACTGGCGGTACTTTCTCAATCTCCAATGGTGGGGTATTTGGCTCCATGCTGTCCACCCCAATTATTAATCCTCCACAGTCTGCAATCTTGGGTATTCATGCGACTAAAGAGCGTGCGGTGGTTGAGAATGGTCAGATTGTGATTCGTCCGATTAACTACCTAGCCTTGTCTTATGACCATCGCATCATTGATGGTCGTGAAGCGGTTCTTGGTCTAGTAGCGATGAAGGATGCATTAGAAGATCCATCACGTCTTCTTCTTGACTTATAAGAGGGCAGACCATGAGTAAATCATTTGATGTAGTAGTCATTGGTGGTGGCCCAGGTGGCTATATCGCCGCGATTCGTGCAGCGCAACTAGGGTTTAAGGTGGCTTGTGCTGAATCTAGTAGTTATGACGATCCCAAGGGTGAGCCCCGCTTAGGTGGTACTTGTTTGAATGTTGGCTGTATTCCCTCTAAGGCTTTATTGGCATCTTCAGAAGAGTTTGAGAAGATTAGCCATCATGCCGTAGATCATGGAATTAAAGTGGGTGCAGTCAGTATCGATACTAAAAAGATGGTTACTCGTAAAGACGATATCGTCACCAAAATGACTGGTGGTATTCAGTATCTGTTCCGTAAAAACAAGATCACCTTGTTAAAAGGCCATGCTTCATTTGAAGGTAAAACAGCCGAAGGTTACCAAATTAAGATTGATGGCAAAGATAAAGAAACAGTAACGGCAAAAAATGTCATTATTGCTACTGGCTCTAAAGCACGTCATTTACCTGGTATTGCGGTAGACAATGTACTCATCTGTGATAACGAAGGAGCTCTTAAATTTGACTCTACTCCCAAGAAATTAGGCGTCATTGGAGCTGGTGTGATCGGCTTGGAGTTAGGCTCAGTCTGGCGTCGTGTTGGTTCTGAAGTCACGATTCTAGAAGCAATGCCATCATTCTTGGGTGCTTGTGATCAAGGGATTGCTAAAGAGGCACAAAAGTTATTGACCAAGCAAGGCTTAACCATTCTTACTGGTGTGAAGATTGGCGACGTGAAAACGGACAAAAAAGGCCTTGTCGTAAATTACACCGATAGCGCTGGTAAAGCAGCCAAGCTGGAATGTGATCGCCTGATTATCTCTGTTGGTCGCGTACCGAATACTGATAAGCTGAACTTAGACAAGATTGGTCTAAAAGTAGACGAGCGTGGCTTTATCCCGGTAGATGATCATACTTGTGCTACAGCCGCTCCTGGCGTTTACGCTGTCGGAGACGTAGTACGTGGTCCGATGTTGGCCCATAAAGCAGAGGATGAAGGTGTGCTTGTAGCTGAGATTATTGCGGGACAAAAACCCCACATTGATTACAACTGCATTCCTTGGGTTATCTACACTGATCCTGAAATTGCATGGGTTGGTAAAACTGAAGAGCAACTCAAAGCCGCAGGCGTAGCCTATAAAGCAGGGCAGTTTCCGTTTGCGGCAAATGGTCGTGCTTTAGGTATGGGACGTGCAGATGGATTTATTAAAGTATTGGCAGATGCGAAGACTGATGAGATTTTAGGCGTTCATATTATTGGTGCCAATGCATCTGACTTAATTGCTGAAGCCGCAGTGGCCATGGAATTTAAAGCGGCTGCCGAAGACATTGCTCGTATTTGCCATCCTCATCCTAGCTTATCGGAAGTGATGCGCGAAGCAGCATTGGCAACAGATTCTCGTGCATTAAATATGTAATTGAAAGCCTTAGAGTATTACCATCAAGAGTTAATGGCGCGCGGGTATCAAACCGATCCCGCGCAGCTCGCCGCCATGGAACGCTTGCAGCGTTGCGAAGATGAGTGGATTGCTTATAAAAAGATTCGTAGCAGTAATTTAAAAAAGAAACTTTTTAAACCTGTATTACCGCGAGGCGTTTATCTATGGGGTGGTGTAGGTAGAGGTAAATCCTTCCTTATGGATTGCTTTTATGCGGCCTCTCCCCTAGAAAAGAAAATCCGGATTCATTTTCATGAATTCATGCGCGAAGTGCATCGTGAATTACATGAGCTCTCTGGGTTAGCTGATCCGCTAGATGAGTTATCTAAGCGCATTGCAAAACGCTACCGCCTTATTTGCTTTGATGAATTTCACATTAATGATATTGCCGATGCGATGATTTTGTATCGCTTGCTCACCGCGCTCTTTGAGGATCGCGTGCAATTTGTCATGACCTCAAACTACAAACCAAGTCAGCTCTATCCCAATGGTTTGCATCGGGATCGCTTGCTTCCCGCTATCAAGCTGTTAGAAGAGCAACTCGACGTACTGAATGTCGATGCTGGCAATGACTACCGTAGAGTGCAAATGGCACAAGTACAGGCCTACCTTACTCCAATTAGCTCGCAAACTGACGCTACCTTGCAGCAGATGTTTATCAATCTAATTGGTAATCAGCTAGAAGATCTCAACCCAGTTTTAAATATTGAATCTCGCGAGCTCCGACCCCTGCATATGGGCGATGGGGTGGTGTGGTTTGATTTTGCGACTTTATGTTGTGGTCCGCGCTCCCAAAATGATTATTTAGAGATCGCCAAGCAGTTTCATACGGTCATTTTGTCTGAAGTGCCTTATATGCCCCCCAGAATGACCAATGAAGCCCGTCGCTTTATCTGGCTGATTGATGTGCTTTATGACCATAAAATCAAGCTTATTGTCTCGGCAGAGGTTCTTGCAACCGATCTATATACCGAAGGCCAGATTATTAGCGAGTTCTCTAGAACGGTTTCTCGCTTGATTGAGATGCAATCGCGTGACTACCTTGATGCGCCACGTCGGGTAATCGACACGACATTGACTTAAAATGGAGTCATGACCAGTATTTCTTGTATAAACGCCGATTTACATTGCCATTCTGTAGTCTCTGATGGGACCTTAACGCCGGAAGAGTTGGCCCAGCGCGCCCATGCCAATGGAGTGCATTTATGGTCTCTTACCGACCATGATGAATTAGGTGGTCAAGAAAGAGCACGCATTGCTGCACGGGCAATGGGAATGGATTATGTCTCTGGAGTGGAAATTTCTGTTACTTGGATGGGGCAGACTATTCATATTGTGGGTTTAGGCATTGATGCGGCGCATCTAGGCATTGTGGAAGGCTTACGCTTGACTCGCGATGGTCGCGGTAATCGAGCCAAACTCATGGCTCAGCAATTACTTAAAGCAGGTATTCCGGGTGCTTATGAAGGTGCGCTGCACTTTGCAGGGAACCCTGAGTTAATTGCGCGCACCCACTTTGCCCGTTTCTTAGTTGAGCAAGGCATTTGCAAAGATACGGAGCAGGTCTTTAAAAACTACTTAATAGAAGATAAGCCAGGTTATGTGCCCCATCTTTGGGCTAGTTTAGATAATGCAGTCAATTGGATTAAAGCTGCTGGTGGGGTGGCAGTAATAGCGCATCCTGGTAGATACAAGCTTAATGATCTACAGATGGATGCACTCTATCAGCACTTTAAAGAAATTGGTGGATTGGGAATAGAAGTGATTACAGGTAGCCACAGTCCAGTTCAATACCAGACCTATGGCAAGGTTGCCCAACAGTATGGTTTTATGGCCTCTCGCGGTTCTGACTTTCATGATCCAGATGAAAGCCATATGGATCTAGGGCTGCTCCCTTTGTTACCAGATCACTTAACTCCAGTCTGGTCAGCCTTTCAATCATGATTTAACCGAGTTTCCCCTTACCTAAAAAAGAATACAGAAAAAGATGTTTGCTGAACGCGTTCTCTCTGGCATGCGACCAACTGGTAGCTTGCATCTAGGCCACTACCACGGTGTTCTAAAAAACTGGGTGCGCTTGCAGTCCGAGTACCCCTGTTATTTCTTTGTAGCAGATTGGCATGCTCTGACTACTCACTATGAAACCCCCGAAGTGATAGAACAATCGGTGTGGGACATGGTGATTGATTGGTTAGCTTGCGGCGTAGACCCTAATCAAGCAACTCTCTTTATTCAGAGCAAAGTACCTGAACATGCTGAACTATTTCTTTTGCTAGCAATGGGCACACCGCTAGGTTGGCTCGAGCGAGTTCCAACTTACAAAGATCAAATAGAGAAACTGAAAGAAAAAGATTTACAAACCTACGGATTTTTAGGTTATCCCTTACTGCAAGCCGCAGATATTTTGATGTACCGTGCGCAGTTTGTGCCCGTAGGTGAAGATCAAGTGCCCCATGTTGAGATGACACGTGAAGTAGCGCGCCGCTTTAATTACCTATATGGACGTGAGCCTAGCTTTGAAGAAAAGGCGCTTGAGGCAGTGAAAAAACTCGGTAGCAAGCGCGCAAAAATGTATGCAGAATTGCGTGTAGCCTATCAGGAGCGTGGTGATGATGAAGCGCTTGAGGAAGCTCAAGCCCTATTGCAAGAAGCGCAAAGTATCTCTATGGCTGATCGAGAAAGGCTCTTTGGTTTTTTAGAAGGCGCTCGGAAAATTATTCTGCCAGAACCACAAGCTCTACTAACTAGTGCATCAAAAATGCCTGGTATTGATGGCCAAAAGATGTCTAAGTCTTATGGCAATACCATTAGTATTCGTGAAAAACCAGAAGAGGTCACGCGATCTATTCGTACTATGCCAACAGATCCAGCTCGTGTGCGCCGCACCGATCCAGGTGATCCTATACGCTGTCCAGTATGGCAATTACATGCTGTTTACTCTGATGACACCACTAAACAGTGGGTTGAGAAAGAGTGTAAATCGGCTGGAATTGGTTGCTTAGAATGTAAGCAGCCCGTGATTGATGCGATATTGGCAGAGCAACAACCCATGTTTGAGCGTGCGCAAAAATATCTCGATGATCCAAGTCTTTTGCGCTCCATTATTGCTGATGGTGGCGATAAAGCACGTAAAGTTGCTCAAGAAACCATGCGGGATGTTCGAGAAGCCATGGGATTGGCTTACGATTAAGAGCGAACCCACAATGCCTACGCATGATGGTATTGCCCAAACCTCGACTTGGCTTAAGCGTTTTGCACCCCTTATTCCAAAAGTAGGTCAAGTTCTAGACTTAGCTTGCGGAGCAGGGCGCCATGCGCTTTACTTAGCCCAATTAGGTCATTCAGTCTTGGCAGTAGATCAAAATATAGAGGCTATTGAGCTTTGCAATAACCCCTTAATCCAATGCGAGCAAATGGACTTAGAGCTTGATGGATGGCCATTAGAGGGTAGAGCATTTAGTGCCATTGTGGTGAATAACTACCTTTATCGACCTCATTTGGATCAATTACCCAAAATGCTCTTAGAAGGGGGTATTTTGATTTATGAAACCTTTGCCCAAGGCAATGAAGAGTTTGGCAAACCCTCTAATCCCAATTTCCTATTAAATGCAGGGGAATTACTCGCTTTAGCTGCTCGCCATGAGCTCAAAGTCATAGCCTACGAGGATATTTACCAAGATCACCCAAAACCAGCCATGATTCAGTGCCTTTGTGCAGTAAAAGGGCAATTAAAAGGACGCATTCCGTTACAATTTCATGGTTAACATGCAGACAAATTCGATCTCAAATCGGTAAATATTCGGTGATTAAGACAGACCATTCCTACGGTAGTAAAAAGCCCATCGCTGGCAGCATGCCTGCTATTGTGACCCCGATGCTTGAGGATGGCAGCCTAGACTATCCAAGCTTACGCTCATTGCTTGATTGGCATGTAGAGCAAGGTAGTGACGGCATTGTGATAGTGGGGACTAGCGGAGAATCTCCCACGGTTTCTGTTGAGGAGCACTGCGAGCTCATTCGTGTGACTGTAGAGCATATTGCAGGGCGTATTCCGGTGATTGCTGGAACTGGCGGAAATTCCACTATTGAGGCCATTGAGCTAACCCAATTTGCTAAAAAAGTCGGTGCCGATGCTAGCTTGCAGGTGGTCCCTTATTACAATAAACCTACCCAAGAGGGGATGTTTGCGCACTTTAAAAAAATAGCCGAAGCCGTTGATTTACCAGTGATTTTGTATAACGTCCCCGGTAGAACTGTGGCCGATTTAGCTGGCGAGACCGTGGTTCGATTAGCTGATGTACCAGGCATTATTGGCATTAAAGATGCTACTGGCAGCCTTGAACGGGGTACCTTATTAATTGCAGATTTACAGCGTGCCGGTCATGCAAACTTCGCTGTCTTTTCTGGTGATGATCTTAGTGCTCCGATGCTGATGCTGATGGGTGGTAAAGGCAATATTTCAGTTACAGCCAATATTGCGCCACGCCTCATGCATGAACTGTGTGTTGCGGCTATGTCAGACGATGTGATGAGAGCAAGAGCGATTCAATATCAGTTGCTCGCTGTTCATAAAGCCATGTTTACTGAGGCAAACCCTATTCCAGTAAAGTGGGCTTTGCATGAGATGGGAAAAATTACCGCAGGAATACGTTTACCTTTAACCCCTTTGAGTGTTGCCTTGCGTGAACCTTTGAAGACTGCAATGAAACAGGCCGGCTTACTATGATGCATTTGATCCAACTTCTTCGCCAATACCTTGCAACACTTTGTCTTTTGGCATTTGTTGCTGTAGGGTTGGTTGCCTGTAAATCGGTAACTACTAGCGATACGGTTGACTATAAGAGCGCTGGCGCTGTTCGTGGACCCAATTTATCCTATCCCCCCGACTTGATTACAGCGCAAGCTGACCGCCGTTACATTGTGCAAGACGGTACTGCCACCATGTCTGAGTACAACGCTGCGCTCAAGAAATCAGTACAAACTCGCAAGAACGTGATGACAGGTATTCCGGGCATGAGAATTGCCCGTGATGGCGAGCGCCGGTGGCTCGTAGTTGAAAAGCCAGCACCAGAACTCTATCCCCAAATTAAAGATTTCTGGCAAGAGAATGGTTTCTTATTAGTGATAGATTCTCCTTCAACCGGGATTATGGAAACTGATTGGGCAGAAAATCGCGCCAAAATTGCCCAAGACTTTATTCGTTCAGCAATTGGCGGAGCCTTGGATTCTCTTTATGACACTGGTGAGCGTGATAAATACAAGACACGTTTAGAAGTGAGTAAGCCCGATGAGACAGAAATTTATATTACCCAACGTGGGGCCATTGAAAAATGTACCACCGACTCAACTGGCAACTGTATTTCAACTATCTGGACGGCACGTCCTAATGATCCTGAGTTAGAGGCGGCATTCTTAGCGCGTTTGATGGAGCGCTTAGGCATGACCCAAGAGCAAGCAAAAGCACAGGTTGCTGTACCTCTTGGCCCTAAAACACCTAAAGCACAATTAGTGCAAGAGGGCGTGAATACCGCTCATATTGATATAGCCGCTGGATTTGATCGGGCATGGCGCGACACTGGATTAGCTCTAGACCGCTCTAACTTTAGTGTAGAAGATCGAAATCGTTCTGGTGGAATTTATTACGTACGCTATGTAAATCCTAAAGACCTTGGCGATACCAAAGGTTTCTTCTCTAACCTCTTTAGCAGTAAAGATGATTCGAGTATGAAAGCGAAAAAATATCGTGTTGTAGTCAAATCTACTGGTGAGAACACCTCGAGTATTTATGTTCAAGATGCCGATGGTAACCCAGAAAATACGGCAGCAGGATTTAAGCTCTTAACCTTGTTGACTGAGCAGCTCATACGTTAACTGGGTAACTTACAGATAATAAAAAAGCCGCTTTCGCGGCTTTTTCTCTTCAAGGAGAAGATTACTTCTTAGCATCAGCAGCTGGAGCAGCTGGAGCAGCAGGAGCAGCTGGAGCAGCTGGAGCAGCAGCAGGGGCTTCAGCAGCAGGAGCAGCAGGAGCAGCTACAACAGGTTTTGCTTCTTCTTTTTTACCGCAAGCGGCCAAAACGATTGCCAACATTGCTACGAGTGCGAGTGACTTCTTCATTTGTAAATTCCTCTTAATAAATGAACATCCATAACTGGTAATGGGTATTTGAAAAATACCAAGGGAAAGACCCTAGGTATTTTCCAGCATTTATTATAGCCATCTCCAAATTGATGGTTAAAAAATAAGCCAACCGGCACTATACGCCTCATAAAGACTGCTGTGCTGATCGCTAGCGATGCTTTGGGGCGGGCTTAGCTGTTTTTTAGCTGAAAGTGTTCTCCATGCCTGCTGTGTGGTTTTAGATTGCGCAGAAGTCATATTTTCTCCATTGCAAAACACACCAGTGCCTAAGCTTAGTAAGCGGGTTTGGGGGTGGGGTCTTAAAGGGGTATTTTTAAGTTTTCGCGTAAATTGGGCTGGTGTAAGGGTGTTTTTAGAGCCATCAAAGACTGCTTGCGCTTTGGGTTCGCTCAAATAGGCTGCAATGCCTGGTAAAAAAGTCTCCACTTGATCTAGTTTTAATTGCGCTAGCTTTTGCTGAACTTGTGCAATCAATACCGCAGGTAGTTGTTCGGCATTCGGGGTTGCACTTTGTTCAGGATCAGTAAAGCGTTTGGATAACTCAGGTAAGTCTTCTAAGGATTGGGCAAGATGCCACAAGCCTTCTTGAAGGAGTTCTCTATAGCTAGGAGCCCGAAAACCTACTGACCAGGTCTGACAGCCTGGATCTAAGGCAATCCCATCATGGGCGATGTGAGGGGGAAGGTACAGCATATCTCCAGGCCCTAAATCCCATTCTTGATCTGGTTTGAAATGCTGCAAAATTTTGAGTGGCAACGTGGGATTTAAGCTCAGGTCTTTTTGTGCGGAGATGCGCCAACGTCTACGCCCAGACATTTGAATTAAAAAAACATCATAAGAATCAAAATGGGGCCCCACACCCCCGCCTGAACCAGCGATGCTAATCATCAAATCATCTAGGCGCGCATCAGGAATAAAACGAAACCAAGATAATATTTTGGCAGCTGCAGGGTGTCTTGCTTCCATGCCCTGTAAAAGTAGGGTCCAATCAGGGGTGCTGATAGAAGGAATTGATTTTTTCTTAAAAGGGCCTTCTGTAAACGACCATGGCTTGGCATGAATTAGCCTTGCTTGTGATTCATCAGTGCTTGCGATCTTAAAGAGTTCAGCCGCAGAAATAGGGCTGTCTAAGGGCTCAAGAATTTGCTGGGCAAGTGAGAACGCCGGTATCGCACCCCTTACTAGCAATGGCTTCTTGTGCCAATGGATTTTCATGAACTGATGGGGGCTTAACCCCCCCAATAAGGCCCAGGGTTCGCTCAAAGGCAAGGTTTTTGGTGCTTGGGGTGGGTGATAAGGATTGCTCAAGTAAAATGAGGTCATAAAGTGATGGCTTATTCGTAGCTCAGTAAAAACGAAGTGGTCAAGAAGAGAGAAATTATTTAAAAACCATGTTTAATCAATTGCGCATGAAGATCGAAAAAAATACCGTCGTATCCCTCCGTTACAAGCTAACTGATGCACAAAATAACGTTCTAGAAGAACCCGATGCTCCGATGGTATACCTGCACGGGGGCTATGAAGGTACTTTTCCAAAAATTGAGAATATATTAGACGGTCAAGATATCGGTTATGAAGCCAGTATTCAGCTAGAACCGGGTGAAGCTTTTGGAGAATATGATCCTGAGCTATTAAAGATCGAGCCACGCACACGTTTTCCGGAGCCCTTAGAAGTGGGTATGCAATTTGAAGGAGTGCCAGATGCCGATGAGCAAGAAGAATCTTTGGAGCTTGCTGACCTAGAAGATGAACCCTTGATTTACACCGTAACCGATGTTGCAGACAGCCAAGTAGTCTTAGATGGTAATCATCCTTTGGCAGGCATGTCCTTACGTTTTTGGGTGCAAGTGGAAGATATTCGTGCTGCTACAGATGAAGAAATTGAAAACCGTCACCCAAAAGGAAGTGAGAGCTTTAGCTTTGGCATGCCTAATGATGAAGATGACGGTGACGACAGTGACGATGACTTTATTGGCGGCCTAGCGCCATCAGGAGGACCTTCCCCTACACTGCATTAGTAGGTTAGGGGTTGGGTGAAGGCGAAGGAATTTGGGCAAGATTAAAGGCAATAAGTCCCATTTCCTAATCTTTTAGCCATTCTTTTAGGGCGCCTAAATCCCGTTTGGTGTCACTAGTTTTAGGGTCATCAGGGTTGACTGAGTTGTTCAGTATGGCCAGGGCTTTCTCAAGAGCGGCAATTTTTGCCTCTTGCTCAAGCGTTGCATCTATTAAACCTTTAAGCGCCAAAGATACAGGATCATCGACATTTGGGGTAACGCCATAAGCTGAAAAATATTCTTTTACCTTACTATCAGCGGGCGTGTTTTGCGGTAAATCCGGATGGAGAATGCGCGCAGGAATACCGACGGCGGTAGCGCCAGGAGGAATTTCTTTTAAGACTACAGCGTTAGAGCCAACACGTGCACCATCGCCCACAGTAAAACCACCAAGAACTTTAGCGCCCGCACTAATCACCACACCTTTACCTAAAGTGGGGTGACGTTTAACTCCTTTATATAAGGAAGTGCCGCCCAAAGTAACGCCTTGGTAGATAGTGCAGTCATCACCAATTTCAGTAGTCTCGCCAATGACAATGCCAAGGCCATGGTCTAAAAAGACCCTGCGACCAATCTGAGCTCCCGGATGAATTTCAATTCCGGTGAGCCAGCGGGCAACCATTGAAAGCAAACGCGCTATCCATTTCAATCCCAAATTCCATAAGCCGTGAGAAAGCCGATGTATCCAGACTGCATGTAATCCGGGATAGCAGGTAATGACCTCAAGGCGATTTCTTGCGGCGGGGTCACGCACAATGATGGAGTCAACCTGCTCGAATAAAGAATTAAACATTGCCTGATTTTAACGTCTAATAAGGTAAAACTATTTTCTGAGGATCATTTGTTTCGCAATACCGCGCAAGAGATCGACTTCTTCTTTATGAAGCCTGCTCCTCGCAAAGAGCGCTTGCAAGCGAACCATCAGTTTTTTGGGGTTAGTAGGGTCTAGATAGTCAATGGCTTCCAAACCCTCCCGTAAATGAGCCAACATGGCCACTACTGCTGCTGGGTCGGCGTAGTCTGATTTATCTATCCGAGGGACGTGTAAGCCTTCTCTAGTGTGAGTATTGAAGGAATGAAGGGATTCTCGTAAGGTAAAGGCGCAAACCATGATGGCTTGTGCCAAATTGAGTGAGGGGTACTTGGGATTGGCATCTAAGTAAACGCGATGGGTGCACAAAGATAGGTGATGGTTATCTAGACCAGTGCGCTCTGGCCCAAAGAGAAGTGCTACTTGTTGGTTTTGATAAAGAGCGTCTGTGATGAGCGAACGGGCATGTACCCAATCTAAGGCTGGGGGCCCGAATTCTCGCTCACGACTCGTTAGGCCCAGTACAAGGGTGCAGTTTTTCACCGCAGCGCCAAGAGAGTGAGATTCTTGGCTAGATTCTAGGAGATCTTGAGCACCACTTGCTAAGGCGATGGCTTCGGACTCTTGAGCAATGCCTGATATTTTTGGATTAATCAGATGTAGATTGCTAAAACCCATGGTTTTGAGCGCACGCGCTGCCGAACCCACATTGCCAGGGTGACTAGTTTCTATTAAAAGCCAGCTAAGTAACTTGGCTTGAGCGGCATTCATAAAAAGATGGGCGGGGTCATATGTAGCAGGGTCAAAAGGAGAATCGTTTAGAATCAGAGTATTAGCCCCTTATTGTCATGCAGTTTGCAATCTGACGGGCTCGTTCTTATTGAATTTGGCCATTAAAATTATGCATCCCATGTTAAATGTGGCCGTGAAGGCTGCCCGTCGTGCTGGAACCATTATTAACCGAGCGTCTCTCAATTTAGAGCGTTTACAGATCGACCGCAAACAACATAACGATTTTGTTACTGAAGTGGACAAACAGGCTGAAGCGGCCATTATTGAAACGCTGAGCGATGCGTATCCAAGTCATGGGTTTTTGGCTGAAGAGACTGGTGCTCATAATACGGATGCAGAGTTTATTTGGATCATTGATCCTTTAGATGGCACTACAAATTTTATTCATGGTTTTCCGCAATATGCCGTCTCCATTGCCTTGTCTGTGAGCGGAGTTATTCAGCAGGCGGTGGTTTACGATCCCACACGTGATGAACTTTTTACCGCTACACGTGGCTCAGGTGCGTATTTAGATCGTCGACGCTTGCGGGTAGCTACGCAAGATCGCTTGGCCTATTGTTTATTAGGTACTGGTTTCCCGTATCGCGAAGACCAAGACTTAGAAAAGTATTTAAAGATCTTTGCGGACATGTCAACTCAGTGTGCCGGATTACGTCGCCCAGGCGCTGCCTCATTAGACTTAGCTTATGTAGCAGCAGGGCGATATGATGGTTTTTTTGAAAGTGATCTCAAGCCATGGGATATGGCTGCTGGAGCTTTATTAATTACAGAGGCAGGCGGTTTGATTGGCAATTACCGCGGCGAAGAAGGTTTTTTGCAAAGCGGTGAAGTGATGAGTGCAAATCCTCGTATCTTTGCCCAGATGGTGCAATGCCTGTCTAAATACTCAATAACTTAAGCTTTAATGAGATCGAGATAGCGCACGCCATTAGCATCAATGAACAAGGCGCTCGCCTTAGGTAAGATAGTTTCAGGATGATCTAAATCCCAGTCAGATAGTACCCAGCGCTGCCATTCTTGTTCGCCTAAGATCTCATGGTGACGGGCAGGTAAATGCGTATGACCATGAATCAATTTGTCGCTGTCAAGATCTCTTAAAGTCGCTGCACAAGCAGCAAGCGTGACATTGGTTTTAGCGAAGTTTGCTTCTGGCGTAAAGCGTTCAGCCCTTTGATATTGAATAGTGCTTTTACTACGCAGATGGTTTGCGACCGCACGGCGCCATAGCAAGGGCAATTTTAGGAATAATTTCTGAACCCAAGGCTTGCGTACCCAGCCACGGAACACTTGATAACCCACATCGGCAGTACAAAGTGAGTCGCCATGACTAAGAACGTACTCATCACTAGCAATCGTCATTTTTGTAGGATCAGGGAGAAGAGTCATGCCCGTATTTTTTAAAAAATCAGTGCCAATTAAAAAATCTCGATTGCCATGCAAGTAATATGTTTTTACTTTAGTCGATAAGCTAGCAAGTGCTCTTTGAACTTCCTGCTGAAAAGGGGAATGCAGGGCAGCATCATCTCCGACCCAATATTCAAATAGATCACCCAAAATAAATACAGCCTCTACTTGGGGGGCATCTTTTTCACAAAAATCAAAAAAGCGTTGCGCCGTCAAAGGCATTGAAGGTGTCAGATGCAGATCGGAAATGAGCAGGGCGCTCGCGTAATGCTCACTCATTCTTCGAGAACGCTAGCCTTTTCAATAATGACATCTTCTGCAGGAACGTCTTGATGAAACCCTGCATTACCCGTTTTTACTTTACGAATCGCATCGACTACCTCTAAGCCATCAGTAACTTTACCAAATACCGCATAACCCCAGCCTTGGCTATTTTTAGCGCTGTGATTTAAAAAGTCGTTATCACCTACGTTAATAAAGAACTGAGCACTAGCAGAGTGTGGGTCACTAGTGCGAGCCATTGCAACAGTACCGCGTTCATTCTTTAGGCCATTATCAGCCTCGTTTTCAATTTGAGCGCCAGAAGCTTTTTCTTTTAAGCCCGCTGTCATGCCACCACCTTGAATCATGAAGTTATCAATCACACGATGAAAGATTGTGCCGTCATAGTGACCGCTTTTGACATATTGCAAAAAGTTAGCAACCGTTTTTGGTGCTTTAACAGCATCTAGTGAAAGGGTGATATCCCCTTTATTGGTTTTGAGTAGTACTTTGGCCATAATGAAATTAACTTTCTAGAAGGGTGGGTGGAATAAATAAAATTACTTAGCAGGGCTAGGAGCTACTGCGGGTGAAGGTGCCAAGACCTTTTTAGGCGGCTTCAAAATCTCTAGTAAAGCTTTAGCGCGATTAGTGTATAGGCGCTGATTGAGCTGTGCATATTTCGCGGCATCGTCATAAGATTGAGCGCCTAGGCGAATATAAACTTCGCCTAAATTAGCAGAAGCAATGGCATAGGAAGGGCGAAGTTTTAAAGCGAGCTCTAAATAATCCCGCGACTCAATCCAATTGCCCTGATTAGCAGATAAGGCTGCTAAATTGTTATAGGGCTCTGGCAGCTCCGGAAATTGTTGAGTGATCTCTATTAAAGTCTTTTTAGCAGGCTCCCATTGACGCATTTCAATATACAAGCGCGCCTTGACATAGCGTAATTGCACATTACTGGGAGTTTTCTTTAAGTGCTTGTCGATCAATTCAATAGCTTCAGGATATTTCTTGGCCTTAACCAGTTTCTCTACATCTGATGGAACCGCATTTTTGGTAACGGGATCAGGTTCGATAATCAAGAAAGACAAGAAAGGCACACCTACAGCATCTGATAACTCAGGATTAAATTGGTCATAGCCAGAGGCATTGGTAGTGAGCCTGGGCGGCTCACCTGGGGCATAGGAGCCCAAATAAGGCGCAGGTGGATCTTGGCCCCCAACGGCGCTTGAAGTGGAGCTTGGCATGGCATTAAGGGCTTTAATTTCAGCATTCGCGAGCTGCTGGCCAGGGGTGCTACACCCCACGAGACTCAAAATACAGAATAGCGGGGTAAATAACCCTAACAGGACAAGGCGCAGCGTAAAAGTGGTATCTAACATAGGGGAAGGGTGTAAAACTAACTCATTCGATATACTCAGCGCTCAGTCTAACAAATTGGCGCTACTTGCCCTCCTTTATAGCTCTATGTTGCAAATTTATAATACCCTTAGCCGCTCAAAACAGGTTTTTAAGCCCATCGTACCTGGCAAAGTCAAGATGTACGTCTGCGGAATGACGGTTTATGACTTTTGTCATATTGGCCATGCGCGGGTGATGATTGTGTTTGATATGGTGGTGCGCTGGCTCAGAGCTAGCGGATATGAGGTGATATATGTCCGCAATATCACGGATATTGACGACAAAATCATCAAACGCGCTATCGAAAATAGAGAGCCCATTGCAACCCTCACCAACCGTTTTATAGAGGCTATGCATACCGATTCTGATGAATTGGGTCTGATGTATCCAGATCAAGAGCCACGCGCTACTGATTACATTAAACAAATGCAAGGGATGATTGGCCGTCTAATTGAAAAAGAACTAGCCTATCAAGGTGAAGATGGGGATGTGAACTTTGCTGTGCGACTCTTTCCGAGATATGGACGTCTTTCAGGCAAATCCCTTGATGAGCTAAATGCGGGTGAACGAGTTACCGTTAGTGGTGGTAAGCGCGATCCTTTGGATTTTGTATTGTGGAAGAGCGCAAAACCTGATGAGCCAACCGATACTCGCTGGCAATCTCCTTGGGGTGAAGGTAGACCGGGTTGGCACATTGAGTGCTCAGCCATGTCTTGTGACTTACTCGGTGAACATTTTGATATTCATGGGGGAGGTGCTGATTTACAGTTCCCGCATCATGAAAATGAAATCGCACAAAGCGAAGGTGCTTTATACGGTCAAACCCATAAAGCAGATGATCAGCCCTTTGTTAACTACTGGATGCATAACGGGCATATTCGGGTGAATGAAGAAAAGATGTCTAAGTCATTAGGCAACTTCTTTCTCATTCGGGATGTGCTACAGAATTTTGACCCCGAAGTAGTCCGTTTCTTCATGTTACGAGCCCATTACCGCAGCCCAATTAATTACAGCGATATCCAGCTTGAAGAAGCGCGTGCAGGTTTAGTGCGCCTCTATACTGCTTTGGCTCAAATGCCGGTCCTAGAGCAAGCCCTAGACCTTGATTCCTTATGGGCTACACGGTTTACTGCTGCAATGAATGATGATTTCAATACACCAGAAGCGATTGCGACACTATTTGATTTAGCGAGTGAAGTCAATCGCGCACAGGGTGATGAAAAGATCACCTTAGCCCATACATTAAAAGGTCTTGCTAGCACCCTCAATTTTTTGCAAAAAGACCCAACTATATTTTTACAAACGGGCTCAAGAGGCGTGAGTACTAATGAAGGACTCAGCGCCATGATGATAGAAGAGCTGATTGCAGCGCGGATGACAGCAAAGCAGGCAAAAGATTTTGCTAAGGCTGATGAAATTCGTCAATCTTTACTTGTGCAGGGCGTAGTATTAGAAGATAAACCTGGTGGCGTTACCGAGTGGCGCCAAAGTTAAGCGTAATAGTAATACCTAGGCAATTAAGAAAGTAGCGAGTGGATTTATTTTGAGTAAAGCAACAGAGCAAGCAATTCTTGAAGAGGTGGCCCCAGATTATTGGGAGCAGGCTTGTGCTGAGCTCATGAAACAAGACCGCATTCTAAAAAAACTCATTCCAAAGCATGGCTCTGGTTTTTTGATGACTAGAGGTGATGCATTTACTACCTTAGCTAGAGCAATCGTAGGACAGCAAATTTCAGTAGCAGCAGCACAGTCAGTTTGGAATAAAGTATTAGTAGCCCTAAAAAAGAAGGTCAATCCAAAAAATATCCTCACTCTTACCGTCGAAGAATTGCGTGCAGCTGGATTATCGGGTCGTAAAGTGGAGTACATCCGAGACTTAGCGGAACATTTTGATTCTGGACGTTTACATGCTAATCAATGGAAAGGCATGGAAGATGAGGGCATCATCCAAGAATTGTGCACAATTCGGGGAATTGGGCGCTGGACCGCTGAAATGTTCCTCATTTTTAATATGGTTCGCCCTAATATCCTTCCCCTAGACGATATTGGTCTAATTAGGGCAATATCCCTCAATTACTTCAGTGGAGAGCCTGTTAGCCGTCATGAAGCCAGAGAGGTGGCTGCTAACTGGGCCCCGTGGCGTACGGTTGCGACTTGGTATATGTGGAGAAGTATCGACCCCATTCCTGTTGAATACTAAAATTAGCCTATGAAAACGACTTTCCTAGATTTTGAGCAATCTATCGCTGAATTAGAGACGAAGATTGAAGAGCTGCAATTAGTGCAAGTTGAATCCTCCGTAGATATTTCTGCTGAGATCAAAACCTTGACTGAAAAAAGTCAACAACTGACCAAAGATATTTATTCCAAGCTTAGCCCATGGCAGGTGTCTCAAGTTGCGCGTCATCCACAACGCCCCTACACCTTAGATTATGTAAACGCTTTATTCACAGACTTTCATGAGTTGCATGGCGATCGTAACTTTGCTGACGATCAATCCATTATTGCTGGCCTAGCGCGTTTTGATAATCAAGCCTGCATGGTTATTGGGCATCAAAAAGGGCGCGATACCAAAGAGCGTTCCTTAAGAAATTTTGGCATGAGTAGGCCAGAAGGTTATCGCAAAGCAATGCGCCTAATGCGACTTGCAGAAAAGTTTGGTATACCAGTGTTTACTTTTGTAGATACCCCTGGCGCCTTTCCTGGTATTGATGCAGAAGAGCGCAATCAATCTGAAGCGATTGGTCGCAACCTGTATGTGCAAGCAGAACTTGAGGTGCCGATCATCGCTACTATTATTGGTGAGGGTGGTTCAGGAGGCGCTTTAGCAATTGCGATGGGCGATGTCGTCTTGATGCTGCAAAACTCTACATATTCCGTGATTTCTCCAGAAGGTTGTGCTTCTATTTTGTGGAAGACTGCAGAAAAAGCACCAGAAGCTGCTGAGCAATTAGGTTTGACAGCACAACGCTTAAAAACGTTGGGCTTAATTGACAAGATTGTTGCTGAGCCTAATGGGGGCGCCCATCGTGACTATGATGCGATGATGGCGACCATGCGTAAAGCTTTAGCTGAATCTCTTAAAATCTTCGAGGGCATGAAGGTAGATGCGCTGCTCGAGCGCCGTCACGAGCGCTTAATGAGCTATGGCAAGTTCAAGGAAATCACCAGCAAGTCCTAAGACAAGCAAACGAATTGCGGTTGCCTTAAGTGGTGGCCTCGATTCGCTTGTCTTGCTTGATACAGTTTGCAAGGCAAGCAAGCTTGATCCCTCTACTGAAGTATGGGTATTTCATATTCACCATGGATTGCAAAAATCAGCTGATCAATGGTTAGTGTTTTGTGAGAAATTAGCCAAAAAATATCAAGTTCATTTTGACTTTCGACTACTGCATTTCACAGAAAAGACCCAAGGCAATATCGAAGCGAGAGCTAGAGCAGGGCGGTATGAAGCCTTGGCTGAACTGTGCCTAGAGCATGGCATCAAAGACTTATTTTTAGCGCACCATCAACATGATCAAGCAGAAACCGTACTCCTCCAACTTTTGCGTGGCGCTGGAGTTGCTGGACTATCAGGTATGCCAGAACAACGCATTTTGAATACTAAAGATCAGGCCATTACACTTTGGCGTCCTTTGCTAGGCCAAAGCAGGACGCAGCTCGAGAGTTATGCCAAAACGCACAAACTCAAATGGATTGAAGATCCTAGTAATCACAACACCAACTTTCGACGTAATGCTATCCGCAAGCAAATTATTCCGAGATTAGCCAAGATTCAACCGGAAGCTATTGCCAATCTCGCACGTAGTGCTCAGCTATTAGCAGAATCACAAAAATTACTTGATCGTCTGGCCATACTAGATGGCAAAGCCATCTTGCAAGCCAATACTTTAAATCTCAAGCCACTTCTGATTCTGGCTAAGCAAGATTTACCAGCTGCTAATAACCTAATACGCTATTGGTTAAAGCTAAATAAATTAAGCATGCCTTCCCAAGAGCGTTTGCAATCTTGGTGGCAAGATCTTCTTAAAGTTAAAGCAGATGCTAGCCTAGAGTGGACGCATGATGAGGCTAGTATTCGGCTTTGGCGGGGCATCTTGCAAGTGGCCACTACGCCAACAGGTCAATGGATTTTTATATCCATTCCAGTAACTAGTAATAAGCTAGGACTGCCAATGGCATTTGTTAAAAATGCCCGAGAGCAGGGCCTGATTGCAGGTAGACCACGATTGGGTTCTGAGAAATTCCAAATCAAACCCAACAGCCCCCGCAAAACTCTCAAGAAGCTTTTTCAGGAGGCTGATGTACCTCCATGGGAGCGCCAGGCACCTTTGCTTTATATCGGCGATGAACTCATTGCTGTGGCTGGGGTGGGGGTGAGTTATCCCCATTTGCTTGGTTCTGGAAAGAGAGTCATGCCTAAGTGGGCTTAAAACCCCACAGATTCTTTTTGAAGGCCAATGCACTTGCTGAGCAAAGCACTTAGTATCGATGGCTTGAGTCATAAAACCCTGTAAAATAAGTCCTTTTTAGATCCAAGGGAATGCAATTCCCTGTTAATAGACAATAGACGGTTTTTATGGCTCTTATCGTTCATAAATATGGTGGCACCTCCATGGGCTCGGTAGAGCGCATAGCTAATGTCGCTAAGCGGGTAGCTAAATGGATACGTGCAGGCCACCAAGTGGTGGTTGTGCCTTCAGCTATGTCTGGTGAGACTAATCGCTTATTAGGCTTGGCAAAAGACATTAATCCAAATGCCAAGCCCCGTGAGCTCGATCAAATTGCTTCAACTGGTGAACAAGTGAGCTCAGGCTTATTGGCTTTGGCTCTGATGCATGAAGGCATTGATGCAGTAAGTTATGCTGGTTGGCAGGTTACTGTTCACACGGACTCTTCATTTACTAAAGCCCGTATTAAGAGTATTGATGACAAGAAGATCTTGAACGATCTCAATGCCGGACGCGCTGTAGTCGTGACTGGTTTCCAGGGGGTCGATCCTGATGGCAACATTACCACCTTGGGTCGCGGTGGTTCTGATACTTCCGCAGTAGCCATGGCTGCAGCCTTAAAAGCAGATGAGTGCCTAATCTATACCGATGTGGATGGCGTTTACACCACCGACCCTCGTGTGTGTGAAGATGCCCGTCGCTTAGATAAGATTACCTTTGAAGAAATGCTAGAAATGGCTAGCTTAGGTTCTAAGGTATTGCAAATTCGTTCAGTAGAGTTTGCTGGTAAGTACAAAGTTAAAACCCGGGTGCTGTCTTCGCTGACAGACCCATTGATGCCTTTAGACCAAGAGATGAAGTCGGGCACCTTGATTACATTTGAAGAGGACAGCACTATGGAAGCCGCAGTTATTTCCGGCATCGCCTTTGCGCGTGATGAAGCAAAAATTACCGTTCTTGGAGTACCCGATCGCCCAGGTATCGCCTATCAAATTTTGGGGCCGATTGCGGATGCCAATATTGATGTGGATATCATTATTCAGAATCAGTCCTTTGAAGGTAAGACAGACTTTACTTTTACAGTGCCTCGCGCTGATTACCAAAAAGCCTTAGATTTACTCAAGACCAATGTTCAATCCCATATCGATGCTAAAGAAATTACTGGTGATGCCAAAGTCTCCAAAGTTTCTGTGGTGGGTGTGGGGATGCGCTCCCACGTTGGCGTAGCTAGTAAGATGTTCCGCACCTTATCAGAAGAAGGTATCAATATCTTGATGATTTCCACTAGCGAAATTAAGATCTCTGTTGTGATCGATGAGAAGTACATGGAATTGGCAGTACGAGCATTGCATAAGGCTTTCGAGCTTGATCAACCTTAATTAGAGCTAGTTATCCCCTTTGTTTAACAGAATCCGTTAAACTATGGGGCGTTGTAAATGCATCAATACGGAGACGTGGCCGAGCTGGTCGAAGGCACTCCCCTGCTAAGGGAGCATCGGGGCTAAAACTCTGATCGGAGGTTCGAATCCTCTCGTCTCCGCCAAGTACTTATATAAATCAAGGGCTTATAGCCCTTTTTTTATTACACCCACCATCCCAGCCATCTGTAAACAAAGTGCTGCAATTCGTTGGTTCTGGGCAACGTAAACTAGCTTTATGAGTGACCTAAAATTCATTAGTAAGACGAGCCACCATCGCACCTATTTACGTTCGCTTATTTACGGCCTAGGTTTGCTTTTTTGCATTAGCTCCTCCTATGGGAGTGATTATGTTGCCGAGAGGGCTTGGGTTGAAGATCCCTCAGGATCGCTAACACTAGAACACATTAGCAAGTTACCAGAAAGCACTTCTTTAGATAATTTATTTGGATCAGGGTTTAGTACTTCTACTTATTGGATCCGGTTGCGAATCGATCCCACTCGTGGGGTCGCTGCTAAGTCAGATGATTCACTCATCATACGTATTCGACCCGTCTATCACGATCAGATTTGGATCTACGATCCTTTGGGTGCGCAAGATAAAGAGCGGGTAACTGGCGATTACTACAATTGGGCTAATGACGAATGGCAGTCTTTAAATCTTAATTTTGTTATTCCCATTGGAAAACAGCCTCGTGATGTGTGGTTAAAGCTCCGAACACATCAGGCGCTATATACCTCAATAGATGTTTTAACGGAGCGTGAGGCTATAGCTACAGATCGACGCCAAGATGCGTGGGCCATGTTTTGCCTTGCGTCCCTCGCATTTATCTTGGCATGGGGGTGTTTAACATGGGTCAGCCAAAGAGATCCCCTTATTGGCTGGTTTAACCTGAGAACAATTACTGCCTTGGCTTATATATTCTTTTTATTGGGATATGGGCGGATGTTCCTCTCTAGTGAGGTGCCTGAGCCACTAATAGATCGCCTTTTTAATATTAGTTTATGGAGCTTTGTTGCAGCCGCAATTTGGTTTGATGCGCATTTGTTAAATGAATTTAAAGCAAATCGTTGGTTGGTTTATGCGGTCAAAATGCTCGTCATAATGCTTCCCATTGAATTACTTACCATTCTCTTTGATCGCATTGATATAGGTGTTCGGCTTAACTTCTTAGTGACGATGCTCGCTACAGTATTGGTATTTTTTGCTGCCATTTCTACGCGTGCATGGAAGGATGAGGGCGTTAGCAAAGAGCCGACTCAAAGACCGGCTGTACCAAAGTATGTTTTTGTGGGCTTGTATACCTTGGCTATTCTGATAGTGGTGTTTAATCGATTGGCTATCATGCGCGTGATCCCGCCACCAGAAAACTTATTGGATTACATCTTGCTCTATCCGATGCCGATTAGCTTCTTTATGATGCTGCTATTACACCTTCGCTCGCATCAGCTGAAATTGCAGCATCAAGCAGATTTAAGGGGTTTGGATATCGCAAAGCGAGAGGCTGAGTTTGAAAGAAGCCGACGCATTGAGGATGAACGTTTTATTTCCATGTTGACTCATGAGCTCAAAACCCCCATTAGCGTGGCTAAAATCAATTTGGGAATGTCTGGATTGGAGGGGAAAGAGCGCGAGCGGATTGAGAGGGCGCTTAAAAATATGAATGATGTAGTGGAGCGCTGCCGCATCAGCTCAGCTATTGAGGATGAGCGCCTTAAAATTGAGGTCGAGGCCTTTAGTGTTCGAACGGCCATCGAAGATTTGCTGGGTTTAGTGGCAAATCCGGATCGAGTGAAGCTTTCTGAAGTAAATGATGAAATAGTTCATTCAGACTCTCAATTATTCGGCATCGTTGTATCTAACCTTTTGGATAATGCATTGAAATATTCGCTTCCAAACACAGAGATTTCTGTTAGTTATATGCAAAAAGCGCATCAAGGCAAACTTGGCTTGAGTGTTTTTGTGTCCAATCAAATTACGCCCGATCGAATACCAGACAGCTCGAAAATGTTTACTAAATACTATCGATCAAGAAGCGCAGAAAGTAAGAGTGGGTCAGGCCTGGGTTTATATCTTTCCTCTGGGATCGCTCAATTATTAGGCGGTTTTCTGACATATCAAGCAACTGACCACATGATGGAGTTTGAATTTTGGCTCCCAGCTTAAACATTGCAATCGTTGAAGACAACGATGAGCTACGCGAATCCATTGCCGATGCTCTTGAGGCTGCCCACCATAAGGTGGTGGCATTAGATTGTGCTGAAGCATTGCCTGAAGTAGCTTCATTTCAGGCATTTGATCTCATTATTGTTGATATCAATCTGCCTGGAGAGGATGGCTTTTCATTGGCTAAGCGCATTAGACAGACACAGTCTGATGTGGGCATCATCATCATGACCGCTCGAAATGAATCACGTGATAAAAAAGAGGGGTATGCGATTGGGGCGGATATTTACATGACCAAACCTCTCGATCTGGATGTACTCATGGCTGCTATTGAGTCGTTGGGTAGAAGGCTTTCTAATCAATCTACCGTCAATTACGAG
>CAIZRK010000038.1 GCA_903935355.1 uncultured beta proteobacterium | reverse complement strand
CCTGATACACCGCCCTCTCAGAGATCCCAGTCACTTTGCATTTGTAGTGTTGTCACTTTTTCAGTTTTTAAGGTATGTGGGGTGGTAATGGGGGATATTTGGGTGATGAGGTGAGAATCCTCTGCTCTATCGTGGGTTGGTTGTCGGGGGTGTTGTGAAGTGTCGTTTTAAACGACAGTTGGTGAGTGGGGTTATTTAAGATTTTTGTCTTTGATAACCTGCTCAACCAAGGGAAGCATGTTCTTTGCCCATAACTGGCAACCTTGAACTGTCATGTGTCCACCGCTAGAACCCATATCAAACTGCCTATGCTCTCGGTCTAATGGCACACCCTTTCTCCAGTCGCCATAGTGAAATGCTCCATATTTTTTTGCCATTTCATCTGCTTCCTTATCTGACTGTATTGTTGAATGAGAAACATAGATGGTGGGCATCTGAATTTTCTGCAAATATCCTAAAATTTCCTCAGTTGGCCCCAAGCTAAATCGGGGATTCCTTTCATTTGGACCCGGCTCGAAAATAACCAGCTTTGTATTTGGATAATCCTTAAGTCCCCGCTCAAGACGACCCATCATAAAAGTTGGTCTATCCCCATCAACACCTGCATTGATCACTGAAGCATTAATCTTATCTGTTGCCAATAAGTCATTTAGCCTTACGGTGTAGGCTTGCCCTGCATTCTTGCAATTGGTGTTGCTAGTGCCAAGGGCAAATATCTCAAATGCAAATGTGTTGATTGATATCAGGCACAGACCAATTGAAATGATTAAGTTTTTCACAATCAAAATAGTAACAAGGAAGTGTCGCTTAAAACGATAGCCGCCAACCAGCCTATTGCTCGTTGCTCGACTCTTCTTGCAAGACGGAGCCTTTTCTACTGGCAAGATACTTAACGCCCTTGGCTCCATAGTTTTCAGTATGAATTTGATTGGGTGGCAGATGAAATACATCCCCCGCTAAGTAGGCATTCTTTATGCCATTAATAGTGATATCAATTTGACCTTCATGCTCATTTGGTGGAAATTCTACTGCGAGTGGTGATAAACAAGTCTCATAAAATGTTGCGGCTCTCAGCCCTAGCTAGCTGTAACTGCATTTTTGGCGCGCGCTACATGCAATTTTCTATAGCTATCAATCATCCGGTGATGCCTGTCCAAACCCTCAAGTTTTATGCTAGTTGGAGTAAGGCCGTAAAAGCGCACGCTTCCATCGACCGAGCCCATCACAGCGTCCATCCTCTCATCGCCAAACATGCGACGGAAATTGACCATATAGTCTTTGAGCTCTAAATCGTCATCTAACAAAATCTCTAACACCGCATTCAATGCTTGATAAAACAGTTTGCGCTCGATCGTACTGTCGTTATATTGCAGAAAGGCGCTTGTGAGATCCCGGGCCTCATCAAAATGCTGCAAGGCGAGATAAATCAACAGCTTTAACTCCAGGACTGTAAGCTGGCCCCAAGGCGTATTCTCATCAAACTCGATGCCAATCAATGTGGCGATATCACCATACTCATCAAGCTCATTATTCTCTAGGTGCTCAAGCAATAAGCTTAGGCTAGCATCATCTAGGCTAAACAAATTCAGAATATCAGACCGGAATACCAATGCCTTGTTTGTGTTATCCCAAATTAGATCTTCTATTGGATAAACCTCGGAGTAGCCCGGCACCAAGATCCGGCATGCAATCGCGCCTAGTTGGTCATATACCGCTACGTAAGCTTCTTTACCTATAGCCGCCAGCATGCCAAATAAGGTTGCCGCTTCCTCGGTATTAGCGTTTTCTCCCTGGCTAGAAAAATCCCACTCAACAAAATCATAATCTGGTTTTGAGCTGAAAAAACGCCAAGACACAATTCCGCTGGAATCTATGAAGTGCTCAACAAAATTATTTGGCTCAGTCACTGCTTCGCTTACAAAGGTAGGCAGGGGCAAATCATTCATGCCTTCAAAGCTACGTCCTTGCAGTAGCTCGGTCAAACTTCGCTCTAGCGCCACCTCTAGACTTGGATGTGCGCCAAATGATGCAAACACTCCTCCAGTACGGGGATTTAACAAAGTAACACACATCACCGGATAGATTCCACCTAGTGATGCGTCCTTTACCAATACTGGAAAGCCCTGGTCTTCTAGCCCCTCAATACCCGCCAAAATACCTGGGTATTTCGCGAGCACCTCCTTTGGCACATCTGGCAAGGCGATTTCGCTTTCCAGAATTTCGCGCTTAACCGCCCGTTCGAAAATTTCCGATAAACATTGAACCTGTGCTTCGGCTAGCGTGTTGCCAGCGCTCATGCCGTTACTGACGAAGAGGTTTTCAATCAGGTTAGATGGGAAATAAACCACCCCACCATCTGACTTGCGAATATATGGCAACGTACAGATACCGCGGTGTACATTACCAGAATTAGTATCGATCAAATGAGACCCCCGTAAATCTCCAGCGGGGTTAAAAATATTCAAGCAGTACTCATCGAGAATCTCTTTAGGCAGACTGCCTTTGGTGCCCAGCTTAAACCAGCGTTCATTCGGATAATGCACAAATACTTCATTGGCAATATCATCACCCCAAAATATGCCAGCATAAAAATGGTTATTACTTAGTCGCTCGATATACTCGCCTAAAGCTGATGCCAAGGCGCTTTCCTTGGTGGATCCCTTTCCATTGGTAAAGCACATGGGTGAGTGCGCATCACGGATATGCAAGGACCAGACATTTGGAATGATGTTGCGCCACGAGGCAATTTCAATCTTAATTCCTAGATTAGCCAAGACACTGGACATATTGGCAATCGATTGCTCTAAAGGTAAATCCTTGCCCACAATAAAAGTATTGGCGTCATTATTGGGCTTTAAGGCCAATAAAGTCTGCGCATCTGCATCTAAATTCTGCACTTCTTCAATAACAAACTGTGGCCCGGCTTGCACCACCTTTTTAACTGTACAACGCTCAATGGAACGTAAGATGCCTTGGCGATCATTGGCAGAAATATTTTCTGGCAACTCAACCTGAATCTTGAAAATCTGCTGATATCGATTTTCCGGATCAATAATATTGTTTTGTGACAGAGCAATGTTTTCGGTAGAAATATTGCGGGTTTCACAATACAACTTCACAAAATAAGCAGCACACAATGCCGATGAGGCCAGAAAATAATCGAAGGGGCCAGGAGCCGAGCCATCACCCTTATACCGAATGGGCTGGTCGGCAATCACTATGAAGTCATCGAATTTGGCTTCCAGACGAAACTTGTCGAGAAAGTTAACCTTAATTTCCATGTGATTTATTCCGAAAAGGATGGGCAAATGATGTGGGCGCCAGTCTCTATCACAACACCACTGCCAAGAAATACATCGGCGCACTTAACAACATTAATGCAAAAATAAAGCCGGCTGCCATTAGAGCAAATATTCCCTTAAAACCTTATTGTTCGCCCTTATTCCGAGATGTATCAATCCCCAAGGCTTTAAGCTTACGATATAAATGTGTTCTTTCTAGGCCCGTGTACTCAGATATTTTGGTCATACTACCGCCCATGATAATCATTTGATGTTCAAAATAGGCTTTTTCAAATAAGTCTCTGGCTTCACGTAAGGGTAAATCGAAATAAGTCTTTGCAATTCCGCTAATGTATTGGCCATCTTCTTGCGGGGTGAGTTGCTCAGTGACAGAGGGTTTAGTGCTTGAGTTTGCCGAGGAGGCTACCTGAGTGATTTTGTCCTCAGCTGGCTCAACATGCTTAGGAGAGCTCTCGAGCGCTTTGTTCACCGTTTTGAGTAATTTTTGGAGAGCAATTGGCTTTTCCAAGAAGTTCAGTGCTCCAATGCGGGTAGCTTCTACAGCCGTATCGATGGTGGCGTGGCCAGACATCATCACAACGGGCATTGTCAGCTGTCCGGTTTTAGACCACTCTTTTAGCAAAGTAATGCCGTCAGTATCGGGCATCCAAATATCTAATAAAACCAAATCTGGGCGCATTTGCTCACGAATGGTGCGCGCTTGAATGGCGCTCTCTGCTGAGTAAACAGTATGACCCTCATCCGTCAGAATCTCATTGAGAAGTTCACGAATTCCCATCTCATCATCGACCACCAAAATACTAGCCATACTTAAGCTGCCTCATTTGCGAGATTCATAAACAAAATTGATACTAGTGCTCCAACCACTATTTCTCCTTGCATGCGATTCCGTATTTCAATTTTGGCACCATGATCATCAATAATTTTTTTCACCACCGCCAAACCTAAACCAGTACCCTTGCTCTTTGTTGTAATGTAGGGCTCAAATGCTCTTGCCAATATCTTAGCTGGAAATCCTGATCCACTATCACTTATTGTGAGCCGCACTGCATTTTGCGTGATTCCATTGTGCTCTCCATAAGGAACTAGCTCTGTTTTTACTTGCACCGGTGCATCTTGATGCTCACCCTCGAGTGTCGCATCTTGTGCGTTTTGCAAAAGATTATGTATTACTTGTCGAAGTTGCGTGGGATCACCCAAAATATTGGGGCAATCTGGATCTAAAGTGGTTTGCAGGGGGCTGCCCTCATATAAACCCAAGATCTCGGTAGTCAGGGCGTTGATTGATACGGACTTTAGTTGTGGGCTAGGTGTTTTTGCGAAATCTCTAAAGTCATTTACCATTGCTTTCATGGCCTGGACTTGGCCTATGATAGTTTCTGTACTTCGATTCATCATCTCCTCTTGCTCTGGACTGAGCTTACCAGCTAGCTTGTGTTGCAATCTCTCTGCCGAGAGTTGTATGGGGGTTAGCGGATTTTTAATTTCATGCGCTAAGCGTCTTGCCACTTCGCTCCAGGCAATTGAACGTTGAGCACTCACTACATCAGTAATGTCATCAAATACCACCATACGCAGATCAGAAGTAAGCTCTGTGCCCCTGACAAATAAGGTAACGCCTAGCTCGTTTTCAAATTCATTTGTGGTGTGTAACTGTATTTGTTTTTGCCATACAGGAGCCAAATGATGTGCGCTTGGCTTCACCCCTTCATCTGCCACAGCGAGCTTAATCGTCGCAAAACCATCTTTGATAGCCTGCTCAAACTCAAGCAAACTTGGACTGTCGCTCAATGGGCGCCCATCAAATTGGGTTAAATCTTTGCCAAAAATACGGTCAGCGCCGGCATTGCTTGAAACCACATTGAAGTTTTTATCAAAAATGCAAACGCCGGCAGTTAAGCTCCCAAGCACTGTTTCTAGGAATGATTTCGATTCTTGCAAAGAAGTGCGAGTATCAGCTAGTTGCCGCGTCATGACATTAAATTGACGGGTCAACATCCCCAATTCATCCCCAGTATCAAGCTCTGGTTTTGGAGATAAGTCGCCTTGTGCAACGGCCTGAGTTCCTTTGAGCAGCATCAGCAAAGGCCTCGCCAGCTGCCTACCAAGGATTAGCGCCAAAGTAACCGCTACAAATAGCGCAAAAAATAATGTGAGCGTTAAGGTGCCTACAAACATCTTGCGCAAACCCGTGCGCCCTAAGGATTTTTCCTGATAATCACTATAAGCGGCCTGTACTGCTAGGGTATTTTTAGTGATGTCCTCGGGCACCGCTTTAACCAACTGCAAGTACCAGAGCTCTTTTTGGTATTGGATGCTCAATCCAAATCCCCGCCCGCTTGGGAGGCGCTCTTTAACCAATGGAATGACTGCGCGCAATCGATAGACTTGTGGGCCACCTGCATTCTGAGGTTCATCAATAAATCCAGCTCCGTTTAGTGTCGATGCTTGTTTCATTACCTCCAAACTAGGAGATGCAGATGGCTTTTGAACTGCACTTGATGATGCTGTTGCAATGAGCTCTTGCCGCCCATTGAAGATCGTAATTTCTTGATGTCCAAATTGGTCTCTTAAGCGCGAAAGTAACAAAGTTAATTCTGCGGGGCTTGCATGATTAGGCATGTTCTGAATTTGTCCGGCCACAATTCTGCCTTCATCTTGTAACTCTACAAGTGAAGTACTTAGGGTGGCACGTCCGAGCTCTAAACCAGCTTCAAGGGCTGACTCGACCTTTACATCAAACCAGGTTTCAATACTGCGCGACACAAATTGCAAAGAAACGCCATATAAAATTAAACCTGGCACTACCCCAACCAAAGCAAAAATCATGGCTAATTTGGCAACGAGGCGGGTACCAAAACGCCCCTTATGCCAGCGTATTGCAATTACAATCACCAACACCAAAATCACTACTGTTAGGCAGATGCCCACGATTACATTCGCTGCATAAAGCCAAATAAAGTAGTTATCAAAAAACTCTGTGTTAGAGGATGCCAAAAATAGCAAGGCTAATAGCAGCAAAGCAAAAGCGCCGATGGCTACCATCGCAATAGGGAGAGCCCACCTTTTCCAGGTATCTCTTTGAAAAAAACGTAGGTGGAGGGATCTGCTGGGGCTCTTCATCGTTTAATGAGGTTAGGTCCGGCAGGAAGAAAGGGGAAGCGCAACCAGTCACTAGAAACATTCCAGTCCCGATTATTTAAAGCATTTACCTGAAATGGCTTGGGCAGTTTACTTAAATCTAGAGTCATTCTGAGAGCAGCAAAATATGATTTGCTAGGATCAATTTGATTGTGATCTATTACTCGCCAACCGCCTATACTCCCCACCGCCTGCAATGCTTCAGAGATCGTTCTAGCAGAAAAGGAAAAGCCTTCCGATGAAATGCGATATTGCTGTGTCAAGGGTTGATAAGAAAGACGGGTTTGCCGCTGAGCAAATGCGGGTCTTTCTTCAAACCAATACCAGCGTGAACGGGTTAACTCAAACTCCGTTTGAAAATACAGGACAACCCCTTTTTGAACCGCCTCTTCTAAGCCGGGGGTAAGCTCGATTTCGAAAGCGGCATTTAATAGCCAGTCGTTATCAACCCGCTCCAACTCAACGGATTTGATTTTTATTCCTTCGGCATTGGCATGCCCTGAAAAAATTCCCAGCAGCAGCAATGTAGCGAAGACGAATTGCTTAATGCGTTGGCTCATGGCCCATCTTTTTAAACAAGGCATAGTAAAACCCATCATTTACCTCCGTTGGCAATATCTGCCCCGGAGCGACTAATCGTAACGCATTGCTATGCTCTGCCGCAAACCAAATCGCCTGCTCCTCTCCCTCCTCCGGGAATACAGAGCAAGTCACGTATAAAAGTAGTCCCTCTAGATTTAACATCTTCCATGCTTGGGTCAAGATAGCGCGCTGCCTTTGTTGCAGAGCCAGAATATCTGCTTCACGCCGCAAAAAGGGGATATCTGGATGCCGAGCAACAATTCCCGAGGCAGAGCACGGTGAGTCGAGCAATATTTTGTCAAAAGGTTTGCCATCCCACCAAGCCGTTTTTGAAGCATCGCCCCTAATCACCCTTACTGAATCTGTATATAGGTGCAAACGATCGAGGTTGCCACTAATTTTTCCTAAACGCCCCCCATCCAACTCCAAAGCAATTACCTCGCAGTCCGCTAATTCCAATAGATGAGCGGTTTTGCCCCCAGGCGCTGCGCAAGCATCAAGTATCCGCTCACCAGGCTGTGGGCCTAATAAAAGAGCGGCTAACTGGGCACCAGCATCCTGAACAGAAACTGACCCACTATAAAAACCAGGCAATTTGGCAACGGGAACTGGCGAATTTAATAGCAATGCAGAATTTAGCTCTATGCCAGCCAGCTCTTCAATGGGCTTGGAGGTGATGCCTTCTTGGCTCAATAATGCTTGGTATTGTTCACGGGTATGTTGACGGGCATTCACCCGCAAGATTAACGGTGCTCGCAAAGCTTGCTGAATCAGCAGGGCCTGCCATACCTTAGGGTAATTCTTTTTCAGACTAGCACGCCACCAGGGCGGGAAAAACATGGGAACTGGATCAGGCGGATAATGCTTTACACCTTCCACTGGCTGCACCATTAGGCTAACCTTACGCAATACCGCATTCATCATCCCTTTGGCATACCTAGTTGGCTCATATTCATCACACGCACGGACAGCCTGATCAACAATCGTATGGGCGGCATATCCTTTGCCATCAGCGCTTCCCTGAACAATTAAAGCAATCGCTACGCTTAGTAAGTGTTCTACCTCGGGTGGTGGCGTTTTCGGAATCAATTGCTTAATGTATTCATGCGAGCGAACCCATTTACGCAAAGCGTCAAAAGTGAGGCTTTGCACAATGGGCTTTTCATGAGCATCTAACTGATCTAAGACCTCCGTAAGCGATCGCCCTTCTATCACCTCACCAATTGCTTGCGCAGCAATGGTAATTGCATTAGAGAGAGGCAAGCTACGGGGTGTTTTTTGATCGGTCAATCTATTCCTTTAGAAACTGAATTATTTTTTCTTGTGAACGATAGCGCTTAAGGCAAGCGCACGCATCCATTCTTTTACCACCAGGCTTTTGCATTTCATGAATTTCAATTACCCCTTGGCCACATTGAATGTAAACATGCTTCCCTTCAAAGCCCATTACCTCTCCTGGTGCCCCCGTCTTCACAAAAGACACATTCGTAGGTATAGCTGATGTCCAAAACTTAAATGCCTCTGCATTGAGACAGCTCGTCGCCCCAGGAAATGGATTAAATGCACGAATGCGCCGATCAATTTCTGGCGCACTTAATGACCAATTAATTTGCCCTTCAGCTTTTAATATTTTGCTTGCATATGTAATGCCATCTTTTGGTTGAAAGGTTCTATTTAGCGCCTGACCTTGATCTAAAAGGCACAGTATTTCCACCATCAGGTCTGCGCCCAACACCGCAAGACGATCATGCAAAGTGGCGCCAGTCTCGCTCGCATCGATGGAGACCTCCCGTACTAGAACAGTATCGCCTGTATCAAGGCCTGCATCCATTTGCATAATGCTGATACCTGTCTTGCTGTCTCCAGACTCAATAGAGCGCTGAATGGGTGCCGCACCCCGCCAACGCGGCAATAAAGAGGCGTGAATATTAAAGCAACCATAGCGCCCATTACGTTTGGCGAGATCCAATATCTCTTGGGGAAGAATCAAGCCATAAGCGACCACTACCATTGCATCAAAACTCAAATGGCTTAAGCGATCATATGCATCCTGCGCTTGTACCCTCTTTTGAGAATCAGCACTATTACGCTGTAATGTTGCCGGTTGCAATATTGGGATATTTTTTTCTAAAGCAAACGCCTTTACTGGACTTGCATGAAGCTGCATTCCTCTACCAGCACGGCGATCTGGCTGCGTCAGAACTAAAACAATTTCATGGCCTGCTCTATCGATTGCGCGCAAGGCTTGGGCAGCAAATATGGGAGTTCCAGCAAAAACAATTTTCATTGGCGGCGCTTAGCGCTGACCCGCTAACTCTTTAGCGCGCTTTTTCATTTTAAGAGAAATCCGGTTGCGCTTTAGGATAGAAAGGTACTCTACAAATACCTTTCCTTGCAGGTGATCCATTTCATGTTGTAGACAAACGGATAAAAGACCATCTGCCTCTATTTCGAATTCTTTACCCTCCAGATCTAAAGCCCTGACGCGAATGATATCTGGCCTATCCACTTCGTCGTAATACTCTGGAACAGAAAGACAGCCTTCACGCCACGATTTCGTTTCGGGACTAGACCACACTAATACTGGATTAATAAAGACCCTCAATTCATCTTGGCTTTCCGATACATCAATTACTAAAATCCGTTCATGGATATCCACTTGGGTAGCGGCTAAACCTACGCCAGGAGCTTCATACATTGTTTGCGCCATATCGGCCACAATTTTTTTGATGCGTGCATCTACTTTCGCTACTGGTTTAGCAACCTTATGTAAGCGTGGGTCTGGATAACAAAGTACGGGTAATAAAGCCATGTAGGAATTATCCAACAGAGTAATCAGACTGTCCTGATTGTGTGATTTCGGCTTTCGTTCAGAATTTACCTATGAACCCTTTGAAGACTTCCTGCATCGTACAAATTTCAAGGCACGAGAGCAACTACCCTGCCCGACTGAACGACTTATTTGATCCTCCTGCCGTACTCTATATAGACGGAGATATTGAGTTACTAAAATTGCCTATGATCGCCATTGTGGGGTCGCGCGCTGCTAGCCCAGGCGGCCTGCAAAACGCTGCGTTTTTTGCACAAGGGCTTGCCCGCGCTGGGGCTTTGGTAATTTCTGGGCTTGCGCGTGGGATTGATGGAGCCGCCCATCGAGGGGCATTAGATATTGCTCTAAACTCACCCACCTTGGCTGTTTGTGGCACAGGGCTAGATCTAGTTTATCCCCCTGAACATCAAGTTCTAGCCAATCAAATCAGACAAAGAGGCCTGCTAGTCTCCGAATTTGCCCTTGGGGTCGGCCCCAAAGCCTTCCATTTCCCCAAACGGAACCGCCTCATTGCAGCCCTTGCTCTAGGCGTAGTAGTCATTGAGGCCGCCAATCGATCCGGCTCCTTGATTACAGCAAGACTTGCTTTAGAGATGGGGCGAGAAGTATTTGCGGTTCCTAGTCAAATTAATAACCCCCTAGCAAAGGGGTGCCATTACCTGATTCAGCAAGGTGCTAAGCTTGTTTGCACCCCCGAAGAAGTATTGGAAGAGCTCTACATTCTCAAAAAACCCCATTTAAACGACTGTAAAAAGGGTTTTTAGGGAAAAAGGTGTGATTTTGGACTTTTATCAATTTATCGGTTAATAATAAAAAAGGGGGTAAAAGCAAGACCGAATCTTGATTTGGTTTAAATTGTTCATCCTTTTACCCCATAAATACTTAATTGCAGGCACTTATATTTAGGCAAACGCGTGGCTAAAGCATCTACCAAAAGCAGTTCCAAACCCTCCGCCCCGGCTCACCCCAAGGCGCTCATCATTGCTGAGAAGCCTTCGGTTGCAAGTGACATTGCAAAAGCACTGGGCGGCTTTACTAAGCACGAGGACTATTTTGAAAGCAATGACTACGTTCTTTCCTACGCTGTAGGCCACTTATTGGAAATTGCAGCTCCAGAAGAGTTTGACGTAAAACGTGGCAAGTGGTCTTTTGCCAATCTACCAGTAGTGCCCCCTTATTTTGATTTGCGCCCAATCGCAAAAACAGAGCTTCGTTTAAAAGTATTGCAAAAACTGATTAAGCGCAAAGACATTGACCAACTAATTAACGCCTGCGATGCGGGCCGCGAAGGTGAGCTCATTTTTCGACTCATTGCTCAACACGCTAAAGCAACTCAGGGTATTAAGCGACTTTGGTTGCAATCAATGACACCCAATGCCATTCGGGAAGGGTTTGGCGCACTTCGCAGTGATGGTGAGATGCTGCCTCTAGCCGATGCGGCACGCTGTCGCTCTGAAGCTGATTGGCTAGTTGGCATTAATGGCACTCGAGCCATGACTGCTTTCAATAGCAAGAGTGGTGGATTTTTCTTAACTACCGTTGGTCGCGTACAAACCCCAACGCTCTCCATCGTGGTTGAACGCGATGAACTTATTCGAAAATTTATTTCTAAAAATTACTGGGAAGTAAAGGCGGAATTTATTGCCTCTGCTGGAATCTATGAAGGGCGTTGGTTTGACCCTCAATTTAAGAAAGATGCCGCAGAGCCTGATGCGCGTGAGAATCGCCTTTGGAGTGAAGCTGCTGCTCAAAGCATTGTGGCGGCATGTCGTGATAAAAAAGCTTCTGTTACCGAAGAAGCCAAGCCTGCGACCCAGCTTGCGCCTCAGCTCTTTGATTTAACTAGCTTACAACGTGAGGCGAATGCCCGGTTTGGCTTCTCTGCCAAAAATACTTTGGCCTTAGCTCAAGCACTGTATGACCGCCATAAAGTGCTTACATACCCACGTACTGACTCTAAAGCACTTCCTGAAGATTATTTGAGTGCCGTTAAGCAAACGATGGAAAACCTTGCCGAGCACTCGCAAGAATACCGTCCCTTTGCTAAGCAAATTTTGCAAGGTGACATAAAAGGCCTTGGGATAAAAGCGGGGTACGGCTGGATTAAACCTAACAAACGTATTTTTGATAATACAAAGATCTCTGATCACTTTGCGATTATCCCCACGCTAGAGTCGCCTAAGTCACTTAACGAGCCAGAGTTTAAGCTGTATGACTTAGTTGTGCGTCGCTTCTTGGCGGTCTTTTATCCTGCTGCAGAATTCCGTGTCACTACTCGCATAACTGAGGTGCTAGGGCACCACTTTAAAACCGAGGGTCGCGTGCTCGTAAACCCAGGCTGGTTAAAGGTCTATGGTAAATCCACCCAAGCAGACGATGAACTTGTTCCAGTACAAGAAGGCGAAAGTGTTCAAACTGACACTATTGCACTAGTTCCTTTAAAAACTAAACCCCCAGCACGATACACAGAAGCTACTTTGCTCTCTGCAATGGAGAGTGCAGGTAAGCGGGTAGATGATGATGATATGCGCGAAGCAATGGCAGAAAAGGGCTTAGGCACCCCAGCAACTAGGGCTGCCATCATCGAAGGTTTATTAGCTGAAAGATACATGGTTCGCGAAGCACGAGAGTTAATTCCGACAGCCAAGGCATTTCAGTTAATGACTTTATTGCGAGGCTTAGATGTAGAGGAGCTCACTCGCCCCGACCTGACGGGCAACTGGGAAAATAAGCTATCGCTGATTGAGCAAGGCAAGATGAAGCGTGATACTTTCATGCATGAAATCGCCCAGATGACGCAGCGAATTGTAAAGCGCGCTAAAGAATACGATAGCGATACCATCCCTGGCGACTACGCAACGATGACCACGCCGTGCCCCCATTGTAAAGGCCCCGTTAAGGAAAACTACCGTCGTTTTGCTTGCGAAAAGTGTGGCTTCACTATTAGCAAAACGCCTGGTGGTCGCGCTTTTGAATATCCTGAAGTGGAAGAACTACTACGCGAAAAAACAATTGGGCCATTACAAGGCTTCCGCAGCAAAATAGGTAGACCCTTTGCCGCCATTATTAAGCTTAGTGAAATACCAGAAGATGATGCCGACTACCCTAATGCCGGCTTCAAATTAGAATTTGATTTTGGAAATACAGAAAAAGATGACGCCGAGGTAATTGACTTTACTGGACGCCAATCTTTGGGCGCCTGTCCTAAATGCTCGGGGGCTGTTTATGAAGATGGGATGCGCTATATCTGTGAAAACAATACTGGCCCCAATAAGACTTGTAGTTTCAAAACAGGCAAGGTTGTATTACAACAGGAACTTTCCAGCGAACAGATTCAGAAGTTGCTAAAGGAAGGCAAAACGGATTTGCTAACCAACTTTAAGTCCAACCGAACTGGTCGTGGCTTTAAGGCTTACCTAGCTATAGGTGAGGAAGGCAAAATTGGCTTTGAATTCGAGGCTAAGGCTCCCAAAGCAGGGACTGTTGCTAAAGCGCCGGCAAAAAAGCGGGCGGGTGCTAGTGCGGCAACCAAGTCAGCTGCAAAGCCTAAGCGCGTAAGCAAAACAAAATCGTCATCGAGCACTTGAGCTGAGATGAGTTTTGCTGCCAAGGCGGACCAAAGCACCCCTCTTGACCCCAAAGCGGTGGCCAGAAAAATTCCTGGGCGCTGACTCAATGCGCCAATTATTGGCAAACGGTCGCCCGCTACACAGCGGACCCCTACAAAGCTACTGGCTTTTTTTAAAGAGTCAATATTGCCTTGTGCATAGGCAAGCAGCCCTTTTGCCTGCTCTTGATTGAACTCATCGCTAGAGTCACGCGCCTGAAGTTCATCTTCCCCTTCGTCAAAACTTGAGCCCACTATCCAGCGATAAGTGTCGTCATTTAGGCGTAATGCTGGCAAACAATAGCCCTCTCCAGAAATAGCGACACGGGGCAACCTTTCGGCCCAAGGGTCATTAGCAGATATCTCGAAAATACTCAATTGACCACGTACGGGTCTTAAAGGAAGTTTTACGCCAATGCTTGCTGCTAACGCCTTGCTGTCCATTGCGGCAGCAATAACGACCTTACTAGCACTCATAAGGGGCTTGCCCTCTTCGTTATATAGCAGCCAACCCGCAGCACATTGTTCTAAGCGCGTGATGCGGGTAAGCCAACGAGAATGAAGGAGCGAATGCGGTCTAAGCAAATCCTGAGCCGCTTTTGATAAATCAAGAGAGGCGCCCCTTGGAAGCCAAACACCACTTTGTTTTATTCCACATTGATCCCCAGCCTCATTGGCATCAAGAGCTTTGGCTGTTTGGTCATCTAGACCTAAGCTACGTAGGTGTTTTATGACTGCGGATCGATTGAATGCTTGGTCGCTTTTACTCGGTACAAATATCCCATGTTGATTCCAGATCGATCCCCAACGCATTTCTGCTAATAAAAAGGCTATCCGCGTTAATCGTAGCAAGCGCGGAGCACCTTTGCCAATATGGGGATGAGCAATAGCATAGGCATGACTTGAACAAGCTGTAGCGGGAGCTATCGCTGCGTCAACAATACAAACTGCTTGACCTCGCTCGATCAGCTCATGAGCAATTGTTGCGCCAGCAATGCCTGCACCAATCACCACTATTGCATAGTGTTGGGGGCTGGTCACTGAAGGGATATTAAACGAACAGAAGGTTTAGGCGTTCAAGCGCTTCTCAATCTTGGAGCGAGACTCTACTAACTCTTTTGGCAAGCGATCGCCAAGGTGTTCAAACAATTCTGAATGAAGTTTTAATTCATTTTTCCAGTCATCTACTGCAACAGTGATTGCCTGCTCAAACTTCTCTGCCGAGTAATCAAGGCCATCCCAATGCATGTCAGCATGTTCTGGGCAAATACCAAATATAGTTTCTACACCTTTAGCGGTGCCTTCAGCGCGGCCCAAGACCCAAGAAAGTACGCGCATGTTTTCACCAAATCCTGGCCAAACAAACTTGCCGTTAGCATCTTTGCGGAACCAGTTCACACAATAGATTTTTGGCAATACAGCACCTTCAGCGGCCAACTTCTTGCCAATATTTAACCAGTGCTGGAAGTAATCGCTCATGTTGTAGCCAGCAAAGGCAATCATGGCAAATGGGTCACGACGAACTACCCCAACTTGACCAGTAATCGCAGCAGTTGTCTCAGATCCCATGGTAGCGGCCATATACACACCCTCCTGCCAATCCCGCGCTTCACTAACCAAAGGAACTGTATTTGAGCGACGGCCTCCGAACAAAAATGCATCAATCGCTACACCCTCTGGATCATCCCAGTTAGGATCTACTGCCGGATTGTTTGTTGCGGCAACAGTAAAGCGTGAGTTTGGATGTGCCGCCTTACGTCCTGCCGCCCCATCTGCTGGAGTCCAATCTTTGCCCTGCCAGTCAATTAAATGCGCTGGCGGCGTATCGGTCAAACCCTCCCACCAAACATCGCCATCATCTGTCAAGCCCACATTGGTAAAGATAACGTCTTGGTTTAAAGAGTCTAGACAATTGGGATTTGTTTGGCGGTTGGTGCCTGGAGCAACACCAAAATAACCAGACTCTGGGTTAATCGCAAACAAGCGGGTTTTGCCTGTAACCGCATCTTTACGTGGCTTAATCCATGCAATGTCATCACCAACGGTCGTTACTTTCCAACCCTCAAATCCTTTTGGGGGGATCATCATAGAAAAATTGGTTTTTCCGCAAGCAGACGGAAAGGCTGCTGCAATGTGGTATTTCTTACCTTCTGGTGAGCTCACCCCTAGGATCAACATGTGCTCAGCTAACCACCCTTGATCGCGCCCCATATTGGATGCAATCCGTAAAGCAAAACATTTTTTACCCAATAAAGCATTACCGCCGTAACCTGAGCCGAAAGACCAAATTTCCCGAGTTTCTGGATAGTGAACGATATATTTATTTTTATTATTAGGCCATGCAACATCTTTTTCGCCAGCCGCTAACGGCTTTCCAACCGTATGAATGCAAGGCACAAACTCACCGCTTGCGCCCAGTTGGTCAATGACAGCTTTACCCATGCGAGTCATCAGTTTCATATTGATCGCGACATAGGGACTATCAGAAAGCTCCACGCCAATATGTGCGATTGGGGAGCCAATTGGTCCCATTGAAAAGGGAACTACATACATTGTTCTGCCACGCATACAGCCATCAAATAATGGGTTTAAAGTTGCACGCATTTCGCTTGGCTCAACCCAGTTATTCGTTGGCCCTGCATCTTCTTTTTTTGCAGAACAAATAAAAGTGCGGTCCTCAACGCGAGCAACATCATCAGGATCGGACAGAGCTAAAAAAGCGTTTTTGCGCTTAGCAGGGTTTAAGCGCTTAAAGACACCCGCCTTCACCAGTAGCTCGCAAAGCTCGTCGTATTCTGATTGAGAGCCATCACACCAATGAATATTGTCGGGCTTCGTTAGCGCCGCGATATCAGCCACCCACTGAATTAAATGCTGATTTTTTACATAATCTGGCGCATTGACACTAATTTGGCCATTCATTGCTGTGGTCATGATATTCCCTATGCTTTAGTAATATTTAATCTATCAATTTTATCATTTTGGACATATATGTATGCTTGTTCCACCAAGAGCAAGCCCTTTACTTGCCAATGCAGAATTGAGTGAAGATCTTCCCCAAAAGATCATCTGGTAATAACTTTCCAGTAATTTGCCCCAATTGATTTTGGGCTAAACGGAGCTCTTCTGCAAATAACTCCAATGAACTGTTCCCATTTAACGCGAATTCCTCTGATTTATGCAAATGATCAGCAGCGCGATCTAGACAGTCGAGATGGCGGCGGCGAGCCAAAATAGCCCCCTCTTGTGTACCGCCCCAGCCTATCGTTGTCAGAATTTTTGATTTCAAGGCCTCCACACCTTCACCCGTCTTGGCTGAAATAAGTGAAATTTCTTGATTCAGTCGATTTTTTAAATGCACGCCTTCTAATAGGTCTGCTTTATTCCCCACCTCTAAAACCGGGCATTTAGGTGGAATTTCCCGCAAAATTTGCTCTCGGAGTTCATCTACAGTATCGTTTTGCGAGTTAGCATCTTGCAGAAATATCACCAGGTCAGCTAAGCGGATGGCACCCCAAGAGCGCTCAATCCCCTTGGCTTCAAGCTCATCGTTGGTGTCCCTTAATCCCGCTGTGTCAATGATATGCATCGGCACCCCATCAAGGATGATGCTTTCTTTTACTCGGTCACGAGTGGTGCCGGCAATAGGAGTAACAATAGCCACATCCTCTCCCGCCAAGCGATTTAGAAGTGAGCTTTTTCCTACATTGGGGGCGCCAGCTAAAACCAGCTCAATCCCGTCGCGCAAAATTTTTCCCTGCTGAGCGCCTTGCCTGAGGGTTGCCAACTTACTGCTTACCGCCTCTAGACGACTGCGTGCTTGTGCGTTTTCCAAAAATTCAATTTCTTCTTCTGGAAAATCGAGGGTAGATTCCACTAAAATTCTAAGTTGGGTGATATCTTCAATGAGGCTATTAATGTCATCGGAGAATGCGCCTTGCAAAGAACGGGCGGCCCCAAGTACTGCGGCTTCACTTTGGGCATCAATTAAGTCGGCGATTGCTTCGGCCTGTGCCAAATCAATCTTGTTATTTAAGTATGCTCTCAGGGTGAATTCGCCTGGCTGAGCAATAATTAGGCCCTCATTTTTGCCTAATATAAGGCAGCGCTTCATTACCAACTCTAATAGCTGAGGGCCGCCATGGCATTGCAGCTCTACAACATCTTCACCAGTAAAAGAGGCTGGGGCGGTAAAGTAAATAGCCAATAGTTGATCAATCACTCTACCAGAGGCATCCCGTAACGTTAAAACGGTAGCCTGTCGAGGGGTGAGAGTTTTTTTAAATAACGCCCAAATAATATTCTCAAGCTTGGGGCCGCTAATGCGCACCACGCCAACCCCAGACCTACCGGGTGCAGTCGCTAAAGCAATGATGGGCAGCTTTCTAGTCATCATTGCAAGGGCTCATTGTTTGTCTACATTCCAACCAAGAAATTATTTGGCTGGCGATTTTCCAAACATATTATTGATTTGCCATTGTTGAGCAATGGAAAGTAAATTGTTAACCACCCAATAAAGAACCAGGCCGGCCGGGAAGAAGAAGAACATGACCGAAAATACGATTGGCATATACATCATCACTTTTGCCTGAATAGGATCAGGAGGTGTTGGATTTAATTTTGTCTGTACAAACATAGAGATTGCCATAATCACTGGCAAGATGTAGTAGGGATCTGGTACCGATAAATCCTGAATCCATAATACCCAAGGTGCGCCACGCATCTCAACAGAGGACAGCAATACCCAATACAAGGAAATAAATACTGGGATTTGAATTACCACTGGCAGACAGCCGCCGAGTGGATTAATTTTTTCTTTACGATACATCTCCATCATGGCTTGATTGAGTTTTTGTGGCTCGCCTTTGTATTGCTCTTTCATTGCAAGCAATCGTGGCTGCACCTCTTTCATGCGCGCCATCGATTTGTAGCTTGCCGCAGAGAGCGGGAAGAAAACCAACTTAATTAATATGGTCAAAAGAATGATTGACCACCCCCAATTATTGACATAAGTGTGTATTTTTTCTAGAAGCCAAAAAATGGGTTTGGCTAAAATAGTGAGGTAACCATAATCTTTTAGCAGGGCAAATCCAGGGGCGATTGTTTCTAAAACGCTTTCCTCCTGGGGTCCAACAAATAGCCTAGCCTTTTCTACAACGGTTATACCTTGAGCCACAACACCTAGTGGCGTTTGAATGCCTATACGATAGAGATTAGTATCAATTTTTCCTGCGTAGATATCACGCGCCAACTTATCGCTAGGAATCCAAGCACTTGCAAAATAGTGTTGTACTAGTGCGATCCAGGCTGGATCCCCTGCGGGGACTTGAGTGGGTATGGATATTTTGTTTTTATCAATGTCCGTGAATTCGAGCTTATTGAATTTTTCTTTTTCTGTGTATACCGCTGGCCCCGTAAATGTACTAGCAGAGAATGCCCCATTAAATGGGCCAATCTTTTCTTCTTGCATTGCATCGCGCACAATTTCTGTATAGAGCACAAGCGATGCAGTGGAAGAGGTGTTTTGAGTAACACGATGACCCACATCAACTACGTAGCTGCCAGGATTTAAGATAAAGGTTTTTTCTAGCTTTACGCCGTTGCGCTCACTTACTAAGGTTATAAATGGTCTACCCGAACCATCTTTACCAGATTGCGCCAATTTAAATGGGCTAGTGTGATTTGGTAAATCAACATTACCTATTGCAATTAAACCCGAGCGGGCAAAATATTTATGGTTTTGGTTGTATTGAAAGAGTGCCACAGGTTTTTTATCTGCTGTTAACTCTTTCAGCAATTTAGCATCAATCACATTGGCGCCGCTCGCACTAATCTCTAAAACTAGCACGTCGTTTTTTAATACAAACTTTTCTGAGGCCTCAATAGATCCCGAGTTCACCACGGGTGTTTGGTTTATTACAGGGGTGTTTGCAGTTATGGTGGTGGCTGGAACATCTGTCTTGGTTTGCCCTGCTTTGTCTGTTGCTGTTGGTGCATTAACCGCTGGGCCTCCAAATAAGGAGGGTTTGCCATCGCTGACCATCCAGTTGTTGTAAAGCATCAAACCCGACAAAGAAAACACTGCCCAAAGAATTGTTTTTTTTAAGTCCATTTGCATTCTCTTAATGATGAGGGGTTTGTTTTACAGCAGGGTCATGACCGCCTTGTGACCAAGGATTGCAACGCAAAATGCGCCACGTCGTTAGCCTCAGGCTTTTTATAAAGCCATAGTGTTTAAAGCAGTCGCACGCATACTCTGAGCAGCTTGGAATGTATTTGCAGTGCAGGCCCATGTACGGGCTTAATAATATTTGGTAGGCCCTTAACAGCTTAATCGCAATGCCATTTACGAGTTGCACTTAGATTAGCCCCGCCATTTGTGTGCGTAATAAGGTTTTTTCTCTTTTTCTGAGTTTGCCAAGGGTCTCTCGACCAATTGGTTTTTTTAACCTTACGACCACATCACTTTTAAGGGTAGTGGCTTGCGCAGACCAAACCAACTGCCTTATCATGCGCTTTAATCTATTGCGATCAACCGCGCGTTTAGCTAGTTTTTTGGCAACAGCAATGCCTAAATCCGGCTTTGCGCCAGATTCGGAAGAAGCCAAATACATACCCCAATATAAACTTGTCTTGGGGCGTGTTTTTAGTAGCTCGGAGATCCGTGCGCTGTTCAATGACTAAATTAAACCGCTAGACGTTTGCGGCCTTTTGCGCGACGGGCATTTAATACTGCGCGTCCGCTCTTAGTTTTCATGCGAATACGAAAGCCGTGAGTGCGTTTGCGACGGGTTACTGAGGGTTGGTATGTTCTTTTCATGATTCATCCTGCAAAACCCAGTATTTTCCTTGTTGCGAAGCAAAAGGTCAACCTGTGTAAAGAAATATATAGGTGTTTTTCACTATTTTTTAGCTCTTTATATTCTAAACCCCTAATATTTATGGTTTTTTTTAGTTTGTGCACAAGTTATCCACAGGTTTTCCACGAATATCGCACTTGTGGATAACTTCATGCCATCGCTACAATGGGTTCTCTAAAAATATGAGCAACCTACAAATTCCCCCAAACTTAAGTTCGCCAAACCCTTTAGGGTTTTGGGATGCTGCTATTGGCACCCTCTCACGTGAGCTTTCGCCTCAACAATTTAAAACCTGGATCTTGCCCCTTACCGTCGTTTCTTTCGATGAGGGTGAGCAATCACTTACTGTAGGGGCGCCAAATAGATTCAAGTTAGACTGGATTAAAAAGACTTTCGCAGACCGCTTTCAAGAGCTTGCATCTGAACACTTTAAGCTACCAGTCACCATTAATTTTGTTTTGGCTGCTGATGGTGCGGGGATAAATTTAGTCAATGCCAGCGCCTTGACACAAGCCCCCGAGATAGAGCAGCCTAACGCCCCCGAAGGTATCAGAATTGTGGAGCGCTCCTCAGTAGAGGAGCAGCCGTTTGAAATTGAAGATCACTCTAAACTTAATCCCAACCTTACTTTTGAAACTTTTGTCACCGGCAAAGCGAATCAATTAGCTCGTGCGGCTTCAATTCAGGTGGCACATAACCCAGGAACCTCCTATAACCCCATGTTTTTATATGGTGGGGTGGGGCTTGGAAAAACCCACCTAATTCACGCAATTGGTAACCACCTTTTAAAGGAGAAGCCAAGCGCCAGGATTCGGTATATCCATGCCGAGCAGTACGTGTCTGATGTGGTGAGGGCATACCAACAAAAGGCTTTTGATCGGTTTAAGCGTTACTACCACTCACTAGACCTTTTATTGATAGACGATATTCAGTTCTTTAGTGGAAAATCTCGAACCCAAGAAGAGTTTTTTTACGCCTTTGAGGCCCTGCTAAGCAATAAGGCTCAAGTCATCATCACAAGTGATACCTACCCAAAAGAGATGGCGGGGATTGATGACCGACTAATTTCGCGGTTTGACTCTGGTTTAACGGTGGCTATTGAACCACCAGAATTAGAAATGCGTGTGGCGATTTTGATGAAAAAGGCCGCAAGTGAGGGAATCCCAATGAGTGAGGATGTGGCTTTTTTTGTTGCCAAGCATCTTCGTTCAAATGTTAGGGAATTAGAGGGGGCGCTACGGAAAATTCTCGCCTTTGTGCGCTTTCATGGGCGGGAGGTAACGATAGAGGTAGCTAGAATTGCCCTTAAAGACCTACTTTCGATCCAGAACCGGCAAATCTCGGTAGAAAATATCCAAAAGGCAGTGGCTGATTTTTATAGTATCAAGGTAGCGGATATGTATTCGAAAAGGCGTCCGGCTAATATAGCGCGACCTCGGCAAATTGCAATGTTTATGGCTAAAGAGTTGACCCAAAAAAGCCTACCAGAGATAGGGGAACTTTTTGGCGGGAGAGACCACACCACGGTTTTGCACGCAGTTCGTAAAATTAGTGAGGAGCGGTCCCATGATGGACAGCTTAATCATGAAATTCATGTGATTGAGCAAACCTTAAAAGCTTAGATTGGGCTTGTGGATAAGGTTGTGGATAGGTTAATGGATAACTTTGGGGATTGGGTGTGGATAAATTGTGGAAAGCTCGCGCTTCATGCAAAAATAGGGTGTTGAAAAAAAGTTATCCAAGTTTTATCCAGTGCTTATACAGAGGTTCTCCACAACTTTTTTTGGTTATAACTTGTTGTTTTTAAAGCTGTTTTCGACTTATCCACTAAAATTTGAAGCCTTATTACTACTACTAATAAGATATATACAAGGATTTAAAAGCAATGCAACTTGTTAATACAGCGCGTGATAGTTTATTAAAACCACTTCAGGTTGTAAGTGGCATTGTTGAGCGTCGACATACATTGCCAATTTTGGCAAACCTACTACTTAGAAAGCAGGGAGAGAGAGTTTCTTTCATCTCAACAGATATAGAAATTCAAATAACCACCAATGCAAATTTTGGTGTTGGCCCTGAAGACGTCACCACAACTGTTGGGGCAAGAAAATTGCTAGATATTTTACGGGCCCTTCCCGAGGGTCCCGTCTCCCTTAACTTAAAAGATGGTCGCCTAGTGGTGCAAAGTGGAAAAAGCCGCTTTTCACTTCAAACCCTATCAGCAGCAGAGTTTCCAATAATGCAAAGTGTTGGTGAGGTAGCGGCTAGTTGGAAAATGACGCAAAAGAGTTTTCGTCAATTAATTAGTCAAGTTCATTTTGCAATGGCGCAACAAGATATTCGTTATTACCTAAATGGCATGCTTTTAGTTGTAGAGGGTAAACAGGTAATTGCAGTGGCAACAGATGGTCACCGCTTAGCATTCTCTCAAGTGGATTTGCTGGAGGCACCAACTGGTGCAGGTGAGCGACAGGAAATAATTATTCCCCGTAAAACAATCTTAGAATGTCAACACCTACTTGAAGACTCTGAAGAGATTTTAGAGATCAACTTAAGCTCCAACCAAATAAAATTTATTTTTGGCGATATTGAGTTAATTTCTAAACTAGTCGAAGGTAAGTTTCCAGACTTTCAGCGAGTTATCCCCAAGGGGCACAAAAACTCCCTTATTGTGGGTCGTGATGTATTGCAGGCCGCACTTCAGCGAGCTGCCATATTAACTACAGATAAATTCAAAGGCGTGCGCTTTTCATTGTCACCCGACCGCATTACGGTTCAATCAACCAATGCCGAGCAGGAGGAGGCACAAGAGGAGATTGAAACCAGTTACAACGGAGATGCCGTAGAAATTGGGTTTAATGTGGGTTATTTACTTGATGTTTTATCAAATCTAAAAAATGAAAAAATTCAAATTAGTTTAGGTGATGCTAACAGTAGCGCAGTGATTACTCTTCCTGGCTCAGAGAGCTTCAAGTATGTTGTGATGCCAATGCGTATTTAATTTAGAAAAAAATGATAGAAGAAAAAAAAGAAGTAGAGCAGTATGGCGCATCATCGATCCAAATTTTAGAAGGTCTTGAGGCAGTCCGCAAACGCCCAGGTATGTATATTGGTGACACGTCTGACGGGACGGGGCTACATCATTTGGTTTTTGAGGTTTTAGATAACTCCATTGATGAGGCATTGGCGGGGTACTGCTCTGAAATTACAGTAGTGATTCAAACGGACAACTCAATTTCTATTGTTGATAACGGCAGAGGCGTTCCAACCGGTATTAAGTTTGATGATAAGCATGAGCCAAAAAGAAGTGCGGCTGAAATTGTTATGACTGAATTACATGCTGGTGGCAAGTTCGATCAAAATAGTTATAAAGTATCTGGTGGTTTACATGGCGTAGGTGTTAGTTGTGTTAACGCGCTATCTAAATGGCTAAAACTAACCATTCGTCGTGATGGCAAAGCGCACTATATGGAGTTTGCCCGTGGTGTTATCCAAAACCGGAACATCGAGGTAGTTAACGGCGTAAGCACCTCACCTATCACTGTTACTGGCGATACTGGACGATCGGGCACTGAGGTACATTTTTTAGCCGACATTGATATTTTTGGCCACATTGAATTTCATTATGAAATTCTAGTAAAACGTATTCGTGAACTCTCCTTTTTAAACAATGGAGTGCACATTAAGCTTATTGACCAACGAACAGGGCAAGAGGAAGACTTCGCTTTTTCTGGTGGGGTGAAGGGTTTTGTTGAATATATCAACCAAACTAAAAACGTTTTACACCCTAATATTTTTTATGCGGAAGGTATTCGTCCATCTGATTTAGGTGGCAACATTACCGCCGAAGTATCGATGCAATGGAACGACAGCTTTAGTGAGCAAGTCCTTTGTTTTACTAACAACATTCCTCAGCGCGATGGCGGTACACACCTAACAGGTTTGCGCGCCGCAATGACGCGCGTTATCAATAAATACATTGACGAGAATGAGGTAGCAAAAAAAGCAAAGGTAGAAATCTCTGGTGAGGATATGCGAGAGGGCCTTACCTGCGTTTTATCTGTTAAGGTTCCAGAGCCCAAATTTTCTAGCCAAACAAAAGATAAACTAGTTTCTAGTGAGGTTCGTGGCCCTATAGAAGAGATTGTTGCAGAGGCACTAAATGCCTACCTACAAGAGCGTCCCGCAGACGCAAAAATTCTTTGCGGGAAGATTGTTGATGCAGCTCGCGCCCGCGAAGCAGCTCGCAAAGCCCGAGACATGACTCGGCGCAAAGGTGTTTTAGACGGCCTAGGCCTTCCAGGCAAACTGGCCGACTGCCAAGAGAAAGACCCCACTAAATCTGAGTTATTTATTGTCGAGGGAGACTCTGCTGGCGGCTCTGCAAAACAAGGGCGCGATCGCCGCTTTCAAGCAATCCTTCCTTTAAAAGGAAAAATACTTAACGTAGAGAAGGCGCGCTTTGATAAAATGTTGGCGAGTCAAGAAGTGGTTACTTTAATTACAGTACTTGGAACCGGCATTGGTATTGAGGAATACAAAGCTGACAAATTGCGCTATCACCGCATCATCATTATGACCGATGCTGACGTTGATGGCAGCCATATCCGAACCCTGCTCCTCACCTTCTTTTATAGACAAATGCCAGAACTCATTGAGCGTGGCCATATTTTTATTGCCCAACCCCCACTCTACAAAGTGAAGTTTGGTAAAAACGAACAGTACATTAAGGATGATATTGAGCTCAACCAACTACTCTTAAAGATTGCCCTTGAGTCAGCCTCACTCCAAACACCAACCGGTGAAATTATTGAGGGCGCTGCCCTGGGTGAATTAGCCACACACTATCAAGTGATTCAATCTATTGTTGATCGCTTATCACGCACAATTGATGAGGATGCACTACGTGCAATAGCGTCTGGCACCCAATTAAACTTAGATACTGAAAAATCAGCTCTGGACTCAGCTAAACGCCTAGGAGCAGCCCTTGCCGACTCTTTAAATCCTTTAGCAATTGCCCCAGAAATTATCGTACAAAAAGAAGATCGGACTGATCGATATAAATTACTGTTATCCCGCCGGATTCATGGGAACCTAAAGCTTTCAGCAATTAATTCAGATTTTGTCCATGGCGATGATTATCAAAGCCTCTCTAATGCTGCTGCGGTTTTGTCTGGCAAAGTGGTGCCAGGGTCAAAAGTGCGTCGTGGAGATCCAGATAAAAATCAAAAAGAGCAATCTGTACAAAACTTTAGGGCCGCCTTTTCGTGGTTGTTATCAGAAGCAGAGCGCGTACTAAGTCGTCAACGCTACAAAGGCCTGGGCGAAATGAATCCACTGCAACTATGGGAAACCACCATGGATACCAGCACGCGCACACTTTTACAGGTAAGAATAGAAGATGCGATTGCAGCGGATCAAGTGTTTACTACGTTAATGGGTGATGAGGTAGAGCCGCGGCGAGCGTTTATCGAAAAAAATGCACTAATTGCACGTAACCTAGACGTTTAATACCAAATGAGCAAAAAAAAATTAGCGGCGCCTAAGGTCGACCGGTCTCGCATTGCTGTTAAAACATCCCCAATCCATGGAAAGGGTGTTTTTGTAGTTAAACCCATCAAAAAAGGCGCGGCCATTATTGAGTATAAAGGCGAGATAATTAGCTGGAAATTGGCTGAGAAGCGCCACCCGCACGATCCAAAAGATCCAAACCACACCTTTTATTTCTCACTAGAAGATGGGCGCTGTATCGATGCTAAGTTTGGCGGGAATGCATCTCGATGGATTAACCACTCTTGTAAACCTTGCTGCGAAACCAGAGAAGATAACTTCAATGGCGGGCCACAGGTTTTCGTTTATGCCAAACGCGCCTTAAAAATTGGCGAAGAACTTTTTTATGATTACGCCTTAGGGGTCGATGGGCGGATCACCAAACAAATGAAGAGGGACTACGAATGCCGCTGTGGTGCAAAAAAATGCCGTGGGACCATGTTAGCAATTAAAGAAAAATAGTCAAAACACACTCAGTGTGATGTACCTATCCATACAAGAACTAGAGGCGGCCATTAATTACTGGCGCAACCAGTCCCCCGCAGTTGGTGACGATCTGCGCTTATGTGCCCATGCCGCAAGCCTAGCCAAACCCTATGCCCTCATGATTATTCAGGGGTCTCAGCGAATCCCCATGGACATGCTGGACGAGCCTGCAATAAACGCTATTCAAAATTACTTAAAAAACAAACCAGACCCTTAATCCACCTCCCTCTTCTGTTTTAGGGTTATTGCTATGTCGGTAGTTGGGTTGTTAGGGTATTCTCAAATGCTTACCTTAGTGTTGGGTAGAGGACTTGAGATTGCAAGAAACCATATTAAAAACAATTGGCCTTGGCAAAACCTTTAAAGGCTTTTCTGCGGTTACTGATGTAAACCTGGACGTCACCCGAGGGACCATTCACGCCCTTATAGGGCCTAATGGCGCAGGAAAAACGACCTGCTTTAACTTGCTGACGAAGTTTCTAGAGCCAACTAGTGGCCAGATTCTGTTTAATGGGATTGACATCACCAAAGAAAGGCCCGCACAGATCGCGCGCCGTGGTGTTATTAGATCCTTTCAGATATCTGCTGTATTTCCCCACCTAAGCGTTTTGGAGAATGTTCGTGTTGCATTGCAGCGAGGATTAGGTACAGAATTCCATTTTTGGAAATCCAGTGACTCGCTCAATATTCTTAATGAGCGTGCCCACGAGTTACTACAAGAAGTAGGGCTGGCTGATTTTGCGCATGAAGAGACCTTAAATTTAGCCTATGGCCGCAAAAGAGCGCTGGAAATTGCCACCACCTTAGCAATGGAGCCCGAGCTCATGCTTCTTGATGAGCCCACACAGGGTATGGGACATGAGGATGTAGAGCGGGTAACTGAGCTGATTGATCGAGTTGCCAAAGGGCGCACCATCTTGATGGTAGAGCACAACATGAAGGTGGTTTCTTCGATTGCAGACAAAATTACCGTTTTACAGCGGGGTGCCGTTTTAGCAGAAGGCGACTACAACACTGTTTCAAATAACCCCCTGGTGGTTGAGGCATACATGGGCAGCCATGGAGGGGATGTTTTATGAGCACCATGGCTTTAGAGGTTAAAGACTTGGAGTCTTGGTATGGTGAGTCCCACATCCTCCACGGTGTTCACTTTTCAGTTAAAGATGGTGAGGTGGTCACCTTGTTGGGCAGGAATGGCGCAGGTCGCAGCACTATTTTAAAGACCATTTTAGGTTTGACCAGCAAAAGAACGGGATCGATTCGTGTTTTTGGTAAAGAGACCATTGCAATGCCCACGTATCAAATAGCCCGTCTTGGGGTTGGATATTGCCCTGAAGAGCGGGGTATATTTGCCAGTTTAAGTGCCGAAGAAAACCTACTTCTTTTGCCAGAAATTGCCCCAGGGGGTATGAGCTTAGAAGAGATCTATCAAATGTTTCCGAACCTCTATGAAAGGCGGAATAGCCCTGGAACCCGCCTGTCTGGGGGAGAGCAGCAGATGCTTGCTATGGCGCGTATCTTAAGAACAGGCGCTAAGCTGTTATTGCTCGACGAGATAACGGAAGGTTTAGCCCCGGTGATTGTTGAAAAACTGGGGGAAGTGGTTACGAGCTTAAGAAACAAGGGTTTTACGATCGTATTGGTTGAGCAGAACTTTAGATTTGCTGCGCCCTTGGCTGATCGGCATTATGTAGTTGAGCACGGTAAGGTGGTTGAGGTGGTGCAGCGAGGTGAGTTGGCAGAAAAGGCCAGCCTATTAAATGAGTATCTTGGGGTTTAGTAGTTTTCTATAGGAGACAAAAATGAAGTTAAAGCAAATAACCGCATGTCTGGTTGCGGCAACAATGTTGGGCGCGAACCCAGTTTTTGCACAAAGTGGGTCAAAGGTGAGCGGTGAGGTTGTAAAGATCGGCGTTTTAACCGACCTTTCATCAACCTATTCTGATTTGGCTGGTCCGGGGGCTGTGATTGCAGCAAAAATGGCCATCGCTGATTTTTCTAAAGACGGAACTGTCATAGGAAAGAAGATTGAGCTCATCAGCGCCGACCATCAAAACAAGGCAGATATTGCAGCCAACAAAGCTCGCGAATGGTATGACAAAGATGGTGTTGACGTTATTGTTGAACTCGTATCAACTAACGTTGCCTTAGCTGTAATGGAGGTGGCAGAACAGAAAAACAAAATCACGTTGGTTTCTGGGGCCGCTTCCCTCACAATTACCAATGAAAAATGTACGCCTAACAATGTGCACTGGGTCTATGACACATACGCCCTTTCTAATGGCACAGGTAAGGCTGTAGTCAAGCAGGGCAAAAAGAATTGGTATTTTATAACTGCTGATTATGCCTTTGGTGCCGCGCTTGAAAAAGATGCTACCAATGTCGTGGTTGCAAATGGCGGAAAAGTTTTGGGCACTAGCAAACACCCATTTCCAAACAGCGACTTTTCTTCATACCTTTTGAAGGCACAAGCTAGTGGCGCCGATGTTGTTGCTTTGGCTAATGCTGGACAAGATACGATCAACTCTGTTAAACAGGCGTCTGAGTTTGGCATTAATAAAAAGCAAACAGTCGTGCCCTTGTTAATGTTTATCTCAGATGTCCACTCTTTAGGCCTGCCAGCAGCACAAGGCATGTACTTAACAGAGGGATTCTATTGGGATAAAGATGATAAGACCCGCGCTTGGTCAAGGCGCTTCTTTGAGCAACACAAGCGCATGCCAACAATGGTTCAGGCGGGCGTGTACTCTTCAGTGACGGCGTATTTGCAGTCAGTACAAAAAGCGGGAACAGATGAAACTGCTCCCGTCATGAAAGCGCTGCGCTCTATGACCATTGATGATGGCCTATTCAAGGGTAAGATTCGTGCAGATGGTAAGTTTGAACATGATATGTACTTACTTGAAGTGAAAAAACCATCAGAGGCAAAGAGCCCATGGGATTACTACAACGTTCGCGCTGTAATTCCTGCTGCAGAAGCTACACAACCGCTTTCATTGTCGCGCTGCAAGTTAGTAACCAATAAGTAATCTATTTTTAATTAAGCATGTTTGAACTTCTTGGAATTACCCCACAAGGGCTGGTAGCTCAGCTCTTGGTGGGGCTTATTAATGGCTCCTTTTATGCCATCTTGAGCTTGGGTCTGGCTATTATTTTTGGCCTTCTCAATATCATTAATTTTTCACATGGTGCTCAATACACCATGGGGGCATTTGTCGCCTGGATTGGCCTAACTCAACTAGGTCAATGGATAGGCTTTCCTGAGCTGTCAATAAATTATTGGTTCGCGCTCATTTTAGTTCCTTTGTTCATGGCGGGGTTTGGTTTAATTCTTGAGCGCACCATGTTAAGGCGCCTATATCACCTCGATCATCTGTATGGATTGTTATTAACTTTTGGCCTGGCATTAATTATTGAGGGTATGTTTCGCCATTGGTTTGGCATCTCTGGTGAGAGCTATTCTGCCCCCGAGTTGTTGCAAGGCGCCATCCCCTTAGAGTCCATTGGCATCATTTTGCCAAAGTATCGTTTGTGGGTGGTGCTTATTTCTTTAACGGTTTGCTTTTTAACTTGGTACGTTATCGAGCGAACAAAGTTAGGCTCATATCTTCGCGCTGGAACGGAAAACCCCAAGCTATTACAGGCATTTGGCATCAATGTTCCCTTGATGATTTCCTTGGCCTATGCCTACGGCGTTGGTCTTGCGGGTTTTGCTGGCGTATTAGCCGCACCTATTTTCCAAGTAAACCCACTAATGGGGTCTAACCTCATTATTGTTGTCTTTGCTGTGGTTGTTATTGGCGGCATGGGCTCCATCATGGGCGCAATTTTAACTGGCCTCGCTTTGGGTTTAATTGAGGGATTGACCAAAGTTTTTTATCCTGAAGCCTCTGGCGTTGTTATTTTTGTAATCATGGCTATTGTGTTGCTGATTCGACCTGCCGGTCTTTTTGGTCGGGAGAAATAAGATGAGCTCAAAAATAAAACTGCTCTACGGTATTTTGGTTTTAATTTCCGTGCTGATGCCTTTTCAGGATTTTATTTATTTAGTGTTTGCAATGAAGGTGTTGTGTTTCGCACTTTTTGCTTGCGCATTTAATTTATTACTTGGTTTCACTGGACTGCTCTCATTTGGACATGCCGCGTTCTTTGGCACCTCCGCTTACATCACAGCTTATTTTTGTAAAGAGATGGGCGCGTCCACAGAGCTTGGAATTATTCTTGGTGTGATTGGTTCTGGTGTGCTTGGATTTTTAATGGGTGCTTTGGCCATTCGCCGACAAGGTATTTATTTTGCTATGGTCACCTTAGCCTTATCACAAATGGTTTATTTTTTGGCAGTCCAACTCCCCTTCACCGGCGGAGAGGATGGAATACAAGGGGTACCCCGTGGTAATTTGTTTGGCTTTATTGATCTTAGTAACGACGTAGCTATGTACTACTTTGTTTTGGCAGTTTTCTTATTTGGCTTTGCGCTCATCATGCGTACGGTGTACTCCCCCTTTGGTCAAGTATTAAAGGCGATCCGCGAAAACGAACCCCGAGCGATTTCTCTTGGATATGATGTCGATCGCTTTAAGTTAATTTCCTTTGTGCTCTCGGCCACCCTTGCGGGCCTTGCAGGTTCTATGAAAGCATTGGTCTTCCAGTTAGCCACCCTGACGGATGTTCATTGGCACATGTCAGGCGAAGTCGTTTTAATGACCCTGCTTGGTGGTATGGGTACGATTTTAGGCCCTGTAGTAGGCGCTGGTATTGTGGTGGGATTGCAGAATTACTTAGCCAATATTGGGTCCTGGAGCACGATTGCTACAGGATTTATTTTTGTAATTTGTGTTTTAGCTTTCCGTCGTGGTGTCGTTGGTGAAATCACCACCTTTTTTAAAGTCAAGAGCTAAGCTAAAAAATACTACACGCAGTAGTTAGAGCCATGCTACGCATTGGCGCAAGTCTTATTTCAAAAAACATAACTAAAACAATAAGTTATAAGGAAATACCTAAGCCTACAGTTGGTTCGAATGAGATTTGTTTCACGTGAAACCAACAAAATGCTATGATCATCGCCCTATCTGAGGCAAATCATGCGCTATTCGAAAAACTTTGATGTCATAGTGGTTGGCGGCGGGCACGCTGGGACTGAGGCCGCTCTAGCTTCTGCGCGGATGGGTTGCGACACCCTCCTGATTACCCATAGTATTGAAAATTTAGGGGCTATGAGCTGCAATCCCTCTATTGGAGGCATTGGTAAGGGGCACCTAGTAAAAGAGATTGATGCAATGGGCGGCGCTATGGCGGCTGCCACTGATGAGGCGGGTATTCAGTTTCGAATACTTAATTCCAGCAAGGGCCCAGCAGTGCGAGCCACTAGGGCACAAGGGGATCGTGTCTTATATAAAGCAGCCATTCGCCGTCGATTAGAAAATCAGCCGCATCTCAGCCTATTCCAGTCGGCAGTAGATGATTTGCTAGTTAGCGGCGATGAGGTTCAAGGAGTTGTAACGCAGATGGGCCTAAAGTTTATGGCCAAGAAGGTTGTGCTCACCGCGGGTACCTTTTTGGATGGAAAAATCCATATAGGCTTAAATAACTATGCTGGGGGCCGTGCTGGTGACCCTGCAGCAAGCTCTTTGTCTGCCAGATTAAAGGAATTAAAGCTCCCCCAGGGCAGGCTAAAGACGGGGACTCCACCCCGCCTCGATGGCCGCACCATCGATTTTTCAGTGATGCTCGAGCAGCCCGGCAACCTAGACCCAGTTCCTGTATTTTCATATTTGGGCCGTCCTGAGCAGCATCCTAAACAAGTTCCCTGTTGGATTACCCATACGAATGAGTGGACCCACGACATTATTCGGGGTGGATTAAATCGCTCTCCAATGTATACGGGAGTGATTGAAGGTGTTGGCCCACGCTATTGCCCTTCGATTGAAGACAAAATTCATCGTTTTGCCTCTAGAAATAACCACCAGATCTTTTTGGAGCCTGAGGGTTTGACTACGAACGAATATTACCCAAATGGGATTTCAACCAGTCTTCCATTTGATATTCAGTGGGACCTGGTTCGGAGTATTAAGGGGCTGGAGTCCGCCGTGATTGTTCGCCCAGGCTATGCCATTGAGTATGACTTTTTTGACCCTCGCCATTTGCGCCATAGCCTAGAGACAAAGGCTATTGCTGGGTTGTTTTTTGCTGGTCAGATCAATGGAACAACCGGTTATGAAGAAGCTGCAGCCCAAGGTATGTTAGCCGGAATTAATGCCGGCCTAGCCTCGCAAAACAAAGATCCTTGGCTCCCTAAGCGAAGTGAGTCTTATATTGGCGTGTTAGTGGATGATCTAATCACGCTAGGCGTTCTAGAACCTTATCGCATGTTTACGAGTCGGGCAGAATACCGCCTCAGCTTGCGAGAAGATAATGCCGATATGCGCTTGACCACAATTGGCCGGGAGCTAGGGTTGGTAGACGATTACCGCTGGAATGTCTTTTGTAGAAAACAGGAGGCTGTTTCACGTGAAACATCACGTCTGCAAGAGATTTGGGTTGGGCCAAAGCAGGACTCTGGAAAGGTAATCTCAAAGCTTTTGGGGCAAGATTTATCTCACGAATGTAGTTTGCTTGAGATCTTACGGCGCCCAGGCATTACTTATAAGGCCATTACTAGCCTAGACGACGGGATTTGGTCGCCAGGAAGCCTTGATGAAGATTTGGGGTTAGCCCAACAAATTGCCGATCAGGTAGAGGTTTCTATTAAATATCAAGGGTATATCGAGAGGCAGGCATTGGAAATTGCTCGCCAAGAGAGCAATGAAAGTTTCCCGCTGCCAGAGTCTTTGGATTACAACTTGGTTATCGGTTTGTCAAAAGAGGTTCAGCAAAAATTAAATTTATATAAACCTGGTACCCTCGGTCAAGCGGGCAGAATTTCAGGGGTAACACCGGCAGCCCTATCCTTGTTACTAGTTCACCTCAAAAAAGGCTTGGGTAGGCCCCAGGAATTGGCGTGAGTGATGGGTTGGTAGCGCTCGGGATTCAAGAGTTAGGCTTGGAATTAAGCCCAAACAATATTGCTGATTTAGAGCTCTTTTTACAGGAAATGAGCCGTTGGAATCGCATCCATAATTTAACCGCTATCGAGGGTGCAATAGAATCTATACGATTGCACCTTATTGATTCTATTGCAGTTTTACCAATTATGAGGCAGTTTTTAGATTTCCCCTGCCCAAAGATTGCTGATCTGGGTTCTGGTGGCGGCTTACCCGCCATCCCCATTGCAATCTTACAACCGGCTTGGCAGGTGACGTTAATTGAAGCAATCCGAAAAAAGACGGCATTTTTGCAGCATGTACGTGGCAAGTTAAGGCTAGGCAACATAGAGGTGCTGAGTGAGCGGGTAGAGTCCGTGTCAGTAGTGCGCCCAGCACAGTACGATGCCGTAATCTCACGTGCCTTTACTAGCCTAGTGCGCCTTCTAAGCCTCTCATTACCCCTACTGAAGCCTGACGGCCTTGTTTTTGCAATGAAAGCCAAGCGTGCAGATCAAGAGTTACAAGAAGTTTGTATGGATGATTGGCGCTTAATTGCCGATGAATCTTTATATATTCCCAGTCTCTCTGTAGAAAGACGCCTTTTGGTCTTATCTCCCGTGAGAAAATTACCCCTTTAAAGCAGGACTATCAAAAGCAGCCATGGCAAAAATATTTTGTATTGCAAACCAAAAAGGCGGAGTAGGAAAAACCACGACAGCGGTTAATTTAGCCGCTGGTTTGGCGGGTCATAATCAACGTGTTTTATTAGTTGATTTAGATCCTCAGGGCAATGCAACGATGGGTTCCGGTATCGAAAAGGCAGAGCTAAACAACAGCATCTATCAGGTGCTTATTGGGCTTGCCTCGGTGAAAGCTTGTGCGCTACGTTGTGAAAGCTCTAGCTACGATGTGTTGCCAGCAAACCGTGATTTAGCGGGTGCTGAAATTGAGTTAGTAGATTTTGATTCTCGGGAGCAACGCTTGAAAGAGGCGCTAGCGACCGTTGCCAATGACTACGATTTTATATTGATTGACTGCCCCCCTGCATTGTCATTGCTAACATTAAATGGACTTTGCGCGGCCAATGGGGTGATTGTTCCAATGCAGTGTGAATACTTTGCGCTAGAGGGTTTATCGGATTTAGTGAATACGATTAAACAGGTTCATGCTAATTTAAATCCAGATTTGGTGATTATTGGATTGCTACGCGTGATGTTTGATGCGCGCATGACATTACAACAACAAGTATCCGATCAATTGTTAGAGCATTTTGGCGATAAAGTATTTAAAACCATTGTTCCTCGCAACGTGCGCTTAGCTGAAGCCCCATCCTACGGTCTTCCGGGGGTGGCTTTCGATAGGACATCACGAGGCGCTAAGGCGTATCTCGAGTTCGGCGCTGAAATGATTGAACGTATTAAGCACATGTAATTTCTGGGAAGACAATAAAAAATCATGGTTGCAATAAAGAAAAAAGGTTTGGGTCGAGGTCTCGAAGCACTGCTTGGTGAAAAGGCAAAGCAAGAAGATTTGACAGAAGTCAACCGGTTGCCCTTGGCGGCATTGCAGGCCGGTAAGTATCAACCGCGTCAGAAAATGGAAGCGGGAGCATTGCAAGAGTTGGCCGATAGTATTCGCGAACAAGGTGTGATGCAGCCCTTGCTAGTGCGGTTAATTGCGCCTGGTAAATATGAAATCATTGCTGGTGAGAGGCGTTTTCGTGCGGCGACTTTGGCGGGCCTTAGTGAAGTTCCTGTTTTGGTGTCAGTAGCTAACGATCAAACCGCTGCAGCGATGGCGCTCATAGAAAATATGCAACGCGAGGACTTAAATCCTCTTGAAGAGTCGCAAGGTTTGGCAAGGCTCATTGAGGAGTTTGGCTTTACACATGAGCAAGCAGCAAAAGCAGTTGGAAAGTCACGCAGTGCTATTACCAATTTATTACGCCTAAGTCAGCTTTCAAAGGCAGTGCAAGCGATGCTGTTGGCAGGCGATATAAACATGGGCCATGCGCGTGCCCTCATACCTCTTCCGGGTGCAAGCCAGGTAGCTTTGGCTCACAGAATCGCAGCCCAAGGATTATCGGTACGTGAGGCCGAAAAAATGGCAACTGCCTTGGCTATGGCCGGAGGCCAAATAGGCAATAAAAAGCCTAACAGTAAAGCTGCAGAAGGCGCCTCAAGTAAAGACCCAGATATGCACCGATTAACTCAGGAAATTGCTGATTTAATTGGATTAAATACCCAATTTAAGCTTAAAGGCAAAGGCGGAGAGTTAAGAATTCGCTTTAGTCAATTTGATGAACTTGATTCCCTATTAAAAAAGTTGGGTATTGTGACTGATTCTTAGTATTTTTTATTTGGCCTATCAAAAATTTAAACATTGAACACGAACCAAAAACCATTACCCAAGAGCGATATTTGGGAAGAAACTTCGGAAGATGCCTATCGCGTATATAGCAAAGCAGAAATGGACGATCTGCGTAGGCTAAAGCCAAGACAGTTTGCATCAACGAATAGCTGGCTTATTGTTCTGGCTCAGATAGTAATTACCCTGATAATTGCTGGCACTTGTTATATTTTCACTGGGCTAAGTAATAGAATCGACTATACTTACTCGGCTTTAGTTGGTGGCTTGATTGGATTTTTGCCTTCTGCATTGTTTTTGATGCGATTAGAGGCGGCAAAAAGAAGTGTTAAATCAAGCCCTGGCGGCTATCTAACAGCTGTGGTTTCTGGTGAATTTATAAAAATTCTTGCAACCATTCTTCTGTTTATTGGTTTTGCCCTAAAGCAACCTGATTTGAAATGGATACCTTTGCTTGTTACCTATTTAGCTACGCTGAAATGTTATTTATTGGCGTGGTTTTGGAAGTAGCAAGCTTTAATAAATAAGGACTAGTTAAGAGATGTCTAGCGAAGTCAACGCAGCAGCAGCCCATAATGTGGCCAGCGAACCGCTTACACCTACTGCTTATATTGCTGAGCACTTGCAAAACCTTAATAACATAGGTGGAGCACAAACTTCAGTTATTGATTTCAGCGTAATTAATTTAGATACTATTTTTTGGACCTCATTAATGGGGTTGATTACCGTCTTTCTTTTAGTTTTAGCCGCGCGCAAAGCTTCACCTGGCGTTCCTGGGCGCTTTCAATGTTTAATTGAAATGCTCGTCGAGATGTGTGAGAACCAGACCAAGAGTATTGTCCATGGCGATCGCACTTTTATTGCGCCACTTGCACTTTTTGTTTTTTGCTGGATCATTCTTTTAAATACTTTAGATTTGGTGCCCGTAGATTGGATTTACGGGGTTAATCAATTTATTGGCAGTTTTGGGGTTCATGTTCCGCATCATAAGATAGTGCCCACTACCGATTTAAACGCTACCTTCGGATTATCCTTCTCTGTTCTTCTATTGGTGTTCTTCTATAGCTTTAAGGTGAAGGGCATTGGCGGCTTTATGCATGAGCTGATTTCTGCCCCATTTGGTGCAAAGTGGTACTTGGCACCTTTCAATCTCATTTTGAACATCATCGAATATATTGCTAAGGGCGTTTCCTTGGGAATGCGACTTTTTGGCAATATGTATGCAGGCGAATTACTCTTTTTGCTCATCGCCCTTCTGGGTAGTATGTGGACCTTTAATTTAGATTTGTACATGCTTGGCTTTGTCGGCAATATTATTGCTGGGTCAGCATGGGCAATATTCCACATTTTGGTCATTTTGTTACAAGCGTTTATTTTTATGATGTTGACTTTGGTTTACATTGGGCAGGCCCATAGTCACCATTAATTTTTTTATTTTTAACTTCATCTTTAATACTTAGGAGTAAACATGCAAGCATTCTTAGCCAACATTCAAGGACTAACCGCTATTGGTATTGGCCTCATCATCGGCCTTGGCGCTTTAGGGGCCTGTTTGGGCATTGGCCTAATGGGCGGGAAATTCATTGAGGGTGCTGCCCGTCAACCTGAATTGATTAACGAATTGCAAACCAAGATGTTTCTTTTGGCTGGCTTGATCGATGCTGCATTCTTAATCGGCGTTGGTGTGGCAATGTTGTTTGCATTTGCAAACCCACTGCTCGCAGTTATTAAGTAATTGTTTTGGCGTGGATGACTATCTAGTCATCCAACCGTTCTCAACAATACTGAAAGGAATATCGTGAATCTGAACGCGACCCTATTCGCGCAAATGATCGTTTTCTTTGTCTTATGGTGGGTAGTCGCACGGTTCGTGTGGCCACCACTAGTGAAGGCATTAGATGAGCGCTCAACCAAAATTGCTGATGGCTTGGCTGCGGCCCAGCGCGGAAAAGAAGAATTAGCGCTTGCAAATAATGAAGTAGAGCTAGAGTTGTCTCGAGCACGTCAAGAAGGTGTTCAGCGAGTTGCTGAAGCTGAAAAGCGTGCACAAATGTCAGCAGAAGAAATTCGTACCAACGCACAAGTAGAAGCGGCACGTATTATTTCTCAAGCGAAGCAAGATGCAGACCAACAAGTAACTCGTGCACGTGAAGTATTACGCGCAGAAGTGGCTGTTTTGGCGGTAAAAGGCGCTGAGCAAATTTTACGTCGTGAAGTTGATGCAAAAACACACGGCGCTCTACTTGATCAATTAAAGGCAGAACTTTGATATGGCTGAATTAGCCACTATTGCACGCCCTTACGCGGAAGCGCTTTTTCAAAGTGCTAAGCCTGCTGAGCTTGCTGGATGTTTGGAACAGTTAAACGAATTGGCTCAGCTCGCTGCTTTGCCAGAGGTTGCTGTTTTATCAAACAATCCCAAAGTATCGGCAGACGATTTAAGTAAATTGCTTTCTGGCATGGTAAAGACAAAGCTAGATGGCAAACTGTTAAGTTTTTTAAGTCTTGTGAATCAAAACCACCGCTTATCTGCTATTCCTGAAATTGCCAGTCAATTTGAGGCAATGAAAAATAAGAGCGAAGGTGCAGCAGAAGTAATGATTACTAGCGCATTCCCTTTAGAGGGTTCTGCGTTAAATGATTTATTGTCAAGTTTGAAGAAGCGCTTTGGGGGTAAAGAATTGCGCCCAACTATTCAAGTAGATCCATCATTGATTGGCGGAGTTCGCATTCAGGTTGGAGATGAAGTAATGGATAGTTCAGTTAAGGCACAGTTAGCTCAAATGCAAACCAGTCTTGGCGCATAAGTTATCCCGATTAAGAACATACGAAATAAGACCCAGGAGTAAGTAATGCAACTCAACCCTTCCGAGATCAGCGAGCTGATCAAAAGCCGAATTAGCGAAATGGGCGTTGACTCCCAGCTTCGCAACGAAGGCACTGTTATTTCAGTGACTGATGGTATTTGCCGAGTTCACGGTTTGTCTGGTGTGATGCAGGGCGAAATGTTGGAATTTCCTAACAATACCTTTGGTCTCGCTTTAAACCTTGAACGTGACTCAGTTGGCGCCGTCGTTTTGGGTGAATATATCCATATTAAAGAAGGCGACCCCGTTAAATGTACTGGCCGCATTTTGGAAGTTCCAGTTGGCCCAGAGCTTCTTGGGCGAGTAGTTAATTCGCTTGGTCAGCCGATTGACGGCAAGGGCCCAGTAAACGCTAAGTTAACTGACTTTATTGAAAAAGTTGCTCCAGGTGTTATTGCAAGACAATCGGTTAGTCAGCCAGTTCAAACTGGTTTGAAGGCGATTGATGCCATGGTTCCAATTGGCCGCGGTCAGCGTGAGTTGATCATTGGCGATCGTCAAACAGGTAAGACAGCTGTTGCGGTTGACGCAATCATTAACCAAAAAGGCAAAGGCGTTTATTGCGTCTATGTTGCGATTGGTCAAAAAGCTTCCACTATTGCCAACGTTGTGCGCAAGCTCACTGAGTTGGGTGCGATGGAATACACCGTCGTAGTGGCAGCAAGTGCTTCTGAGTCTGCAGCGATGCAATATCTCTCAGCATACGCAGGTTGCACAATGGGTGAGTATTTCCGTGATCGCGGTGAAGATGCTTTGATCGTTTACGACGATTTAACAAAACAAGCGGTTGCTTACCGTCAGATTTCCTTGCTCTTGCGCCGCCCACCAGGCCGCGAAGCTTATCCTGGCGATGTGTTTTACCTCCACTCACGTTTGCTTGAACGTGCTGCTCGTGTAAATGCCGAGTATGTTGAAAAATTTACCAATGGCTCAGTTAAAGGCAAGACAGGTTCTTTAACCGCATTGCCCATTATTGAAACTCAGGCCGGTGATGTTTCTGCATTCGTTCCAACCAATGTGATTTCCATTACAGACGGTCAGATCTTCTTAGAAACAGATCTGTTTAACGCTGGCGTACGCCCAGCGATTAATGCTGGTATTTCTGTCTCCCGTGTTGGTGGCGCTGCTCAAACTAAAGTAATTAAAAAATTGTCTGGTGGTATTCGTACCGATTTAGCGCAGTATCGTGAGTTGGCAGCGTTTGCCCAGTTCGCATCTGATCTTGATGATGCAACTCGTAAACAGCTCGAGCGCGGACGTCGCGTTACTGAATTGTGTAAACAAGCGCAATATAAACCTTTACAAGTTTGGGAAATGGCCGCGTCCCTTTACGCTATGAACAATGGCTTCTTTGACGATATTGAAGTGAAGAATGTATTGGCCTTCGAAAAAGGTTTACAAGACCACTTAAAATCCAAATACGCTGACTTAGTTGCTCGCATTGAAGAGACTAAAGACTTGAGTAAAGATGATGAAGCCGCGCTGCGCGCTGCAATTGAGGACTACAAGCGTTCAGCCTCTTTCTAAGAGGACTCGCATAAATCATGGCAAGCACAAAAGAGATACGGTCAAAGATCAAGAGCGTGCAAAACACGCGCAAGATCACGAAGGCGATGGAAATGGTCGCTGCATCTAAGATGCGGCGTGCCCAAGAGCGTATGCGTAATGCGCGCCCTTATTCTGAAAAAATTCGTGAAATTGTTGCCAATCTATCAAAAGCCAATCCAGAGTTTCGTCCTGCTTATATGGCTATTCGAGAAGTTAAGAAAATTGGCACCATCTTAGTCACGACAGACAAAGGTTTATGTGGCGGTTTAAATACCAACGTCCTACGCTTGGTTACAAACCAAGTGCGCGAGATGGGGGCGTCTCAGATTGGAATTGAGTACACCGCTATTGGCTCAAAAGGCCTTCAATTTTTGAATCGCTCGAAAGCAAAGCTAATGTCCCAAACAACCCATATTGGTGACACACCACATATGGACGTGTTGATTGGCGCAATTACTGCTCAGTTAGAGGCGTTTGAGAGTGGTGAAATCGATGCTGTTTATTTGGGTTACAACCGTTTCGTAAATGCGATGAAGCAAGAACCCGTTCTAGAAAAGCTCTTACCTTTGGAGCCTGCTGCTCTGACTCCAGAAGAAAAAGAGGGGCACTCTTGGGATTATATTTATGAGCCCGATGCAGAGTCTATCTTGAATGGATTGTTAAAGCGTTACGTAGAGGCAATGATTTATCAGGCAGTTGCTGAAAACATGGCTTCTGAGCAATCAGCGCGGATGGTCTCAATGAAAGCAGCTTCAGATAATGCGAAGAACGTGATTGGCGAATTGCAATTGGAATACAACAAGACTCGACAGGCTGCTATTACCAAAGAGCTTTCAGAAATTGTTGGCGGAGCGGCTGCAGTTTAAGCGGTCAGCGTTTAGAAATACCACAGAATTCAGGAATTAAAAGCGGAGAAATGCGATGAGTAACGGAAATATCGTGCAATGTATCGGTCCAGTTGTGGACATTCAGTTCCCACGCAACAAAATGCCAAACATTTATGATGCGTTGACATTAGTTGATAGCGGTGAAAAATCATTTGCTGAAAAAGGCTTGACCTTTGAAGTGCAGCAACAGATCGGTGACGGCGTAGTGCGTGCCATTGCCATGGGTGCGAGCGATGGTTTACGTCGCGGCATGGAAGTGAAGTCAACAGGTAAACCTATTTCAGTGCCAGTCGGCCCAGCAACACTCGGTCGCATCATGGATGTTTTAGGTCGCCCAATTGATGATGCAGGCCCAATTGCTACTGAAGAACGTCGCGCTATTCACCAGCCAGCACCAAAGTTTGATGAGCTCTCCCCTTCCGTTGACTTGTTAGAAACCGGTATTAAGGTGATTGACTTAGTTTGCCCATTTGCTAAGGGCGGTAAGGTTGGCTTGTTCGGTGGTGCGGGCGTTGGTAAGACTGTGAACATGATGGAATTGATTAACAATATTGCTAAACAGCACTCAGGTTTATCTGTGTTTGCCGGTGTTGGTGAGCGCACTCGTGAGGGTAATGACTTCTACCACGAGATGAAAGAATCTAACGTGATCGACAAAGTGGCAATGGTGTTTGGTCAGATGAACGAGCCCCCTGGCAACCGTTTGCGCGTTGCGTTGACTGGTTTGACCATGGCTGAAGCATTCCGTGACGAAGGCCGTGACATTCTGTTCTTCGTTGACAATATTTACCGTTACACACTAGCTGGTACCGAAGTATCTGCTTTGCTCGGTCGTATGCCTTCCGCAGTGGGTTATCAACCAACATTAGCCGAAGAAATGGGCAAGTTGCAAGAGCGTATTACTTCAACTAAGACGGGTTCTGTTACCTCTATTCAGGCCGTATATGTTCCTGCGGATGACTTGACCGACCCATCACCAGCAACAACCTTCTTACACCTAGACTCGACAGTTGTATTGTCACGCGACATTGCTGCTTTGGGTATCTACCCTGCAGTTGATCCGCTCGATTCAACGAGTCGTCAGCTCGACCCACAAGTCGTTGGCCAAGAGCACTATGACGTAGCCCGTGATGTACAGATGACACTGCAACGTTATAAAGAACTGCGCGACATTATTGCAATTTTGGGTATGGATGAATTGTCACCAGAAGACAAATTGGCCGTTTCCCGTGCACGAAAGATTCAACGGTTCTTGTCACAACCATTCCACGTTGCTGAAGTATTTACTGGTTCACCAGGTAAGTATGTGCCATTGAAAGAAACCATCCGCGGCTTTAAGATGATTTGCAGTGGCGAGTTGGATCACTTGCCAGAACAAGCGTTCTACATGGTGGGTTCTATTGATGAAGCCATTGAGAAAGCCAAGAAGCTTTAATCGAATTCATCTAGGGAAATTATGTCAACCATACGCGTCGATGTAGTAAGTGCCGAGCAATCTATTTTCAGTGGGGAGGCTAAGTTTGTAGCGCTTCCTGGTGAAAGTGGTGAACTCGGGATTTTGCGCGGCCACACTCCTCTTATTACACGTATTCGTCCTGGCTCAGTTCGCATTGAAAAGGCTGATGGGGATGAAGAATTTGTATTCGTTGCTGGTGGCTATTTAGAGGTGCAGCCCGATCGCGTGACCGTTTTGGCCGATACTGCCATTCGCGGGCATGATCTGGATGAAGCTAAAGCTTTAGAGGCTAAGAAGCGCGCTGAAGAAGCAATGCAAAATCGTGGTACAGACTTTGATTTGGCTCTTGCTCAGTCCGAATTTGCTATGGCCGCTGCGCAATTGGCTGCCTTAGCACGCTTTCGTCGTAAAAAATAAACGCCGGTCATTTCCTTGTTGTTAAATGATCGGTTTTTAAAGGCCTGCTTGGGCGAAGCGGTTGATCAAACACCGCTTTGGCTCATGCGGCAAGCAGGTCGCTATCTCCCTGAGTACAACGCTACTCGGGCTAGGGCTGGAAGTTTTTTAGGGCTCGCAAAAAATCCAGCCTATGCAACTGAAGTGACTCTTCAGCCCCTAGATCGATACCCTCTCGATGCTGCAATTCTTTTTTCCGACATATTGACCATTCCCGATGCAATGGGTTTGGGCCTGAAATTTACTACCGGTGAAGGCCCTAGTTTTGAACACCCTTTGCGGACAGAAGAGGCGATAAAAAAATTATCTGTTGCAGACATGGATCAGTTGCGATATGTATTTGATGCCGTATCTGAGATTCGCAAGGCACTTATACAAAACGGTGAACAACGCATTCCACTTATTGGTTTTTCTGGAAGTCCATGGACACTTGCTTGCTACATGATTGATGGATCTGGCTCAGATGATTTTCGTCATGCCAAGACCATGATGTTTAGCCGACCCGACCTTCTGGACCATATTTTAGAAATTAATGTGCAATCCGTTGCGATGTATTTAATGGAGCAGGTGAAGGCTGGCGCGCAAGCTTTAATGATTTTTGACACTTGGGGCGGTTTATTGCCAGATGGATGGTATCAGCGCATGTCTTTGGCAGCCATGCAAAAGGTAATAGAATTGCTACCACGCGAACATGAAGGTAGAAAAATTCCGATCATTATCTTTACCAAAGGGGGCGGTCTTTGGTTAAAGGACATGGCACAAATTGGTGCGGATGTGATTGCACTAGATTGGACAATGTCCTTAAGTCGAGCTCGTAAACAATTATTAGAAATCAAAAAACCTTTGGCGCTACAGGGCAATTTGGACCCCTTAATATTATTTTCAGGGGTAAAACAAATTGAATCGGCCACAAGTGCTTTATTACAGGATCTTGCAAAAGCCCCTGCGTTAAAGCCAGGACTGCATTCTTTAGATGGGCATATTTTTAATCTAGGCCATGGGATTAATCAGTTTACTCCCCCTGATAGCGTTAGTACCTTAGCCCAGACAGTCGTTTCTCAGTCAAAAGCCCTCAGGGTCAAGCAATAATACCTAGTAATTGCTAACTTAAGCATAATGTTGGCAAAAGTTATGCACAGAATTGTGCGTTAACGAAAATACAGCAAGATTCGAGAGAAAGATAAACATTCACTTTTAGTAATAGTTATAAGTGATTGTTTTATAACAATAAATAGCAGTTTATATAATTTTAGTAGGATTTGTCCTTCCTTTAAAATAAATCTAGAAAGTTGAATTTGAGAATGATATCCACAGACTTATCCACAAGTAAAAGGGATTTTTCAGGAAAATGAAGGCGCAGCCTATCGTAGTCCAGGTGGTCATAGACAGACCCCTATCTCAGAGCTTTGATTATCTGTGGAATGCTGAAATATTGGGCAAGTTACCAGAGGTTGGTCAAATCGTGGAAGTTCCCTTTGGACGATCTAAAGAGGTTGGTGTAGTGATTAAAGTTAGTGCTCACTCCGATTATGAAATAGAGAAGTTAAAGTTAGTACAGCAAATAGCACCCCTCCCCGTCTTAGATTCTGCTTTATTGCGACTGATGAACTTTGCGAGCCAATACTATATCCATTCATTAGGTGAAACTATGTTGCCTGGCATTCCGCAGATGTGGAAAAAAGCATCTGAATGGGAAAAAATACCGAAAAAATTAGCAAGAGCTGAGAAAAATATAAACAAAGGGGGGGTTATTGGTGATGGCTTTATCGGGGTAGCTCAGCTCAATCCCGAGCAACAAAAGGCACTAGAAGTATTGCTAAATGAGAGGCTTACACATTCTTTCAGAGCAATTTTGTTACAAGGGCAAACCGGAAGCGGTAAGACGGCAGTATTTTTAAATTGGCTCTCTGGCATTTTGGAAGATCCCCGCACACAAATTCTTTTACTGGTACCAGAAATTAACTTAACACCACAATTAGAAAGAAGGATTAAGGCCTACTTCCCAGATAAGGTAATGTCGGTTTTACACAGCGGGGTTAGTGAAAGCAAAAGAGGTATTGCCTGGTATGAAGCAATGACTGGTAAAGCACAAATTATCTTGGGGACACGCTTAGCCGTTTTAACACCCATACCAAATTTGCGGGCGATAGTGGTAGATGAGGAGAACGACCCATCGTATAAGCAACAAGAGGGCGCTCGTTATTCTGCTCGAGATTTAGCAATTTGGCGTGCTCACGATCAATCAATACCTATCTTGCTTTCATCAGCAACACCTTCTTTAGAAACCTGGATGGCTGCAAAATCAGGGCGCTACGAATACTTAAGGCTTGACCAGAGGGCGCAAGGTGCACGACTGCCCAAAGTACATTTAATCAATACGCGTGATCCGCAAAATCAATTTAGCCCTGGTGATGTTCAGGCAAGTAAGCAAAAGAGTTTGATAACAAAAACACTTGCCTATGCGATTACTAAAAATCTAAATGCAAAAAAACAATGTTTAATATTAATCAATAGACGTGGATACGCTCCAGTATTGAGTTGTGGAGCCTGTAACTGGCTATCTAAATGCACCCAATGCTCTTCTTATATGGTGCTGCATAAAGCGGGAGCTCTAGGTAAGAGCTCGGTGTTAAGTTGTCATCACTGTGGATTAATGAAGGCCATACCGAGTTTTTGTCCGGATTGCGGCAATGCTGATCTGAAAACGATTGGTCACGGTACACAAAAATTAGAAGATGTTTTTGAAGAGATGTGGCCAAAGGCTAGGGTATTACGGGTTGATACTGACTCCAGTAGAAAGAGTAAAGGTGCAGAGGGATTATTTCAAGAAATACATGGTGGTAATGTAGATATAGTTGTTGGTACTCAAATGATTGCAAAAGGACATGACTATCAAAATATTGGATTGGTTGCAGTGCTCGATGCAGATAGTCGCCTGTACTCTACAGATTTTCGGGCAGCTGAAAGATTGTTTGCACAGTTAGTGCAAGTTGCTGGTCGTGCTGGTCGTGCTGGCACAAACGGGCAGGAAGGTGGAGAAATATACATCGAAACTCAGTACCCGCAAGCTGCAGTATTTCAGTATTTATTACGCCATGATGTGGATGGATTTTTAAGGCACGTTGCCAATGAAAGAGATGAGGCTAAATTACCGCCCTTCTCTTATCAAGCTTTGGTACATGCAGAGGCAAAAAGCTTAGTGAAGGCTATTCAATTTTTAAATGAACTCAAAGGGCATTTAAAAAAGCAAGGATTAATCAATCAAGAGTTGAGGGTTTATGACCCTGTACCTAAGGCGGTCATGAGGGTTGCGGGCTCTGAGCGGGCTCAGTTGGTAATTGAATCCTCTAACCGGAAGGCATTACAAGATACGCTAGAGCTCATTGATCAACAATTACGTCAAGATTCACGAGGTCGAATTAGCAAGGCTTTGCGCATCCGGTGGATGATTGAGCGCGACCCGATTGCAATTTGAAAAGCTTAGTTTGCCGTTTTTTAAGTTCTAGCGCTAACGTTGTATTGTTCAAGATCCATCAGTTGATCAAGCTCTAAAGCAAGTTTTTCAGAAAATATAGGCTTGATCTTAAATAACCAAGTTCCATAAGGATTTTCATTAACCATTCCTGGGCTTATATCTACCTGTTCGCTCAAGGCCACTATCTCGCCGCTAATGGGAGAGTGAATATCACTAGCTGCTTTTACAGATTCAATGACGGCAACTGCTTCACCCTGCTTCACTTGTTGACCTAACTTAGGCGCTTGGAAAAACATGATGTCACCAAGCGCCGCTTGCGCATGCTCGCTAATGCCGACCCAAACAAGTCCATCCCCCTCCTGAGAGGCCCATTCATGTGTTGGCGCAAATTTATAGGTGTCGTGTGTCATCATTACTTGGTCTGTGAGATATATTCTAGCTTCTTAGCCATAAACTAGTCATTTACTCATTTAAAAGTTCTTTATGCCCATCAAATTAGGAATTGTTCCCGTTACGCCATTTGAGCAAAATTGCTCTATCTTGGTATGCCAAGAAACCGGTGATGCAGCGATCGTTGATCCAGGCGGTGATATAGATAAAATTCTTGAGGGTGTTGAGCAGTTGGGAGGTACAGTTAAAAAGATTTTGCTAACTCATGGCCACCTTGATCATTGTGCGGCTGCAAAGGATTTATCCGATCAGTTAAATGTCCCGATTGAGGGCCCGCAAATGGAGGAGCAGTTTTGGTTAGACCAATTGCCAGAACAATCTGTTCGATTTGGATTTGGTCATGCAAAGGCATTTGTCCCTACCCGTTGGCTTAAGGATGGTGACCATGTTCAAGTTGGCAATGTTGATTTAGAAGTTCTGCATTGCCCTGGCCACACTCCGGGTCATGTGGTGTTTTTCGATAAGGAGGATAGGTTGGCCTTAGTCGGTGATGTCCTATTTGCTGGCTCCATTGGCAGAACAGATTTCCCCCGCGGTAACCATGCAGACCTCATTCATGCGATTAAAACAAAGCTATGGCCACTAGGAGATGATGTCCAATTTGTTCCTGGACATGGCCCTATGTCTACGTTTGGCAAAGAGCGCCAAACTAATCCCTATGTAGGGGATTAGGTAAGCCAATAGTTCTTAGGAAGAAATTTAGGTTTTAGCCGAACCAGTACGATGCGTACGGTTGTATAGGCAACTAGCGCAAATCCAGCGCTGCTTGCGATTGCTTGTCGGAATCCAAGTGCCCCCTTCCAAGCGCTTTTCACGGCTACAAGAAGAGCAAAATTTAAGGCTCTGAGAGGTGTCTTGAGTGGCAGCTGGAGTAGAGGTAGTCATGGGCAATCCGGGCAATCCAAATCTTATACAGAGGATCTATTTTACCCGTTTTGTGCAACTGGGGCAGGGCTCAGCACAACTCGCACTGAATCAGCCGTTTTATTACCGTCAAAATCTAGCCACGCTTTGTTTTCAAAGTCGTAGAGTTTGCACTTCCGAGCGGTATCAAAATACCAGCCCCAAGAGAACTTTTGTACAAATATACGGTCTGGAAGGATAGTTTCTAAGGTATTTTGAGCCTCTTTTAGGCGATAGAGGGGAACGCTCATATCCACGTGATGGGCGGTGTGCTCCATGATGTGATGAACTAAAGCCCCCCAAATCCAGTTAAAGGTTAAATGGACAGTGGTTGATACGAAAGGTTGCGCACGTAACCACTCAGATTTTTTGTCATACCAAGAAACTGATGGATGAGTATGGTGTACATATACTACAAAGCCGATCATGCCATTCCAAAATAGGAAGGGAGCTACAAAGCCAGTAATTAAGCCAAGCCAAATTGACTGGCCTGTGGCAATTGCACCGGCAATAAGGCAGGTAAGCCAAATAATGGCAAAGCCAGTGACCAATAGATTGTCTTTGAGAAAGATGGGGCGATCCCCGGGCTTATTTTGGGCATTAGGAAAATATTCACGCCTCCACCAGATTTCTATTAGGTAGTAGAAAACTGGGCCCCAGCCACTACGGTAAAGACGTTCCAGTCTTTTACGCCAAGCGGGTAAAGCATCAAATTCTGCTTTAGAAAGGGGTGCCCAAACGAAATCAAACCCCTTTAAATTGGTCTGACCATGGTGTACGACATTGTGCCCAACATCCCATAAGCTATATGGGGTTAAGGACGGCAAAAAGGCAATGCGTCCTAGGACCTTATTAAGCTCACGACTAGGCGTAAAGCTTTGGTGGCAGGCATCATGCCCTAGTATAAATATACGCCCAGTAACAAAGCCGGCAACCAAGCCAAAGAGGATTTTGACTAAAACGTTTTCCACAAAAACCGTGCCGGCAATACAGCCTAGCCAGAGGGTGGCATCAATCATCAAAAGCATGATAGCTCTGCCAGTTTCGCCCTGTGCCATCGGAATTAGCCAGCTTCGGATAATCTTCCGATGTGGCAAAGGCAGGCTTGGAGCTAAGGGGTTAGTGATGGATGGCTCAGAAAGGCTCGGATTTAAGTGATTTGACATGTGTGGAATCAATAATTTAAGTATAAATGATAGCCTTTAATGCAATTTTACGCATGATATAGGTCAAAACACCCCAAGGTTGGTGCGCCCGGCAGGAATCGAACCTGCGACCCTTGGCTTCGGAGGCCAATACTCTATCCACTGAGCTACGGGCGCCAGCAAAAAAACGGTAACCTCGCTATTGTAAGTGCCAATACTTCGCCGCTCTAGTTATAATCACGCCAAAGCAACCCCTACAAACCCGTCAAATGATAAAAACCTTATGAGCAATGAGCACGGCAGCCTAATTAAGTCCCCTAAACAGATGATCATCATGGTGTTTGCAAGCTTTTTTGTGCCACTCATCATTATTTTATTGTTGATGATTTATGTAAATAGCGGTAAGCGTGGCGAGAACACCACTACAACCGAACAGTTGATCAAGCCAGTAGCGCAGTTAAATTTTAAAGATGCGAGCGCTCCACGCGAGATTCAATCTGGCGAACAAGTATATAAAGCAGTCTGCTCTTCTTGCCATGCTAGTGGCGCAGCAGGCGCACCAAAGTTTGGTGATGTGGGGGCTTGGTCTGCGCGCTTGGGACAGGGATATAACGGCCTGTTAGCTTCAGTTGTGAAGGGCAAAGGCGCTATGCCGGCACGCGGCGGTGCAAGTCCTGCTGATATTAGCGACTATGAGCTGGGTCGTGCGGTGGTTTATTTATCAAATTCAGCTGGTGGTAAATTATCAGAGCCAAAGGCGCCAGCAACAGAAGCACAGGCTGCCAAGTAATTTTTTAGCGTAGCAGTAAAAAGCTGGCAATGCCCAGCTTTTTATTCGTGCCCACTGGAATTTTTAGCATCTAAGGCCACTTGGTAAGCCTCTTTTTTGCTAAGCCCAAGAGTTTGCGCAAGGATTGCCGCAATCTCTTTACTTCCTAGATAAGGGCTGAGCGCATCGGCCCAAAGTATGAGGGATGTATGCTTGGGTGTCTGATCTGCGCTCGCTTGTCGCCCTGCCACTAGAATAATAAATTCCCCCTTTAAGCTTTGCGAATGCTCAAGCCATTGCGGGATATCGGCAGCACGTATAGTTACAATCTGCTCAAATTTTTTAGTGAGCTCTCTTCCGATCATGATTTGCCCATCAGGGTCTAGGTGAGCATGCAATGTCAAGAGTGTTTCGCGAATATGATGTGGCGTTTCAAAAAAGATACTGGTTTTAGGGCTACTCAGAATATCCTGAAGAAGCGCATTGCGCTCTTTCGTCTTATTTGGCCAAAAGCCCAAAAATTGAAAGCGCCCACCCGAGGAAAGCATTACCGATCCGCTAGCTGAGATAGCAGAAGAAACAGCACTTGCGCCCGGAATCGGAATAACACGAAAACCTGCTTTTTGAACTTCATTAACCAGTCTTGCGCCAGGATCTGAAACCCCCGGAGTTCCAGCGTCAGAAATATAGGCCCAGCGTTCGCTGTTGGCAAGATGCCTAATAACAGTTTGAGCCCCCTCCATTTCATTGTGCTCGTGAAGAGCAAGGCATTTCTTGTGAATACCAAATTGCTGTAGTAATGCGGCACTATGCCTCGTATCCTCGCATGCAATACCATCAACAGCATTCAAAACATGTAGGGCGCGCAAGGTAATGTCGCCCAGATTGCCAATGGGGGTGGCGACCATATAGAGAGCGCCAGCAGGCAAGTCCTGCTGTTTTAAAAAGGCAAAGGAGCTCAGTTCCATAGGGGATATCTTTTCCATGGGTCAAATGAATAAGATAGAGGATACGTTGCTTTTTGTTTACTAGGGAGAGACTGAATTAACTGGCCTACTTTGGCGCATAATATTGGCATGGATAAAGAGACACTTAAACGTTTACGCGCCCGCGCCTCCCAACACTTTCTTGATAGCATTGCAGTAAAGGAAGAGGGTGAAAAGATTCTTCCTGAATTCGTTGCGAAGGGTGTTGTTGCCATGACAGATTGTTTGCGTGCCGGCGGAAAAATTATGGCATGTGGCAATGGTGGATCTGCTGCAGATGCGCAACATTTTGCAGCTGAGCTCATTGGCCGATTTGAAAGAGAGCGCCAAGAGTTGGCTGCAATTGCTCTAACTACTGATACTTCTATCTTGACTGCCATAGGAAATGATTACAGTTACGACGACGTTTTTAGTAAACAAGTCCGCGGCCTTGGAAAGAAAGGCGATATCTTGTTAGGCATCTCCACCTCTGGAAATTCTAAAAACGTAGTGAAGGCAATCGAAGCTGCCAAAAAGTTGGGCATCACCATTATTGCCTTGACTGGAAATGGAGGCGGGCAAATTGCTAACTTATTAGGTGAAGGCGATACTCATCTTTGCGTGCCATCTACGCGCACTGCGCGGATTCAAGAAACCCATCTTTTATTGCTTCATGGTTTATGCGATGGCGTAGATCACCTCTTACTCGATTAATCGCTTTAAATTTAAGAAAGTATTTGACATGCGCATGAAGCTACTCAGCAAGGTATTGGTTGTATTAACGCTCACTGCATTTCTATCTTCATGCGGAGTATTGGCAGTTGGTGGTGTTGCTGCAGGGGCAAGTGTAATGGCCGATCGACGCACGCCAGCGGTACAAGCGATAGATAAGGGTATTGGTCTTGAGCTTGAGAATGCTCTAGATAAGCGTTTTGGGGATAGCGCGCATATCAACGTCACTTCATTTAATCAAAAAGTATTGCTCACGGGCGAAGTAAAAAATGTCGACATTAAGGAGCAGGCTGGTGCCTATGCAAAAGCCAATAAAAATGTCCGCTCTGTAATTAATGAGTTAATTGTAGGACCTAATAGCACCTTTACCGAACGTGCTAATGATTCTTATCTTGAATCAAAAATAAAAACCCAAATGATTTTTACTGACCAACTTCCCTCTAACTCAATGGTAATTGTGGCCGAAGGAAGCAATGTGTATTTGATGGGGCTACTCACAAAAAATGAGGCAGACCGTGCGAAGAAAGTTGCAAGTGATATCAGCGGCGTGAAGCAGGTTTATGCTGATTTTGAAATCATCTCTGATGCTGAAAAATTGCGCTTAGAAAAGCAGGGAAAAGCTGATGATTCACAACCTAGTAGCCCCCCAAAATACTAATCATTTACTAAGTAAAAAATAAATGTATTTTTTGTGGCGACATGAAATTCTAGTAATGATTGGTGCCCTCTTGCTTTTCTGTCAAGGATCAGTTTGGGCCGATGGCGATGATCTGAAGGCGCAAGCAGTTGCTAAGCACAATGCCTGCTTGGGTTGTCATGCCGGCGACAAAAAAATTGTTGGTCCTAGCTTTCAAGACATTGCAAAAAAATATGCCGGCAATCCAAATGCTAAAGTCTTTTTAAAAAACAAAATTCTTAAAGGTGGCTCGGGATCCTGGGGAGTTGTTCCAATGCCAGCAAATGCAAAAATGAATGATGCAGATTTATCTATTCTGACGCTTTGGATATTGCGGGGCGCCCCCACTAGCCATTAGTTTCTTAGTGCTGGCCTGCCCAAGAACCACCACCAGGCATTGTTTGAGCGCTTTAAGTTTTGCTTGAGCGCATAGTCAAAGTCGGCCCACTGCTCATTGGCGGCCTCTTGCACAATGGTTCCTGGGTTTGCTGGCGGCAATTTAAGATAAGCATCAGCATCGCCATAAGCAAATTCAACCTGCATTCCAGCTTTCTGAGCCAAATGCATCATGGGCTTATTGTTAGCTAGACAATGAACAAAGAGGGTTTCGATACGAGTATTGCGAGAGTGCACTGCAGCACGTTCTAACAAGGCTGTGCCGATGCCTTGCCCACGGCCCTGTGGAAGTACTGAAACGCCAAACTCTGCTGCATGGGGGGCACCAATAGACTTAGGGAGGTAGGCTAAATGAGCCATGCCAATCAGATTAAGTTGGGCATCAAAACTACCAAAGACAGTATCTTTATTGAAATCAATGTGCTCTACATAGTGATGTACTACCTCATCTGAAGTTTGAGTGCCAAAGCGCAGACGGCGATCTTCGTCGCTCAGCTGTAGAAAATGACTAAGAACCTGCTCCCGGTAGCCTGCATGTAGCTCCCGAATAGGCACGACTAGCCCCTGTCTTTGGAGCTTGGTAGATGAGACATTTTTCTTTAGTAGTTTGTGCATAGCAACATATTAGCAGTATCCCAAGAAAAATAAAGGGTTTTCCCTAATAATGTCTCTTTAAGGCACAAAAAACACATAAAAAAGAACTGCTTGAGATTCTAATTTTAAAAAACTGCACTAAAAATCTTGAATACAAAAAAAGATAATTTTTTTTCAAAATTCTATGTATCTGATTTAAATGGACTATTTTTCTCTATCAGAAAAAACCCTAGTTTATTAAAGAAATAGACTACGAAAGGTGTTGACGAAGTGCTAAAGATAGGATATAGTCTCATCTCTCTGCTGAATGTTTTTATAAATAAAAAACAAATCAGCCCTCTTTAAAAATTAGTCAACCGATAATTGTGGGTACTAAGTGAAAGCATCAAGTCCTTCGGGACAGATGTAAATAAATAGTACTCATAGACAGTAAAAAGATTTGGTTTTATTACCAAGTCAATTTCTTGAATGAGTGCGACGATCCGCAAGGATCACAGGAATTGAACTGAAGAGTTTGATCCTGGCTCAGATTGAACGCTGGCGGCATGCCTTACACATGCAAGTCGAACGGCAGCACGGGTGCTTGCACCTGGTGGCGAGTGGCGAACGGGTGAGTAATACATCGGAACGTACCTTATCGTGGGGGATAACGCAGCGAAAGCTGTGCTAATACCGCATACGCCCTGAGGGGGAAAGCGGGGGATCGAAAGACCTCGCGCGATTAGAGCGGCCGATGCCTGATTAGCTTGTTGGTGGGGTAAAAGCCCACCAAGGCGACGATCAGTAGCTGGTCTGAGAGGACGATCAGCCACACTGGGACTGAGACACGGCCCAGACTCCTACGGGAGGCAGCAGTGGGGAATTTTGGACAATGGGGGAAACCCTGATCCAGCAATGCCGCGTGAGTGAAGAAGGCCTTCGGGTTGTAAAGCTCTTTTGTCAGGGAAGAAACACCGGCTCTAACACAGTCCGGGAATGACGGTACCTGAAGAATAAGCACCGGCTAACTACGTGCCAGCAGCCGCGGTAATACGTAGGGTGCAAGCGTTAATCGGAATTACTGGGCGTAAAGCGTGCGCAGGCGGTTATACAAGACAGGCGTGAAATCCCCGGGCTTAACCTGGGAATGGCGCCTGTGACTGTATAGCTAGAGTGTGTCAGAGGGGGGTAGAATTCCACGTGTAGCAGTGAAATGCGTAGATATGTGGAGGAATACCAATGGCGAAGGCAGCCCCCTGGGATAACACTGACGCTCATGCACGAAAGCGTGGGGAGCAAACAGGATTAGATACCCTGGTAGTCCACGCCCTAAACGATGCTGACTAGTTGTTCGGGATTTTCATCCTGAGTAACGTAGCTAACGCGTGAAGTCAGCCGCCTGGGGAGTACGGTCGCAAGATTAAAACTCAAAGGAATTGACGGGGACCCGCACAAGCGGTGGATGATGTGGATTAATTCGATGCAACGCGAAAAACCTTACCTACCCTTGACATGTCACTAACGAAGTAGAGATACATTAGGTGCTCGTAAGAGAAAGTGAACACAGGTGCTGCATGGCTGTCGTCAGCTCGTGTCGTGAGATGTTGGGTTAAGTCCCGCAACGAGCGCAACCCTTGTCTTTAGTTGCTACATTTAGTTGAGCACTCTAGAGAGACTGCCGGTGACAAACCGGAGGAAGGTGGGGATGACGTCAAGTCCTCATGGCCCTTATGGGTAGGGCTTCACACGTCATACAATGGTGCATACAGAGGGTTGCCAACCCGCGAGGGGGAGCTAATCTCAGAAAATGCATCGTAGTCCGGATCGTAGTCTGCAACTCGACTACGTGAAGCTGGAATCGCTAGTAATCGCGGATCAGAATGTCGCGGTGAATACGTTCCCGGGTCTTGTACACACCGCCCGTCATACCATGGGAGTGGGTTTTGCCAGAAGCAGTTAGCCTAACCGCAAGGAGGGCGACTGCCACGGCAGGGTTCATGACTGGGGTAAAGTCGTAACAAGGTAGCCGTATCGGAAGGTGCGGCTGGATCACCTCCTTTCTAGAGAAAGATGCTGGAGCTATAGTGCCCACACTTATCGGTTGACAATAAAAGCCACGGGTCTGTAGCTCAGCTGGTTAGAGCACTGTGTTGATAACGCAGGGGTCGTAGGTTCAAGTCCTACCAGACCCACCACCAGCCAGAAACAAAACTTAGTGGGACGTTGGGGGATTAGCTCAGCTGGGAGAGCACCTGCTTTGCAAGCAGGGGGTCGTCGGTTCGATCCCGTCATCCTCCACCATCATCTAAATGTCAAAACTAAGCGAATATTGAATCGTTTAGTTTTGCCATTTATGGCTGTTCTTTAAAAATTTGAGTAAGCAAAGTGTCTAATGTATCTTTGAGAGTGCATTAGACAATGTAATAAGGGTAAAGATTGAATCATCAATCAGTAATATCAAACGAGTTTTACAAAGTTCTTAACAAGTACTTACAGTTTGGATTACGGCAAACATGTCAGAAGTAGAAGTAAAGCCTTTAACGATTACTAGCAATGGTGCTCGTTATAGGATCAAGTGAATAAGTGCACATGATGGATGCCTTGGCGATTACAGGCGACGAAAGACGTTATAACCTGCGATAAGCCCCGGGGAGCTGGTAAATAAGCTTTGATCCGGGGATTTCTGAATGGGGAAACCCACCACTTTTGTGGTATCCATACCTGAATACATAGGGTATGAGAAGCGAACCTCGTGAACTGAAACATCTAAGTAGCGAGAGGAAAAGACATCAACCGAGATTCCCAGAGTAGTGGCGAGCGAAATGGGAACAGCCTTCTAGTGATATCTCAGTAATTAACAGAATGGAATGGAAAGTCCAACAATAAAGGGTGATAGTCCCGTATGTGAAAATTATTGAGTGGTACTAGGCTAGAGACAAGTAGGGCGGGACACGTGAAATCCTGTCTGAATATGGGGGGACCATCCTCCAAGGCTAAATACTCGTAATCGACCGATAGTGAACAAGTACCGTGAGGGAAAGGCGAAAAGAACCCCGGGAGGGGAGTGAAATAGATCCTGAAATTGTGTGCATACAAACAGTAGGAGCCTCGTAAGGGGTGACTGCGTACCTTTTGTATAATGGGTCAGCGACTTACATTCAGTAGCAAGCTTAACCGAATAGGGAAGGCGTAGCGAAAGCGAGTCCGAATAGGGCGCTAGTTGCTGGGTGTAGACCCGAAACCAGTTGATCTATCCATGGCCAGGTTGAAGGTGCGGTAACACGTACTGGAGGACCGAACCCACTAACGTTGAAAAGTTAGGGGATGAGCTGTGGATAGGGGTGAAAGGCTAAACAAAACTGGAAATAGCTGGTTCTCTCCGAAAACTATTTAGGTAGTGCCTCGTGTATCACTGTAGGGGGTAGAGCACTGTCATGGTAGTGGGGTCCATTGCGGATTACTGCGCCATAGCAAACTCCGAATACCTACAAGTGCAAGCACGGGAGACAGACATCGGGTGCTAACGTCCGGTGTCAAGAGGGAAACAACCCAGACCGCCAGCTAAGGTCCCTAATATATGCTAAGTGGGAAACGAAGTGGGAAGGCTAAAACAGTCAGGAGGTTGGCTTAGAAGCAGCCATCCTTTAAAGAAAGCGTAATAGCTCACTGATCGAGTCGTCCTGCGCGGAAGATGTAACGGGGCTAAGCATATAACCGAAGCTGCGGATCACAGCAATGTGATGGTAGGAGAGCGTTCTGTAAGCCTGTGAAGGTGTCTTGTAAAGGATGCTGGAGGTATCAGAAGTGCGAATGCTGACATGAGTAGCGATAAAGGGGGTGAAAAGCCCCCTCGCCGTAAGCCCAAGGTTTCCTGTTCAACGTTCATCGGAACAGGGTGAGTCGGCCCCTAAGGCGAGGCAGAGATGCGTAGCTGATGGGAACAAGGTTAATATTCCTTGACCATTGTTAGATGCGATGGGGGGACGGATCGCGGAAAGTTGTCCGGGTGTTGGAAGTCCCGGTTCTTGCGTTGGAGATGGCTATTAGGTAAATCCGGTAGCGTAATTCAAGGGCGTGAGACGAGCGAATTTATTCGCGAAGCAATTGGAAGTGGTTCCAAGAAAAGCCTCTAAGCTTCAGTCTAACAAGACCGTACCGCAAACCGACACAGGTGGGCGAGATGAGTATTCTAAGGCGCTTGAGAGAACTCAGGAGAAGGAACTCGGCAAATTTGTACCGTAACTTCGGGATAAGGTACGCCCTCGTAGTTTGACCCTGTACAAGGGGAGGACGATAGGGTTGCAATAAAAAGGTGGCTGCGACTGTTTAATAAAAACACAGCACTCTGCAAACACGAAAGTGGACGTATAGGGTGTGACTCCTGCCCGGTGCTGGAAGATTAAATGATGGGGTGCAAGCTCTTGATTGAAGTCCCAGTAAACGGCGGCCGTAACTATAACGGTCCTAAGGTAGCGAAATTCCTTGTCGGGTAAGTTCCGACCTGCACGAATGGAGTAACGATGGCCACACTGTCTCCTCCTGAGACTCAGCGAAGTTGAAATGTTTGTGATGATGCAATCTACCCGTGGCTAGACGGAAAGACCCCATGAACCTTTACTGTAGCTTTGCATTGAATTTTGAACCGGTCTGTGTAGGATAGGTGGGAGGCGTTGAAAGCGGGATGCTAGTTTCGCTGGAGCCAACCTTGAAATACCACCCTGGTTTGTTTGAGATTCTAACCTTGGCCCATTATCTGGGTCGGGAACAGTGCATGGTAGGCAGTTTGACTGGGGCGGTCTCCTCCCAAAGTGTAACGGAGGAGTACGAAGGTACGCTTGGTACGGTCGGACATCGTACCTAAAGTGCAATGGCAAAAGCGTGCTTAACTGCGAGACCGACAAGTCGAGCAGGTGCGAAAGCAGGTCATAGTGATCCGGTGGTTCTGTATGGAAGGGCCATCGCTCAACGGATAAAAGGTACTCTGGGGATAACAGGCTGATACCGCCCAAGAGTTCATATCGACGGCGGTGTTTGGCACCTCGATGTCGGCTCATCTCATCCTGGG
>CAIZRK010000037.1 GCA_903935355.1 uncultured beta proteobacterium | reverse complement strand
GCTTTAGAAATCAAAGGTGTCGTAACCAATACATCACCAATTTGCCGAGTGGCAATAAATAGTATTTTTTTAGGTTGCAAGGAGGTGGCCTTGGAAAAAAAGAGTCCCATGCCTTTACTGTACTTTAGATAGGATCTTTTTGCGAACTGTGCGAGCATTTTCTGCTGCATTGGATTGATCATGAATGCGGTGAAACAAATGAAAAACTTCTGTTGCCCACGAGCCAGACTTGCGAATGAGCCCCGTACTTTGCAGCCTAAACACAAAGTCTGCATCCTCATGACCCCAACCTGTCATGCTGTCATCAAAGCCATTAATTGCTTGTGCATCGGCCTTCCAGCAGGCCATATTGCAACCTTTAATACGGCGCCAGACAAATTTCTTGTAATTACGCCAGGAGCCATCGCCCAACTTCATTTTGAGGGGCCAATATTTATTGATATCCCCAGATAGACGGTAGCTTAATAGGCTTCCTATAAACTTCTCAAAGTCCCATTTAGGCCAAGCAAGTAGTTGCTTGCTTAAAGCATCATTAAGTAATACTCGACTACCGGTTACTAAGTGCCCTGCTTGCGCTAGTTGGCGGTGGCGAGCGACAAAGTCGGGTTGCGTGATGCAATCACCATCGAGAAATATTAAATAATCTGCGTTTGCTGCTTCAATGGCTTGATTCAGAATACGTGTTTTACGAAATCCTTGATCTGCTTGCCAAAGGTGTGTGATGGGTACTGGCATAGAGGGTTTTAATAAATCAATGACTTCCAGAGTGTCCTTGGTTGAACCATCATCGGCAATGATGATTTCAAAATCAAGGTCGGTCTGAGTGGCAAGTGACTCTAGACATAACTTGAGTGCTTGAGGCCAGTTGTAGGTGGCCAGAAGAATCGAAATCATGAGCGAGCATCCTGACACAGATGCCACAACTTAATGTAGCGGTAATACGCTCCTTGGGCATTAGACATGGCCAAGGTAAAACCCTGAGCACCATCCAAGAATCCAGCCCGAATGAAATAGGTTCTGATAAATGCCCATAAACCATGCAGAATGGCCTTCAAAGGATTGCTTCGCCTACCTTTGGCAAAAGCTTGTTCTGCAGAGGCGGTTGAGTAGCGATCAATTTTTTGCAATACCTGGGAGTAATTCATAAAACTAAAGTGCAGCATGGGGTTTTCCAGCTTTGCTACTTGCCCATTAGCAATCAGTCGTTCGTGCACTAAATCATCAGAAAAACGAGCAGTCCCACGCTTAAATAGCCTATCGACATAGTCTGGATGCCAGCCAGAATGGCGAATAAACCTGCCGCAATACCAAGATAGGCGCGGGATCGCAAAGCAATCCACATGGGCTGAATGATGGATGGCCGTCAAGATTTCCGATCGGAGCGCTGGGGTGAGTCTTTCATCGGCATCTAGGGAAAGAACCCATTCACCGGTGGCCAGGTCAAGGGCGCGATTCTTTTGAGGTCCAAAACCAGGCCAATCAGGGGGTTGGGAGACTATAGCGCCATGGTTTTTGGCGATTTCTAGGGTGCGATCAGTGCTCTTGGTATCTACCACCACAATTTGCTGGGCAATACCCTCCAAGGAGGCTAGACAATCGTCTAAATTAGCCTCTTCATTGCGGGTGATGAGTATGACGGATAAGGTGGGCATAATTCATTATATGAATGCTCAAGACCGTAGCGCCTTAAATCGCTTAATTGCCTATCTCAAACCCCATATTGGCCTGATTATTGGCTCTTTGGTAGCTATGGCCTTCGTGGCTGGAGCGGAGACTTCGATTCCAGCATTAATGAAACCCTTGCTAGATCGTGGATTTACTGGGCAACTTGACAGCAAGTTGTGGCAGATTCCTGTTTTCTTGGTAGGTCTAGCTTTAGTCAGAAGTTTGGCGCAGTTTTTATCCAATTATTTATTAACCCGTGTCATCAATGCTGTGCTCCTCAAACTGCGCGAGCAAATGTTTCAAACGCTCTTACATGCCAGTACTACCTACTTTCAGAAAAATTCTGCATCGAACTTAATTAATGCTGTTGTATTTGAAGTGAACAATGTGCTTTCGATTATGGGGGGCATGCTGATTAGTTTGGTGCGCGATTCTTTGACGGTAGTAGGCTTAATAGGTTATTTGATTTATTTAAATTGGCAGCTAACTCTAGTAGTGCTAGCCATCTTTCCGATTATCGCTTTTGTCATGAGTAAGATTAATCGGCGTTTGCGCTCACTCAATCGGGAGCAGCAAGGACTTACGAGTGAGCTTGCTTATATTGTTGAAGAATCTGCTGCTGGTTACAAAATTGTGAAAGTGCATGGCGCAGAAGAATATGAAATGCGTCGTTTTATGGAAAAAGCAGAGCGCCTACGGCAATTTGCTCTCAAGTCAGCAGTGGCTGGAGGATTAAATCAGCCAATTACGCAACTCATTGCCTCAATGGCCTTATCCATTGTTTTGGTGATTGCCTTAATGCAATCATCTGCAGAGGGCACTACCGTTGGGGGGTTTGCGGCTTTTGTGACTGCCATGATGTTAGTGATATCGCCTATCAAGCATTTAGCAGATATTAATCAACCCTTACAGCGTGGACTAACTGCAGCTGAAATGATTTTTGCTTTAATGGATCAACCTTTTGAGGAGGATGAATCTCGAAAAACGAATATGAAATCTTTAGATAAAGCTAAGGGTGCCATTCGATTTGAAGATGTGGGATTTTCTTATCAGCAAGATGTGGGGCGCAAAGATGCCTTAATGGGAGTAAATCTCAATATTAAATCAGGTGAAGTAGTTGCTTTTGTTGGCCCATCTGGAGGCGGCAAATCGACTTTAGTAAATTTACTCCCTCGCTTCTTTAGGCCTACGAGTGGGCATATTTTCTTAGACGATATGTTATTAGAAGACATTGCGCTTGCAGATGTTCGTCGTCAAATCGCTTTTGTCAGTCAAGACGTTATTTTATTTAATGACTCTATTGCCGCCAATGTGGCTTATGGAGCAACTGGGGCGAAGGGCATAGATCGTGGGCGCGTTATTGAGGCCTTAGAGGCCGCCAATCTGTCCGCTCTCATGAAGGAAATGCCCGAAGGAATTGATACACCAGTGGGTAATAATGGTAATCGCCTCTCAGGTGGACAGCGACAGCGCCTCGCAATAGCACGAGCGATCTATAAGGATGCCCCCATTTTAATTTTGGATGAGGCTACCTCTGCATTAGATTCTGAGTCAGAGCGCCAAGTCCAAGATGCGCTTGAGCGATTGATGGCTGGTAGAACCACTTTAGTGATTGCCCATCGCTTATCAACCATTGAGCATGCTGATCGTATTGTCGTTTTAGATCATGGCAGAGTAGTTGAAAATGGCTCCCATGAGGAGTTGCTGAAAAAAGATGGCCTGTATGCCAACTTACATCGTATTCAGTTTTCGAATGCTTAACTTAAAACAATATCGTATTGCTCTTGGCGAAAACTACCTTCTGCCTGCAGCTTGATGGGCTTATTAATAAAGTCACCAAGTTGCGCTAAAAACTGATTTTCTTCTTCAAGAAATAAATCAATCACGTCTGGGGCCGCCACAATTCTGAACTCTTTAGGATTGAATTGCCGATGTTCCCGCACAATCTCACGTAATATCTCATAGCAAATGGTTTGGGAAGTCTTTACTTCGCCCTTGCCAGCGCAAGTGGTACATGGTTCACAAGTAATATGTGCCAAGGATTCTCGGGTGCGCTTACGCGTCATTTCTACTAAGCCTAAAGCAGAAAATTCGCTTACTGAGGTACGCGCATGATCGCGTTCCAAGTTCCGCTTGAGCTCATGCAAGACTGATTCTTGATGGTCTTTGCTAACCATATCAATAAAGTCAATGATGATGATGCCGCCAAGATTTCTGAGGCGTAACTGACGTGCAATCGATTGGGCAGCCTCTAAATTGGTCTTAAATACTGTGTCATCTAAATTTCTGGCGCCGACATAACTTCCGGTATTAACATCAATGGTGGTCATAGACTCAGTTTGATCAATCATCAGGTAACCACCAGACTTGAGATCTACTCTACGACCTAAGGCTTTATTGATTTCTGTATCAACATCAAATAAATCAAAGAGGGCTCGTTCACCGCGGTGAAGAGTTAGCTTGTCTAATAGGTTGGGCATGTAATGGCTTGCAAAAGCTTTGAGTTTTTCAAAGTTTTCAGCTGAGTCGACCCGTATTTGTGAAGTTTCTTCACTTGCAACATCACGCAATACACGTTCTGCCAAACTCAAGTCTTGATATAGCAGGCTAGGTGCTGATTGATGATTTACCGCCTCCCGAATTCTTTCCCAAGTGGTGCGCAGATAGAGCATGTCGTGTACTAATTCAGTATCACTAGCATCTTGGGCGCTAGTGCGCACAATGATTCCACCTTTTTCATCAGCAGACATAAGGTCAGCTAAACGGGCTTTAATTGCTTCACGCTCTTCGGGTTTATCAATTCTCTGAGATACACCAATATATCTTTCGCTTGCCAGATCCGTTCCGGCCGGCGGGAGATATACCAAATTACGGCCAGCGATACTTAGTTGGGTAGTGAGACGGGCACCCTTAGTTCCAAGAGGGTCTTTAAGAACTTGTACCAGAATATTCTGCCCTTCAAAGAGCAGTTTTTCAATTTGGGCTTGGGGATTATTTTGGGTAATATCTGCCACGTGCATAAAAGCGGTGCGTTCTAAGCCCACTTCAATAAAGGCAGATTGCATACCGGGAAGAACTCGAACTACTTTTGCTAGATAGATGTTGCCCACAATGCCACGCTGGCGAGTGCGTTCTATTTGAAGCTCTTGAACCGCCCCTTGCTGAATTAAAGCCACTCGGGTTTCTTGGGGGGTAATGTTGATCAAAATCTCTTCGTTCATATGCGGGCGACTTTAGCGTGAGCCAACAGCTGGCTCACTTCAAAAATAGGAAGCCCCATGATACCGCTATAGCTTCCTTTGATGCCCGCAATAAAGGAGGCGGCTAGGCCCTGGATGCCATACGCTCCCGCCTTTCCAAATGGTTCTCCACTGCCAATATAGCTTGCGATCTGTTCTTTAGAGAGATGTGCAAACTCAACTTCAGACACTTGTACTAGGCAAAGGGGGTTGGTTTTAGGGTCAATAGTTAATACAACGGCAGTTAAAACTTCATGAGTCTTACCGCTCAACATTTCTAGAATACGTGTGGCATCAGCTGCATCGCTAGGTTTTCCTATGATTTCACCGAAGGCGTACCCGGGCAAGCTAACGGTAGTGTCGGCACACAAAATAGGTGCCCACGGTTTAGCGCTGTGATGCCAACGTTGTAAGGCAATAGCACTCTTAACAAAGGTGACCCGTTGTACATAGTCGCGTGCTTTTTCATTGGGCAGCGCTTGTTCAATACTTTCAATATCTTCGCCCGGCTGTGCCATGAGCATCTCAAACCGAACACCTATCTGTTTGAGTAACTCTTGGCGTCGTGGACTTTGTGAGGCTAGATAGATATAGGGATACACGTGCAATTTTCTTACTTCAGGGGCTTAGGCGCGATGATAGGGGTGGCCTTGCAAGATAGTCCATGCGCGATATAGCTGCTCGACTAGCAAGACCCTAGCCATCGCATGTGGCAGCGTCAAGCTAGACAGGCGCCACATAGCTTGGGCATGCTCTTTTAAGCTCATATCTAAGCCATCAGCTCCGCCAATCAGAAAGGTGACATCAAAACCCTCCTGACGCCAACTAGCTAACTGCATAGCAAGATTTTGGGTGGTTTGGTCTTTACCGCGCTCATCTAAAGCAATCACGTAAGAACCTTTAGGAATCGTAGCCATTATCTTGCCGGCTTCTTTGGCTGGTGTGAGCTCGGGTTTGATTTCTTTAACATCAATGAAGCAATCAGCAGGCATACGCTTGACGTAGTCAGCAGTTGCAATGGTGACCCATTCGGGCATTTTATGACCAACAGACACAATGGTTAGGCGCATGCCCTAATTACCCATTAATCTTCATCGTCGTCAGATTTACTGGCTTTGACAAGACCCTTTTCACTTGCTAATTTCACGCGGACAGGTTTAGCTCCCCACATACCTTCGAGCTGATAGTAGGATCGCAACATCGGTTGCAAGATGTGCACCACAATATCTCCACAGTCGACTAACACCCATTCACCTGTCTCCAAACCTTCTACAGAGATGACTTCGCCGCCTTTGGCATTGACATCTTCTTTGACGCACATCGCTAAAGAACGTGTCTGCCGGTTGCTAGTACCAGTAGCAATAATCACGCGATCAAAAAGGTCGCTTAGTTTGGTGGTGTCATAAACCCGAATATCCTGTGCTTTAACATCTTCTAGAGCATCAATAATGACGCGCTGTAATTTTTTTAATTCCATAATTTCTCTAGTATTTTTTCTTTAGTGTTTTGTTCATAGGGGTGATCTTAGCTTGATTACTTATATAAGCCTAGATTTGTGATGATTTCTAAAGCGTGCGCAGGAATTTGCTCAGGCCCTACCAATGCCTGAGAAGGGGATTTCAGGCTTGCGCGTAATTGCGTTGAAGATAGGTCTACTGAGAGGCTTTCATCTAGGTAGATATAGCCAAAAGGGTTTTTTACAAGGGTAGTTAAGTCATCGCTTTGATGCAAAGTAAGAAATTTACTGATTTGGGGGCTTAATTTGGTTTCAAAGGAGTGATGGGGCCTACTAGCGACTGCTAAGTTCACAAAATCGAGCAGTTCTTGCCAACAATGCCATGTGGGTAATTGAATGAGAGAATCGGCTCCCATGAGCCAAATAAGACTTGCATCAGGCCCAAAGCGAGCTCTTAATGCTTTTGCGGTATCAATTGCATAGCTTGGGCCAGCACGTTCGATTTCAATTCGATCGATACCAATTTGGGTTGGAATGTTTAAATATAAAAATGCTCGCGCTAAGTCGATAGCTGCAGCTTGGGTGAGTTCATACCGAATTTGGGCGCTAGTAATATCGGCGTCTTTTTGCCAAGGCTCACCACTTGGAATAAATAGCAACTCATCTAACTCTAGTAGTTTTGCAAAATGGCTCGCAAGCTTAAGATGACCCAAATGCGGCGGATCAAAAGTACCGCCCAAGACGCCAATTTTTTTTGGACTGGCTAATGAATTAGAGCTCAAATTAAGCTAGCCAATCTTGCGGTTTGAGGTAATGCTCATACAGTTTAGCTTCAGGGGTACCCGGCGTAGGTTGCCAGTTGTACCACCATTGCACTACGGGGGGCATTGACATCAAGATGGACTCAGTACGTCCACCTGAGTGCAATCCAAAAATAGTGCCCCGATCAAAGATCAAATTGTATTCAACATAACGGCCACGACGATATTCTTGAAACGCTTTTTCTGCTGCCGAGAAATCTTCTTTGTAGCGGCGTTCAACTATTGGCAGGTAAGCATTAATAAAGGCATCGCCTACAGCGCGAGTCATCGCAAAACTTTGTTCGAAGCCCAGACTATTAAAGTCATCAAAAAAGACACCACCAATACCACGGGGTTCTTCACGATGCTTTAAATAAAAATATTCATCACACCATTTCTTAAAGTGCGGATAAAGATCTTTGCCAAAGGGATCTAATGCATTCTTAGCGGTTTGATGAAAGTGCCTACAGTCTTCATCTACCCCATAATAGGGTGTGAGATCAAAGCCGCCCCCAAACCACCAGACAGGCTCTTTACCGGGTGCCTGTGCAATAAAACAGCGCACGTTCATGTGGGTGGTTGGCACTTTGGGGTTATTGGGATGAAATACTAAAGAAATCCCCATTGCTTCAAAGCTACGCCCAGCAATTTCTGGGCGATGATGCGATGCCGAAGGGGGCATTTGATCACCACGCACGTGTGAGAAACCGACACCACCTTTTTCAAGAATATTGCCGCCATCTAAAATGCAAGTGCGCCCATAGCCTTTGAGCTTGCTGTCTTCTGGTTTTTCCCAGGCATCAACTAAAAATGCTTTGCCATCTAATGCACTCATTGCACTAGTGATGCGATCTTGAAGCCCTAAAAAATAGTCTTTTAAGGCAACAAGATCGACTTGCTCGGGCTCGATAGGCGGGATGTTTGGACTGTTAGTCAAAGGTGATAGGTTCTTTATGAGAATTTATTTAATCGCGCGGTAACCGATATCTTTGCGATATTGCATGCCATCAAATTGAATCTTAGCAAGCGCTTCGTAAGCTTTTTGTTGCGCGCCCCGCACGGTATCTGCGAGACCCACTATACACATCACGCGCCCACCAGAAGTGACTAACTTGCCATCTTGCAACTTTGTACCAGCATGAAAAGTTAATTGATCTTCTGTGTCTGCAAGAATACCGGTGATGACATCTCCATTGCGGGGGGTATCAGGATAGTTTTTCGCAGCTAGCACAACGCCTAAGGCGGTGCGACGATCCCATTCTAATTCCACTGCATTCAGTGTGCCATCTACTGCATGATCTAATGCATTAACTAGGTCGCTTCGTAAACGGGCCATGATAGGTTGAGTTTCTGGGTCACCCATTCGGCAATTAAATTCGAGGCACTTTATTTTTCCGTCTGGCGTGATCATCAATCCTGCGTATAAAAAGCCAGTGTAGGGCAAGCCATCAGATGCCATTCCTTTTACTGTTGGCATGATGATTTCACGTAGAGCACGTGCATGAATTTCTGGGGTAACCACTGGGGCAGGTGAGTAAGCGCCCATACCACCGGTATTGGGGCCTTGATCAGCATCCAGTAAACGCTTGTGATCTTGACTAGTAGCTAATGCCAATACATTTTTGCCATCAACTAACACTATAAAGCTGGCTTCTTCGCCAGTGAGAAACTCTTCAATCACTACCCGAGCACCAGCATTGCCCAATTTATTGTCTGCCAACATCATGTCAACTGCTGCATGAGCATTTGCTAAATCCATCGCCACCACTACCCCTTTACCAGCGGCTAGGCCATCTGCCTTAATTACAATCGGTGCGCCTTTAGCTTCAATATAGGCATGGGCTTCTAGGGTATTGGAGAAGGTCTGGTAATCCGCTGTTGGTATGCCATGACGTTTCATAAATGCCTTGGAAAAATCTTTCGAAGATTCCAATTGGGCAGCTAATTGAGTAGGCCCAAAAATACGTAGGCCATTAGCCCGAAATAGATCCACAATTCCGGTGGCCAAAGGTGCCTCTGGACCTACCACGGTCAAATGAATCTTTTCCCGCTTGGCAAAATCAGCAAGATCTTGTAAATCAGAAAGCGGCAGATTAACAATGCCAGCAGATGTTTGTTTGGCACTTGCAGTACCGCCATTACCAGGTGCTACATATACAGTTTGGACTTGGGGCGACTGGGCTAATTTCCAGGCTAGAGCATGTTCGCGTCCACCGGAACCAATTAAAAGAATTTTCATAGCGAGCCAATAGTGAGATGGGTAATGAAGTTAAATAAGGAGTGCATAAATGAGGACTTACTTAAAGCGCAGCGTTGCTAAAGACTTCTTGCACGTCATCCAGGTTTTCAAGGGCATCTAAGAGTTTTTGCATGCTTTGAGCTTGAATACTTTCAAGGGCAATTTCATTTTCAGGACGCATAGTAACCGTGGCTAACTCTGCTTTAAGACCTGCCTTTATCAAAGCGTCTTGAATATTCGTAAATTCAGGAACAGGCGTTAATACTTCAAAAGAGCCATCTTCATGTGTAATGACATCTTCCGCACCAGCATCTAGTGCTACTTCGAGCAATAAATCTTCATTGGCACCAGGGGCAAACAGCATCTGACCGCAGTGCTTAAATAAAAATGCTACCGAGCCTTCGGCGCCCATATTTCCACCATTCTTCGCAAAGGCATGACGCACCTCAGCGACGGTGCGGGTTCGATTGTCAGTCAAACAATCTACTATGACTGCTACGCCATTAATGCCATAGCCCTCATAACGTATCTCTTCGTAGTTCACGCCCTCAAGTGAGCCGGTACCTCGCGCAATCGCCCTTTGAACATTGTCATTGGGCATATTGGCATCTTTGGCCTTATCAATTGCAAGGCGCAAGCGGGGGTTAGTAGCGAGATCTCCCCCACCTAATTTGGCAGCAACAGTAATTTCTTTAATGAGTTTGGTCCAAATCTTGCCGCGTTTTTCGTCTTGACGTCCTTTGCGGTGCTGAATATTGGCCCATTTTGAGTGGCCGGCCATACGGGTAAGTCCTTTTAATAATTTGGCTAGAGATGCCCATTTTAAGGGCTTCTAGACCAAAGGATGGCGGTCCTTACTCTTTTTTTGTTACACTCTCACCTCTTAGTTGTCAGTAATGCAGTTTTTCCTCTGCAAACACCTGCCCCGGTGATGGAATTGGTAGACGTGCCGGACTCAAAATCCGGTGCCGCAAGGCGTGGCGGTTCAAGTCCGCCCCGGGGCACCATCTCCAATCGAGATACCTGCTTTAAATCTCGTATGTTTCTGATTCATTATTCATGGCTTGCTCAACAATCTTACGCGTCAGCGTAGGGGAGAAGAGCTCAATGAAGGTGTACACAAATGATCTTAAGTAAGCGCCTTGTTTAACACCGAGATGCGTCACGTTATTACCAAATAAATGCCCCACCGGAATTACTCGCAGGTTGCGATCTCTCTCAAGGTCATAAGCAAGACCTGCAACAATGCCAATACCCATGCCTGTTTCTACATAGGTTTTGATGACATCTGCATCAATCGCCTCCAAAATAATGTCTGGACTTAAATTGCGCTGTGCAAAGGCGGCATCAATTTTGCTTCGTCCTGCAAAGGCTTTGTCATATGTAATGAGTGGATATTTAGCAATTTCTTCTAAGGTGATATTGGCTTGATTGAGCAAGGGGTGACTCAAGGGAACCATCACAACGTGATGCCATTGATAGCCTGGTAGGGCTAGTACTCCAGGAGTATTGGCTATTCCTTCGGTAGCAATAGCGATATCTGCGCGGTCATGAATCAACAACTCAGCAATTTGTCCTGGGCTCCCTTGCTGAATACTCACACGTACTTTCGGAAAGCGCTTGGTAAATTCAGTTAGCACCTTAGGCAGTGCATAACGGGCTTGCGTATGCGTGGTGGCAATCACAAAGTTACCTTGATCTTGACTTGCAAAATCTTTACCAACCCGTCGCAAGGTTTCTACTTCATCCAAAATTCGCTCAATCGACACCAGAATACGTTTACCAGGCTCAGTTAGGGATCTGATGCGTTTACCATGGCGACGAAAGATCTCCACCCCTAATTCATCTTCGAGTTCAATAATGGCTTTAGATACCCCAGGTTGCGAAGTAAATAGGGTCTTGGCTGCTGTGGTGAGGTTAAAGTTCTGCCTAACGGCTTCTCGGACAAAACGAAATTGGTGCAGGTTCATGAGAATCCAATCTATATATCTTCAATGATATAGGAATCAAATTCTATATGAGTTTTTGGTATTAAGCTTTAGAAACCCAGCGTAATCCAATCATGGCTAGCAACAAGTAAAGCAGAGGTGGCGTAATCGCAGTTAGAAAAGATGGCCAAGCGCCAAGTAGTCCGACGTTTGAGAAAAGCGAGTTGAACAACTGAAAACTCATGCCCAGCATGATGCCGCCAAAGACTTTGATTCCAACGCTACCAGCGCGAACCTTGAGGTAAGCAAAGGGGAGGGCTAAGGCTAACATCACAAAAATAGTGAATGGGTAAATCACTTTTTTCCAAAAGGCGATGGAGTGTAGTTGTGTATCTTGTTTGTTATCACGCAAGTGAGAAATAAACCGACCCAAACTCAAAATTGACATTTTTTCGGGGCTAATGAGTAAAACGCTCAAAATCTGTGGGGTGACCTCTGACTCTAGGCTAACAATGGGGTAAGTAAAAGTCTGAGCAGAGTAAACGGGGTTAAGAGGATCGACCTGTTTGGTTTCTGTAAAGCGGGTTTCGGTCACATCATCTAAAGTCCAGGTGCCTGTGCGATCAAAGCGCCCTGTGACTGCGCTACGTATCGAGAGAAGGCGATATGCATCATCGAATTCATACATGCGAATATTTAAAATCTCATTGTCTTTTTCAATCTTGCCCACGTTCACATAACGTACACCCGGCTGGATAGGGCCAGCCCCATCGGCATTGCGTAAGCGGTCTTTAACCCATACCCCGGTTTTAAATTGAGAGGTATACGAAGACCCTAAAGCCTTCATCCGGATTTTTTCAGAGAGATTTTCTGTATATGGGCCAACCCATTCACTAATGATGAGGGTAAAGAGAACTAGTGGAAGTGAGATTTTTGCTAGGGTGAGTAGTCCCCGCTTGACATCTAAACCTGCAATTCGAAGGATCGTGAATTCTGACTGACTCGCCAGCATGGCAAACACATAGATGCTGCCAATTAAACTGGCAATCGGAATAATTTCAGAGATGCGACTAGGCGCCTTTAAGAGCACATGTAAAAGTGCTAAAGGAAGCGTATATGAGCCCTTTACTGAGCCTAATTCACTCAAGATATCAAAGAATAAAAAGAGGGCCACTAAGGCAAACAGAATAAAACCAAAGGCCGCATAAATTTGCCGGGCTAAGTAGCGTTCGTAGATGTAAGGAAAGAGGCGCTTCATTTTTTAAATAGCGAAGTGGGCAATTGGCGACGCCACCATCTTAATGAAGGGTTAATGCGATTGCGTATCAACACCAAGGCAATCAGCAAGGCTAGAACATGAATAGGCCAAACCCCAATAAATACATCAACCTTTCCTTGAGCAACAAAGTTTTGTGTGAGGTTAAGAAGATTGCTATAAATCAAATAAATTAGCACCGCATAGAACATGGCCGTGTAGTTACCAAGTCGTGGATTGACATAAGCTAATGGGATTGCCATTAATACCAAGCCCAAGGCCATGAATGGTAAGCCAATGCGCCAAAGTAATTCTGCTCGGTTGGGGTTCATGGAGGCAGGGTTAGGGTCATTTAATAACTCCGCTACTGTTTTTTCTCGATCGCGTGGTGCAGGATCGATAGCATCTTTACTGCGAATATTGGTAGTGTATTTTTCGAATTCTAAAATTCTGAAGTCAGGTTGAGTTGGCAGGCCTTCATAGCGACGACCATTGTTCAAAATAATTGTTTTACCTCCGCCCTCCGCATTCTCAATAAATCCAGTAGAAGCTACTGCAACACTCAGGCGGCCATTTTTAGATTCAGCAGCAAAGATATTTTTTACCTCGCTTTTATCGACATCTAGCTCTTCTATAAAAAATACACGCTCTGCTTTGGCAGACTCCCGAAATTGCCCTGCGGCCACCATGGATACATCACTGCGCTGCTGAAAACGTTGGCTAATGAGGGTGGACTCCCGATTGGCCCAGGGCCATACAAAAAGAGCAAGTAAAGCAATGATGATGATGAGGGGCGTAGCAAATCTCAGAATGGGACGAATTAAGCTAGAAATGCTTAAACCGCTGGCAAACCATACGATCATTTCTGAATCTTTATACCAACGCACTAATACAATTAAAACTGCCACAAAGAGAGAAACTGTTAGTAACACGGCCATATAGCCTAGGGTGGCTAGGGCTATTAAAACTAAGGCGTCCTCAGGGTTTACTGCGCCATTAGCGGCAAATCCCAGAATTCGGATGACCAGGGTGGTAATCATGATGGTAACTAAGACCAAAAAGACGCCACCAGTCGTAAAACTGAGTTCGCGGCGAAGGGCTTGTTTAAAAATCATGTCTGCTTAAGGTGGTAATGGGTACTTTTGGGTTTGCTAAAGTGGTGAATCCTCATGTCGGAGGATAATGGATAAATAGAGATCCCCTCCCATGAATCGACTTAAAGATACCGCAATGCAATTATGACAATTCAATTTAGCACTCAGATTTTCTCCCAAGCTGATATAAGTAACCCTAAACAGCGCAAATCTAGCCTGGCCACTTTGCTTGCGCAAGCCACAGATTGTTTGGTTTTAGCCTATGCCAAGACTGATTTAGATGCACTAGCGGGCAGTAAGCCAAAAACTGGTCTCTTAGCAGAATTAGATCAATTATTAGGGGGCGCCATTACCCATGCCAATTTACTGGGTGATTTAGATGATAAGCAAGCTAGCACCTGTATCTTGCGTGCTGAAAAATCATGGGTATCGTCAGGCGTTAAGGCCAAGCGTGTTTTATTGGTCGGCTTAGGAGATCTCCATCTTGTTGGTGCCCGCAGTTTAATTTCTTATTCCAAGGTAGCGCGAGCAGCCTTAAAGCAACTGAGTGGGGGCTCTATTGAGAGTGCCTTGTGGTTTATTCCGAGCTTTGCCTTGGGTCATCGCAGTGAATTTATTGCTGAAGAGGTTCGTCTGACTATTCAGTATGCAGGAGATCAAGCTTATCGCTTTGGGGTACGCCAACCTACCATGAAATTTAAGGCAAAAGACAAGGCAGATACTTTTAAAAAGCTCGTATTTGCTGGAAATGAGGCGTGCTCTAAAGAGCTAAGGGCGGCAGTAGCTCAAGGTATTGCGATGGTTGAAGGCATGCATCTTGCCAAAGACTTAGGTAATCTCCCACCAAATATTTGTACGCCAACTTACTTAGGTAAAACGGCTCAAGGCCTTGCCAAAAAAGTAGGTCTCAAGGTAGAGGTTTTGGGTCGCAAGCAGATCGAAGCTTTAGGAATGGGCTCGTTTTTATCAGTTACCCAAGGCTCGGACACGCCTCCTCAATTTATAGTGATGCGGCATCAGGGTGGCAAAGTAGGAGATGCCCCGATTGTCTTGGTTGGTAAGGGAATTACCTTTGATACAGGCGGAATTTCATTAAAGCCAGGCGAAGCGATGGATGAGATGAAATACGACATGTGTGGCGCTGCTTCAGTCATCGGTACTATGTATGCCATAGGCTTAATGAAGTTAAAAAAGAATGTCATTGGCGTCGTTCCGACTTGTGAAAATATGCCCTCTGGACAAGCAACCCGGCCAGGCGATATTGTAAAAAGTATGTCTGGTCAAACTATTGAAATTCTCAATACTGATGCTGAAGGCCGTTTAATTCTATGTGACGCATTGACTTATGTGGAGCGCTTTAAGCCAAAAGCGGTGATTGATGTGGCCACGCTTACGGGCGCTTGCATTATTGCTTTAGGGCATGTCCATAGCGGGGTATTTTCTGATGATGAAGACTTGGTAAATGCGTTAACCAAAGCAGGCCATGCATCCTTAGATACTGTTTGGCGTTTACCGTTAGATGCTGCATATCATGAACAACTTAAATCGAACTTTGCTGATGTCGCTAATATTGGGGGTCGCCCTGCTGGTAGCGTGACGGCTGCGTGCTTTCTGTCGCGCTTTACTGAAAAATATAAATGGGCACACTTAGATATCGCAGGTACCGCATGGAAAAGTGGTGCCGCTAAGGGCTCCACTGGAAGACCTGTGCCTTTGCTGGTCAATTTCTTGCTTGAACAACACTAAATCAGTAAACCCGTATCTAAGGCAATGATTAATGGCAAGAATTGATTTTCATAGCAATGTAAGTGATAAGCTGGAATATGCATGTCGTCTAACTCGCAAAATTTGGAGTGCCACTCTAGAGGGTGAGCCCGTTAGAAATATCGTGATCGTAGGGGAGATGGCTGATCTAAAAAAGTTAGATGACATGTTGTGGACATTTAGCAGCACAGATTTTCTACCGCATTGTTTTATTGATGATGATGCTGCATTAGAAACACCGATTGTGCTATTAGATGATTTTGCTTCTAAAGCGCTAGCGAATATCCCACATGCCGATATCCTGATTCATTTAGGGATGCGGATGCCCACAGATGTACCGGCACTTGTTGCACGTTTTCCTCGGATTGTAGAGGTGGTTACGGTCAATGAAGCTGAGCGTTTAGCTGGGCGCAATCGTTATAAGGCTTACCGAGACTTAGGTCATGAATTAAATAACTTTGACCAAACTAAAAATTAATCGTTAAGAAGATCATTGCCTATTATCTATGTTGATACATCCCCAGATTGATCCAGCTTTTATTCGCATAGGTTCGTTTGCGATTCATTGGTATGGACTGATGTATCTCTTGGCCTTCGCACAATTTTTATTGCTTGGGCGCCTACGAATTCGGGCGCCTCGATATCAAGCTTTGGGTTGGACTTATAAAGACCTCGAGGACCTCTTGTTTGCTGGGGTGTTAGGGGTGGTGCTTGGTGGTCGGATTGGTTACACCTTGTTTTATATGCCTGGGTATTACTTATCAAACCCCTTAAGTATCCTCAAGATTTGGGAGGGCGGTATGTCCTTTCACGGGGGATTGCTTGGAGTGCTGCTCGCATTATTTTGGTTTGCTCATCGGCGCAAGACTTCATTCTTTGTAGTGAGCGATCTCGTAGCCCCCTTAGTTCCCTTTGGCTTGGCTTTTGGAAGACTTGGTAATTTTATCAATGGGGAATTATGGGGTAGACCTACTGATTTGCCTTGGGCGATGGTATTTCCCTTGGTTGACTCTCTTCCACGCCATCCCTCGCAAATCTATCAGCTCTTTGGCGAGGGAATTTTGCTCGGAATTGTTTTATGGATTTATTCGAGTAAACCTAGGCAGGTTGGTCAGGTCTCAGGACTCTTCTTACTTGGTTATGGCATTTGCCGTTTCTTAGCAGAATTTGCGCGCGAACCTGATTCTTTTTTAGGTCTCTTGGGTTTAGGTTTATCAATGGGTCAGTGGTTATCAGTACCCATGATAATTTTTGGCATCTATTTAATGAGATTCTCTCAAGATAAAACGAGGTAAGACTCCTATGCTTAATGCAGAGGTCACCCTTCGAAAACTAGAAATTCTGTGTTCTTTCATCAGGACAGGTAGCCTGTCTAAAACAGCAGAAGAATTTAACCTTAGTTCAGTCAGTATTCATAAGGCACTTCATTCGCTTGAAGACGGTCTTGGCTGCCCCCTGTTTATCAAAGAGGGGCGCCTACTAAAGCCTTTACCCGCAGCCTTATATTTAGCTGAGAGCGGGCAGGATTTAATTGAGGATGCTGAACGTGCCATCAAGCGTACTAGAGCCAAAGCAGGAATAAAAGATACTCAAGTGCGTTTAGGGTCAATGTATTCTTTGACTGCAAATATCATACCCAAGCTCATTATGGGCACCAAGATTCGTAGGCCTGATTTAGATATTGATTTGTTTTTAGGCTCCAATGAAGATCTCATGAAGAAGCTAAAAGAAGGCAACTTAGATGCCATCGTCATTGCTACTCCTTCAGATGCTTTACCAGAAGATATTCAGGTGGTACCTTTATTTGAAGACAATTTGTATTTTGCTTCACCCAAGAAAGAAACTCCTGCTGCTGCACAAATTGATCTTGCAGACCACCGCCACGAAAAATTTCTTACTTTGCTCGACGGCTTTGCCACGACTTCAGGTTTTTATAGTGCTTTTAAGCAAGCGGGCTTTATACCCAATGTGGTGATGAAGGTGGGCGATATCTTTTCTTTAATGAATATGGTCGCTAGCGGTATGGGGCGAACCTTGCTCCCTGGGCGCGTAAGAGATCTGATGGGGGATGCGATTGTTTTTACCCCATTGTTAGCTAAATACCAGCTGACCCAACATATTGCGCTGATGTATCTGAAGGTTAATGAATCAAATTCTAATATTTTGTCTTTTGCAGCCCAAGCCCGTATGTTGCATCGCAATAATCTCAAATCTTAATGGTTTTCCAGTAATAAATATTAACTTAAAGTTAATAATAATGGTTCTAGCTTAATTGATTTTGAGCTCAGAGAACGATACATTGAGGCTATATAAATACCTTGATGCCGTCCTGTTTAGTGAGACAGACCCATGCTTGAGAAGTTAACCAAAGCCCGCAATTTATCTAAGGCAAATAATGCAAGCAAGCGCTTGATCTCTGAGCGTGGGGAATCAAACGCGATCAGCATGGCTGATGATGTAGTAACTCACTATCGTAAGTTAACAAAAGATCAGCATGTGCATTTTTTTAATGCGCTATTTGAAAAATTAAACCCCAATCCCCAAACTGTTTTAGAGGCCGCGCAACGATTTTCAGCTCAAGCTAATGCTCGTAACTACATTCGGCTTCAAAAGGTTTCTGAATCACCCCGGCAAGAATTTTTTCGCAGACTAAACCGAGCCAGTCAAGGCACGGCTGCAGTAGTTGAAATGCGCCGAGATCTCTTGCCGCTCTTAGAGAAACAACCAGAATTAGCAGCGGTTGATTTTGATATGCGCCACCTCCTATCTTCATGGTTCAATCCAGGCTTTTTAAAGATGCATCAAGTCGATTGGAAATCACCTGCGGAAATTTTAGAAAAGTTAATTCGGCATGAAGCAGTTCATGCAATTGATGGTTGGGATGATCTGCGCCGTCGTTTGCAGCCCGACCGGCGTTGCTTTGCTTTTTTTCACCCTCAGTTACCAAGTGAGCCCTTGATCTTTGTAGAAGTGGCCTTGCTCCCTGAAATCCCAACAGTGATTACCCCCTTGGTCGATAAGAAGGCCGAGACTGTCGAGCAAGTCTCTCAATATAAAGTGGCTGTTTTTTACTCCATCAGTAACTGTGAGCCAGGGTTGCGTGGTGTATCTATGGGTAATTTTTTAATTAAGCGAGTGGCTACTCAGTTGCATACAGAGTTTCCTGGGATTAAAACCTTTGTCACTCTATCGCCCATCCCAGGATTTATGGATTGGGTAGCAGCAGGCGCTAATTTGGGTGGCGGGATTTCTGCAGAGCGATTAAAACCTGCCCTTAAGAGCGCACTAGATCATGCTTTAACAGTACTAAAGTTAGATTCTCATTCATGGAATGAAAGATTAAGTGCTGGGTGGCATCCGGATTTAGCCTCTGATAAAGAAAAAGCAGCATTACTCAGTTTAGCTAGCGTCTATTTAGGAATTGGCTCGACTGGACGCGCTGGCAACCCAGTGGCTAAATTCCATTTGGGTAACGGTGCTAAGTTGCATTTAATCAATTGGGCTTCCGATCTATCGCGTAAAGGTTTGCGTCAGTCGGCTGGCTTAATGGTGAACTATTTATATGACTTGGGATCTGTAGAGGAGAACCATGAGCGCTTTGCTAATGGTGAAATCGTCTATTCCAAGGCGGTAGGGCGTTTAATGGCGCCTTAAGTGAAGTATGCTGGAGGAGGCTAGTAAGGTGCTAAAGGTTCATGAGGGGGCAAGAGTGGAAAAAACCAAGACCCTTTAATATAGAAGAAAGAGGTTGTATTACTTTTCAATCAGCATTACAAATAACGAAGATAACAAAGCCATCTTTAGATTTGGCAGATACAGGAGATCAAAATGAGTATTTTATTAAGCAGGTTTAAAAAGGCACTATTGTTAGTTTGCGCTCTTCCACTAGTTGCCATGGCCCAAGAGTGGCCCATTAAACCGATTACTTTTCTTGTGCCGTTTCCGGCCGGTGGTGGCACTGATGCCTTTGCCCGTCCTTTGGCAGCCCAACTCACTAAACAATTGGGTAAGCAAATTGTGATCGACAACCGTGGTGGTGCTGGCGGCACTTTAGGCGCTTCGATTGCAGCCAAAGCAGCTCCGGATGGTTATAACTTCTTTGTTGGAGCTGCGCACCATGCGATTGCACCGGCGATGTATCCCAATCTTGATTACGATATTGAGAAAAGCTTTGTTCCAGTAGCAATGATTGCCAGCCCACCTCAAGTTATTGTGGTAAATCCTAAAAATGTGCAGGTAAAGAACTTGGCAGAATTTATCGAGCTTCTCAAGAAAAATCCAGGTAAGTTTAATTACGCCAGTGCGGGTAACGGTACTGCACATCATTTAGCTGGTGAGCAGTTCAAGATGTTGACAAAAACCTTCATTACCCACATTCCATACCGCGGTGCTGGCCCAGCGATGCAAGACCTCATTGCAGGCCAGGTCGATATCGAGTTTGATGGTCTTGGTTCCTCAGCTGCGCAAATTAAGAGTGGTTCGATTGTGGCTTTGGCAGTGGCTTCTCAGAAGCGCTCACCTGGTTTTCCAAATGTCCCTACTGCAGCCGAAGCTGGCTTAGTGGGTTATGAAGTGACTACTTGGTATGGCTTGTTTGCGCCTAAGGGTACTCCTCAAGCTATTGTTGACAAAATGATTGCAGAAGTGCAAAAGGCCCTGAATACCCCAGAGTTAAAAGCCATTTGGACTAACAACGGATCTGATACGCCCAATCTAAGCGGTGAGGCCTTTGGTAAGTTTGTTGCAGCTGATGTTAAGCGCTGGGCGGCGGTTGCTAAAGCATCAGGAGCTAAGCTCGATTAATGAATGGCTTTATTAAATTATCTGTTTTGAGATTTTCATGAATTTATATTCTTTATTGGAAAAAGGTTTTCCAAAAGATAAGTCTGCTTGTGCAATACAAACGCATGACGGCCTCTATTACTCCTGGAGCGATCTTGAGCGGGCAACTGCCAAGATCGCTCATTTTCTCAAGAGTCTTAAGTTACCCGCAGGATCTCGCATTGCTGTCCAAGTAGAAAAGTCACCTGAAGCTTTATTTCTGTATTTAGCAACTATTCGGGCTGGCTATGTCTACCTACCGCTCAATACTGCCTATCAGGCAGCCGAGATTCAATACTTTATTGAGAATGCGCAGCCTGCTCTAGTGGTATGCAGTAGCCAGAATTTCTCTTGGGTCTCTAAAGTGGCTTTGAAAGCGGGTACTCAGCATGTTTTAACATTAGATGATGATCGCAAGGGTACTTTGCTCGATCGTGCTGGTAGTCAAAGCGATCAGTTCAAAACAGTGCTTGTAAAAGATGATGCTTTAGCAGCCATTTTGTATACCTCAGGCACCACAGGACGTAGCAAAGGCGCGATGCTGACCCATAAAAATTTGGGTAGTAATGCTCAAATTTTGCAAAAGTTCTGGGGCTGGAAAAAAGGTGACGTGCTCTTACACGCCTTACCCATATTTCATGTGCATGGCTTGTTTGTGGCTGCCCATGGAGCCTTGATCAATGGCAGCAAAATGATTTGGTTGCCTCGCTTAGATACTGCGCAATTAATAGCTCACATGCCAAATTCAACGGTGATGATGGGTGTGCCAACCTTTTATGTGCGCTTATTGGCTGATAAAAGTTTTACCAAAGCAGTAACACGTAATATGCGTTTATTTATTTCTGGCTCTGCGCCCTTATTGACTGAAACATTTAATACCTTTAAAGAATTAATTGGCCAGCCTATTCTAGAGCGCTATGGCATGAGTGAGACGGTGATGTTGGTCTCCAATCCTTATAAGGGTGAGCGTGTAGGGGGATCGGTTGGCATGCCGTTACCGGGCGTTAAAGTGCGTGTAATGAATGAAAATAATAAGTTGTGTGGGGTTGATGAAATCGGCAGTATCCAAGTCAAAGGCCCGAATATATTTAAAGGCTACTGGCGCATGCCAGAAAAGACCGCTGAAGAATTTACCAAAGACGGTTGGTTTAAAACGGGCGATGTAGGACGCTGGGGTGGCTCAGCCAACGGCGGTAAAGCGCCAAAAGATTACCTCTGTATTGTTGGGCGTAGTAAAGACTTAATTATTTCTGGTGGTTATAACGTGTATCCAAAAGAAATCGAGAGTTTTATTGATGACATGGATGGAGTAGAGGAAAGTGCCGTGATTGGTATTGCGCATCCTGACTTTGGTGAGGCAGTTATGGCGGTAGTAGTTCCTAAGGCCGGCGCTAAATTAGATTCTCAAGCAATGATTGCCACTCTAAAGACGCAGATAGCGAATTTTAAAATACCGAAGCGCTTAGAGATCGTTACAGACTTACCACGTAATGCAATGGGTAAGGTACAAAAGAATATTTTGCGTCAGCAATATTCAGACTAAAAACCAAATGCCTTGCGGCTTTCATTAAACATGAAGGCGGCTAGGAAAAAAAGCATTACACCAAAGATGCGTTTTAGTTGAGCAACATTCAGTTTTCTGGCCATTCTTGCACCGATGGGAGCAGTAAAAATACTTAAAGCCACAATGCAGAGCACTGCAGGAACATACACAAATCCTAAAGAGCCTGCAGGAAGATTGGGGTTACCCCAACTGCCGTACATATAACCGATCGTTGCTGCGGCAGCAATCGGAAAACCTAGTCCTGATGAGCTAGCCATTGCTGTATGGGGCTTCACGTTACACCACAACATAAAGGGTACCGTAATAAAGGCTCCACCGGCGCCTACCAAACTGGCTAGCACCCCTGCGAAGGCGCCAAAAGAAAAAAGCCCAACCGGTCCAGGTAGATCTCTTCCAGCAGTCGGTTTTTTATTAATAATCATCTGAATCGAGGTGTACACAATAAAGATGGCAAAAAATAGAGAGAGCCAAGAGGTGTTAATGGCTTCAAAGATTTCACTACCGCCAATCAGCCCACCTAATACCATGCCCGGACTTAAGGCGGCTACTAATTTCCAGTCAATTGAGTTGTGCTGATGGTGAGCCCAAATTGCTGAGGTAGTGGTAAATAGGATGGTGGCCATGCCTGTCGCAATCGCCATATGCACAATAATGTGTTGACTAAACTCTAAATGATTGAAAACGACAATCATGAAAGGCACCAGAATCATTCCACCGCCAATACCGAGTAGGCCTGCCAAGAAACCCGCTATGCTTCCGCATAGCATCAGCATCACGATATCGGCTATTGACATGAATTCCCCACCTTAGCCGCTAGGCCGTCATCCTGAACCCTAAGGTTCAAGGTGGAACGGCTACTCTGCTTCGGGTGCATTAAGAGCTTCAGGGAGTGAACAACGCGAGGTTGGCACTATGAATATCAAAAACGCTCACGCCCACAAGGTAAAGATCGTTCCTGATGCTTGCGCATCGGTTCAAGGAACTATTGGCCTTGGCGAACCAGGCAGGGAAAGGGTTTGCATCAAACTATCCACTTGATCTTCGAGAGACCGAATCTCTTCCTGAAGTTTAGAGATCTCTTCGGAATCCACATGCGAAGAAGTGGCGCTGGCAGAATGATTTATAGATGCGGCTTGTAGAGTAATGAGATCCCCGGCAATTTTAATAGCTGCCATCATGCTGGCACGCTCAATACTGCGATTGCCCCCATTAATAGCCAGCTGAATTTGCTCATCAGCTAATGTGCAGGCAGCACGTAATAATGGCTCATGCTCATTACTGGTGGCTAAAGTAATCTTTTGACCGGCGAGGGTTACTTCAATGCGTTGTTGGCTCATTGTCATCCTCTGGGGTTGGTGTGGTAATGACTTCGCCGAGTAAGTTCAATTGGCGACCATCGCTCTG
>CAIZRK010000036.1 GCA_903935355.1 uncultured beta proteobacterium | reverse complement strand
TTCATGATGAACCTTCTGCCTTCAAATCGCCTAGCTAACTTCCCCGTAAGCTGGGCCGAACAGAATTTCACTTTTTGAGAGTTCAGGCGTCAATTGGCATCTTCTTTGGTGCTTGGGATGCTTCCTTAGCGCGCGAAGGTCCCCGTCCGCAAAATTCCACTTGTCTTGGCCGGTATCCGGGCTGTAAATCTCAGAATCTGGCCTTCCCATGCAATTGACGCGCACAGTGGCTTTTTCAGACTCCTGACAACCTAAATTGGTATTTGGGTTGCATTTACTTACCGTTGCGGGGGCAGCACACGTTGAGTGTTTCCCGTTTAACTTTATTGCACTGCAATAAAGCACCACGACCTCATTATTTTATCTCACTCTCAGTAGGCAACCCTGCAAAAACACTAAAAAAGCCTACAATAAGAGCTCTAGAATTGAGAATTTATGACCGGATTAGATAAACACCCTGAAAAAAACCTGATTCGTTTGCAGCTTAGCCAAAATACGGTGCTAAAAAACTTGGATTCAGAAGCAATGGCTGATTTAGAGCGCCATTTACTGATCTCGGATCTTAAAAAATCCGATATCTTGTTGCATCAGGGCGATCATCAGATGGAGCAATATTTCGTTTTGGATGGCATCTTAAGGCGGATTGTTTCTAGTCCAGATGCCAAAGAGATGATTTTGCGTTTTGCCATCGAAAAAGATATTGAAACGAGCTATGCCGCCTGGCGCTTAAAGACAGCCGCACCTTATAGCATCGCTGCAGTCACTAAAGCCCGTGTGGCCCGCTTGCCTATGAAAAAGTGGGCTGAGTTCCTAGAAGAGCATAAGCCTCTAAAGGAAAGCTTTGAGTTTGAGGTGATGCGCCTGATGAGTGAAATCATGGCCCATACCATTACTTTGCATATGCTCGATGCACCTGGACGGGTGGAGCGTTTTTTACGTAAATATGAAGATTTATTTGAGCTTCTTCCTAAAAAGGAATTGGCTGCCTACCTTAATCTTTCCCCAGAGACCTTAAGTCGTCTCAAAACGAAGCACAAAGAGCTTTTCATCTAGAGCAAAACCCTAAACTGAACTAGATTTCGGAGGAAATTGACCGAAGTCAATGATCATCTGCACCCCCAAGCCTAAGATTCAATTCTGGCTAAGCGGGTACGCTTACCTAATCACCTGTAGCAATACTAATAACTTATTTGGAGACAGTTAGCGAGAGCTAGATTCCATCGAATAGTATTTCAATATGTGCGCTGTAATTAACCTAAAAATTCTATGACAACTGACAATCAAAACCTACCCGTAACCGATGGCTTTCATCTGGTCATCGAGGCCCTGAAAGCAAATGATCTCAACACCATTTTTGGACTTGTAGGAATTCCAATTACGGATTTATGTCGCTTAGCACAAGCACAGGGAATGCGGTTTATTGGTTTTCGTCACGAGCAACATGCTGGTAATGCAGCAGCGATTGCTGGGTATATGACGCAAAAGCCAGGAATATGTTTAACAGTTTCTGCTCCTGGTTTTTTGAATGGCTTAACCGCGCTAGCTAATGCGACCGTCAACTGTTTTCCTATGATTTTGATTAGCGGTTCAAGTGAGCGAGAAATCGTGGACCTGCAGCAAGGTGATTATGAAGAGATGGATCAACTCAATGCAGCCAAGCCATTTTGTAAAGCAGCCTATCGCATTAATCATATTGAAGACATTGGTATCGGTTTTGCTCGTGCTATTCGTACAGCGGTCTCTGGTCGTCCCGGTGGCGTTTATTTAGATTTACCTGCACAGTTACTCAGTCAAACTATGCCAGTGGAAGCCGCCAAGAAATCCATTTTCAAGGTAATCGATCCAGTTCCACGTCAAATACCAGCTGCCGATGCAATCGAGCGTGCACTCAATGTTTTAAAAGGTGCAAAGCGTCCTTTAATTCTGTTGGGTAAGGGCGCAGCATATGCCCAAGCCGACGCAGATATTCGTGCTTTGGTTGAAAAATCTGGCATCCCGTACTTGCCTATGTCGATGGCTAAAGGATTATTGCCAGATAACCATCCACAGTCGGCTTCTGCAGCCCGCTCTTATGTATTAGCTGAGGCTGATGCCGTATTGTTAGTTGGCGCTCGCCTGAACTGGTTGTTGGCTCATGGCAAGGGAAAGACTTGGGGTAAAGAGCCTAAGAAATTTATTCAAATTGATATTCAGGCAAATGAAGTTGATAGCAATGTGCAAATTGATGCACCAGTCATTGGTGATATTGGCTCTTGCGTTGGCGAACTCTTAAAAGGCATCGCTGCAGTTCCTAAGCCAAGCGCTGAATGGATCAATGCAATTAATGAGAAGAAAGATAAGAACTTAGCGAAGATGGCTGAAACTTTAGCCAAAGAAGTATCGCCCATGAACTTTCATGGTGCATTAGGCGCTATTCGGAATGTAATCAAGCAAAACCCAGATGTGAACTTGGTAAATGAAGGTGCTAATACACTCGACTTTTGCCGTGCCATCGTAGACATGTATAAACCACGTAAACGATTTGATTCTGGTACTTGGGGAATTATGGGTATTGGCATGGGTTATGCGATTGGTGCGGCGGTCACTAGTGGGCTACCTACGATTGCGGTAGAGGGTGATAGCGCATTCGGTTTTAGCGGCATGGAATTAGAAACCATTTGTCGTTATAAGCTACCCATCACCACAGTGGTATTTAATAACAACGGCGTGTATCGCGGCACTGATGTCAATCCAACGGGTGGCGCTGATGTGGCCCCCACCGTATTTGTTAAAGATGCCCGCTATGACAAGATGATTGAGGCCTTTGGTGGCATTGGTTATTACGTCACGACCCCAGCAGAATTAGAAGCAGCTTTAACACAAGCAATAGCTGCAGGCAAGCCAGCCCTCATCAACGCAGTGATTGATGAGACCGCAGGAACAGAGAGTGGGCGCTTAACTAACTTAAACCCATCAACAGCCAAGAAATAAGAACAAGATTTAAATAACTATAAGTAATTTACTAAGGAGAAGTAATATGACTAAACCATTAGACGGCATTCGGATTATCGATTTTACGCATGTACAAGCAGGGCCTGCTTGTACCCAGTTATTGGGATTTTATGGCGCAGATGTTATTAAAGTTGAACGTCCAGGGTCAGGCGATGTCACCCGTAGCCAATTGCGCGACATTCCAGATGTAGATGCACTGTATTTCACGATGTTAAATGGTAATAAGCGCTCATTGACACTCGATACTAAAACTGCCGAAGGTAAGGAAGTATTGGAGAAGATGATTAAAGCTTCTGATGTGATGGTTGAAAACTTTGGACCAGGCGCATTAGATCGCATGGGCTTTTCTTGGGCACGTATTCAGGAATTAAATCCAAAAATGATTTTGGCTTCAGTCAAGGGATTTAGTGATGGCCACTCATATGAAGATTTAAAAGTGTATGAGAACGTTGCACAGTGTGCTGGTGGTGCTGCCTCTACCACTGGTTTCTGGGATGGCCCTCCAACGGTTTCTGCTGCTGCTTTGGGAGACTCCAACACAGGTATGCATTTAGCTATTGGTATTTTGACTGCATTGATGCAACGTCAAAAAACTGGCAAAGGGCAAAAAGTTTCTTGCTCAATGCAAGATGCGGTATTGAACCTTTGTCGTGTGAAATTACGCGATCAACAGCGCTTAGATAAAATTGGTTATCTTGAAGAGTACCCACAGTATCCACACGGAACATTTTCTGATGTTGTGCCACGTGGAGGTAATGCAGGTGGCGGTGGTCAGCCAGGCTGGGTACTGAAATGTAAGGGTTGGGAAACAGATCCTAACGCTTATATTTATTTTACGATTCAAGGACATGCTTGGGAGCCAATTACTAAAGCTATTGGCAAACCAGAGTGGGCCAGCGATCCAGCTTACATGACTGCACAGGCTCGTCAAGATAAGATCTTTGATATTTTTGCAACGATTGAAGATTGGCTCAAAGACAAGACTAAATATGAAGCAGTCGATATTTTGCGTAAATTTGATATTCCTTGTGCGCCAGTATTGTCCATGAAAGAACTAGCGGCATCTCCAGACTTACGCAAGAGTGGCTCAATTGTTGAAGTAGACCATAAAGTGCGTGGTAAATATTTAACGATCGGTAGCCCCATTAAGTTCTCTGACTTAGAGGTGGAAGTAAAGCCTTCACCAGTATTGGGTGAGCATACGGATGAAGTGTTAGCTGACTTAGGTTATGGCAAAGAAGAAATTGCCAAGTTGCATGAAGCAAAAGCGGTCTAATAAAAAAGTATTTATTTGCTTTAGTCCTCCAGGCGCTCCTTGTGAGCGCCTTTTTTACCTTTCAATATATAAGGTCATTAGGCTGGCAATATGAGAACCTCTATCGATTTACATCAACTAGTTGACTGCGTTGGCGATGCAGTGATTGTTTCGGATGTCAATGAAAAAATTATTCTCTGGAATGCTGCAGCTACTCGCATTTTTGGGTTTTCTGAAGAAGAGGCTCTTGGAAATACCCTAGATCTGATTGTTCCGGAGCGTCAGCGTCCTAGACACAGTGAGGGTTATGCTAAATCTATGCAAACAGGAACTACCCGTTATGGCTCCTCTTTATTGAAGGTTCCAGCAAAACATAAAGATGGTCGTAGTCTATCTATCGCATTTACAGTGGGCATGCTTTTTGATGAAAATCATCAAGCCTATGGCGTAGCTGCTGTGATACGAGATGAAACCGAGCGCTTCGCAGAGGAAAGAGCCCTGAAAAAACAGCTTTTAGACCTTGAAAAACCGCATTCTTAACCTGATATAAGCTGTATTGAGCTTCATTAACTTTCTGAGCGACAAGCTAACAAAGCTCTATTTATCACCAACTGGCGCTGGTAAAATCGAGCAATTCAAAAATTTCAATCTTATTGGGACTTAAATCATGGCAAAAGCACTCGAAGGGGTCAAAATCCTCGACTTTACTCACGTTCAATCAGGTCCCACCTGCACTCAGTTGCTTGCTTGGTTTGGGGCTGATGTGATCAAGGTAGAAAAATCTGGAGAGGGTGATGCCACTCGTGGACAACTGCGTGATCTGCCTGATGCGGATAGCTTGTATTTCACAATGCTAAATCATAATAAGCGCTCAATTACTGTTAACACCAAAACAGCACGCGGTAAGGATATTTTGGAGCGCCTTATTAAAGAGTGTGATGTGTTAGTTGAAAACTTTGCCCCTGGCGCCTTAGATCGCATGGGTTTTTCTTGGGATCGTATTCAAGAACTCAACCCAATGATGATCATGGCTTCCGTTAAAGGTTTTGGCCCTGGTCCTTATGAGGATTGCAAGGTTTATGAAAATGTTGCGCAGTGCGCTGGTGGTTCAGCTTCTACTACTGGTTTTGATGATGGGCCTCCTATGGTCACTGGCGCTCAAATTGGTGACAGTGGCACTGGTTTGCATTTGGCTCTAGGTATCGTGACTGCACTATATCAACGAACCCATTCTGGGCGAGGTCAAAAGGTTTTAGCAGCGATGCAAGACTCTGTATTAAATCTATGCCGTGTCAAATTACGTGATCAACAGCGCTTAGAGCGTAATGGCATCATGCAAGAGTATCCACAGTATCCAAACGGCGAGTTTGGTGACTCCGTACCTCGTGCTGGTAATGCCTCTGGCGGTGGTCAGCCAGGCTGGATTCTGAAATGTAAGGGTTGGGAAACTGATCCGAATTCTTATATCTATGTCGTTGTTCAAGCCCCTGTTTGGGAAGCGATTTGTAAGGTGATTGGCCGAGAAGATTGGATTACAGATCAACATTTCTCATCAGCAATGGCGCGTTTGCCTCGCCTGATGGAGATCTTTGGCGAGATTGAGAAATGGACTTCTACATTAAGTAAGTTTGAGGCGATGGACATTTTAAATAAGTACGATATTCCCTGCGGACCCATTTTGTCCATGAAAGAACTAGCAGAAGAACCATCTTTACGCGCTACTGGAACTGTGGTGGAAGTAGATCACCCCATTCGGGGTAAGTATCTGACGGTTGGCAACCCAATTAAGATGTCTGATAGTGAAACTGTAGTGACTCGTTCTCCATTATTAGGTGAGCATACTGATGAGATTTTGAGTGAGCTTGGTTTTAGTACAGATGACTTGATTTCACTACGTCACGACAAGGTTATTTAATATGCGAGTTGCACTGATTGGGAGTGCTGATTTTGGTAAGGCAGCTTTAGAGGCTTTTTTAGCTCGTGGTGATCATGTGGTCGCCGTCTTTTGCCCACCAGATAATCCCAAATCTAGTAAACCTGAAGTGCTTAAAGAAGCGGCGCTTGCCAGCGGAATTACACCTTTACAATTTGCCTCTCTCAAAAGTGCAGAGGCTGCTCAAGCCATGATTGATAGTAAGGCTGACATCTGTGTCATGGCTTATGTACTGCAGTTTGTACCTCAAGAGCTTTGCAAGATTCCAAAGCATGGCACGATTCAATATCATCCATCGCTCTTGCCAAAATATCGCGGTCCTAGTGCGATTAATTGGGCAATCGCTTTAGGTGAAGAAAAAACGGGCTTAACGATCTTTCGTCCAAGCAATGGCCTAGATGAAGGCGCAGTCATTTTGCAAAAAGAAGTACAGATTGGCCCCGATGACACTTTGGGCAAAGTTTACTTTGATCATTTATTTCCATTAGGGGTTCAGGCTTTGCTTGAGGCTGCTAACCTAGTGGTCTCTGAAAAGCATCAAGAACTAGCCCAAGATGAATCACAAGCAAATTACGAAAGTTGGTTTGATGCCAACGCTGCGCAGATTCATTGGGCTACGCACATTACTCAGATCTATAACGTTATTCGGGCTTGCAATCCAGCGCCTGGTGCCTGGACTAAATTTGGTGAACAAAAAGTACAAATTTATGATGCTCATCAGCATCTTGCCCAGACCTTTGCTGATGTCAAAGGCAAGCCTGGAGAGGTGACACAAATTACCTTGGATTCGTTCTTTGTTGCCTGCCATGGTGGGCAGATTGAAGTCCTTAAAGCTAAAGG
>CAIZRK010000035.1 GCA_903935355.1 uncultured beta proteobacterium | reverse complement strand
GCCAGTGCAAGTTGAATATTATTTGTAATTGCGTCTATTGATGCATCCATAAGGCTCCCATATTCATTTAGAGAATACTGATTTAAACAGACCAGGCCACGAGCCCACTATAGGCACTAATGAGTACTAGAAGACCAAAAATGATCCGGTACCAAGCAAATGGCACAAAGGTATGACCTGCCACATAATGAATCAACCAACGCACACAGACAAAGGCAGAGATAAATGCTGCTATGAACCCCACTGCAATTGCCAAACCAAATTCACCAGAAATCGCGACCGGCGCCTTCCAAAGCTTGAGTAATTCATATGCAGTTGCACCACCAATGACTGGAATAGCCAAGAAAAAGGAAAATTCTGTAGCTACAGCTCTAGGTAAGCCAAAAAGCATGCCACCAATGATGGTCGCACCAGAACGGGAAGTTCCTGGGATTAAAGCAGCACATTGAGCTAGGCCCACCTTCAAAGCATCTAAAGAGGTCAGATCATCTACTGATTGAATACGATCTTTAGTCATTGAGACTTTTTCTTGGCGTCGCTCAGCCCAAAAAATAATCAGTGCACCCACAATAAATGCAGTCGCTACTGGTATTGGGGAAAAGAGCAGCGCCTTAATATGTTTGCCAAATACAAAAGCTAAACCCATTGCTGGAATAGAGGCAATAAGTAAGTTGATGACAAATCTTCGAGAAATAGCACTAGATCCCAAGGAAGAGGCTACCTTCCAGAGTTTTTCTCGAAATTCCCAACAGACCGCCAAAATCGCCCCAAACTGAATAATCACCTCAAAGGCTTTGCCTCTTTCATCATTGAAGTCAAGCAAGTCGCCAACTAAAATGAGATGCCCCGTACTAGAGATTGGCAAAAACTCCGTTAAACCTTCTACTATCCCGAGAATAACCGCTTTACCTAGTAAAATTAGATCCATGGCCATGATTTTATAGTCAGTTGTAATATGTGGTCTCTATTTGGCAAAACGACTCTTAACTAGGTAGATGAAACAAATTAGCCTTACACTTCATGTCACATTGAAAAGTCTTTGAATTAGATGATCCCAGCACGTTATCACTTCTCTCAGTTAGCCACTTTTGGTTTAATCCTGAGTCAGATGCTCGGACTATGTTTAAGCACTCAGCATGTTTTTGCTCAAGTGCCAGCTAGCGCAAAGCCCACTCTTCCCACACGCATCAGCACCCAATCACTGACGGGCCTAGAGATACCCCCTCAAATGCTAGCTGCACCAAAGCAGGCTATTCCCTCTAATGGAGCGCCCTCAAATATTAGCGGCAATAATGCGACCAATATTGGACAAGTAACTGACTTAATACGTCTTTATCAAGAAGCTGCTTTTAGTGACCCTGTTCTCAATGCTGCTCGCTTTAACTACCAAGCTAGTAAAGAGCTTTATTGGCAAGGCTTATCCTTATTATTGCCACAAGCAAATGCGACGCCTGCAGGTACACGCTATTACCAACATACTGCCGGAAATGCTCCTCCTGGTGCGCTGACAGGTTCACGTGTCTATGACCAAAAAAGCTATACCGTTACCCTAACCCAACCGGTATTTAATATCGCTGCACTTGAAGCATTTAATCAAGGTGACTTAAATACCAAAATAGCTGATATGCGTTTTTATTCAGCTCAGCAAGATTTAATCATTCGGGTTTCTCAAGCTTACTTTGATGCTTTAACTAGCCAAGATAACGTGGAGCTTTATCGCAATAAAAAGAGTCTGATCAAGCAACAATTAGAAATTGCTCAAGCCAAATTTGAGGCTGGGCTTGCAACGATTGTTGATGTTAATACAGCGCAATCAGCTTTAGACTTAGCTAACTCGCAAGAGATTACAGCTCAAGCAGACTTGGTAGTAAAACGTGGTGTTTTAGAGCAATTAACAGGCCAACCAATTGGCGCCTTAAAGCCTCTTATTAAAGAGGCCAGAATTGATGGGGTTCTCAAAGACCCACGCTCTAAGACTAAAGATAGTAAAGGCATTCCTATTGCAGAAAGTGTTAATCCCCAGCTACCTAAAGGTCAAACTTTAGAGGACTGGATTCATCAGGCTGAAGCGGCCAACTTTAATGTCTTAGCGGGACAACTATCTGTCAGCTTAGCTGAAAGTACTTATAAAGCATCGCAAGCCTTGAACTACCCTACTATCAATTTAGTTGGGTCGGCGGGCTATAACACCTCCAACGGAACAAATAATAGCCTTTCGCCATCTCAAACGAATATTTATAATAATGCTCTAGCCTTACAAATGACTATTCCGCTGGTCTCTGGTGGATACAACAGTTCTGTAATTCGTCAGAACGCCGCTTTATTAGATGCAGCCAAAGCCAATTACGATAATTTTCGGCGTACCGCCGCTCAAAACACACGCGCTGCATTTACGGGTTTTTATGGTGGCCTTGCCAGCGTCAAAGCTTATGAAGCCGCAGAACGATCTTCAAGCTCCGCTCTGGAATCTAGTAAGCTAGGATTTCAGGTGGG
>CAIZRK010000034.1 GCA_903935355.1 uncultured beta proteobacterium | reverse complement strand
TCAGAGCCTAGTTTCTTTGCTAGCTTTTCGGCAATTGCCTTAATGCCTGGTGGTTGATCGATAGAAATTTGCTCGCTAATCGATAGATGCATTGATAAATGTAAAAATGGATTAGTTTCTCCGCGTTCTGGCGTGTAGTCTTGCGCTATTGCACCTTCAGGGTCGGCCAAAAGGGTGTGATATTCAGGATGCTGAGCCATCCAGTCGCTAGCAATTATTTCCATTGGAGTGAGAATCTGATTTTCGGTTTTCTTTTTCCAGGTGTCACAGAAAAAACGACGTACTTCTTCACGAGTTGGATTAAATATCGCCACGGACTTTTCCTTTGCCAGTTTTTTGTTTGAAGCCGCATAGTGGTTCTACTATGCATTGTGCGCAATCTGGATTACGCGCTTTGCAGGTATATCTGCCATGCAGAATAAGCCAATGATGTGCGTCCTGCAAAAACTCTTTTGGCACGCGTTTTAGTAATTGCTCTTCTACCTTGAGCACGTCTTTGCCAGGAGCTAAGCCAGTGCGGTTGGAGACTCGAAAGATATGGGTATCAACTGCCATAGTGGGTTGGCCAAACGCGGTATTGAGAATGACGTTTGCAGTTTTTCTACCAACACCAGGAAGAGCCACTAGTTCTTCGCGATTTTGTGGAACTTCGCCACCATGTTTTTCGAGTAGAAGTCGACAAGTTTCTTGAATATGCCGACCCTTAGAGTTAAATAAGCCAATGTGCTGAATGTACGGTTTAACGCCTTCCTCGCCTAAACCCAATAGCGCTTGAGGAGTATTGGCGATCTTAAAGAGCTTACGCGTCCCTTTATTCACTGAAACATCGGTTGCCTGTGCAGATAGCAATACGGCAATCAGTAATTCAAATGGGGATTTATATTCCAGCTCAGTTTCAGGGTGAGGATTGTTAGCCTTAAGTTGCTCGAAGAAAGCACGACGCTTTTCAAGATCCATGATTTTTTTGTTGCACTCTTGCCATTGCGGCAGCAATAATGGCGCGTTTGCGCTCTTGTTCTTTTTTTGCTTCCTCAGAAGATGGATTTTCTGCATTAATTACCGCTAATTTTGCATTAGCCTTTTTGGCTAAGCGAGCATCATTATCTCTTTCTTCCCGATCCAAGCGAATATCTCGAGCGTGATAGCGAGCACGTGCAATGTCTGCTAACTCAGTTGACCAAGCATCCCAGCCAGTTTGATTTGCTGTGACATCAATCATAGTGATGCAATCTACGGGGCACGGTGGTATGCAAAGATCGCACCCCGTGCACCAATCACTCAAGACTACGTGCATTTGTTTTGAGGCTCCCACAATCGCATCTACAGGGCAAGCCTGGATGCATAGGGTACAACCAATACAAGCCTTAGGATCAATCAAGGCAACAGGCCTAGGGCGCTCTAGACCACACTCAGGATCAATGGTGGGGTGTAATTCAAAGGCATCATGAGGGAAGATGGGTTCCAGAATTTGACTTAGTCTGAGAATGCCATCTATACCGCCTGGGGGGCAACGGTTAGGTAAGACTTCGCCTGAGGCAAGGGCGTTTGCATACCCTCGGCAATCGGGGTAAGCACATTTAGTGCATTGGGTTTGGGGAAGGGCGTCTTCTAAGCAGTCAATCAGTTGGTTTAGCTGGTCAATCTTCATTGCATCACAAGAAGGTTAAATAAGTAGGGACACCCTAAACCCCCCTACTTATTTATGCAGACTTAGAGCCTTCTAATGGAGGAGGTATAACCTCTGCTTTCATTTGAGTTCCTTGGTGCTCCCGAATAAAAGACTTAATCTTTGGGTATACCTTATCGCGCCACCGCCGCCCTGAAAAAATACCATAGTGACCTGCCCCAGCAACTTCATAATGGGCTTTATTATCTTTGGGAATGCCTGTGCACAGCGCATGCGCTGCACGTGTTTGACCGCTACCAGAGATATCATCTAATTCACCTTCAACAGTCAGCAGAGCAGTTTTCTGAATGTCTTGCGGTTTAACTAATTCTCCAGCCACTTCCCAACTGCCATTTGGTAATGCGAAGTCTTGGAAAACAGTCTTGATGGTATCTAAATAGAACTTGGCATCCATATCCAACACTGCGTTGTACTCGTCGTAGAAACGAATATGAGACTCAGCATCTTCCTCGTCGCCACGCACTAAGTTATGGAAATAGTCCCAGTGAGATTGCAGATGGTTCTGTGGGTTCATCGCAATGAAACCAGTATGCTGTAAGAAGCCAGGATAGACACGGCGACCAGCACCAGGATAGTTAGGGGGCACCTTATAAACCACATGACTTTCAAACCAATCATACGATTTTTGATCAGCTAAATTATTTACTGCTGTAGGGGATTTACGGGCATCAATTGGACCGCCCATCATAATCATCGAGGCAGGAGTTTTTTCACCGGCAGAAGCCATTAAAGAAATTGCGCCTAAGGTGGGAACAGTTGGCTGACAAACAGAAATCACATGCAGATTCTCTGCGCCAATAGATCGAATAAATTCTTGCAAGTAGTGAACATAGTCATCTAAGCCAAAGTCGCCCTCTTCAGGGGGTACTAAGCGTGCATCAATCCAGTCGGTGATATAGACCTTATGGTCTTGTAATAGGGTTCGAATGGTATCGCGCAATAACGTCGAATGATGCCCAGAAAGTGGAGCAACCACGAGAACAATGGGATCTTCTTTTAATTTTTTAATCACTTCAACATCATCAGAAAAGCGCTTGAAGCGAATTAAATTACAAAACGGCTTAGCTACTGTAGTTCTTTCATGAATAGCGACTTCTCGACCATGAGCCTGCACCGCACGAATACCAAATTCTGGTTTCTTATAGTTTTTGCCCAGGCGGTAGAGTAATTCATAGCTAGCTGCTAAACGCTCAGACCCTGGCACTTTCGAGGCAGGGTTAGAAGCATTGATAAAGGCTTCAGAAGCTGCTCTGGCCCATGAGCTGACTGGTTGAAGTAACGCTTTTTGAAATTCATGTAACTGATATAGCATGGTGCCTCCAGAAAAACAGTGTAACCGCTTATTACGCTAACACGCGGGCGATCGCAGTAGCTACCTTATCAATATTTTTGGTATTGAGGGCGGCCACACAAATACGACCAGTAGAGAGGGCATAAATGCCATCTTCTTTTTGTAATCGCTCAACTTGTTCAGGTGTTAATCCTGAGTAGGAAAACATCCCGCGCTGAGCGTTTATAAATGCGAAATCTTGTTTAGTACCTGCTGCTGCTAATTTAGTCACCAGTGATTCACGCATGGATTTAATGCGGTCGCGCATTTGAGCTAATTCTTCTTCCCAAAGCTTTCTCAGTTCTGGTGAGTTGAGCACAGCAGCAGCTATCGCAGCGCCATGGGTTGGGGGATTGGAATAGTTCGTACGAATCACTCGTTTAAGTTGTGACAAGACGCGCGCTGACTCTTCTTTACTTTGGGTAACAATTGACAAAGCGCCGACTCGTTCGCCATAGAGTGAAAAAGATTTCGAGAATGAGCTAGATACAAAAAAGGACATACCTGATTTAGCGAATAGACGAGCCGCAATCCCATCTTGCTCAATCCCAGTAGCAAAGCCTTGGTAGGCCATGTCTAAGAATGGGATAAGTTGCTTGGTTTTGCAGATATCAATTATTTTGGCCCATTGCGCTTCAGTCAGATCTGCGCCAGTAGGATTGTGGCAACAGGCGTGTAGCAAGACGGTTGTATGTTTTGGAAATGACTCTAAGGATTTCACCATTCCATCAAAATCCACACCACGTGTTTTGGCATCAAAGTAGGTGTACTCGATCACCTCAAAGCCAGCAGATTCAAAAATACCTCGGTGATTTTCCCAAGTGGGGCTACTGATTGCAGTAGGTGCATTTAAATTAAGGCGTTGAATAAAGTCAGCACCAACTCGGAGCGCACCAGTACCGCCAATGCATTCTGCGGTCACTATGCGACCTTCTTTAATTAAGGAAGAGTCGGCACCAAATAGCAGTGTTTGCACCGCTGCGTTGTAAGAGTTTGGACCTTCAATCGGGATGTAACCGCGTGGAGTCTGTTGGGCAACTAAAGCCTCTTCCGCTTTAATGACTGCCCTTAAAAGAGGAATCTTTCCTTCGTCGGTGTAGTAAACGCCCACACCTAGGTTTACTTTATCTGCTCGTTGATCGGCAACATAGGCTTCTGTGAGGCCAAAAATAGGGTCTTTAGGGGCTAATTGGACTGAGGTAAAAAGGGTCATTTGAGGGTCAGGAGGGTGATTTATAGGTAGTTTCTACGTTAATTGACGTTAAATTCGGTTAAATTGAGCTTAATTAGTCCTTATCAATACCAGATTCAACTATTTCTAAATAAAAACGGCAAAATCTATGTTTGTACAAAATTCGCTGTGAATAAAACTCACAGATGAAATGATATCCGAGATGCCCCCTAAGATTACTAAAACTTCACCACAATCCCTCGATCCATCAAGCCAAAAAAGCCCAGTGGCCGATCCCTTGGGTGAAGTGGGTCATGACTTAGATCCCACCAAATTTGTCTCTTTTCCCGACTCGCCATTTCATCTTTACCAGCCCTTTTCGCCAGCTGGGGATCAACCAGCCGCTATTGATGCCCTAGTAGCTGGAATTGATGACGGTTTGACCTTCCAGACTCTTTTGGGGGTTACTGGTTCAGGCAAAACCTTCACGATGGCTAATGTCATTGCTCGAACTGGACGCCCAGCGATAGTTTTTGCTCCCAATAAAACCCTAGCTGCGCAACTCTATAGTGAATTTAGGGAGTTTTTTCCTAAAAACGCGGTGGAGTACTTTGTTAGTTACTACGATTACTACCAACCCGAGGCGTATGTACCAACACGCGATTTATTTATTGAAAAAGATTCTTCAATTAATGAACATATTGAGCAGATGCGCTTGTCAGCTACCAAGAGTTTGCTAGAGCGTCGTGACGTGATCATCGTAGCGACTGTGTCAGCAATTTACGGGATTGGTAATCCTGGTGACTATCACAGTATGGTGATGACTCTGCGCCCCGGTGACAAGATGAGTCAGCGCGATATTTTGATGCGCTTAATTGCAATGCAATACGACCGTAATGAAACCGACTTCAAGCGTGGAGTATTTAGAGTACGTGGTGACACGATTGATATCTTCCCGGCTGAACATAATGAATTAGCAGTTCGCGTGGAGTTATTTGATGATGAGGTAGAGAGTTTGCAGTTTTTTGATCCGTTGACCGGACGCATACGGCAAAAGATTCCCCGCTTTACGGTTTACCCCAGTTCGCATTACGTCACACCACGCGAAACAGTTCTTAAAGCCATTGAAACAATTAAGATCGAGTTGCGCTCTCGCTTAGATGAGTTTGTGAAAGATGGCAAGTTGGTAGAAGCGCAGCGATTAGAGCAGCGCACCCGTTTTGATTTAGAGATGCTTAATGAATTGGGTTTTTGCAAAGGGATTGAGAACTATTCTCGCCACCTCTCTAGTGCGATGCCTGGCGAGGCCCCGCCTACCTTAGTGGACTACTTGCCCAACGATGCTTTGATGTTCCTAGATGAAAGTCACGTACTGATTGGGCAGCTAAATGCAATGTATAACGGAGATAAATCTCGTAAACATACTTTGGTGGAATTTGGCTTCCGTTTACCTTCGGCGATGGACAACCGCCCGCTTAAATTTAGTGAATTTGAAACCAAGATGCGCCAAACCATTTTTGTTTCTGCTACGCCAGCGGATTATGAAAAGATGCATACGGGACAAGTCGTTGAGCAAGTAGCGAGACCAACAGGTCTAGTTGATCCAGAAATCGAAATATTGCCAGCAAGCTCGCAGGTAGATGATTTATTAAGTCAAATTCATGAGCGAGTAAAAGTGCGTGAACGAGTATTGGTGACGGTCCTAACGAAACGTATGGCAGAGCAGCTGACCGATTACCTCTCTGATCATGGAGTGAAGGTACGTTATGTTCACTCCGATATCGACACCGTGGAGCGTGTAGAAATACTACGCGATTTACGTTTAGGTGTTTTTGATGTCTTAGTCGGGATTAACTTATTGCGTGAGGGTTTAGATATTCCTGAAGTATCGCTTGTAGCGATTTTAGATGCGGATAAAGAGGGTTTCTTGCGTTCCGAACGCAGCCTAATCCAGACCATTGGTAGAGCAGCTCGCAATGTGCGTGGGAAAGCGATTTTGTATGCCGATCGCATTACGGACTCCATGAAGCGCGCAATGGGGGAGACTGAGCGTCGTCGTACAAAGCAAATAGCCTTTAATAAAGCCAATGGTATTGAGCCTCGCGGCGTTCAAAAGCGTATTAAAGACATTATTGACGGGGTCTACGACGTCAAAGAGAAGCGTACAGAGATGCAGATGGAGCAGGAGCGTGCTCGATATGAAGATATGAGTGAGAGGGACTTATCAAGTGAAATGAAGCGGTTAGAGAGGCAAATGAATGCTGAAGCCAAGAATTTAGAATTTGAGAAGGCAGCTGCAACTCGAGATAGACTTACCAAGGTCAAAGAAATGGCTTTTGGTGCCCGTTCTAGAGACTCGGTATGAGATTTTTCTTCTTAATTGCGCCCTTTAGGGGTTTTTAGGATAATTCCTGAGCAGATTAGTAGGGTATATGGTAAAGTTGAGTGAATTGGTCGGGTATTACCCACCTGACCATGAGCTGTCCATAACAATCCATTACCAAGGTGACATATGAGACTTACAACTAAAGGCCGTTTTGCAGTAACCGCAATGATCGATTTAGCCCTGCGCCAGACGCATGGTCCTGTAACCCTGTCTGCAATTAGCCAAAGACAAAAAATTTCCCTCTCCTACTTAGAGCAGTTGTTTAGCAAATTACGTCGCATTAACATTGTAGAGAGTACTCGTGGCCCTGGTGGGGGGTATACCTTGGCACGTAAGATGGATGCCATCAGCGTGGCCGACATTATTATTGCTGTCGATGAGCCATTAGATGCCACTCAGTGTGGCGGTAAGGGCAACTGTCATAGTGATGAAGAGAATCATGGCCGCTGTATGACGCATGACCTTTGGACTAGCCTCAATACTAAAATGGTTGAATATCTCAGCTCAGTTTCTTTACAAGAATTAGTACAGCAGCAAGAAGACCGTGGCATCGTTCTTCACGATTTACGTCAAAAGAAGCCTAAGATCGAAAGTAGCAAGTTTGAAAAGCCGGCAATGCCGATCCCTGTTAAAAAGGAGACTCCTAGCAAGCCGGTTATTGTGAATTCTATTTTTAATTTGGCCCAGCGAAGCTAAACCAATCCATTGATAAGCAAACCATGAACGCACCACAAGATATTCCTCAACAACCGGTACCGATGTTTAGCCCAAAGCACTTTCCGGTGTATATGGATTACTCTGCGACTACACCGATTGATCCTCGAGTTGTGGATAAGATGCTGCCTTACCTGCGCGAGCAGTTTGGTAATGCAGCTTCGCGAAGTCATGCTTACGGCTGGGCTGCAGAAGAGGCGGTAGAGTGGGCGCGTTCAGAGGTTGCGCAATTGGTGCATGCCGATCCCAGAGAAATTGTTTTTACTAGCGGTGCTACTGAAAGCATCAACTTAGCCTTAAAAGGGGCAGCTCATTTCTATAAAGATCGTGGCAATCACATCATCACTGTCAAGACTGAGCACAAGGCCACTTTAGATACCTGTCGAGAGCTTGAGCGAGAAGGTTATGAAGTTACTTACTTAGATGTTTTGCCAGATGGTTTGATTGATTTTACGCAGCTAGAGGCAGCGATGAAGCATGGCACTATTTTGGCATCAGTGATGTATGTCAATAATGAAATTGGTGTGGTTCAAGATATCCCACGTATTGGTGAACTTTGTCGTTCCCGTGGCGTGATTTTTCATGTCGATGCTGCGCAAGCTACTGGCAAAGTAGAAATTGATTTAGAAAAGATTAAAGTCGACTTAATGAGTTTTTCTGCTCACAAGACTTATGGCCCCAAAGGAATAGGCGCTTTGTTTGTGCGTCGTAAGCCCCGAATTCGGATTGAGGCACAGATTCATGGTGGTGGACATGAGCGCGGTATGCGCTCTGGTACATTGGCCGTTCATCAAATTGTTGGTATGGGTGAAGCCTTTCGCATAGCCCGCATCGAAATGGTTCAAGAGAATGCGCGTATTCGAGCATTGCGCGATCGTTTACTCGCAGGCCTCAAAGATATTGAAGAGGTGTATGTCAATGGTGATATGGATCAACGAGTTCCGCATAACCTGAACATCAGCTTTAACTATGTTGAAGGCGAATCGATGTTGATGGCCCTCAAAGAATTAGCAATTTCATCTGGCTCTGCCTGTACCTCAGCCTCCTTAGAGCCATCTTATGTATTGCGCGCCCTTGGCCGTAATGATGAATTAGCCCATAGCTCAATTCGTTTTACTTTAGGTCGCTTTACGACCGAAGAGGAAGTTGATTTCACAATCGGACTGGTAAAAGAGAAGATTGCTAAATTACGCGAACTCTCTCCATTGTGGGAAATGTTTAAAGACGGAGTTGATCTCAGCACCATCCAGTGGGCTGCACACTAAGTAATCTTGAAAAGATAAAGAGAAAATACCATGGCATATAGCGAAAAAGTAATTGATCATTATGAAAACCCCCGTAATGTGGGCTCATTTGAAAAAACCGATGGCAATGTCGGAACTGGCATGGTGGGCGCACCTGCTTGCGGTGATGTGATGAAATTACAAATCCGTGTAAACGATCAAGGTGTAATTGAGGATGCTAAGTTTAAGACCTACGGATGCGGCTCTGCAATCGCCTCATCCTCTTTGGTGACAGAGTGGGTAAAAGGAAAAACCTTAGATCAAGCGCTAGAGATTAAGAATTCTTTAATTGCCGAAGAGTTAGCTTTACCACCTGTGAAAATTCATTGCTCGATCTTGGCAGAAGATGCTATTAAGGCAGCAGTAAAAGATTACAAAGAAAAACATCCTGCTAAATAAAGAAGGGTATAAGAAAGCAATTAAAGAAAATAGGCAGAACGATCATGGCAATTACCTTAACTGATAAAGCGGCAGCGCATATCAATCGCAATTTAGAAAAGCGTGGCAAAGGCTGCGGCTTGCGCTTAGGCGTTCGCACCACAGGTTGTTCTGGCTTGGCTTACCAGCTGGAATATGTTGATGAGGCTGCTCCAGAGGATACGATGTTTGAGTCCAATGGTATTAAAGTATTTGTTGATCCAAAAAGTTTGGCTTACTTAGACGGAACGGAATTAGATTTTGTACGTGAAGGTTTAAATGAAGGCTTTAAGTTTCAAAATCCCAACGTAAAAGATGAGTGTGGTTGTGGCGAATCCTTCCGCGTCTGAAGATTACTTTCACTTTTTTGGTTTAAAGCAGCAATTCAATCTGGATTTGCCTGCCTTGAATCAAGCTTATTTGGTGATCCAAAAAGAAGTGCATCCTGATCGCCATGCTCGCGGTAGCGATACCGAGCAAAGACTCGCCATGCAAATGGCTACCTTAGCAAATACTGCGTTTCAAACTTTGAAAAATCCCATTCAGCGCGGCTTGTATCTCTGCACGTTACATGGGGTTAATGCCAACCTAGAAACCAATACATCCATGCCGGCTGCATTTTTAATGAAGCAACTAGATTGGCGCGAAAGCTTAGATGAGCGGGCTGAGGACTTGCCAGCCTTAGAAGCGTTGATGGCTGAAGTTGAGCAATCAAAGCAAGATACGCTTGTCGAAATCGCTCAGGCAATTGATGGCGCTAAGAATTATGAGCGTGCAGCTGAGCTTCTCCGTGGCTTACTTTTCATTGATAAGTTCGCTATTGAGCTCGATGATGCGATAGCAGCATTGGTATAGCTTTACACTCAAACCCCATGGCCTTACTACAAATCTCAGAACCCGGTAAATCACTTGCCCCCCATCAACGACGAATTGCTGTCGGCATCGACTTAGGGACCACTAATTCTTTGGTGGCGATTGTGCGTGATGCCCTACCTAAAGTGCTCCCCGATTCAGAGGGGCGCGAATTACTCCCGTCCGTTGTGCGTTATTTACCCAATGGTCGAACCCAAGCTGGTTTTGAGGCTTTAGAGAGTATTGTTTCTGACCCAAAAAATACCATTGTTTCGGTAAAGCGTTTTATGGGACGTGGTTTAGTGGATGTGGAGCATATTGAAAACACGCCTTACGATTTTGTAGATCAGCCCGGCATACTCAAGCTCAGAACAGTCGCTGGTGATAAGAGTCCTATCGAAGTTTCGGCAGAAATCTTGGCTCGCTTGCGTCAATTAGCAGAAGACTCTATGAATGATGAGATAGTTGGTGCCGTTATTACAGTACCTGCTTACTTTGATGATGCTCAACGTCAAGCAACCAAAGATGCTGCCAAGCTCGCTGGTATCGAAGTATTGCGTTTGCTTAATGAGCCAACGGCTGCTGCGATTGCCTATGGTTTAGATAATGCCTCCGAAGGGACCTATGCGGTTTATGACTTAGGTGGTGGGACATTTGATATTTCTATATTGCGCATGAGCAAGGGTGTCTTTGAGGTTCTCTCTACTGGCGGTGACTCTGCTTTAGGTGGAGATGACTTTGATCATCGCTTGTATTGCTGGGTCATAGAGCAAGCGAAATTGCCCCCACTTTCTATACAAGATCATCGCAAACTACTGCTGTCCTGTACACATGCAAAAGAGCAGCTCAGTCATAATCCCTTAGCACGTGTTCATGAAACCCTTGCTGATGGTACTGTAGTGAATATTGGCATTAGTCAAGCACAGTTTTTTGAAATTACTCAAAATCTCATCAATAAAACATTGGTTGCGGTAAAAAAGGCTTTGCGTGATGCCAGCCTTAATACTCATGAGATTAAAGGTGTTGTGATGGTTGGTGGGGCTACTCGGATGCCACATGTTCAACGCGCAGTTGGTGAGTTATTTGGTACTAAACCTTTAAATAATTTGAATCCTGACCAAGTAGTAGCCCTAGGCGCTGCTATGCAGGCAGATTTACTCGCTGGCAATCAAAGTAAAGATGATGAGTGGCTTCTTCTTGACGTTATTCCGCTCTCTCTTGGACTTGAAACCATGGGCGGCTTGGTGGAAAAAATTATTCCCCGCAATACGCCCATTCCGGTTGCTAGGGCACAAGATTTTACGACCTTTAAAGATGGTCAGACTGCACTTGTAATTCAGGTGGTGCAGGGAGAGCGCGAGTTAGCTCAGAACTGTCGTTCGTTAGGTAAATTTGAGCTGCGTGGTATCCCACCAATGGCAGCGGGTGCGGCGCGCATTAGGGTGACCTTTCAGGTGGATGCGGACGGCTTACTTTCTGTAAGTGCGACAGAATTGGGCTCTGGAGTTCAAGCATCGATTGATATCAAGCCTTCCTATGGTTTAACCGATGCAGAAATAACGAGGATGTTGCAAGATGGTTTTGCCTCTGCCAAGGTAGATCTCTTGGCAAGATCTTTACGTGAAGAGCAGGTTAACGCACAACGTTTATTAGATGCAGTTCAAACTGCCTTAGATAGCGATCGATCTTTGCTTAGCGAAAAAGAGCAAGTTGCCGTCGAAACTGAAATGGCAAGTTTGCGAATGATTCTCAAGGAAGAGCATGACAGCGCAGTTCTGCGTAAAGCAATTGATCGTGCGGCCAAGGCTACCGATGAATTTGCTCAGATGCGTATGAATGCTAGCATTCAGAAGGCTTTGGCAGGCAAGAATGTCGCTGAAATCTGATTCAAAGCCAAAAATTGAAAATAGAATTTAAAAATACATATAAACCCAAAGTTAGCTTATGACCCAGATTGTTGTTCTACCGCATAGCGAATATTGCCCAGAAGGAGCAGTTGTAGAAGCTACTCCAGGAACCTCCATTTGCGAAGCATTGCTTGAGAATGACATTCCAATAGAGCACGCTTGCGATATGGTTTGTGCTTGCACTACTTGTCATGTGATTGTAAAAGAGGGTTTTCAAAGTCTTAACTCTCCTGATGAAAACGAAGAAGATTTACTGGATCGCGCTTGGGGATTAAATCCTCAATCTCGTCTATCTTGCCAAGCAATTGTGGCCCGTGAAAACTTAGTAATTGAAATACCCAAGTATTCAATCAACCATGCTAAAGAGAATCACTAAGCAATAGAGGGTGATATGTACAAGTTAATTGCTTTTGATGCCTATGGGACTTTGTTTGATGTCTATTCTATGGCGCAATTGGCAGATGATCTCTTTCCAGGGCACGGTCAGCAGCTTGCTTTGATGTGGCGTGATCGCCAAATTGAATATACCCGCTTAGTGACTATGAGCGATCCTAGTCCTAGTGGTAGTAAATACTATTTGCCATTTTGGGAGCTAACTATTCGTTCTTTGCGTTATGTCTGTAAACGAATGGGCTTATTACTCACTGCTGAAAATGAACGGCTCCTAATGGGTCAATACGCCAAATTAACAGGGTTTGAAGATGGACTGCAGGTACTTAAAACCATTAAAAAGAGAGGAATCTCTACTGCAATTTTATCTAACGGTAGTAGAGAGATGTTGGCAACGGTGGTTCAGAGCAATGGGATGCAGCCTTATTTAGATCGGGTCGTTACCATTGAGGATGTTCGCTTATTTAAAACTGCCCCGCAAGCTTATGAGTTACTTTTAAAAGCCTTTCCAGTAAAAAAAGAAGAAATTCTGTTTGTTTCAAGTAATGCCTGGGATGTTTTGGCGGCGAAGTGGTTTGGGTTTGATGTATTTTGGGTAAATCGCCTAGGGCATCCTTATGAAGAGATAGGGGATCCGCCTAATTACGAAGGCACTTCATTAAGTACAGTGCTGGATGTCATTTAGCTTCCTATTTGCACCAATTTAGGGCATTTTTACTATTATTTATATAAAATGTTCTTTACGAGGATTTCTAAAGGACTAATATGAAGTTGTAGTTCATTCTTTAGGTAGTACCTCCATAGATTTATTTTTAAGCCATCTCTCGGGATGGCTTTTTCTTGAGTGTATTAATAGCATTTATCAGATCAAGCTATGAACGTTAAATCAAGTTTTGGAGCTTCCTCGTAGGAAGTGCTGTTTGATTGCGAGTGTAATATTTTGACGTGCATGTTTACGACGCTCTAGTAGACCAACTTTTCGATAAATCATTTTTCCAGGAAGATTTTCAATTACTAGTTGTCGATCGCTATCCCAAGCAATGTTGGCTAGTTTGGGAATAATTGAATAACCTAGGCCTTGGCGTACCAATTCAATAATAGCCTCAACTGAGTTGAGTTCCATCCCATCTTTTATCTTCAGTTTATTGGCTCGAATGGCATGATCTACTAGGTGACCCGTCCAAGTATTGCGTTCAAAACGAATAAAGGGAAGATCGGTATTTACATTTTTATCGGCAGTTTTATTCTTGCGTTTTATGTTGGGGTAAATCAAAACCATGGGTTCAGTATAAAGCTCGGTCCACAGAACATGTTGGGGCAATGCATAAGGGGATTCGGTTACTATTGCCGCATCTAAGCTACCGTCTATTACCTGATCCAAGAAGTTGCTGGATAAGCCTGCAAATAATTTAATTTCAAGTTCTGGATAGTTGTGCTTGAGTTCATTAAGTGTTTTGCCAAATGCTCCCATAAGGGTGGAGACTAAAGCCCCTAAAACAATCGTGCCACTCAGTTCAGATTTAAAGTTAGTTCCAAGTGCCTCATATCGCGCAATGATCTCTTGAATCGGCTCAATTAGTGATCTGCCTTGATTATTTAAAGTTAAAGAGCGTTTGGTCCTATCAAATAGTTCAGCGCCAATCTCATCTTCCAATTGCTGTATTTGTTGTCCAGCAGCGGCAGCAGTCAAACCAATCTCCCGTGCAGCAGCTGCTACGCTTGTATGGCGAGTAATGGTTAGGAAATTTTTGAGTACTTTAATACTAGACATAGAGGTTTTATAATAAAGAAATATTTTATCTCAAAGAAAATTATATTGGATTTATATTTTACTATCTATCGATATAATTAACGCATGTCAAAGGTTGATCTCAAGGTAAAAGTCTGGCGGGGAGCTCAGGAGGGGGAGTTTATTGAGTATTTGGTGCCGCGCAACCCCCATCAAACCGTCCTCGATGTGGTTACTTATATTCAGCGCAAACTCGACCCAACATTAAGTTATCGCTTTGCTTGTCGGGTGGGGATGTGTGGTTCGTGCGCTATGACGGTCAATGGGGTAGCTCGCTGGACTTGTCGTACTCATGTTTCGAAAATTGTTAAAGGGGACTCCCTAGAAATTGCTCCGTTAAACAATTTACCCGTGATTAAAGATCTGGCCACGGATATGCGTGAGTTTTTTAATAAGTGGAAAGGTGCAGTAGGTTTCTTTAAAGGCAGTCAAACCCGTCATGAAGATTTTGCCAAGATAGAGCCTAGCTCCAAAGAGCGCCAATTGGCTAATGCAGGAATTGAATGTATTGGTTGTGGTGTTTGTTATGCGTCTTGTGAGGTAGTAGAAAGCCGTCCCAACTATCTTGGCCCCGCAGCGCTGAACCGTGCCTGGACATTAAGCAATGATGTCAGGGATATTCAGCAATTAGAGCGACAGCGCGCAATTGCTGGTGATGCTGGATGCCATGCTTGTCATACTCAGGGGTCTTGTACCGAACGTTGTCCCAAAGGTATTGAGCCTACAGCTAGCATTGCTGGGCTCAAGAAGTTGGTTGCAAGGTCGGCAGTTCGTGGTGCGAAATGGGGCAAGTTATGAGTAAGGAAATGTGTTTTGAAGGGGTTTTACAGGCCAAACTCTGGTACGCACAGAGAATAAGCGCAATGATTTTAGGTATTTGTGTCAGCATCCACCTCGCTATTATTTTTTATGCTATTCGTGGCGGGCTCACAGCACAAGAAATCTTAGGGCGTACTCAGGGCAACCTGCTTTTTGCACTCTTCTATGAAATTTTTGTTTTAGCTTGTTTTGTTCATGCGCCTATCGGCATGGCAAATATTTTGCAAGAGACCTTTCCTAAGTTAAGCTTTGCAAAACCGATCTCCTGGGTTTTGGCTCTTCTGATCTTACTTCTAGGCAGTTCTGCAGTAATCGGTATTTATTCTGGGGGTATCTTATGAGACCTAAACCGAAATTAGATTGTCGGGCAAAGAGTCATTTATCTTATTTTGCTTACGTATGTCACCGGTTCTCAGGCTTACTATTGGCTTGCTTTCTTCCACTGCACTTTTTGATGTTGTCACAGTCTTTGCGTGGCGCTAGTGGATTTGAGCGTTCTTTGCAGTTAACTGATTTTTGGGTATTTAAGTTTGGTGAATGGGCCTTAGTTATTTTATTGGCTATTCATTTGAGTGGTGGGGTACGGATTTTAATAATTGAGTTTGGCGCTTGGCGCGGATTACGTAAGGGTTGGATTGAGATTTCGATACTATTTTCAATTGTGTGTGGACTTTTATTTTTGTATTTAGCAAACTGACTAGGCAACATATGCGCTTACATATGAACGAAGTTGAGGAGGTATGCAAGGAACTTTATATCCGTGCCTTAAAGATTCTGCCTGACGATATAAAGGCTGGCATTGATCGCTTGGATCAGGTTGAAACGGATAAGCGTGCACAAGTTGTTTTGAAAACCATGATCACTAATATTGCTGTGGCTGAGCGTGAGAATAATCTCCTTTGTCAGGATACTGGACTGCCAATTTACAGCGTCAAAATTGGTAGCAAGGTACAGTTTGATGGCATGGCACTGAAAGCAGCTATTCGAAAAGGGTGTGAGCGAGCAACACAAGAATATCCGTTACGCTCATCGGTGGTTCATCCGCTTACCCGTAAAAATAATCACACCTCCTGCGGCATTGAAATGCCCGCTATTCACATTGATTTTTGCGATGACAATGAATCAGTTGAAATTGAGATGGTGCCTAAAGGCAGTGGCTCAGAGAATAATTCATTCTTAAAAATGGCTATTCCAGCTGATGGCATTAATGGCGTCAAAGCATTTGTGATAGAAAGTGTAGTTGCTGCTGGCGGTAAAACCTGCCCGCCTACCATAGTGGGTGTGGGAGTTGGCGGCACATCAGACCAATGTGTGGCGATGGCTAAGCGTGCCGCTACTCGACCACTTGGTAGTGTTTGCAATGATGGGGAAGGGGCTAAGCTTGAGGAGGAATTAAGCGCAGCAGTAAATAAACTGGGTATTGGCCCACAAGGGCTTGGCGGTGATGCGACTGCATTTGCAGTACATGTGGAGCTTGCCCATACACATATCACCATGAATCCCGTGGCTGTGAATATGCAATGTCATTCGGCACGTAGGGCGCGTGCAACTTTTACGCCTACTGGTGTTACATACGGGTTCTAAGGGATATATCTATGACGCACTATATTCTTCAAACCCCAGTGAGTGAAGCTGATATTCGCAAGCTCCATATCAATGACACAGTTACCCTACAAAATACCTTATTTGGCATTCGAGATGCAACGCAGATTCAGATGTTTGATCATGAACGCAAGACTCGTTTTGATCTGAATGGACATGCGGTAATTCATACGGCACCTAATGTTCGAAAAGTTACTGTAAGCGATCAATTTCCTGCAGGCTATCAAGCTGTCTGTATTGGCACTACAACTTCAGATCGGATGGAGCGCTTTACTCGACCCTTGATGATCCAAAACGGTGTGCGCATGATTGTGGGTAAGGGCGGTTTGCGCGAAGGCTCTGCAGCTGCTTTTCAAGAGCTTGGCGGTGTGTACCTGGCCATTATCGGCGGAACCGCCGCTTTAGAAACAACCTGGATTGAGCAAATCGAAGATGTCGATATGGATGATCTCAACCCAGAGTCACTCTGGCGTTTCAAGATTAAAGACTTCGGTCCATTACTAGTTGCCATGGATAGCCATGGAAATAGTATTTATGAGGAAGTAAAAGGAGATGTAGCCCGCAATAAAACAGCAGTGTTAAAGAGCTTGGGAATTACATGACGAGTGCTATTACGATCTTAGAAACAGATATTTTGATACTTGGTTCTGGTGGCGCCGGTCTTTTTGCTGCATTGCATGCTCATCAAGCCAATCCTCATTTACATATCACCATTGCTGTTAAAGGTTTGCTTGGCAAATGTGGTTGTACCCGTATGGTTCAAGGAGGTTATAACGTAGCCCTGGCTGAAGGCGATTCTGTTGAACGTCACTTTATGGATACGATTGAAGGTGGTAAGTGGTTATCAGATCAAGAGCTCGCGTGGACACTAGTGAGTAAGGCGGTAGAGCGTATTCATGAGCTAGAGAATGAGTTGGGTTGTTTTTTTGATCGCAATCCTGATGGCACTGTTCATCAAAAAGCATTCGCTGGTCAAACTTTTGACCGTACAGTGCATAAGGGCGACTTAACTGGCATTGAAATCATTAATCGATTGGCTGAACAAGTGTGGTCTAGAGGTATTCATCGCTTAGAGGAATATCGCGCCATTGATCTTATTCATAGCGAGGATGGTAAATCTCTTGCAGGTGTACTGATGTTAGATATGCAAACAGGTCAGTTCACTTTAGTGCGTGCCAAAGCAGTATTATTGGCTACCGGCGGTGGTCCAACGATGTATAAATACCATACCCCTTCTGGAGATAAAAGTTGTGATGGCCTTGCAATGGCGCTGCGTGCTGGCCTGATATTGCGAGATATGGAGATGGTTCAATTTCATCCAACAGGACTTTTGGCTGGACCAGGTACTCGTATGACGGGAACGGTATTGGAGGAGGGCTTGCGCGGCGCTGGTGGGTATCTCCTCAATGGTAATAATGAGCGCTTCATGGGCAACTATGATCCACGCAAGGAGCGAGCTACTAGAGACATTGTGTCTAGATCTATCAATTCAGAAATTCGAGCTGGTCGCGCAACCCCTAGTGGTGGTGTCTATATTCAAATGAGTCATCTCGGACCAGATAATGTCCGTAAGCAATTTAAAGGCATGGTTGAGCGCTGCGCTGACAGTGGCTTCGATTTAGCTGGAAGTTTGGTAGAGGTGGTTCCAACTGCGCACTACATGATGGGCGGCTTGGTGTTTAAGAAGGACTGCAGCACCGATTTGCCAGGACTTTTTGCTGCAGGTGAAGATACTGGCGGAGTCCATGGTGCCAATCGATTAGGCGGTAATGGTGTTGCTAACTCCACTGTATTTGGCGGAATTGCAGGAAAGGCAATGGCAGATTGGGTAGCTACTCAAAGTTTGCGAGAGTGCAACATGCAAGAAGTGGCTACTAGCATTCGAGTACATGAGGCTCCTCTGGAGAAATCTCCAGGGGATATTGAGTCGATTCGGGATGCTCTAGCTCAGTGTATGTGGGACGATGTTGGGATCTCAAGAAGTAAAGAAAGTCTTTTGCGGGCTCGTAGTAAGCTACTTGAATTAGGAGAAAGTCTTGATCAAATGGGCGTTGGCAATCTACAGCGTGAATATAGTGTCACTTGGCAGGATTGGATGAATCTACAAAATCTAATTTTAGTAAGCAAGTCAGTAACAGAATCAGCAATATCTAGAGAGAACTCACGAGGTGCTCACTATCGTGATGACTACCCACAGCCTGGATCTCTTGAAGAGTCCTATTTCACAGCGGTGAAAATGGATGGAGCGTCCATACAAATCGAAAATAGACCAGTGAAATTTACGATGGTTAAACCTGGTCAAACTATCTTAGTCGAGAGCTAACTATTTTTGAATTTATTGAGCCAGTCCAATTTGCGTTGGCTACCCTGATTATCTTTAGCGCTTATTTTATTTTTGGCATCACTGGATTTGGATCTTCAATTGTTTCCGTACCATTATTAGTCCTAATGTATCCACTAAAGACGGTAGTGCCCATGATGGTGATTATCGATATTTGTGCATCTTTATATGTGGGAAGAAAATCTTCAGGAGATGTCAACTTTAAGGAGTTAAAGTGGCTCTTGCCATTTAGTTTGGTTGGTATGTTACTAGGAATAGTCTTATTAATTGAGGCTCCGAGCGAACCATTACTACTCATTCTAGGCTGTTTTGCTGTTGCTAACGGGATGCGTATTTTATGGCAAAGAAATCTAGAAACCCATAAGCCTATTAATAAATGGTGGGCCGCTCCCTTTGGATTCTTTGGCGGGGTATTTACAGCGCTCTTTGCAACAGGCGGCCCCATATATGTTTCCTATCTTGGGCTGCGAATAAATGACCCAAAAGTTTTACGCGCATCAATGGCTTTTGCCATCTTTATACTCACTTTTTTGAGGCTTACTTTGATGTTGGTAACGGGCTTAATCTTAAGTTGGTCAGTAGTTGGTTTAGCACTTTGCCTGATGCCCGCAACATTCTTATCCATTTGGCTAGGGACACACATGCATAGCAAAATGAGTAAAACAGCCATGCGGGTAGCTTATGGATCAATCTTGCTCTTTTCTGGTTCTATGCTTTTACTTAAGCAACTTAATTAAAAGCAATTTCAGAGCAAGTTAGTTTTGGAAAATAAAAATGCGAGGAGCTAATCTCGCATTTTTATAAAAAACATGCCTTACTGAGTGCTGATATTGCGACCTTTAATGACTTTTTCCCAGGCGATAGATTCAGATTTAACTTGTGACTCAAAGTCTTTTTGATCGTTGACAACAGCAGTAAGCCCATTTAAATCTAAGCTAGCTCTCATTGCCTCTGAGTTAACGGCCTTAACAGTGGCCACATAAATCTTCTCTGTAATAGCCTTAGGTGTATTGGCTGGGGCAACCAATCCAAACCACCCGGTCGACTCAAAGCCGGGGATACCTGCTTCTGAAACGGTAGGCACATCTGGAAGTTGCTTAACGCGCTTGGCGCTAGTGACAGCAAGTGGCTTAATTTGACCTGATTTTGCAAAACCAGCTGCCGCAGTCAGGTTGCCAACCATAAAGTCAATTTGGCCGGATACCAAATCATTGAGTGCTGCGGATTCACCTTTATATGGTATGTGTGTAGCAGGAATATTTGCGGCGTACGTGAGGTTTTCACCAGCCATATGGACCTGACTGCCAATGCCTGCAGACCCGAAGTTTAAATCTTTAGTTTTTGCATAAGCAATAAACTCTGCAAAGTTCTTAACGGGGACTTTAGTGCTTACTGATAGCAGCATTGGACCGCTAGCGACATTAGTAATATATACAAAGTCTTTGGCGTAATTAACTGGCAATTTTTTATATAAATTGGGATTTACTGTCAGCATACTGCCAGAAGCCAACATAATGGTATAGCCATCAGCAGGTGACTGAGCAACAAATTCAGCGGCGATATTGCCACCAGCACCCCCTTTATTTTCAACGATAACGTTTTGCCCTAAATCTTTTGAGAGTTGTTGGGCCAAGAGGCGACCTAAGATATCAGTAGTGCCACCAGCTGCAAATGGAATAATGAGCTTGATAGACTTCGTTGGCCATGATTGTGCATTTGCGAGTGGTACTGAGGCCAGCATAAAAATGCTTACCAGTAAGGTGAAGGATTTGCTAAATGTACTAAGTTTGAAGTTGAACATGGGTATTGTCTCCGTGTTAAATCTGTTTTTATATCTTATCTGTTTTTAGTCTAAAAAATATAAGCCACTGATATTTAGTAGTTATAAGCTTATTCTTTGCAAGCATCCTCACACTCTTTATTGGGAATAGTAATTCTTCAAAAATAACGTATGCAGAATTTATATATTGCAACATATCTAAATCATCTATATGATTTAGATATGAGATTCATTCTGCCCCCAATGCTCATCCTAAGTCAAGCCCTAAAAACCCTGTATTTTGGAGATTTTGGATGAATTTATCCTACCAAGAGATGGTTGAGTTGGCAAAGGGAGGTCTCTTAGCCTGTGGAATTAATGCTAAGACTGCATTTGAGACTGCGCAGTTTCTTGCTTTAGCTGAATTAGATGGACTAGCTTCGCATGGCTTGGCCAGAGTACCTCAGTATGCGAGCCATGCAAAAAATGGGCGTATTGAGCTTTCACCCAAAATGAAAGTACGCTCATATAAGTTATCGGCTGCACTAGTCGATGCTTCAGAAGGCTTGGCATTTCCAGCGCTAAAATTTGCCACTGATTTGTCTGTAAATCTGGCCTCAAAAACGGGCGTAGGTTTAGTTGCGGTTAACAATAGCCATCATTTTGGTGTAGCGGGTCATTTTGTTGAAGCTGCTGCCCGCGCTGGATACATTTCACTTTTATTTGGCAACACACCGGCTGCTATGCCAATGGTAGGCGGTAGCAAGGCAATATTTGGGACAAATCCCCTAGCAGGAGCCTTCCCTGTAGGGGAAGCAGATCCCCTAGTGATTGATATGTCTTTGTCTGCAGTGGCGCGAGGCAAATTGCTGGTGGCTGCAAAAAAAGGGGAGTCTATTCCTGAGGGATGGGCCTTGACCGCTGATGGCAAGCCTACTACCGATCCTAATGAAGGTTTAAAAGGCTTAATGGTCCCACTAGGGGGAGACAAAGGCGCCCTATTGGCATTGATTGTTGAATTATTAGTAGTAGGACTATCCGGTAGTCGGTTCTCTTATGAGGCAGATTCTTTTTTTGATGCTAAAGGTAATCGACCACGTATTGGACAGTTGTTGCTGACCATTAACCCTGGCGTGGCTGGCACTCATGTATTTGCCAGCAGAATGCGAGATTTTTTAGATGTCTTATCAGCTGATTTAGGTGTTCGTCTTCCCGGTGAGCGTCGTTTTAAGCAACGTGCAGTTGGTTTTATAGAAGGTGTAAATGTTTCGAATGTAGTTGTAGAAGAAATTCAGGCTGGTATTGCCCAGTCATGGAATAAGTAGTTTTTAATAGCGAGATTAATGAGGAGAAGGTAATGATCCATTTTGTCGTGCACGAGCCAGGAGATGGCGTAGGTATTGTGGTCGTTGAAGGCGTAAAAGCGGGGGATGATTTGATAGGTTGGGTAATGGACGGAGATATCACATTAAATATGAAGTCTGAGAGTGATATTCCTATTGGACACAAGATTTCGCTAAACGATTTTAAAGTAGGCGACACGGTCTTGAAATATGGCGTTGACATTGGCAAGGTAGTTGCCCAAATTAAAAAAGGCGAGCACCTTCATGTTCAAAACGTAAAAACAAAGCGCTGGTAATTTCGCCCTTTAACCTCACTATTCATTGAGAAAGAAAATGATGACTAATTTGAAAGACGCGTCCTTTATAGGCTACCGCCGTGAAAACGGTCGCATGGGTATTCGTAATCACGTACTTATTTTGCCTTTAGATGACCTATCGAATGCTGCTTGCGAAGCAGTTGCAAATAATATTAAAGGTACTATGGCCATTCCTCACTCATATGGTCGCTTGCAATTTGGAGCAGACTTAGATTTGCATTTCCGCACACTGATTGGTACTGGGTGTAATCCAAACGTAGCTGGTGTTGTAGTAATAGGTATTGAGCCACAGTGGACCAAAATTGTTGTTGATGGCATAAAAGCATCCGGTAAGCCAGTTGAAGGTTTTTGGATTGAAGGTAACGGCGATACTGCTACTATTGCTGCCGCTAGTAAATCTGCTTATCAGATGATGAAGTATGCGTCTAAGCAACAACGTGTGAAAGCGCCTTTATCAGAGCTTTGGGTTTCCACCAAATGTGGCGAGTCTGATACTACTTCGGGTTGCGGAGCAAACCCAACAGTAGGTGATGCCTTTGACAAGTTATATGGAATTGGAGCAACCTTGGTTTTTGGGGAAACTACTGAATTAACAGGTGGTGAGCACTTGGTTGAAGCACGTTGCCGTACTCCTGAGATTAAGAAAAAGTTCCGTGAAATGTTTGATCGCTATCAAGATGTGATTGAGCGTCACAAAACCAGTGACCTCTCTGATTCACAGCCTACCAAGGGCAATATTGCTGGTGGTTTAACTACTATTGAAGAGAAGGCTCTAGGCAATATCCAGAAAATAGGTAAGAAATGTATTGTTGATGGTGTTCTCGATAAAGGAGAGGAGCCTAAGATCCCCGGTTTGCATTTTATGGATTCCTCATCTGCAGCTGCAGAAATGGTGACTCTATGTGCGGCTGCTGGTTTTGCTGCCCACTTATTTCCAACGGGCCAGGGTAATGTGATTGGTAATGCCATTCTTCCGGTGATTAAGATTTGTGCGAATCCAAAGACGGTGCGTACGATGGGTGAACACATTGATGTGGATGTGTCAGGTATTTTGCGTCGTGAAGAGAATATGGATCAGGCTGGCGATAAATTACTCAATTGCCTTATCCGTACTGCGGATGGCGAATTAACCGCTTCTGAGATTCTCGGCCATCGTGAATTTGTATTAACCCGTTTATATGAATCTGCATAAGTCTTAAGATATGAAATCCCTGACCGCCTATCAAGAGGTAAAGCAAAAGATTACTGATGATTTGGTCAGGGGTCGCTATCCTATGGGGCAGGCATTACCCGCTGAAAAGGATTTATCAAAAGAATTAGACGTATCTATAGGTACCCTGCGCAAAGCAGTGGACGAGTTAGTTGCAGAGGGGATTGTTGTTCGTCGCCAAGGCAGGGGCACTTATGTAGCTGAGCATGATCTAAAACGTCTTTTATATTATTTCTTTCATGTAGTCAAGCAAGATGCAGACAAGAAAGTCTATCCAAAAGTGCAATTAGCCTCGTTTACAAGCGCCTTAGCTAGTAAAGCAGAGGCCAATAAACTACAAATAAAAGAGGGCGCCCCAGTGTGGCGAATTACCAATCATCTCTCTTTGGATGGGCAGTGTGTAATGATTGATCAAATTTCTCTAGATAAGAAGCGCTTTAAAAATTTGAGTCGTGCCGATTTTATTAATCGTAAAGGCAGCATATATCAGATGTATCAAATGCAATATGGTCAAACCGTGGTCCGTAGTAGTGAGCGATTAAGAGCGGGTTTGGCAGGAAAACAAAATGGTGAATGGTTAAGCATCAAGCCTGAATCACCCGTCTTAGTCATTAGGAGGGTTGCGTTGGGGATACAGGACGAACCGCTGGAATGGCGAGTATCCACACTCAATACCAATCAACATGAATACTTTAGTGAATTAGTTGCCTAAAGAACTTCATGTTTTCATCTATAAAGAAAAATCTTCCGGGAGTATCGGTATGCCTGCTAATAGCCATGTCGACCAGTTTTCTTTCAGAAAATTATGGTGGTCCGCAATTGCTTTACGCCTTGCTTATTGGACTCTCTCTTCATTTTTTATATCTCAATGAAGTGGTTCAGTCTGGCATTGATTTTTGCGCAAAGACGGTACTACGTTTTGGGGTTGCATTTTTAGGTATTCGAGTTACTTTTTCAGATATTCATGCTATCGGATTAAATACTGGTCTTATGATTCTTGTGGCAATCGTTCTGACAATCGGCCTAGGCCTTTTCATTGCGAAGCTACTTAAGCTATCTCCTGATTTTGGATTGATCGCCGGCGGATCAGTAGGTATTTGTGGAGCCTCAGCAGCTTTAGCTATCGCCTCGGTCTTGCCAAAGACCAAGGAGAATGAACGCTTTACCCTATTAGTTGTAGTTGGTGTCACAGTGTTATCTACTATGGCGATGGTGATTTACCCATTTGTCTTGCAGATGCTTGCTGTTAGCCCGTTACATGCTGGAATATTTTTGGGGGCTACGGTTCATGATGTTGCACAAGTAGTTGCTGCTGGTATGTTATTTGGTCCTGAGGCGGGGGATGTAGCGACAGTAGTAAAACTATTTAGAGTGGCCTTGCTACTTCCGGTAGTTCTTTTTATTGCTATCTTTTTTGGAGCAGAAAAGTCAAGTAAGCAATTGGGTTGGGAGAGTTTAGGTTTAATTCCGAGTTTTTTGATCGGCTTTGTTGCTCTGTCCATGGTTGCATCCTTGCATGTACTGCCAGACTCAGTTACCTATTCCATTGGGGGATTATCTCGCTCGATGTTGGTGATTGCCATTGCAGCAGCAGGCTTGAAAACCAATTTTCAAGAATTATCTCAATTAGGCTGGCAACCAGTATTAATGTTGGTAGCAGAAACAGTATTCATTGCAACTATTGGCCTAGTATTTATTCTCAACATCTCTTGAAACTAGATTAAATAAGCGCTTCCCTAATCATCCCAGCTGCCACCGTATGATTAGTAGCTTCATCAATCAGGATAAAGGAACCCGTGCGTTGTGACTGATCAAAAAGATCAGCTGCAATTGGTTGTTGTAAGACAAAGTCAACACGGCCAATTTCATTACTAGTGAGGGCATGGGTATCACTTGCATGAGATAGGGTCTCGACATCCAATACCCTTTGAATGACTTTTACCTTTGTGCTGACAGTATTACTGGTATGACGTAATGCGTATTTACGACTTAAGGAGAGTGGCTCGCTATCTAACCAGCATAAGTCAGCAGAAATCTGTTTTGTTAATGTTGGTGGGGTATCATCATCCGCGCTTACAAAGAGACATCCTCTAGAAACATCAATATCCTCTGCAAGACAAAGTGCAACCGCTTGCCCAGTTTGGGCAGAATGGACAGTATTACTGCCATCAGTTTGCTCCCGGTTCGAGCGATTACTTAGGTAAACCTCAGAAATCGTTGCCTCTAGATTGCCTGGCAAGACCTTTATCCTTTGTCCTTTGCGAATACTACCGGACTCGATTTGACCAAGGTAAGCACGCAAGTCATCGGAAGCGCTGCCATCTTGACGGGCAACATATTGCACCGGAAAGCGTAAAGCGGTTTTCTCTGACTGCGGGCTGGTGTCTAGACTCTCCAACCACTGCAGTAATGTCGGACCCTTGTACCAAGGCAAATCTTTACTGGCGGTAACGACGTTTGCACCTAAGAGCGCTGACATGGGGATTAAAGTTGGCGCAGGCAAGCCAATTTTTATCGTTAAGTCTTCAATTGCTGTCTTGATGGTATTGAATACCTTCTCATCAAAATTGAGTAAGTCCATTTTGTTTACAGCAAAGACCACATGGCGCAGGCCGAGCAAATGGACAATTGCAGCATGGCGCTTAGTTTGCGCCAATAAGGTAGCGGGGCTAGTGTTGAGATCCACTCGAGTAGCGTCTACCAGAATGACTGCGACATCCGATTGTGACGCACCTGTTACCAAGTTGCGCGTGTATTGCTCATGACCTGGCGCATCAGCCACAATAAATTTGCGCTTTGAGGTTGAGAAATAGCGATAGGCAACGTCAATCGTGATGCCTTGTTCACGTTCTGCCTCAAGGCCATCAGTTAAGAGTGCTAAGTCAACGCCTGCATCAGATGAGGTAACGCGAGCATGTTTGGTCTTGGATAAAGACTCAAGCTGATCTACCAGGATCGACTTGGTGTCATACAAGAGGCGACCAATTAAGGTGCTTTTGCCGTCATCCACGCTGCCAGCAGTGATAAACCGAACGACGTTTTGGTGCGAATTTTCAGAATGCGTTTGATTGGTAGTCATTAGAAGTAACCTTCTTTCTTGCGGCGCTCCATTGAGGCCTCATTGGTTTGATCGTCCATACGAGTAGCGCCACGCTCGGTAATTTCAGTGATGGCTGTTTCTGCAATAATATCGATAGGCGTTGCTGCGCTACTCAGAACTGGGCAAGTGCAGCTAATATCGCCCACGGTACGGAAGCGCACACTCAATACTTCGCTGATATCACTGGGGGCTTTAGGGGTGATATTGGTCACAGGCACCAAAAGACTGTTTTTCTTAACCACTTCACGTTGATGAGCATAGTAAATGCTTGGTAGCTCTAATTTCTCACGAGCGATGTATTGCCAGATGTCGAGTTCAGTCCAATTGGAGATTGGAAACACGCGCATGTTTTCGCCTTTGGCGATTCGGGCGTTATATAGATTCCAGAGTTCAGGGCGTTGAGCCTTCGGATCCCATTGCCCAAATTCATCGCGGAAAGAGAAGATACGCTCTTTGGCACGTGCTTTTTCTTCATCACGGCGTGCGCCACCCATGAGGGCATCAAACTGGTACTCAGCAATTGCCTCAAGTAAGGTGACTGCTTGAGCAGCATTACGAGAATCGGTTTCCTTGCGTAAACGCACAGTGCCTTTTTTGATGGAATCCTCAACATGACCAACAATTAATTTCACGCCAGTTTTTTCAACCACTGAATCGCGATACGCGATCACCTCTGGGTAGTTATGCCCAGTATCGATATGCAGAATAGGGAAGGGGAGCTTTACTGGGCGATCGCCGAACTGAAAGGCTTTGCGAGCCAAGTGAAACATCACGATTGAATCTTTTCCGCCTGAGAACAGCATTGCAGGATTTGCGCACTGTGCTACAACTTCGCGAATAATATAAATCGACTCAGCCTCAAGCCAGTCTAAGTGGTCATCTAGTAATTTCTGTTCTTGCATTCTGTAATTCGTTCTTTGCTAAGTTTTGCTACTGAATTAATTAAACAATTATTTATTGATGTGGAGACCACATTCTTTGCTGTCGCTCTGTAGCCACCACCAGCGTCCTGCACGAATGTCCTCACCTTTTTTGACTTGACGCGTGCAAGGCTCGCAGCCAATGCTGGGATAACCCTTTAAATGCAGTGGATGAATGGGTACATTCTCTTGCTTGATATATGCCCAAACATCAGCCTCAGTCCAATCAAACAAGGGATTGAATTTAGCAATACCGCGTGCGTCATCATGTTCTTCAAAGTTGAGCTCAACCCGAGTGGTTGATTGTTCGCGTCTCTGGCCAGTAAGCCAGGCATCGGCACCAAGCAGGGCGGCATTCAGGGGTTTAATCTTGCGCGCGCCACAACAGGCTTTCTTGGCTTCTACACCATCGTAAAAGCCATTCATACCGTATTGATCTACAAAACCCTGAACATCAACTTCTTCTGGATAAGCTTTCGCAATCACTACACCGTAATGATTCTCGGTAGCCTTAGTCATATCCACAGTTTCTTGGTGAAGGCGACCAGTAGCTAGTGTAAATAAAGCGATCTTTGTTTTGGATTTGGAGATGGCATCGGTGATTACCATATCTTCCGCAGCCAAACTGGTAGCGAAACGGACATCAACATAACGCGCAGCAATATCAGATAAGCGTTTTTTAAGAGTAGCGGACTTCTCAGTCAACTCTCTTGGGATAAGTGTGGTTGGGGGGATAGGCCAAAGATTTGTAGGATTCATGAGGAGACTAATTTAATCCCAACTAAAAATAAAGTAGCTGCGAGGGTAGTCCGCGTTGCTTTTTCAGATAGGGCACTAGAAAGCTTGGCGCCTAGCCAAATTGCTGGAACAGAGCCAATTAAAAGACCGAATAACAAATCGAAATGTACATTTCCTAGCCACCAATGACCAATACCAGCAAGGGCGGTAAGTGGGACTGCATAGGCAATATCCGTCCCAGCAACTTGCGCTGGCTTTAGATGTGGGTAGAGAATCAGAATTAATGTGGCTCCAATTGCGCCTGCACCAATAGAGGAGATAGTCACAAGCACACCAATAATGGCACCGACTACGATAGTGGCTTTGGATAAGTTTGGTCCACTAGGTAAAAAATGAGGATTAACTTGTACCCATTTCAAAATATTAGCTCTAAATAGCAGTGAACCGGCAGTTAAAAGAACCGATACTCCAATGGAAATACTAATGAGATGGTTGAAGTTTTTTGAAACTGGCCCTATGTATCTGAGTGCTAGGATAGATAAAATTGCGGTAGCCAAACTACCAAGACTAAGCAGTCTAACGATATCCCAGCGAACATTGCCATGTAGTTTATGGGCTGCTGTTCCAAATCCCTTGGTGATTGCTGCAAAAGCAAGATCAGTTCCTACGGCAGTAGTTGGAGCAACCCCAAAAATAATTGTGAGTAATGGCGTCATTAAAGATCCACCGCCAACACCAGTCATGCCAACGAGTAGGCCGACCAACGCGCCCGAAATAATAAATTGAGAGGACTCTAGAAAAAATTGCAGCATTTTTATGTTTTACCCAACTTACACAAAAGAGGTTTCGAATTCTTCAAGCTTGATGGTATTCATCAAAAAAATAATTCTGCGTTGAAAGCACTTGCGTTCTTCAATGCAATCGTGCGGCAAGCAATCATGCTCTCGCAATAGTTTGGTAATAAGGGGGTTGTAATGCTCTCGTACCGGTGACATCGAAAATTCCTTGATAAATATCTCGTGAGGGAGAATTTACCAAGGCATCTATATATCTACAAGGAATATATAGAGATATCTAAATTACTTTTAGATATATAGGATCCTATAATGACTTATTTTTCTACGAAAGCCCGTTCAAATACATAGTCACCGAGTTGACCCAAGCTAGGTGATACTTTGAAGCCTTTAGCATCAAGCATCTCGGCAGTTTCTTTCAGCATAGATGGGCTGCCGCAGATCATGGCTCTATCAACAGCTGGATCTAGTGGAGGCAAGCCAATGTCTTTGAAAAGTTGGCCAGATTCAATGGCAGTAGTTAATCGCCCAGTATGCGTGAATGCTTCACGAGTGACTGTTGGATAGTAGATGAGTTTTTCTCGAATGAGATCGCCCATAAATTCATCTTGAGTAAGTTCATTCTTGATGTAATCGCCGTAAGCTAATTCGCTCACTAAGCGTACGCCATGAATTAATACCACCTTTTCAAACTTATCATAGGTCTCTGGGTCACGAATAATGCTCATGAATGGTGCAAGGCCTGTGCCAGTACTAAAGAGGTAAAGATGTTTGCCTGGATTTAAGTCATCGATCACCAAGGTGCCAACAGACTTTTCACTTACCAAGACGGGGTCACCAACCTGTATTTTTTGTAAACGGGAGGTAAGGGGGCCATTTTGGACTTTAATACTCAAGAATTCTAAATGTTCTTCATAATTTGGGCTAGCTACGCTGTAGGCCCGAACTAGTGGCTTACCTTCTACTTCAAGGCCAATCATCAAAAAATGACCGCTACGAAAACGTAAGCCTTTATTGCGTGTAGTAGTGAAACTAAATAGGGTGTCATTCCAATGGTGAACGGTGAGAACAGTTTCGGTGTTATATGCGGCCATAAGTACTTATGTAATCGAGGAAAAAGTTGATTATCCCATTCTCCAAGTAGCAAGTTCCCAGAAATTGATCCAAAAATAGGGTCAAGTAGTGATTTGGATCATGTTTTTAGTAATAAAGCGTGGGGTCGACCACTTTAAAAGGGGGCACGTTATGATGAACATATGACTTTTGGATCTAATTTATTCATTGCCATGCACAATTTGGGGTCGGTGATTTTTGTCCTCATTTTTTAGCAAGTGCTTATATTCTTTAATAAAAGGTTTTATGAGGCAGTTATCTCTAGTAGAGCGGGGCGCTGGTTACGTTCTAGTCCAAGCAATCTTGATAGGCCTCATTATCTTTGGCCCTCAAGGCCCACTTCTCTTGCCTGAATGGACCACAACATCATTCCTCCGATCATATGTATGGCTTTTGGGGGTGATTATTAGCTTACTGGGATTGCTACTAACCATTGTTGCTGCATTGAACTTGGGTAAAAATCTCACCCCCTTACCTTGCCCCAAGGAAGGTGCCCAACTGATTCAAGGGGGTCTTTATCGCATTGTGCGGCATCCCATATATTTTGGGGTCCTTTTAGTGGCATTAGGATGGCTATTGATTTATCCCTACGCATTTGTTCTAGTTTATGTAATTGCGCTCTTTATTTTTTTCGATCTCAAGACAAGGTGTGAAGAGATTTGGTTAATAGAGCGGTTCCCAGCATATTTGGAATACAAGCAGAAAGTTAAAAAATTAATTCCAGGCTTGTATTAATATATTATAATATATAATATTAAAAGATATAAATTAAGAATTAATTAAGAATGAATTGAAGAGGAAGCAATGAAAACCGCTCATGATCTTGTGCTACTAGCTAAAGCAGATATTAAAGAAGTCAGTCTTGAAGATGCCTTAAATGCCATTCAGGACTCCGATGTATTGCTTGATGTTCGTGAAGCTGATGAATATGCTAATGGGCATATCCCGGGTGCAATTCATATTTCTAGAGGGCTATTGGAGTTCAAGTTGAGTAATGATCCAGATCTGAGTTCCCGAAATTTGAAGATAGTGTTGTACTGCAAAAATAGTGGGCGAGCCGCTTTAGCCGCTAAAGTACTTCATGAAATGGGATATTTGCATGTTCAGTCTATTGCTGGCGGTTTCGAAGGGTGGTCTCAAGCAGGTAATCCGATTGTCAAACCAGAGCCACTTAAGTTTGAATAAGTCAAAAATTTATTACGTATTTTAAGTAAAGGAATTTTATGAGTGAATCTCCATCAGTAAAGTTGGTTCAGCAATCCGACTATCGGTTTGCTATTTACTATGCCGATAATAAAGACCCCATTTTTGGTGATGAACCCCCTCCATTAGGCGGTTCAGATGGGGCTACACCATCACAATTTTTAATTGCTGGAGTTGCCAACTGCTTATCTGACTCTTTATTATTTGCTTTACGAAAGTTTAAACAAAATCCTGAGCCTATCGTGACGAATGCTAGTTGCGAAATTGGTCGTAACGAGCAAAATCGCTTACGAATTTTAGCTATTGATGTAGATATTCAGATTGGCGTACCAGGTGAAACTTTACAGAACTTAGATCGAGTGTTAGCGCAATTTCAAGATTTTTGTACTGTATCTTCCAGTGTGAGTTTGGCAATTCCGGTAAACGTCACGGTAATGGATAGTCTAAATAAACAGCTCTTTCCACTAAATTAGCGATCCATTATTTGATTTACGTCAAATCAGAATGCTCTTGATAAGCCTAAAGTAATCCTTAGTGGTATTCAAAGGAGAGCGAAATGATTAAAGAGTTATTTGGGACTTATGAAGGTCAATTGAGTTTGCTTGTGATTGTTACGATTATTGGAATGGCGGTATTTTTTACTCGAATGTTCCTTAAAAAGATGTCCGCTGGAGAATAGGTGCTGCAACAAGAAAGTCGCATGGTTGCGACTTTTGTTTTTCCTGATTGGTAATAAAGATAAGCGACTTACTCTTCTTCGCGACGCAGATGCGGGAATAAGATCACATCACGAATGTTTGGTGCATCTGTGAGTAACATGACCAAACGATCAATACCGATACCGCAACCACCCGTTGGGGGCATGCCGTACTCTAGCGCGCGAATGAAGTCGTGGTCAAAGTACATTGCCTCTTCATCCCCAGCTTCTTTTTGCTCAACTTGCTTGCGGAAACGATTTGCTTGATCTTCAGCATCGTTTAACTCAGAGAAGCCGTTAGCGATTTCACGACCAGTGATGAACAATTCAAAGCGCTCAGTAATACCAGGGCGCGTATCGGATTCACGGGCGAGGGGGCTAACTTCAATTGGGTAATCAATGATGTAGGTTGGCTCCCAGAGGTGTGACTCAGCAACCAACTCAAATAAAGCCAATTGGAGTGCTCCAATACCTGCGTTCTTCAGGGTAGGGGAATCTGGGTTCTCGCCACCTTTTTTCAATTCAGCGCGAATGAATGCAGCATCTTCCAATTGAGCGGGCTCGTAACTCTTATTGGACTGGCCACAGTATTTCAGGATGGCTTCAGTAATCGTTAGGCGCTGGAAAGGTTTACTCAAATCTAGATCACGACCTTGGTGGGTTAGTGCTGCGGTACCTTGGGCATCGATAGCCGCTGCACGAATTAAGCCTTCGGTGAAGTCCATCAGCCAATGGTAATCCGTATAGGCTGCATAGAATTCCATCATCGTGAATTCTGGATTATGGCGCGGACTAACGCCTTCGTTACGGAAGTTACGGTTAATTTCAAAGACGCGCTCAAAGCCACCTACTACTAAGCGCTTCAAGTACAGTTCTGGCGCAATGCGCAAGAACATCTGCATATCTAAAGCATTGTGGTGCGTAATAAATGGTTTAGCTGTAGCGCCACCCGGAATAGGGTGAAGCATGGGTGTTTCTACTTCCATAAAATCAGCATCGAGCATATGGCGACGCAAGGAGGCAATCGCATTGCTGCGTGCTCTAAAAGTATTGCGGCTTTCTGGATTAACAATCAAGTCTACATAGCGTTGACGATATTTAGTCTCCAGATCTGAGAGGCCGTGGAACTTATCAGGCAATGGACGCAATGACTTGCTGAGGAGGCGTAAATTGCTGCACTCAACTGAGAGTTCACCTTTATTGGTTTTAAAGAGATTGCCTTCAGCAGAGATAAAGTCGCCCATGTCCCAATGCTTGAAGGCGCCATGAACATCAGCACCACTGAGCTCATCGTTGATATAGAACTGAATTTGTCCACTGCGATCTTGAATGGTTGCAAAACTCGCTTTACCCATCACACGCTTAAGTACCATACGTCCAGCAACTTTGACATGTACTTTTTTAGCGGCCATTTCTTCTTTAGTGAGGCCGTCATAGTGGGTGTGGAGATCCGCTGCTAAGTGAGTTGGCACGAAATCATTTGGGAAGGCGATACCGGCTGCGCGTAACTTAGCGAGTTTTTCACGGCGCTCGGCAATGATGTGATTTTCATCAACAACTTCGGTTGCTGGGGATTGGATGGCTTTATCGTTCATATCTTTAGTGATGCAGTGATGGGTGTTCGGTTTTTACACGCCTTGCTTCAGGCTGGCTTCAATGAAGGCATCAAGATCTCCATCTAATACTTTTTGAGTATTAGAGATCTCGACGTTCGTGCGCAAGTCTTTAATGCGGCTCTGATCAAGTACGTAGGAGCGGATCTGGTGACCCCAACCCACATCCGTTTTGCCGGCCTCCAACTTATCTTGCTCCACACGGCGCTTTTGCATCTCGTGTTCGTACAGGCGCGATTTGAGCATAGTCATGGCTTCAGCCCTATTGCGGTGCTGGCTTCGGTCATTCTGACACTGCACCACAATTCCGGTTGGGAGATGGGTTAGACGGACGGCAGAGTCAGTCTTGTTAATATGCTGACCACCCGCACCAGAGGCGCGATAGGTATCGGTCCGAATATCTGCAGGATTAACGTCAATCTCAATCGAGTCATCAATCTCTGGATACACATAGATACTGGCAAAAGAGGTATGACGTCCATTAGATGAGTCAAAGGGGGACTTGCGTACTAAGCGATGCACCCCGGTCTCTGAGCGCAGGTGTCCGTATGCGTATTCACCATCAACTTTAATAGTGGCACTCTTAATACCAGCAACGTCACCATCAGATTCTTCCAGAATTTCTGTTTTGTAGCCTTTGCGCTCGCAATATTTGAGGTATTGGCGATAGAGCATGCTGGCCCAATCGCAAGCTTCAGTACCGCCAGCACCTGCCTGAATATCAATAAAGCAACTACACGGATCCATCTCATTGTGGAACATGCGACGGAACTCAAGGTCATGAATGATCTTGCTATAGCTCTCGACATCTTGTTCGATGACGCCAATAGTTTCAAAATCACTTTCTTCTTTAGCCATATCGAATAATTCGAGGGCGCCAGTGAGATTGCTATTTAAATCAGTGAGAGTGGCAACAACCCCATCGAGCAACTTCTTTTCTTTGCCCAGGGCCTGTGCTTTCTTTTGATCGTCCCAGATGGTGGGATCTTCAAGAATTGAGTTAACTTCAGTAAGGCGGCGTGACTTTACTTCGAAGTCAAAGATACCCCCGTAGAGCTTGCTCACGCGTGAGCAGATCGGAGAGGGTATTTGAAATAATATTGAGTTGTTCGGCTTCCATCCCCTGATTATAAGGGGGTTATGAGCCTGAACCCTTTAGTTGGGAACACTCTCATCATGGGCCTCAATCATGAGCTGTACGCGGGCCTGACCTTGGTAGCGGTCAGTCACTAGGCGGTAGGCTAGCTTGGCCTTAGCTGGTAATAGCTGGGTCCGGTTAAACCAAACCCCAGTAAATGGTTTGCTAGCCAGCTGGCCATCCCCAACAGGACGAAGCTGCAAGCGCAGATGCTTTTCTTTCATGAGGCTTTGCTGACCAACCTCAAATTCCCCAAAAAAAATGGGCTGGGGAAAGCCTTGACCCCAGATTTCTGCGGCAAGTAAGTCACCTATTTCTGGGGTGAACTCTGATAGTGACAAGCTACCGTCATGAATATGGCGTCGTTCAAGCAATTCATCATTAAGTAATTCATCGGCCACTTCCTGAAATAAACCATCAAACTTTTCAAAATCACTTTTGCGAATGGTGAGGCCAGCAGCCATGGCATGACCACCGAATTTGAGAATAAGGCCAGGTTCGCGTTTAGAAACTATATCTAGAGCATCTCTCAGATGAAAACCAGTAATTGATCGACCTGAGCCGCGAAGCTCTTTCTCAAGCCCCCCCGAAGTGCTATCCGCAGGAGCAAAAACAATCGCAGGACGATTAAATCGTTCTTTTAGGCGTGAGGCAACAATGCCGACTACGCCTTGGTGCCATTCTGGATTCCACAGGCAAATGCTACTGTGGCTAGTCATCTTATCTGCTAGTTGATCTTCAGCTAAATGGGCAAACGCCTCTGCTTGCATACCAGTCTCAATTACGCGGCGCTCACGGTTAATGCGATCGAGTTCTTGAGCAAGTTCCAAAGCTTGCTCGGTTTGATCGGTGAGCAGTAGTCTGATACCCAAAGTCATATCTGCTAGTCGACCTGCGGCATTTAATCTAGGGCCAATGGCAAATCCTAAGTCAAAGGCATTAGCCTTGCGATAATCACGAGCTGCTACCTGGAAAAGTGCCAAAATACCTGCTTGAGAGACCTCAGAACGGATCCGTTTTAAGCCGTTGGACACTAAGATACGGTTATTTCGGTCGAGTTGGGCTACGTCTGCAACTGTGCCTAAGGCAACTAAATCCAAGAGGTTTTCTATTTTGGGTTGTGACGTGATGGTAAATTTCCCCCGCTTGCGTAGCTCTGCACGAAGGGCTATGAGTAAATAAAACATAACACCTACACCAGCCAATGCTTTACTAGGGAAAGGGCAGACCGGTTGATTGGGGTTAACAATAGCAAGCGCATTAGGTAGGCGATCTCCTGGCAGGTGGTGATCGGTCACAATCACTTCCATACCAAGTTCTCGTGCACGGTCTACACCTGCTTCACTAGCAATGCCGTTGTCCACAGTAATGAGGTATTTGGGTTTGGGGTTTTGCTGAGCGGCTAACTCCACCACCTCAGGGGTAAGGCCATAACCCATCGTAAAGCGGTTGGGCACTAAAAACTCAATGGCGGTATTTGCACCTCCTAACATCTTTAAGCCCCGCACTGCTACTGCACAAGCGGTTGCGCCATCACAATCGTAGTCTGCCACTACTAACATCGGCTCTTGGCGTTCCAAAATGTCAGCTAGTAAAGTCGCTGTAGAAAGGCAGTTTTTAAGACCTGTTGGAGAAAGTAGTTGCTTAAGATCAAGTGATAACTCTTCGGGCGAGACAATTCCGCGAGCTGCAAATAATCTAGCAAGCAAGGGATGTAAGCCGCTTTGCTCTAGCCAACTAGCAGTTCGATCTAAGAAGGGGCGCCGAGAAAATAAACTCATCTAAATAGGGTCTAGATATTGAGGTTGATTACTGAGATTCACTGAGTAATGTATTTCCAGGTTACAGGTTCTGGGTTTTTCCAAAAGGCCCATGATTGTTTGTTGAGATCTTTTACCGTCAAAATACGCTTGCGAAGCTTGCCGTTGGGGAAGTCTATTATTTCTACTTCGTGCAATTGTTTTTTGACTAGCGCCATAGAAAGTAAGCTCCATAGCTTGGCAGGATCATTCACCCAAGCAAAGCCATTGGCCAATTGGGCAGAGTCTGCTGAAGTGCAGTATGGAATATCCAAAAATTTAGCCAAACCCTTTAAAAGGGGGTGTTCTCCATAAACATGCCCGCTCTGCCTTATCAGTTCTGGTACGCGAACATCTTCAAGCTTGCCAATGCCGCTAATCCATAAGGAGTTAATACTCGGCAGACCACGTTGCTCCCGCGCTTCATTGACTGGGTTGATATGCCAAAGCATCTGAATTTCATTTTGGAGTTTGCGCCAACGTTTGGCTAAACCGGATTCATCAGAATCGCGCGGCATCCACCAATCAATATTGCGACCATGGGCTTGGTCAATCGAGTGGGTTGCTAGGCTTGCAAATGGGCCAGCTGAAATAAACCAATCATGGTGTGCTTGAAACAAAACTGGGCATTGAAAATCTTCCTCTAGATAAGGAAGTGCAGCTTGAAGTAGCTTAGCTGATTCTTCTGGTGTCAAATCAATCTGATTTTGGGCCATCAAAATTAAATGGTCACGTGTAGCGTGAAGATGCACTGGTTGTAAACAGGCAATGTTCTCGGCGGGGTTTACTACTTGCTCGGTTTGGCCCAAAAGTAATATAGGGGCAATTGGCAACTTTTCTCCTAAAAGAAAGCGCTCATGAGGTAAGCCTATAGGAGGACTTGCTTTACCCGCCTGATCAGAGTCGCGATCAAATGCATCCTCTCCTGAGAGCATTAGGGTAAAGCGTTGCAGTGTGCTTTTCTGGGGGGTTAAATTGGCAGTCATTCCCCTAATTTTAGGGGGCATTTAGACATTCCATCAGTTTGCCCGAGCAATTCACTAAACTGTGACTATGTTGAGACTTCCTATTGAGCTAGAAATTGGCCTGCGCTACACCCGATCCAAGCGTCGCAAGACGGTGGGTAAGCGCGATGGCTTCCTCTCCTTTATTTCTGGAATATCTACCGCAGGCATTGCCCTAGGCGTTGCCGCCCTCATTGTGGTGCTCTCTGTCATGAATGGCTTTCAGAAGGAAGTGCGCGATCGCATGCTTTCTGTGCTCTCCCATGTCGAGATCTCTGCTCCTGACGGTTTGGCCAATTGGGAGCCTTTGGCTCTAAAAGTGGCTTCTCAACCTCACGTGATAGGGGTAGCTCCGATGGTGAGCTCGCAAGGTTTGCTAAGTCGTGAGAGTGTGATGCGCGGAGTGTCCATTCGAGGGGTTTTACCTAGTCAAGAAGGTAGCGTTTCAGATTTACCCAGGCAATTTGTGGCGGGTAGTATCGATGACCTTAAACCAGGTGGCTTTGGAGTAGCCCTCGGTGCTCAGTTGGCTAATATGGTGGGTGCGAGAGTGGGGGATCGCATCAATCTGATCGTTCCTGAGAGTGACCTCACTCCAGCGGGGGCTATGCCCCGCATGCGTACCTTGCAAGTAGTTGGCGTAGTCGATAGTGGTCATTATGAATACGACAGCTCTCTAGCAATCATGCATTGGAAAGATGCGGCTGCTTTATTACGCCTGCAAGACCCTTCAGGTCTACGCATCAAAATAGACGATATGCAACGTGCACCCGAAATCGCAACAGAATTAGCCCAAGTAGTTCCCCAAGCGCTATGGGTAACAGACTGGTCACGATCTAACCGCAATTGGTTTGCTGCTGTGCAAACTGAAAGAAAAATGATGTTTATCATTTTGACTTTAATTATTGCGGTCGCCGCTTTTAATCTAGTCTCGACTTTAGTGATGACAGTCAATGAGAAACAGGCTGATATTGCTATATTGAGAACCATGGGTGCTAGCCCAGGATTAATTCAGCGAATTTTTTTAGTACAAGGCCTAGCGATTGGTTTACTAGGATCTATAGCGGGCGTTGGCCTAGGCTTATTGATTGCCCTCAACATTGATGTGATTGTGCCGACGATCGAAGCGATTTTTCGGGTGCGATTCTTGCCGCGGGACGTGTATTTCATTAGCGAGCTACCATCAGATGTGCGTCTATCTGACGTCATTACTGTCGGTCTGATGGCTTTCGGGCTTTCAGTGCTAGCTACCCTATATCCGAGTCGTCGCGCTGCTCAGGTGCAACCTGCGGAGGCTTTGCGTTATGAATAAGCTCATGACAGACCCAAATAATCCAGTGCTTAGTGCTAAAGGGCTTGCAAAGACCTATGGCAAAGGCCCCACAGCGGTTGAAGTTTTAAAAGGGATCGACCTTGAGGTTGCACCTTCGGAGAAAGTCGCAATTGTAGGTTCTTCAGGATCTGGCAAAAGTACTTTATTGCATTTGTTAGGTGGTTTAGACACACCTAGTGCAGGTACCGTCATTTTGGCTAGTGAAAATCTCAATCACTTGCCAGTGGCAAAATTAGATCGATTGCGCAATCACAGTTTGGGATTTATTTATCAGTTTCATCATCTCTTAGATGAATTTAGTGCCGTTGAAAATGTCGCCTTGCTATTACGCATTCGTGGTTTGGGTAATGATGAATCTATGGATCGGGCTAGCAAAATGTTGCGTTCAGTAGGTTTAGCGAATCGTGAGCTCCATACCCCTGGTGAACTCTCTGGAGGGGAGCGACAGCGGGTTGCAGTTGCCCGTGCCTTAGTCGGTAATCCAGTCTGCGTTTTGGCAGATGAACCTACTGGTAATTTAGATACCGAAACAGCTGATGGTGTATTTGATTTAATGTTAGAAATTGCGCGAGAGCAAGGCACTGCCTTTGTGATTGTGACCCACGACCCGGAACGCGCCCAACGCTGTGATCGCATTTTGCATTTAGAGCGCGGAGTATTAAAGACTTTCGCGCAATGAGCGAAGCTAGTAAAGACCTTATCTGGGTAGATACCCATTGCCACTTAGATGCGCCAGAGTTTAAAAACACTTTATCGCAGATAGTGACTAAGGCAAATAGTGAGGGTGTTAAAGCACTTCTGTTGCCAACAGTCCAAACCCGCGATTGGGATCATGCCAGAAATCTTGCGGTTCAATATGGCTCGCAAATACCTGGCTTGGTTTATACCTTGGGTATTCATCCTTTGTATATTAATCATGCCAAAGAGGAAGACATTGCTATTCTTAAAAAGCAGATTGAGCAAGCCCTTAGTGATCCACGTTTTGTCGGTATCGGTGAGATTGGCTTAGACTATTTTGTGGAAGGTCTAGATCCACAAAGGCAAGAACAGTTTTTTCATGCGCAGTTAGATTTGGCCGAGCAATTTCAGTTACCAGTTATTTTGCATGCAAGACGTTCTCAAGATGCCATTCTGAAAGCCTTGCGCTGTCGTAATGTCCCCAGCGGCATTGCGCATGCATTTAATGGCAGTTTTCAGCAAGCTGAACAATTTATTGGGCTTGGTTTTAAGTTGGGATTTGGAGGTGCTGCGACTTATGATCGTGCCCTGCAAATCCGGCGGCTTATCAAAGAATTACCACTAGACAGTATTGTTACTGAAACCGATGCACCAGATATTCCTCCGGCTTGGTTAAAAGAAGAGAAGGAAGATGGCGCTCTTTGTAATAAACCTACTTTTCTGCCTCGTATTGCTAGAGAGCTTGCCATGATACGGGGTATTAGTAATGAAGTATTTTCAGAGGCGGTCTGGCAAAATGCCATGCAAGCTTTACCTCGCTGGTCGGCATTAACGTCCAAGCTCATTCACATACCTTTAGCTTCTTAACAGCTTGCGCTTGGCAATTGCGGCGTTCATCGCCGGGGGATCTCTTCTACTATTTTTACCCACACTGCCAAAATCTTGGGTATCACTCTGTATTTTGACAAGCTTCATTAGCGGTCTAGCTTATTTACTGACCTATCAATTGAGGGGTAGACTTTATGTAGCAAAAGTTTGTCTAGCAATTCTTTTCTTTGCATTGGGTTTTGCTTGGAATGCTCAGTACGCCAAAGGACGCTTACAAAATATCCTCTCTAGTGAGTACGATGGAAAGGATTTCGTATTAGAGGGAAGAATTAATGCATTACCTCAAAGTAGTGCATCTGGAGTAAAGTTCTCTTTTGAAGTCGATTCTGTTGCTTGGAAAGGGGAGAAATTAAATGGCTTTCCTCGTCAAATCTATTTAAGTTGGCAACCGGCCTGGCGCAATCCCCAAGACATACCTAATGTGGTTCCAGGACAACGCTGGAAACTAAGGGTCAAATTAAAGCGACCTTATGGTTCATTAAACCCGTATACCTTTGATTTTGAGCGTTGGGCATTTCATCAAAATTTTGGCGCTAGTGGTTCGGTCAGGTCAGGCGAGTTATTGATAGAGAAGGATATTGGATTTACTGAGCTCGCTTTAGAAATGGAATATCAGCGCTGGAAGTTGCGTAACAAGATCCAACGCTTACTGCCGATTGATGCACGTTATGGCGGTGTCATTTCTGCTTTAGTCATGGGCGATCAAAATGCAATTGATCAAGACGATTGGCGGGTGTTCAATATCACCGGAATTGGGCATTTAATTTCGATTTCGGGTTTACACGTCACTATGTTGGCAGGCCTTGGCGCAGGCATAGCGGCATTTTTATGGAGTCGTAATAGGCTTCCTCTGTTGATTCCAGTAAGCAAAGTAGCTGCTGCTATCGGATTTTTAACTGCATTTATCTATGCATGCTTAGCCGGTTTTCAAATCCCCGCACAAAGAACCATGTATATGGTGGGGGTTGTTGCATTTGCCTTATGGTCTGGCAGAAATCCTCGCTCATTTGATATTTGGTGCTGGGCCTTAGTATTTGTTCTGCTGTTTGATCCAATGGCACCCTATACCCCAGGTTTCTGGTTATCGTTTGGCGCAGTCGCTGCCATCTTGTATGCCATGAAGGATTCTGGAGGTCTTTTAGGAATACCCACTGGTAAAGAATTAGAAATGCATTGGTCTGAGATGGTCAAGCAAGCCCTACTAGAAGCCTGTCGTGTACAGGCAGTAGTCACCATGGCACTTTTGCCACTAACGCTTTATTGGTTTTATCAAGTATCGATCGTTTCTCCCCTAGCCAATGCCCTTGCCATTCCCTTGGTCAGTTATGTTGTTACTCCATTAGCAATTGGGGGTGCGCTGCTTCCGGAGTTCATGGGCGCATGGTTGCTGTTAATTGCGCATATCTCAATGGAATATCTAGCAATGGTTTTATCTTGGATGGCAAGCTGGTCATGGTCATTTGCTCTGTCTCATCAACCAGATTGGTGGGTCCTAGCCATAGCCACCATTGGGGTAGTGATTGTTATTCGTCCTGGATCTATTAGCGAGTCTTGGAAATCTAGAATTATTGGCTTGACTCTATCAGGCATCTTATTTATCAAACCCATAACCCACCGTATTAGTATGGGCCACTTTACAGCCACAGTGCTTGATATTGGACAGGGCACAGCGGTGCTAATCGAAACCGCTAATAAGAAATTACTCTATGACACTGGGCCAATACAAGGAAAAAAGGATGATGCTGGTAAAAGAATTATCTTACCTTTTCTTAGGGGAAGAGGCATCAATCAGATTGATCGTATGGTAATTAGTCATAGCGATACTGATCACGTTGGTGGCGCAGCTACTTTGCTGCAGGAGATCCGCTTTGATTTTATGATGGGATCTTTGCCAGACCATAATCCCTTACTCGCCAATTTAAGCACTCAAAAAGTACCTAGCATTCCCTGTCGTTATGGGCAATATTGGGTTTGGGATGATGTGGAGTTTTATATATGGCATCCACATAAAGACACTCTTTTCACGGACACTCAGTCTGGTAAACCAAATGAGATGAGTTGCGTATTGGAGATCAGAAATAAGACCTCCTCACTTTGGCTAACGGGTGATGTGGAGAAACGGGGGGAGGCCGATATCATTGCTCGATTAAATCAGAAAAACTTACTGGCAATACAAGATAAAGAACTCATCTTGATGGCCCCTCACCATGGGAGTAAAACCTCTTCTTCAATGGAGTTCCTAAAAAAGTTAGCACCTGATCAAGCTTTTGCACAAAATGGATATGGTAATCGTTATGGGCATCCCCATTCAAGCGTCACAGCACGTTACGAAAGTCTGGGGATTCCGTTTTATCAAACGCCAGCAACAGGAATGCAAACGTGGAAATTTACATCCGCAAGAGATGTTAAGGAACCTGCTTTTCAGAGAGATCTGATGAGGCGCATATGGCATCGATTGGAGGATTAAGGAGTCCTATAGCGAACAAATATTTTGTTTTGAAAGTTGGCTGAATAGTGTTAAGGAATGCTAAAAAAATGAGCATGGTTCGCGATATTGATCTACCTCTTAAATTCCTCTTGCCATAAATACTGCTGCTACGACTGGTATTGGAAACAAGTGCATCTGTATAAAGACCATTCGATAGGCCTTATCGATAAGATCTGAAGTGAGGCATTCTGATTGCTCGGTAATTAAGTCTTGCCATTGATGTAATTTTTTTGACATGAAAAAAGCATAAATTAAGAGGGTAACGAGGGCGGCAATCTTGATCCAGAAAAAGTCATTATGCAAGTAATATATAGAGGGCTTATCTCCATAAAAAACTCTAGCAAAACCAACTAAAAGGACTAGTAATAAAACTCCGGTATACCAGTAGTTCATTTTTCTTAGGAAAACTACTTTACTTTGGTCAACAGAAAACTTGAGTATGGTGTACTCACCAAATAAAATAGAGATCAGCCCAAAGACCAAGAGGTGGTGTGTAATGGCTAAAGCAGGACTTAAATAGCCCATAGCACCTTAGTCTGACTTAGTGGTAACTGTCATTAATGTTAAGCCCATTACTACTGTAGTTCCTAACCAAAAAAATTCATGGATATACCGCCTAATTATGTTCAATAACTTTATTTGGTACATAAGTAAAATGCCAGAGAAATCCTATGATTTAGAGCCTCTCAATTAGGCTACTTGTTGCAGTGGGATACTAGGAAGTATTTCTAAAGCAGGCATACTTTTAAGCCAATTAAGACGGGTGTGTAATGTCACCACTTCTCCAATGATAATTAAAGTAGGTGATTTAAAATTACGCGATTTAGCAATACTTGGAAGTGTAGTTAGTGTTCCAATGGCAACTCTTTGTTCTGAGGTTGCTCCATTTTCAATGATGGCAGAGGGCATCATTTCGCTCATTCCATGAGCGATTAATTTTTCTGAAATTAATGCCAGCGCTCCCAATCCCATATAAATTACTACAGTTTGATCTTTTCTTACCAAGGATCCCCAATCAAGATCTATATCGCCATCTTTGAGATGCCCTGTGACGAAAAGACAGGAGTGAGCATAGTCACGATGTGTCAGCGGTATTCCTGCATAGCAAGCAATTCCATTTGCAGCGGTAATACCAGGGACTACTTCATATGCGACATCATATTGGATAAGGGTTTCCAATTCTTCACCACCACGCCCAAAAATAAAAGGGTCACCCCCCTTTAAGCGCACAACTTTTTTACCTTGTTTAGCTAATATCACGAGCAGCTGGCTAATATCAACTTGTTCCATAGAGTGACGATTTTTTTCTTTGCCAGCATATATTTTTTCAGCGTCTGGATTAATAAGCGCCAAAATGCCCGCGCTCACGAGATTGTCATAAACCACCACTTCGGCAATTGCCAGCAACTTTGAGGCTTTGAGTGTAAGCAGTTCAGGATCACCAGGGCCAGCGCCTACTAGGTAGACGACCCCTATATTTGCCTCCATTACATTTGTTTGCATAGTTAAATTCCTTAATCCTGATGCCGTATTCAGTCTCTATAGGGCAATTACCCTATTTAGTACTTCCAATTTAGATGGAAATAAAGAAAAAACCTTAATTTAGATTAAGGAATGAATAATTTTTTAAGTGCAATCTACGTGTGGGTTAAGGGATTCTTTGGCAAGAATAGGGGGTATTCGGCTTTAGCCTTTTATGAATTTTTGTGATCTGGTATTGCCATAGCGAATAGTAAGAACAAAATATTAACTTGAAAGACAAATATTATGAGAACCAAGAGTAGCCGATCCTTAGTAAATCCCTTAGCCCTAGCCCTTGTTGCTATACCACTAATGATTGGGAGTGCATGGGCAGCAGTAGAAAAAGGGCATGATCAAGCAGACGTTAAATATCAAGCGGGCAGTTCGCCTTTGGGTGATGTAAAGATGCATCAAAACATCGACCCTAAAGCCCCAAAAATGACACAAGCTGAATTTGAGACAGGCAAAAAAATCTATTTTGAAAGATGCGCGGGTTGCCATGGTGTATTGCGCAAAGGTGCTACGGGCAAAGCATTAACGCCAGAAATTACCCTGGACAAAGGTACGGATTACCTCAAAGTCTTTATTGCTTATGGCTCACCGGCCGGCATGCCAAATTGGGGAACTTCCGGAGATCTTAATGATCAAGAAGTCGATTTGATGGCGCGTTATATACAGCAAGTGCCCCCTATTCCTCCTGAATTTAGCAAAAAAGATATGTTGGCTACTTGGAAGGTGACGGTTCCAGTAGATAAGCGCCCAACTAAGAAAATGAATAGCTACAACATTTCAAATATCTTTTCAACTACTTTACGAGACTCTGGCGAAGTGGCTTTGATTGACGGAGATACCAAAAAAATCATCAATATTGTTAAGACGGGATACGCAGTACATATTTCTCGTACATCAGCTTCAGGACGTTACCTATACGTGATTGGTCGTGATGCACGCATTAACTTAATTGACTTATGGATGGAGAAACCAGATAGCGTTGCTGAACTTAAAACGGGCTTAGAAGCACGATCAATTGAAACCTCAAAATACAAAGGATTTGAAGATAAGTACGCTATTGCCGGCGATTACTGGCCTCCTCAGTTTGTATTGATGAAAGGAGATACCCTTGAGCCTTTAAAAGTCGTCTCTACCCGAGGTATGACTGTGGATAATGAATACCATCCAGAGCCACGAGTTGCCTCTATTGTGGCTTCGCACTATCGTCCTGAGTTTGTGGTTAATGCTAAAGAAACTGGCAAGATCATGTTGGTTGACTATCAAGACATTGATAATTTGAAAATTACCACGCTAGATGGTGCTAAGTTCTTACATGATGGTGGATTAGATTCAACTGGACGCTATTTCTTGGTGGCTGCTAATGCATCTAATAAAATCGCCATCGTTGATACTAAAACAGGAAAAATGGCCGCCATTGTAGAGGTAGGTAAAACTCCACATCCGGGCCGTGGTGCAAACTTCACTCACCCTAAATTTGGACCAGTTTGGGCTACAAGCCATTTAGGTGATGAAACAATCTCAATGATTGGTACAGATCCTATTAAACACAAAGCTGAGGCCTGGAAGGTAGTAGATACAGTTAAAGGCCAGGGAGGCGGTTCTTTATTTATCAAAACCCATCCTAAATCTAAAAATCTTTGGGTTGATACGCCACTTAATCCTGATGAAAAATTAAGCCAATCTGTCGCTGTATTTGATATTAATGGCCTAGGTAAAGGGTATGAGGTATTGCCAATTGCTGAATGGGCCAATATTAGCGATGGTGCTAAACGTATTGTGCAACCCGAGTACAACAAAGCAGGCGATGAGGTTTGGTTTTCTGTATGGAGTGCTAAGGATAAGCAATCGGCTATTGTGGTCGTGGATGACAAGACTCGCAAATTAAAAGCAGTGATTAAAGATCCCAAATTGATTACCCCTACAGGTAAATTTAATGTCAACAATACGCAGCACGATATTTATTGAGAAATTTATGAAAAATAACTACATTTCAAATTCATTAAGTAGCGTTTGTTTTATTGGGTTAATCTTGGGAGCGGGAAGTGCAATGGGAGCGGCAGAGGGTGAGGTACTAGCGCAAAAAAACGGCTGTATCGCTTGCCATGCAATGGATAAAAAATTGGTTGGCCCATCATTTCAAGAGATTAGTAAAAAGTACAAAGGGGATTCGGTCGCACAGGCAACCTTAATTGCTAAGGTTAAGGCTGGTGGCACTGGTGTTTGGGGAAAAATTCCGATGCCACCTCAAAGCCCTAAAGTCAGTGAAGCTGATATTAAAACCATGGTGGATTGGACTTTAGGCCTCAGCTAAATGCTGCATGATCGCTCTTCTCTTTATGGAGAGCGATCATTGTGGTGTTAGGCAGTGATCATGGTTATGTATAAGATTTTGTCTAAACCGCAAAGAGTTTCTCTAGGCAGTAAACGGAGGGCAATTTTATGGATGATTGTGATATTTATTGATGGTATTTCAAGGGTTGCTTACGCTACTGATTTGGAGCCGCCGAGCGGCCGATTTATAGCAGCATCAAGGCAAACCGAATTAATTAAAATCGTCAGGCAAGATTGTGGATCTTGTCATGGCATGACCCTAAAAGGGGGGTTAGGTCCAGCCCTATTGCCAAATTCTCTGGGAGCTATTTCTTTTGAATCTCTAAAAGCTGTAATTTTATTTGGACGACCAGAGTTGGCTATGCCGCCATGGCAACAGTTTATGACGGAGGATGAGGCGGCATGGATTGCCTTAAATTTAAAAAATGGTTTTCCAAATGAAAACTAAAGCCTTCTTTATTTTTCTAATGTCAGCTTTTTTATTACAAGGCTGCGCTCAATCTAATCTTCGGGGTACAGGTGATTTGGGTGTAGTGATTGAGCGCGCTAGTGGCAGTATTCAAATTATCGATACTAGTGCGTTAAGTACCATTGCTAATGTTAATGGCTTAGGTGATTTATCACATGCTTCAGTGGTGTATTCAAGGGATGCTCGCTATGCCTATATCTTCGGTCGAGATGGTGGCATATCTAAAGTTGATTTATTAAGTGCTTCGGTAGTTAAGCGCGTGATGCAAGCGGGTAATAGTATCGGCGGGGCTATTTCTCAAAATGGCAAATTGATTGCCGCACAAAACTATTCACCAGGTGGCGTTAAAGTATTTTCAACTGAATCTTTGGAATTAGTATCGGATATTCCAGCTACCTATGGCCTAGATGGCTCCAGATCCAAAGTAGTGGGATTAGTAGATGCCCCTGGTAATCATTTTGTGTGGAGCTTATTTGATGCAAATGAAATTTGGGTAGGAAACTTCACAGATCCAAAATCCCCTACTATCGAGAAGTTTCTCAATATTGGAAAAAAACCATACGATGGTTTCATAACTCCTAATGGGCGGTATTACTTAGCCGGTCTATTTGGGGAAGATGGAATGGCCTTATTAGATCTATGGCATCCTAAAAATGGCGTTCATCGGGTTTTGGATGGATATGGCCAAGGGCAAGAAAAATTACCCGTTTACAAGATGCCTCACTTACGTGGTTGGGCAGTGGCAGGACGGTATGCCTACATACCATCGATCGGCCACCATGAAGTGTTGATATTGGATATGGACACTTGGAAAGAAGCAGGACGTATTTCAGTATCAGGACAACCGGTGTTTGTCATTGCTCGGCCTGATGGTCGTCAAGTATGGGTAAATTTTGCTTTTCCAAATAATAATAAGATTGATGTGATTGATGTTCAAAGCCGTAAAGTGATGAAGCAATTAGAGCCAGGCAAAGCTGTTTTGCATATGGAATTTACCCCTCGGGGTGAAGCAGTTTGGGTATCTGCTCGAGACGATAACCGCATAGTTATTTATGACACCAATACCTTGAAAGAGCAGAAGGTGCTCCCAGCACAATCTCCTAGCGGAATCTTTTTTACTAATCGCGCAGCACGAATTGGTTTTTAAGTATGGCAAGCTATCAACTTCTTCAGAGCTCGATCAATGCAGCGCCGTTGACCGATTTTGAATTCGAACTACTTGATGGTTTTCAAAAGAAGATTCCATTGGCACCAAAACCATTTTTATTAATGGCAGAAAAATTAAAAGTCAATGAAAGAGAAGTTATTGATTCTCTAGATTCACTACATTCTCGAGGATTTATTAGTCGAGTAGGTGCAGTATTAAGACCTCATGCAATTGGAGCAAGTGCATTAGTAGCCATCTCGGTTAACCAGTCTCGTCTTAATGAGGTCGCAGATTTAGTCAGTAATTTAGATGCGGTTAATCACAATTATGAACGCGAGCACTATTTTAATCTCTGGTTTGTGATTGCTGGAGAATCTTTTGAGTATATAAATAAGTCGCTAAAAGAATTAGAAAATAAAGTAGCTTGTGGACTATTCCTGGTCTTACCGCTAGTCGAGCAATTTCATATTGACTTAGGATTTTCGTTAAAAAATAGAGGACATGTTGGATTAGGGCAAAAAATTATCTATGACGAAACTTTAACAACGATAAATCTAAGTGAAGTAGATAAAAAGCTGATGTATTGGATGCAAGGAGGTTTGAGGATAGTTTCTAACCCTTTTGAAAATCATATTTTGCCAGTCTCAAATACATTGGAGACGATTGAGAAATGGATCGACTCAGGCGTCATTAAGCGATTCGCAGTGATAGTACGGCATCATGAATTAGGTTTTAATGCTAATGCCATGGTGGTTTGGGATGTCCCCGATTCAGAGGTCAGCTACATCGGTAAACGAATAGCTTTATCTGGTTTGACTTCCTTATGTTATCGCAGGCCAAGGCGATTACCAGATTGGCCTTATAACCTTTTTTGCATGATTCATGGCAAGAGTCGACATGAAGTTGAAGATCAAATCGAGTCTTTGTCCAAGACATGTGGGTTACTAGATTTTCGTAGAGAAATTTTATTTAGTAAAAAGCGTTACAAGCAATGCGGCGCTAAATATATTGCGGAAAAGAGTGTCTCCAATGGATGATCTAGATCGCAAAATCATTAATACATTACAAGATGGCATACCTGTCTGTGAGCGACCCTATCTTGCAGTTGCAATGCAGCTTGGCATTACTGAAAAAGAATTAATAAGTCGATTGACTCATTTATTAAGAAAAAGAATCTTAACTAGAGTCGGCCCCTTATATCAAATTGAAAGGATTGGAGGCGCCTTTACACTTGCCGCTTTACATGCACCTCACAATATTTATGACCGAGTGGCAATGCAGGTCAATGATTTTCCAGAGGTGGCGCATAACTATATGCGGGAACACAAACTCAATATGTGGTTCGTGATCGCTACTGAAAATCCTAGTGATATTAAAAAAGTTATTAATGAAATCGAAAAAATAACAGGCTGCCAAGTGTTAAATTTTCCTAAATCTCGAGAATACTTTATCGAACTAAAGTTGGTGGCCTAAAGGAGGATGAGCTATGGATATGCACTTTAGTAAGAAAATTATACCGAATTTAATTGATCCAATTGATCGAGAAATCATTATTCTTACTCAGGCAGGTTTACCTCTAGTTGCTAGACCCTATGCAGCTATAGGTAAGCAATTAAGAATTAGCTCTGAGGAAGTTATGGCTCGAATTGAAAAAATGAAAAGCCTAGGCCTTATTCGGCGTATTGCTGTAGTGCCCAATCACTATGCTTTAGGTTACCAGGCTAACGGGATGTCGGTATGGGATATTCCTGATGAGTTAGTTGACGAGATTGGTGGAGTAATGGGGGGATTAGCGTTTGTTAGTCATTGCTATTCTCGCCCACGACTCTTGCCAAAGTGGCCGTACAACCTCTTTGCCATGGTGCATGGGAAATCTAGAGATGAGGTAAATGCCACTATTGAAGAAGTCGCGTATCTAATAGGCGACCGAGCAAGAAAATATGAAGTGATTTACAGCACTCGTATATTAAAAAAAACAGGTATACGTATCTCAAATGAAAAAAAGATAATTTGAAGGAATTATTATGTTTCGAATAACACAATATATGCGAGAAATTGCTAGCCCGAGCCCTTTGGAAAAAAAGATAAACCCCAAAGGCCCAGTGGTAATTTGGAATCTCATTCGACGTTGCAATTTAACATGTAAACATTGTTATTCAATTTCTGCAGATAAAGATTTCGGTGGGGAGTTAAGTACTCAAGAGGCTTACGCCGTCATGGATGATTTACAGAATTTTGGTGTTCCAGTATTGATTTTGTCAGGTGGAGAGCCACTTTTGCGCCCTGATATTTATGATTTAGCGCAACGCGCTAAAGCCATGGGATTTTATGTAGGTCTCTCTACAAATGGTACCTTAATAAATGAATCTAATATAAAGACAATTGCACAAGTTGGGTTTGATTATGTTGGCATCAGTCTAGATGGTATGCGAGATACGCATGATGTATTCCGGCGTAAAGTCGGTGCCTACGATGCTTCTTTGCATGCAGTACGCCTATGCCGTGATGCCAACATTAAGGTCGGAATTCGGTTTACTTTAACGCAAGATAATGCTTTTGATTTACCTGCCATGCTAAAGTTAGTTGACGATGAATCAATTGATAAGTTTTACTTATCCCATCTTAATTACGCAGGAAGAGGCAATAAGAATCGTGGACATGATGCATTTCTTGAAACCACTAGAAATGCTATGGATTTACTTTTCAATACCTGCTGGAAGCATATAGAAGAAGGTGTACAAAAAGAATTCGTGACTGGCAACAACGATGCGGATGGAGTTTATTTACTGCACTGGGTGCAGCAAAAATTTCCTGAGCAAGAGGCTCGTTTAAGAGCTAAGTTAAGTCAATGGGGCGGGAATTCTTCAGGCGTCAATATCGGTAATATCGATAACTTAGGCAATGTACATCCAGATACTTTTTGGTGGCATCATAATTTAGGAAACGTTCGCAATCGGCCATTTTCAGAAATTTGGAGTGATATATCAGATGACTTAATGGCTGGTTTGAAATCGACACCGCGTTTAGTTAAAGGACGTTGTTCAGAGTGCATGTATTTTGATATCTGTGGTGGTAATACCCGTGTTCGTGCATTACAGCTTACTGGTGATCCTTGGCAGGAAGATCCTGCCTGCTATTTATCTGATGCAGAAATTGGAGTTGATTTAGATAAGGCCAGGGAGCGAGTCAAGATCATGCCGTATTTTCGAATTGAGGGGGTTAAGGCAAGCGTATGAATGCCTTATTACGCCCACTTGGTGTATTTAGAATTTTTGTAATTAGCATATTTATTTTTGGATTTATGACCTTTGCTAGCGCCCAGAAAGTAGATGACGCTAATCAGAACTATCAAATGCATTGTGCATCTTGTCATGGGGCAGATCGTTTAGGTGGAACTGGGCCTGCTTTACTGCCAGGAAACCTAGAGAGGTTAAAGAGGCCACAGGCCATTACCGTCATCTCTGATGGTCGAATGGCTACGCAAATGCCTGGATTTTCTACAATATTAACTTCAAAGGAAATTGCTGCAGTTGGTGAACTCATTTATTCGCCATTGGCTGAAACACCTTCCTGGGGCTTGCCACAAATTCTTTCATCTAGGATAAAACTAAATAATGCTTGCGGTAAATCTGATAAACCTGTTTTTTTGGCTGATCCTTTGAATCTTTTTGTGGTTGTTGAATTAGGAGATCATCACGCGACTATATTAGACGGTGATCGTTTTGAATCAATTGCCAGGCTTGAGACACGCTATGCTCTACATGGAGGGCCAAAATTTTCACCAGATGGTCGTTATGTGTACTTTGCTTCACGTGATGGCTGGATAGCAAAATACGATATCTGGAATTTATGTTACACAGCAGAGATTAGGGCGGGTATTAATACTCGCAATTTGGCTATTTCTGGAGATGGTCGCTACGTATTAGTTGCAAATTATTTTCCACATACTCTGGTAGCGCTTGACGCTAAAGATTTATCCCCCATTAAGATTATTGATATACAAGACGGTCTTGGAAAATCATCGCGAGCATCTGCAGTTTATGATGCTGCACCGCGCAGTAGTTTTATTGTCGCCTTAAAAGATATGCCTGAACTTTGGGAAATTGGCTATGCTCAAAGTGGCCCTCAAAAAAACACTGGCTTAGTTCATGACTACCGTATGGGGGAGGTAATTCCATCAAAAGAAATTTTTACAAAGCGCCGAATTAAGCTAGATGATTATCTTGATGATTTTTTCTTTGATCCATCCTATGATCACGTGATTGGTTCTTCTCGCCAAGGTCTGGGTCAGGTGATTAATTTAAATATTGGACGAAAGATTGCTGATATTAACTTGCCTGGGCTACCACATTTAGGCTCAGGGATTTCATGGAAACTTGATGGTAGGGCAGTCATGGCAACTCCAAATTTGAAAAATGGTGTTGTTACTGTAATTGACATGAAAACATGGCAAGTCATAAAAGAAATTGAGACCTTAGGCCCTGGTTTTTTTATGCGTAGCCATGAAAAAACAACTTACGCTTGGGTTGATGTATTTAATGACCCAAAGCATAACGATATCATTCAGATTATTGATAAAAATAAGTTAGAAGTTGTAGCTCAATTAAGACCGAGCCTTGGTAAGATTGCCGCTCATACTGAATTTACCCGCGATGGAAAATATGCTCTTGTTAGCATCTGGGATAAGGACGGTGCCTTAGTCGTCTATGATTCTAAATCACTTGAAGAGATAAAGCGAATTCCGATGAATAAGCCCTCAGGTAAATACAATATTTTTAATAAAATTACTCGTTCAGAGGGAACAAGTCACTAAAAAACTATCCTTTATGATTTAGTAATGCTTGTTTATTAAAGATAGTGATCTGTTTACCATGGATATCAATAAGACCGCGTGATTTAAGGTCATGCAATATTTTAGAGAAGTGCTCTGGTGTGAGATTAAGCCGCGAGGCAATTACTAATTTACTGCAATCAAGTATCACATCAGTATTAGTTTGATCTGAGTCTTCAATATTACGCATCAAATATCCAATTACTCTTTGTGCCCCAGTTTGCAATGAATATTCTTCAATATCTGTAATTAAGCTATGTAAACGTTGACTCATACTCGCTAACATTTTGCAGGTAAATTCTGGGTCACTATTGATCTTTTGTAAAATGGCTGATTGAGATATATGTAGTACCAGTGAATCAGTAAGAGCTTGAGAGAAGACAATATAAGGTCTTTTCAGAAACATCAACGCCTCACCAAAGCTTTGTCCAGGATTAATAATTGCTACAACTTTTTCTATCCCTTGAGGAGTAGAAAATCCCAGTTTGATTTGTCCAAATAGAACAAGATGAAATCCTACGCATGACTCATTTTGTCTAAAGAGAGTTTCACCACGCCGCAAATAAAGCTCTGTGGTATTTTGAGCGACATGTTCAAGCTCCTCATGTGACATGCCACTAAAGAGGGGCATTTGCAATAGAAATTTTTGTATTTTTAGCTGAGCAGATTCCATTTTAATTATTATGCAGATGCCCTAATTTGTAGTTATTAGACTGTGCAAGTATAGAACTCTAGCATCTTAAAAGATTACTTCACAACTATTTATCTATCGAGACCACTACTATCCAAACATTTCGAAAAGTTCTTGTTGAGTCGGCAATACCCCTGATAGTGATTCATCAGGGTTCTGTACGAGCAGGACCGAAATGGGGGTATTACACAATCAATACAGGGTGTTTTGGGATATCTGAGAGGCAAAGATCAGCCGTGCAAACAACAACACCCAGATGATACTCGAAGTTAGTACGCCGTATTCCAATGCCTTAAAGCCCAAGTAGTCACTCGGCAATAGTAAAGAAGCTCAAAAATGTGGAAAATATATATAAAAAGGCCTAAAACCTAATGCAAATTTTTGATTTGGAAGCATGCTATTGATTTAATTGCGTGTAAGTTGGCCTTAAACAAGTATGCTTTGCTAATCAATGCCAACCAGGGTTGCTAGTAGAGTAGCCGCCAAAAGGTTGTGAGTAATAACCAGCGATAGAGGCAGATTATTATGTCCTAATAAAAGACCCAACATAATTTCTGAACTTAGAAAAATTAGAAGAAACAAGCTGGCGATGGGACGTTTGTTGCGAAAAAGATTGACTGATAAAATAACAAGAAATACAGCAGTTACCAATGAAAGCCATAAGTGAATAGTATTAGCCGTAATCCCGTGAGGATGAATCGGGATATCAGTAAGACTTTTATTGAGGGTGGGAATCTGCAAGGGATTTAATGATTGCAATTCAAGGGAAGTCGGCAAAAAGCAGTCTGCCAGATTAGGACAGCTTAATCCAGCATAACTACTACTTACCAAGCCACCAAAAACAATAAGGGCTAAGAGCAGGGAAATCGTTAATATTTGCCAGAGTCGGATACTCTTGGAGAGGGGTTTTATACTTGATTGATTGAGCTTGGATATAAATAATCTCCAGCACAGCCCAAATAGCAAGAATCCTGCGATCAAATTGCCTAAGGTAACAATCGGAATGTGCCTGCCAGAAGTCCAGCGTCCTAGAAACGCTAGAAATATAACCAGTATCAACGCAATCGCCGACAACCAACGAGCATCAGTGGACTTTGGGCGGAGGGTATAACCAAGTATTATCAAAATCAAAATGATGGGCAAAAGTACAACTGCTAAAATGCGGTGGGCAATGCGAGCAGTCAAAATTGGTGGGCTTGCTTGCAGTTGAATAGCATTATGAATAGATTGCGGTGTTCCTTGCAAAATTTCCCCGTAGCAAACTGGCCAAGGTGAGCATCCTAATCCGTTTCCAGATAGGCGAATAAAAGCACTAATACCAATAATAATCAAAACAAGTACGGCGCAAATTAAGGCAGTTCTCCGTAGTAATATTGGAGGCTTACTATAAAATTCAAGATGTTTTAACAATCTAGACACTCATTGATTTGGATGGTAGAAATACATCTGAAAAGCAAGCATCCTCCTCTAATCCTTGGGCAATAAAAGCTGGTACTACGCAATCAACCATTTGCAAAGAACCGCACACGTACATTTCATGTCCAATCAGATTAGGAAAATCTTGCAATACCACTTCATGAACTAAGCCTTGACGCCCTAACCAGACGTTTTCTGAAATTGCTTCGGATATTACAGGCACCGCATGAAAATGAGGATTTTCTCGTTCCCAGTCTTCTAGTAGATCGAGCATATACAAATCTTCTAGTTTACGAACACCCCAATAAAGCCACATTGGTCTTGTAATGCCACGGTAAAAAGCATCTTCAATAATGCTCTTAATGGGGCCAAAACCAGTTGAGGCAGCAATAAAAATTATAGGCAACTTACTGTCATTTAATTTAAATTTACCCAAAGGGCCTTCAAATTGAAGGTAATCACCCACTTTAAGTTCTGTAAATACTACGTTGGTAAAAAACCCATTTGGTATACGGCGAATATGTAGCTCAATGACACTATTATTATGCGGAGAATTTGCAAAGGAAAATGCGCGCCGTCGACCATCTTCTAAAATAATATTGATATATTGACCGGCAATAAAATCAATTCTTTCCTCATCTGGCAAAGTAATTATTAAGATAATAAGATTGGGGCTGATTCGCTCTATAGACTTTACTTGCCCAGTATAAGTTTTCATCGATTGGTGGGCTATAAGAGGATTATTATTTACTTCAATTGCGAGATTCGAAAGTGGAGTAGCACAACACATCAATGCTTTACCCTGCGATCTCATCGCTTCAGTTAGTACGCTACGTTGATATAAGCCATGATTGACCTCCCCATGCGTGATTGTGCAAATACAAATTCCACATCCACCATTACGGCACTCATAAAGTAGATCCATACCTTGACGCAGGCCAGCGTCTAGCAAGGTTTCACTAGTCCGAATGGTGATAGGCACTGTACTACCTTTTGCTATCATTTGGAAGACGCCTCTAGCTTGTCGATTTAGGCGAAAAGACGTCCAGGGAAGTGCTGCGATTGTAATGGTGATGAATATAACCAAACCCCACATGAGTAAAAGTGATTCTTCGTATAAGAGGGGAAAGATTGCTAGATAAAACCAATCAAGATTGATTTGGCTTACTGCAACACTTAAGTTTGCTGGTCCTATTTGACTAAGAATTGGTTTAATGAGCGATAGACTTAATAAACTGACTAGCAGACTAATGACAATCGCTTTGGGCGGGGTTGTTTTGGCCTTTGGAACTCGCTGTATATGAATAAGCATCACTAATAACACTACTAATGAAATTCCAATATGCATGAAGGCTAATAGTGAAAAAAAACGATCAGTAACACTACTGGGGTAGATAAAATTGCGGTTTAAGGTACCCCCAAAGCTTGGTAATGAATCGAGCCATTCAAAGGATGTGACAATCACAAACTGAGCGAGCTTATCCCATGGCAACATGAAACCGTTAATACCTGAAATATAGATAAGCCAAATGAGCGCCACACCTGTAATCCATGAAAACCAACGAAAACCACGAAAGCGATCAAATGCAAAATAGCGCACCATGTGTAATAACATCGTCAATACCATTGCATCAGAGGCATAGCGATGAATGCTGCGCAAGATGCCACCAAAAAACCACTGTAGATGGGTAATTGACTCTACTGAAGCATAAGCATCTGCAACGCCTGTTTCAAAAAAAGCGTAAAGGTATATGCCAGATGTAGAAACAACCCAAAACAGAAAAAAAGTGATGGCGCCAAGATGGTACAAGGGATTAAATTGATCACCAAAGGCACGGTTAAATAGTGCTTCTGTGTGCATAAAGATCCACTGTAATAGAGTCTGAAAGCGGGTAATCATCAAAAAGGCAAATCTTTGATAGGATGAGGGGCGGGATTTCGGACCGATGAAATGACAATCACTATAAACAACAATCCACCAATAATCGCCCCAAGCCCACCAATCCCCATTAAGCCCATGCCCGCAATTTCGCCAGTGCTGCGGAGTACTTGATCGGCCCCGGCTACTTTACGCTGAACCCCATAACCTCCAGACCATACCAATCCAATGATGTGTATAAATTGGCCAATGCCGTAGATGTAAGGTTGAGTGTTGGCCAATTTACCGCGTACAGCACCGTATCCCAGTTGGGGTAGAAGATGGTAGACCAAGCCCATGAATGCGAGCGTCACTCCCACAATACAGCCATGATAGTGTGCTGGAATTTTGACGTTATTGCCACTAATAAGGGCACCGATAAAGCCGCCCGCAGCAAATAAGCACATAGAGGCAATGAGTGCCGATCTTAATGGTTTAGTGGTGTCATTAGTGATGGAGGCGTGCCATAAACCAAAACATAAAGATAGCGCAATTGGACCTATTGCGAGACCACCCCCTAAGCGCATCGCCCAAGTATGTAGATTACGATGCTCGACTGTAGTCACATCATATGCAAGATAGGCATAAGGAGTAACAAATACACTAGCTAATGCCAAGGCAAACATTAGCGTCGTTAGTCGAGGTGAGAGTAGTGTGCGAGCACCACAAGCACTACCAAGCCACAACCAAGATACCAACATCAGTAGTGTCCAAGTAAATTGAAGAGTATGGCCACCACCCCAAAACAAGATTTCATAATACGCTTTACCGCTGATGTTTTGTGAAAGTGTGGCGAAAGACCACCCAAAGGCAAGCAGTGCAATTGCAGAAGCAATCGTACTTGCATTGGTACCAAAACGGAGGGCGCTAGCCCCATCTTTGAGTAAACCCACTTTGGGAGCGCTAAGCAATCCACGCATGACCAACACTGCTGAACCTAGAGCGAAAACGAGTAGTCCAGAAATAAATAACTTGTTATTAATAACGGGTATGTAATTTGCCATGATGGGATCACCTTGTGCAACAAAAGCGGAGATCGACATGACGCCGGTACCAATACCAGATAAGACCAACGCAGTCCAGCCCCATAGGATGCCAATGCGATTGCCATTGATACTCCACAATAAACCAGCAAAAGCCACAAACCACACCAAAACTGATAAATCAACATGAAGAACGAGAGCTGTTTTAAAAAAATCGCTACCTGGAAGAATTTGGTTAATACCCGGAGTTCGGGAGGCTACTAATAGTAATGAAAATACTCCGGAAGAAATCAGTGCGAGTAAGCCAAGCCAAAGCCAGCCACGCGCTAAAAGACGTCGAGCATCTACAGGAATTGGTATAGAAAAATACACATCTTTAAGGTTAGATACGCCAGTAAGTATTGGTTGATGGCCAAAACAGGTATCTAATTTGTGGGTCATTGAAAAGTTACTCCGCCTTTTGTTGAATCAAAGTCAATGACTAGGATTTGTCCAGGATCTAGAGTGATGACTTCATCACGAGATTGGTATAAATCTGGCTTGCGGATATCGTCGTTAAGGCGGGCTAAAATGCGATGTGGCCCCGCATTAACTACCATCCGGTGATAGACAGCTGAGGCACCATCCCTAGAGAGTCCAGCTGGCAGAGCAGCATGTTGATAAGTAATAGTCCCATCAACTGATAACTCAATATTTACTGGAGAGCGTTCGCGTGGACAGCGAATTGGTGCGCGCATATTTGGCGGAAGCTTTGCCAATTGTGAATCAGTTGATTTTTCACAATCAGAAATCGGTTTTCCATGATGGCTAAAGCTTAACTTAATAATGGCCTGATTAGGAGTTAATACTTGATAGGTTGGCCATTGAGAAAATACCCCAATAAAGATAGCAAATACACCATAGAGCAAAAATTGTCCAAATAGTCGTATCAATTGAAATGTCTTTAGCTTATACACTTTAGGTTATTTCTGAAGGTGGAATAAATTTTTCAAAGAATCCAATATTTTTTTTAAGTTCTTCTATTGCAGCCCTAAGGGTTTCTTCTTCTCCTACATTAGCCCAAGATACCTGTATCTTATTAACATGAAATGCTGAATTTCGAAAAGCAGGTTCCCGGGTTCCTAAGATTCGGTTTTCTGTCCATCGCTGCCCAAGTCTAAATTCACAAGCAGTTGATTGGCAGCCACTTATCAAAACAGCTGATGCGCCATCTCGCAATGCGTATTCAATAAAGGATGGTGGTAGCATGCCAATACAAGTAAGGCTAAATGCGCAGATATCTGGGTCGCGAAGAGTATCGACACGAACACCATGATCGCAACCAAAAACAACTATTCTTGGCGCTTTTTCTGTATGAGCTAAAGATTTTTGAAGTTGCGCCCGCAAATGGGTGATGGGAGAATGAGGTAGATCGATGCCGGTGACTAGTTCAGCAACACTACGAAATGGTGTAGATGATGGGCATGCCCCTACACAGATTCCACAACTCGCACATAAATCAGGATCAACCATAGCCATTTGTTTAGCAATGCGATGATGTGGATGAGAAAGCATTGTGATGGCGGCGTAGGGGCAATCATTAAAACAACGCCGACAGCCATTGCAGTTACTAGGATCAACTTTAGCAATGGGGGGCACATTTCTTCTAGGTAAAAACGGTAGTAAGAGCAAGATGGCTAAAATGCTAACGAGTAAACCCCATAAAAATACTGGTGATGTGACATACATCAGGGGGTGGGAAAATAATAAAATCCAATCAATCGTTAAGGTTGTTGGTATAAATGCAAGATCTGCAGGAGGGTGACTTTGTGCTGGGCTAAGTAGAGCAAGCGCGAAGAGTGTTGCCAAAATGCTCGCAGATAAGGTGCGTGGTGGAAAAATATTGGCAAAACTGATTCTTTGGATATGAAACCACAACCCAAACAACAACAACAAGGGAAGCCCAAGGTGAATAAATACAAATAATGAAAAAAGGCGATCACTAACGGTATTTATACTTAAAAAATTTCTAGTAAGTGGTGAGGCAAATAGGGGAATGGCATCGAGCCATTCAGCAGTCGCTTGCGCAGAAAATTGCCCTAGTTGATCCCAGCTAATCCAGAAGCCACCGATGCCGCAGGCAAAGGAAAATAGTATTAATGGAACTCCAGTTAGCCAGGAGAAGCGGCGAAATCCTTGATAATGCCCAAAAACCCATTCTCGAATGAGGTGGATGACCATTACGACAATAAAACTATCTGCCGCGTAATGATGGAGGCTGCGGAGTAAGCCCCCTAAATACCTTTGCTTCAGTGATAAATCGTTGATTGACTGATATGCGCCAGCTACAGAGGTGTCTAACATTGTGTATAAGTAAATACCGCTTATGACAATGATCCAGAAAAGTAGAAATCCCAGAGCGCCTAAGTGGCAGAGTGGATTTAATTTTGCTCCAAATACTAAATTAAAAATATGATCTAGCCACTGAAAAATCAGTTTACCAAGATTGTTTGAATTAAGCTGTAATGGTACTTTTATCACTTGGGTGACCTGACACATACGGAGACGTTATTTTTAAGCGTTTGTTTACGTGAGCGGCGACGTTTTAACCGTTCGTCAATATAGAGCCAGAGCATCGCTATCAAGAATGTACAGCCTCCGGCAATCTCTAGAATTAGGCTATAGTCGTAGCGATACCTTCCTGTAACCGGATCATAGACAGTGCAGATAAGGCGCACACGATTAATTACATCGGATAGGCTCAAGGCTTGTGGTAGTGGAGCACCTCGTAGCAGCTGTAATATCGGCGCGCTGATTATCTCTGGATCAAGCTTACCACCGTAGATTTGTGAGTAAATGCGACCCTGTCCATCTAGCACTGTAATTTCTAGCACATGATCAATGCCCGATTGGTTGCTGGCATAACTAAAGCCAAAATCGCGAGTCAACGATTCAACAATAGATTCATGGGGGCTCAGAAACTCCCAATTAGGAGCATTGATATCATTTTTTGAAGCAAAAATACGCAATGCTTGTGGCGAATCAAATGGCTGGTTAAAACCAATGCTAATTACATTAAATTGATCTGTTCCAATGGTTCTTTTTAAATTTTCGATAGCATCATTTAAGGATTTGGTCGTGGCGGGGCATATCTGAAAACAGCCGGTATAGATAAAACTAACAAGTAGTGGTTTTCCTCGATAGTTAGCAAGACGAACGGGTCGCTCTTGACGATCTAAAAAAGTATAGTCAGAAGGAATGGTGCCAATAGCAGCTTGACTAAGACGAAGAGCGCTATCTTCATTAAAACTATTCCCGTTGGCTGATACTTTCTGTGCAACAGTGCTTGTAACAGATAATGCTGGATTGATTAAGAAAAGTAGAGCTGTAATAAATATTAAAATACTTTGTAAATAACGCTGCCTTATGAGGAGGTCATCATCTTTTTTAATGTGAAATTGCGAGGAGGGCGTGAACTGCGATAACTGTAACCTCTCCATCTAGATGACTAACGCAGAATACTATCTAGGCTTGCCCCAGCGAGAAGCAAGCTTAATTGGATTAAAGAGGCAAAAAAAGATCCAAGCGCAGTTGCTCGAGAGGGTGAATTAGCAAGGCGCCAAGCTTTATAAATAAAGTAGCCTCCGCCCATGCTAGCGCCGATCAGATATATCAGTCCAGCGCCAAACCAAATTGGCAGAAGTGAAGATAAGACAAGTGCAATTGTGCTAATGAGTACGACTTGGGATGCTCGCTTAGGACCAACTACGACTGGTAACATAGGTACGCCTGCGGCAGCATAATCTGCTTGGTTTGCAATAGCTAAACTCCAAAAATGCGGCGGAGTCCATAAGAACAAAACTAATGCCAATAAAAGCGGTAGTGGTCCGAGATGAGGATCAACGGCAGCAGCACCAGCCAATACGGCAAAACTGCCTGCCAGTCCACCAATAATGATATTGACCCAAGTGCGACGTTTTAACCATACGGTATAAACCACCGCATAAAAGAATGCTCCCAGAAATACAAAGAGTGCGGAGATAGCATTTATCACAGCCCAGGTTGTGAATACTGAGCCGGCTAATAATGAGGCAATAACCCAAAGCCAAAGGGGGGAACGAGAAAGTGCTCCAGAAACAAAGGCCCGATTTTGGGTGCGAGCCATCAAGCGGTCATTCTCATATTCATAATACTGATTAAAAGCACCAGCACTCGCAGAGGATAGAAAAACAGCTATTGCAATAACCAGCCATTGAATCACTGTAAGAGGATCCCCGGGTGTGACTAACAACCCTACTAGGGCGGTGATCATAATCATCGCACCAATTCGCAGTTTAAAAACTCCAAGTACATTTCGCACTTGATGTGTGAGCGATACATTGACGTGAGTGAATGTAGATCTCATGATCTTAGCCCTAGCTAAGCCCCCATACCTGGGATAAATACTTCCAGTTAATGAAGTAATACAAAATAAATGCAACTAAAAATACGATTGCCAATGTGAATGTACCGGGAGCAGCAAACCCTGCTGACCCATAGGTTTGTACGACATCTGGAGTTGGTGTAGGAGGAATTGGAGTGGGAGCAGAGCTCACATTCCCCGTCGAAAGACGCTTACCCCACAGTAATGAGCCTACTGTTACATAGATATATATAGCACCTCCAGAAATAGCGGCTACACCAGCAATTCCTACTAAGCCCATCATTAAATAAGCAGCACCAGGCCATTCATAGGCTAATGGAGCACCATTAAATGCCATATCCCAATGACGACGTGAGACTCCAAGCGTACCAGCACCCATCATGACCAAGCAAAAGAAATACATTGAGAGACCAAATAAATAGGGTTGCAATTGAGCAAGCTTTGGCGAGATCATTTCACGTTTAAACAGGACTGGAATTAAGAAATATGTCAGCGCCATAAACGAGAGGGTAGTTCCTATGACAACAGTAGCGTGAAAGTGACCAGGAACATAAATAGTGTTGTGAATAATCATATTGAGCTGCTCTGTTCCCATCATCACGCCTGATATTCCACCTAAAAAGCCAAAGCCAATTAATGAAATAAACATGCCTGCAAAGACTGGGTTACCCCAAGGGGCTTTCCGTAACCATTCAAATAATCCATTGGTATAACCTTTTTGACGCTGAGCAACTTCAATAGCCCCTGGAATGGTAAGGCCATGAATCATAGACGCCAATACTGCAAAATACATAAAGTAACTTGTGTTCACAACTTTCCAGGCAGTGCTAACACCGGGGTCGGCTAATAAATGGTGTGCACTTGCAAGTTGTAAAAATAGAATGTAAAGAAGAAAGGCGCCCCTGCTAACTCTTTCTGACATTGGCTTGGCATTAAAAACAATGGCAGCAATGGCATACCAAATAGCGATATGTGCAGCCACGTTAATTTGCTGAGAGGAGTGACCAAAAGCCCACCAAATGGTTCGATAGACAAGCGGGTCTACGCTATCAATCAGACCAATTGACATGAAAAATGTTGGGATGAGAATGATTGCGCCAGAAGTAATGGTGAACACTGCAATGATGCAGGCCACAATGGCACCAAAGGTTACTAAGGGTACAGAGCCCTGATAGGTTTTATCTCGCTTGGCTACTACTAAGGTTCCGAGGAAAACAAAACAAGCAATCAATGCGCCAACCGCAAATAGTATCAAACCAAGATAAAAGGAAGGGGCGGCCATCATAGGTACATAAGACGTCATCATGACGCTAGATGCTCCTTGATAGACGGCTACATTATTCATGATGGCCCCAACAAACATTAATCCAAATGCCAGCCACGCCATTTTTGGTGCAGCAAGTCGACACCTTAGTAGCGTTGATGAGCAAAAATAAAGTACAGCTACTTCAAAAAAAATAATCCAAAAGATCAGCATATCGATACCATGTGCAGTTAACACTTGGTAAAAAGTATCGGCTTCTAGCCAATGAACTGCAGGCCAACGAGTAAGTACGACGCCGATTGCTAAAATTCCACCGAGTAGTAAAAAAACTACCGCTACTACAGCATTAATGAGCATTAGTTTTTCGGCATTTGCCTCAAATTGAAGGCCTGAGCGCGGACAAGTTCTATAAGTTGTAGTGTTCGACATCTTGTTGACCCTCTATTTGACGTAGATACGACCAACCATCGCGTGATGGTTGATGCCGCAATATTCATTACAAACTACCGAATAAGTACCTGATTGATTCGGAGTCACTGTGACCACATGCTCATACCCAGGTACGATCTGAATGTTGATATTGGCTGGCTGTAATGAGAATCCATGGTTGAAATCAAGCGATGTCAAGTGAAGACGATAGGTCTTCCCCTTTTCAAACTCAATGATTGGCCAAAAATTCCAGAGCCTTGCAACTAAGTACACATCACTACCAGGAGGAGGAGCGACTACAGGAATATTTTCAGAAGTTTCGGTGCGTACTGTGTACTTATCTACGACTCCCTGTGCTTTTTTAAGGAAAAGTTCAGGACTAGTCTTATATGTTTCGGTAGAAAGATTTTGCTTGCCGTAGATATGCCATCCAATCATCATTGCAAACATAATCAGGCACCAGATGAGGGCTATCACAATCCAGGTGCCCTCTACTCGATCTAACGGATGCTTCCACCAAAGTCGTTCCGAGGGGGGTAATATGGCGCTCATTTTGACATCCTTTAGTTCAGATGGGTGGTGGGTTATTGAGGTGCTGAATTACTACTTAGCGAGAGGGACTGTCAAGATATCAATCACACCCCAAAGCGTGTAGACCACCATGGGGATCATGACACCAAGAAACAGCAAAATAAACGGGTTATCTAGCAGTTGCTGCATGAATGGGATGGGCTCATTTTCAGTATTTAGATCGCTCATTTGTCAGTTCTCCATAAAATATTTAATAGATGTATTTTTAGCACATCTTATATAACAAGTAAACTATATACCTCTTTAGAGAAGAGGGGTTACTAAATGCATGGTTTTATAGGGCTTCTGGCAATATTCTTAAGTTATTGGGGGAATCAACTCGATAGAGAGGAGTAGATTCTATTTTTTAGTCAGGGCGGTTTCAAGCCCCAAGTGCAACAGAGTTAGTAATGCCCAGTATTTCACCAGTGTCCCAACGCTTTTCAGATAAATCTTAATAAGATATGGTAATTAGGGCGAAACGTAACCAAAGTACAGTTGTAAAAAGAGTTTAAAGACATTCTCTTTGCGAAATTCTCAGAATTCTGGATCTCAATATGTTTGAAGTCACCCCCATTTCGGTCCTGCTCGGACAGAACCCTGATGAATCACTATCAGGGGTATTGCCGACTCAACAAGAACTTTTCGAAATGTTTGGATACTAGTGTCAGTATTTAGCTAAATAGGGATTTAACATCATGAGATTAAGTGTCTTTTCGGATTACAGCCTGCGTGTCCTAATGTATTTAGGCAGTCAAAATGAGCGCCTAACAACTATTGCCGAAATCGCCCAGTTTTATGGAATTTCAGAAAACCACCTCATGAAAGTAGTTAATCAGCTTGGAACACTTGGCTATATTCAGACAATTAGAGGCAAGGGCGGGGGCATGCGTTTGGCGCGAAAGCCCAAAACCATCATTTTGGGTAATGTAATCAGAGATACCGAGAGTGATTTTGCATTAGCTGAGTGCTTAAACGATCATTCTGGTTGTCGAATTCAGTCTGAGTGTGTGTTGCAAACTATCCTGAGTTCGGCCTTAGCAGGGATGTTTGCTGTTCTAGATAAACATAGCTTGGAAGATATCATTATCAAACCCAACAGTAATGTTCAATTCATTAAGCGTGCCATTCCTGATTAGTCCTTGGGTGGCTGAAGACGCATGAAAAGCTGATGAAGTGCGGATATCAATTTTGGGGTAAATCCGCGCACCAAATTAAACCTTAGGACGGTTATGCTTGTCTGTACTATTCTTCTCTGTTTTAAGGAGCTAAGTTAGTTGCGCTTTGGATCAATTTATAAGAGCCAAACAGTCAAGAATTTGGCATCGAAATTCTAATTAAGGGAGGAAATTGTTTATAGTGAAGGCAATGAATTTAAAGGAGGCTTTATGAATAAGCTATTTGCACTAGGTTTGCTTGCATTGATGAGCTTGCTAGGTTGCGCAGGGGCGGATGTGCGCCCTATCGTGGATATGAAAGGCGTTAATCAAAGCGCCTATGAGACTGATCTTAAGGATTGCCAAACTATTGCACAGCAGCAGTCTGGCATGGGTGAGACAGCAGCTAAAGGCGCAGGTGCTGGCGCTGTTGTAGGCGGTCTATTGGGCCTAGTCACCGGCGGAAATAAAACAGGCATTGTTCAGGCTGCAGGAGCAGGTGCAGTCATAGGCGGTGCAGGCGGCGCTTTTTCTGGTAATCAAGCCCAAGAGGCTGTCGTGAAGCGTTGCTTGTCTGGACGTGGGTATAAGGTTTTGAACTAAAGGCCGCTATTAGAAAAGCAAAAAGCCCTTAATAATTAAGGGCTTAGTACGTAAATCTTGGTTGCGGGGGCAGGATTTGAACCTACGACCTTCGGGTTATGAGCCCGACGAGCTGCCAGACTGCTCCACCCCGCGTCTGAATTATAGATTCTACCATTTTTTCACCCTTGCTGTCGAGAAATCCTTTGAATTGAGGCTTTTATAGGGGGTTTTGAGCGGTAAAAAGGAGCGCTAAGGCAAGCTATATAAGGAGTAATATATTGCCACGCAACAACACCTTAAGGTTACAAGATGTCCATTAGCAACCCAGAATTTTCTAGCTCAACTCTCTTAAATCCCGTGGAAGTCCATGGACCAGAGGGCGAGCATAAGAAGGGCCTTGGGGTGATGATGCTTGCAGCAATTGGGGTGGTTTTTGGAGATATCGGAACAAGCCCGCTGTATGCGCTAAAAGAATGTTTTGATTCTCAACATGGCATTGCCTTTTCTACTGAAGCATTGTTTGGTGTTATCTCAATGATGATCTGGGCACTCATTTTGGTGGTGACAGTGAAGTATGTGTTGTTTGTGATGCGTGCAGATAATAAGGGTGAAGGCGGGGTGCTCTCTCTGATGGCCTTAGCATTACGATCTTTTGATAGTAAATCAAAAAGTCATTTCTTTTTTATGATTATCGGCATGTTGGGTGCTTGCATGCTCTTAGGTGAATCAGTCATTACGCCAGCGATTTCTGTTTTATCTGCTGTTGAAGGTATCGAGATTGCTGCCCCAGGTTTACGTAGATTCGTCATTCCAGTTTCTCTAGTCATTTTAGTGGCCTTATTCTTAATCCAAAAATACGGTACTGCAGCAGTGGGTAAATTATTTGGCCCGATTACCTTAGCTTGGTTTCTGACTCTTGCGGTGCTTGGCATCATCAATATAGGTGATGCACCGCAAATCATTGCAGCCTTTAGCCCTTTGTATGCAATCAACTTTATTATTCAACACCCAACGACAGCTTATATAGTGATGGGCGCAGTAGTATTGGTGGTTACTGGAGTAGAAGCCTTGTATCTAGATATGGGTCACTTTGGCCGCACGCCAATTCGTTACGCTTGGTTGTTAATCGTCCTTCCAAGTTTATTAATTAACTATTTAGGACAAGGCGCTTTACTTCTCTCAAATCCAGAGGCAATTAAGAACCCGTTTTATTTGATGGTCCCAGATTGGGCTTTATGGCCAACGGTTGGTTTGGCTACTGCAGCTACTGTAATTGCTTCACAAGCTGTAATTTCTGGTGCATATTCTTTGGTGAGCCAAGCAATTTTGCTAGGCTTTATGCCGCGTATGAATATTTTACACACATCGGATTCTGAGCAGGGCCAGATTTATATACCAATGGTTAATTGGGCGTTGTTATTTATGGTGGTTGTTACCATTATTGAGTTTAGAGAGTCTGTTAACTTAGCTGCCGCTTATGGAATTTCCGTAACATCAACCATGCTGATCACCACGGTCTTATTAGCGGTAGTGATGTTCCGTGAGTGGAAGATGAATATCATCTTAGTATCGGTGATTACTTTGGCCTTCTTTGTGGTGGACTTGGCTTTTTGGACAGCTAACTTGATTAAGATTAAAGATGGTGGTTGGTATCCATTGGCACTAGGCTTACTATGCTTTACCTGTTTAATTACGTGGTTTAGAGGTCGTCAGATTTTACGTAAACGCGCAACTGAAGAGGGCATTGAACTTAGTGGTTTCATTGATTCTTTGCTCCAGCACCCACCACATCGAGTTGAAGGCACCGCTATTTTCTTGACTGCCCACGTTGATTATTTGCCAGTGTCATTTCTGCATAACCTCAAACACAATCACGTACTCCATGAAAGGGTATTTTTCTTAAAGGTCAGTATTTGGGATGTGCCATATGTCAACGATGCCGAACGCATTATGATGAAGGATTTGGGAGGAAATATTCACGTGGTTCGTGCAATCTATGGCTTTAAAGAAACTCCGGATATGGGCACCATTTTGGACCTCATTGAAAAGTCATTTGGCATGAAGTTCGATTTGATGAACACTTCATTCTTTTTATCTCGCGACACGATTGTTCCGTCGGCCATTCCTGGGATGGCATTATGGCGTGAGCGATTGTTCTGCTGGATGTATCAAAACGCAGGACGTCAATCTGACTTTTTTAAGATTCCAGCCAATCGCTTGGTAGAGCTTGGTGCAAAGGTAGAGATTTGAGAAGGACCTCGTGTATCCGATCCCTTGTTGCTCTTGGGGTATTTATATGGAATTGTGCATTTAGTGGCCTAGTGCTAGCTACCCCTGCACAGGAGGCGGAACTAGAAAAGTTAGACAAGATTGAGCAAGAACTTGAACTACAAAGTGATTGGGCAAAGTACCGTTGGGAAAAAACCTCTTCTGAGTGTTACCAAAATTACTGGGTAAATCGCTGTTTAAGCAATGCTCGCACCGAATATCGAAAAGTAATTGATCCGATTCGTGAGCAAGAGGTGCGCTTGCATGAAGTGCAAAGAAAACTGCGAGCGAGTCTTAAGGATCAGCGTGATGCCAAGAAAATTGCAGAGCGTGCTGCTCCAGAGAAAGCAGCAGAGCGTGCAGCCAATCAAAAAGAGTATGAAGAGAAGCAAAAGGATGCCGCTGTTCGCGCAGCAGATTTAGAGCAACGTCGTAAGGATGCACCTAAGCGTGCAGAAGAAAATAAAGCGGGCACTCAGCTCGATTAATACATTGGCAAAAATTAAATCTATTTATATCTGTCAGGCCTGTGGCGGCACAGCGGCTAAATGGCAAGGACAATGCCCATCTTGTCAGGCATGGAATACGATGGAAGAGGGCTTACCTGAAGTCAGTTCTAATTCGCGGTTTCAGGGCTTAGCTCAAGCATTACCAAGGCAAAAATTGTCTGCTATTACTGCTGAAGATCTGCCACGCTTTAGCACGGGTGTAGAGGAGTTTGATCGTGTATTGGGCGGAGGTTTAGTTCCAGGTGGCGTGGTCCTTTTGGGTGGTGATCCGGGGATAGGTAAATCCACTTTGTTATTACAAGCCTGCGCACAAATGAGTTCTGCTGGAATGAGTGTGCTCTATAGCAGTGGTGAAGAATCTGCCTCGCAAATTGCCTTACGTGCCAAACGGATTGCTTTGGATGCCCCCCAATTGGAAGTCCTTGCAGAAATTCAGTTAGAAAAATTGTTATCCATTATGGATACGGTTAGGCCACAAGTATTGGTAGTGGACTCAATCCAGACACTGTATTCTGAAGTCTTAAGTTCTGCCCCTGGCTCAGTTGCGCAAGTGAGAGAATGTGCAGCACAATTAACTAGAGCTGCAAAAACAAGTGGCATCTGCGTCCTAATGGTTGGACACGTGACAAAAGATGGACATCTAGCTGGCCCTAGAGTGCTCGAACATATTGTCGATACTGTGCTGTATTTTGAAGGTGATACCCATTCCTCTTTTCGCTTAGTGCGATCGATTAAAAACCGCTTTGGCGCTGTTAATGAATTAGGTGTCTTTGCCATGACAGAAAAAGGTCTGCGTGGCGTTGCTAACCCTTCTGCCATCTTTTTGTCTCAACATGCAGAAATGGTCCCTGGTGCTTGTGTATTGGTAACGCAAGAGGGTAGCCGGCCATTGCTAGTGGAGATACAGGCGCTAGTGGATACAGCGCATATACCTAATCCTAGAAGGTTGGCAGTTGGCTTAGAGCAACATCGCCTAGCCATGCTCTTAGCTGTCTTGCATCGACATGCTGGGGTGGCTTGTTTTGATCAAGACGTCTTCCTAAATGCAGTGGGGGGCGTGAAGATTTCAGAGCCAGCGGCTGATTTAGCGGTCTTGCTCGCCATTCAATCCTCGATACGGGATAAAGCACTACCGAAAACCTTAATCGTATTTGGGGAGGTAGGCTTGGCAGGAGAAATTCGGCCGTGCCCGCGGGGTCAGGAGCGTTTAAAAGAGGCTGCCAAGCTAGGTTTTACAGTGGCTATCATTCCTAAGGCTAATATGCCAAAGACTAAAATCGCTGGATTGAGAATCATTCCGGTTGAGCGTATTGATCAGGCAATTGCTGCCGCTGCTGAGTTAAGTTAAAACTTCGTAGCTAGCGCAGGTCTTCCGCCTGAATTAACAGTACTTGCTCATCCCCAGCAGATACTTCCATCCAGATAACAGGTATTTGAGGGAAGGCTTTTTTAAAGTACTCATATTCATTGCCAATCTCAATCAGTATGGCGCCACGCTCAGAGAGGTAGTCGTGGGCACCTGCAATAATTTTACGAATAAGGTCCATGCCATCATCACCGCCTGCTAATGCCAAAGCAGGTTCTGCATGATATTCAGCGGGAAGTGTGCTCATGGAATTGGTGTTGACGTAAGGTGGATTGCAAATGATGAGATCAAAGCGGTTGTCATCATAAGGTTCTGGTAGCGCCTCCCATAAGTCGCCAGTATAAAGTTCGATTTGTGAACTCAGACCATGACGATCGAGATTGCGAGCTGCAACAGCTAAGGCGGGCAAGCTAATATCGCAAGCACTCACATGAATATCAGGGCAAGACATGGCCAATAAAATGGCCAGAGAGCCGTTACCGGTGCATAAATCTAGGGCATTTCCATCTGCCGGTAACCAGGGCTCAAGTGAGCCATCAACTATTAACTCTGCTATCTGGGAGCGTGGCACGATGCTTTGTTCGCTGCTATAGAAGGGGATGCCCATCAGCCATGCTTCGCCTAAGATATATGCCAATGGTTTGCGGGTATCGATCCGGCTTTGTGTAATCGCCAGGGCCCCGCTAATTTGCTCGGCATTCATGATCTGATCTAAATGATCTAATGCATCAGTAGGACTGAGATTCAGTTGTTTGCTTGCAATCCATAAGGCCTCACTCTGAGCATCAATTGCACCATGACCATAGTGTAAATCTGCCATCTCTAGCTTAAGTGCAAGTTGTTCAATGCACTGCTCTAGGGTAATATTTTGTGGGGCTTGAGGATCGGGGTCCATGGGGCTTGTGTTTTGTTTGATTAAGCCACTAATTGCTCGAGAGTCTTGCGATAAATATTCTTGAGTGGCACTACATCATCAATCAGAACACATTCATTTATCTTGTGACTAGTGGCATTTAATGGGCCAAACTCTACAAGCTCTGTGCAAATTTTAGAGATAAAGCGGCCATCACTAGTGCCCCCAGTAGTCGATAGCTCGGTATCGATCTTAGTTTCTGCTTTAATGGCCTTGCGAAGCGCATTGGCTAAGTTGCCATCACCGGTGATGAAAGGACTAGCACCTAAATGCCAATCGATTTTGTAGTCAATTGACTCATCATTTAGTATTTTCTCTAGGCGTTCACGTAATTGATCTGGAGTACTTTCTGTAGAGAACCGAAAATTGAAATCGATTTCTAAATGACCCGGAATAACATTGTTGGCCCCAGTGCCCGCATGAATATTCGACATCTGAAAACTGGTTGGCATAAAGTATTCATTACCTTTATCCCACTCTGTTTGGTCTAACCTTTGAATCACGTTTCCAGCTAAATGAATCGGATTTAGCCCCAAATGCGGGTAGGCAATATGTGCTTGGATACCAGTAATCTCCAACTTACCAGATAAGGATCCACGCCGACCATTTTTAATCATGTCACCCAATTGATCTACGGATGTTGGCTCGCCAATGACGCAGTAGTCTATATGTTGACCATGCTTTTTTAGGCGATCGCACATGATGACCGTACCATCCTTTGCCGGGCCCTCTTCATCGCTTGTAATCAGAAAAGCAATGGAGCCAGTATGGTGGGGGTGGGTCACCACAAACTCTTCAGTAGCAACTACAAATGCTGCTAAGGAGGTTTTCATATCCGCCGCGCCGCGGCCATATAAAAAGCCATCACGAATCGTTGGTGTAAAGGGGTCGCTAGCCCATTTTTCTAGTGGGCCCGTAGGTACTACATCGGTATGACCCGCAAACATCAACACCTTAGCTAGATCACCAGCAGTCCCTTTTTTGATGGCCCATAAATTGGTGACTTGGAAATTCTCTGGACCACTGATCACGCTCTCAGTATGAAAGCCAATCGCTTGAAGTCTTTGGGCAATCAGATCCTGACAACCGCCATCTGCTGGGGTAACCGATCGGCAGGCGATGAGAGCTTCTGTTAGCTCAAGGGTGGCACTCATTTGGGGGATTTATCTTAGTCGCGTAAAAGTTGGTTAATGGCCGTCTTTGCTCGGGTTTGCGCATCCACCTTTTTTACGATAATGGCGGCATATAAGCTGTACTTGCCACAAGCAGAGGGTAGGGAGCCCGGAACCACTACTGAGCCTGCAGGAACGCGTCCGTAATGTACTTCACCAGTTTCACGATCATAAATCTTGGTGCTTTGACCGATATAGACGCCCATTGAAAGTACGGCATTCTCTTCGATTACCACTCCTTCAACTACTTCTGAACGAGCGCCGATAAAGCAGTTATCTTCAATAATGACTGGTCCAGCTTGAATGGGCTCTAAGACACCGCCAATACCAACGCCACCAGATAAATGCACGTTTTTACCTATTTGGGCGCAAGAACCGACTGTCGCCCAAGTATCTACCATAGAGCCTTCGTCTACATAAGCGCCGATATTAACGTAGGAAGGCATTAAAACGACATTCTTACCAATAAAGGAACCACGACGAGCCATGGCAGGGGGAACTACCCGAAAGCCACCTTTAGCAAAATCTTCTGCAGTGTAGTTTTCGAATTTACTAGGCACCTTATCGTAGAACTGGGTATAGCCACCAGCACCCATCGGCTTGTTGTCCTCTAGGCGGAAAGAGAGTAAAACTGCCTTTTTTACCCATTGGTTCACTTCCCATTTGCCGACACTCCGGCGCTCAGCTACGCGTATATCCCCAGAATTAAGGCCTGCGAGGACCACATTTACGGCATTGCTAATTTCAGTGGAAACAGCCTGCGGAGAGAGGTTTGCACGGTTTTCCCATGCTTGTTCGATGATGCTTTGTGTAGATTGGCTCATGCTTTTTAGTTAACTATCGGATTGTTAAGGGATTTTGACCCTGGAAGTAGATTAATCATTATATCGATGAGGCAAAAACCCGTGCTAAGCGCTCCAAGCTTGCTATCATCATCTCACTTTAGCGTTAATGTCTACCCCTTTACTTGAACCCCTTTTTTCCCTGCAAAGTACGCCGTGCAACTGAAATCTATCAAACTATCCGGCTTTAAGTCTTTTGTCGATCCTACCCATTTTGATCTGCCGGGTCAATTGATTGGTGTTGTGGGTCCTAATGGTTGCGGAAAGTCGAACATTATTGACGCCGTGCGTTGGGTTTTGGGTGAATCTCGCGCCAGTGAATTACGCGGTGAATCCATGCAAGACGTTATTTTTAACGGTTCTGGTTTACGCAAACCATCGGGTCGCGCTAGTGTGGAACTCATTTTTGATAATTCAGATGGGCGCGCACAAGGTCAATGGAGTGCTTTTACTGAGTTATCAGTTAAACGCGTTTTAACTCGTGATGGCAATTCTAGTTATTACGTGAACAATCAAGTGGTACGCCGTAAGGATATTGCAGATATTTTCTTGGGCACAGGTATGGGTCCTAGAGGCTATGCCATTATTGGTCAGGGCACCATCAACCGCATACTAGAAGCTAAGCCTGAAGAGCTGCGTGTCTTCTTGGAAGAGGCGGCTGGCGTATCAAAATATAAAGAGCGCCGTAAAGAAACTGCCTCTCGCCTTGAGGATACTAAAGAAAATTTAGTTCGGGTGGAAGATATTGTCCGCGAGTTAGATCAGCAACTCACCCGTTTAGAAAAGCAGGCCACTGTTGCAGAGCGACATGCAGAACTTTCGATTGAGATGAAGTCTCAACAGCAGTTACTCTGGTTTGTACGTCAGACCGAAGCTGGTAAAGAGCAAGAGCGTCATGCTAACGGGATTCGGGATACTCAAGTTGGCTTGGAAGAGCAAACCGCAAAAATGCGCCATTCTGAGGCTCAATTAGAAACCATGCGTACACAGCAATACGCATTACAAGACAAAGTGTCACAAGCGCAAGGCGACTTATATCAAACTAATTCTGATGTGAGTCAAGTGGAGTCACAAATTCGTTATGTGCAAGAAGCGCGGCAACGTTTGCAACAACAAACCCAAGATTTGCACGCACAATTACAGCGCTGGACCATACAAGAAACCGATGCTGCCCAAGCGCAACGCACTGCAGAGCATGAGTTGAGCTTAGCTTCTACAAAAGAACAATCTTTATTGGCCGGCTTAGCTAGCTTGCAAGAGCAGTTGCCTGCCCATGAAGATACTTATCAAACAAATGCACGTGAGTTAAATAACGCGCGGGATAGTTTGGCAACTATTGAGCAGCGTTTAGCCAGCTTGGGTGAGCGTGTGAGATCGATTATTTCGCAGCTCGATGAGGCTAAAGGGCGTGAAACGCGCTTAAATAGTGAGTTTGAAGATTTGCGTAAGCCAGATCCAGATGCATTACAAATGTCGATTGATCGTCATGCAATGGCCCAGCGTAAGGTTGATGAGGCAAGGCAAAAGGCAGCACAAACCCAGCAACGTGTTCCTGCTGCTGATGAAACTCGTAATAATGCTCAACAGCAAATTTTGGTAGCGAATCAAGACTTAGCTCAAACCGAGGCTAAATTAACCGCGCTCACTGCTTTGCAAGCTAACGTTCAAGCACAGGGCAAGATTGGACCTTGGCTCGAAAGTAAGGGCTTAAAAGAGAGTAAACGCCTTTGGCAAGAGCTTAAGGTAGAGACTGGCTGGGAAGCAGCTTTGGAATCCGTGTTGCGCGAGCGTCTTGCTGCAATTACTGCCAAGAGCGCTCAAGAAACGTTGGCACTGGCAAAAGATGCGCCTCCAAGCCGTCTGGCTATTTTGCTGACTGATGCAATCTCCCCTGCACATACTGCAGTGCCAGCTGATTTTGTGCCTTTATTAACTCGTGTACAAAGTGCAGGAGCGTCCAGCGTATCCTTCGTTTTACAAGAATGGCTTGATAATATTTATATAGCCGATAGCTTAGAAGATGCTTTAAATCGCCGTGAAAAATTACCTGCAGGTGGGGCATTGGTCACTCAACAAGGCCATTTGGTGAGTCGTGTTGGGGTGCAATTATATGCAGCGGATTCTGAGCAGGCTGGGATGTTGGCGCGTGCTCAAGAAATGGAAGGCCTTGAGAAACAGTTACGCGCTCAACGTTTAATTCAGAGTGAGTTGCAAGGTGAATTAGATCAAAGTGTGGCTAATTATCAGGCAGCGCACCAAGCGGCCGAGCAAGCCCGTATTTTTGCAGAACAAGCAGTTCAAGAAATGCATGGCTTTGAAGTTGAGAGAATGCAGTTGACTCAAGCTCAGGAGCAATACAGTCAACGGGCTGCACAAATTCAGGGGGAGTTGAGTCAGTTGCGCGAGCAAATGACTCAACTGAGTTTTACCCAAGAGCAATCTGCCTCCCAATTATTGCAATCTGAAGATTCAAAACAAAGTAATCAAGCAAACTTAAGCAGTGCACAAGAAAAATTAGAGCTTGCTACTCAGGAGCGAGATCGTTTGCGTGAGTCTTTGCGTGCTGCAGAGATGTCTGCGCAAGAAGCCGCATTTGCTACACGATCCTTGCAACAACGCATTGCTGATTTACAGCGTGATCAAAGTACTGCACGTACTCAGATTATGGAGATTCAGGATAAGCAGGCTTTAGCCGAGCAAGAGCTCGAGACCTTAAGTGATGAAGAAGCGCAAGAAATGTTACAAGGTTTACTAGTTGCTAGAAGTGAGCGAGAGGCCTTACTAGCCAATGCGCGTACTGAGCAAGATGCTTTATTGCATCAATTGCGTGCTGCTGATGAGGTCCGGATGCAAATAGAGCGCGGCTTGCAGCCCATGCGTGACAAAGTAGTTGATTTGCAGTTACGGGAACAAGCAGCTCGCTTGAATTTTGAACAATTTGCTACCCTATTAGCCGATGCAGAGGCTGACCTCACTGCGCTTGAAGCAAGCTTTAGCCCCGACTTGAAAGTAGGGGCTCTGCAAAGCGATGTTACTCGTTTGAATACAGAGATTGCGTCTTTGGGTCCAGTAAACATGGCCGCTTTAGATGAATTAGCTAGCTCTCGTGAACGCAAGTCCTTCTTGGATGCTCAATCAGCCGATTTAAACGAAGCCATGCAAACTTTGACCGATGCGATTGCGAAGATTGATGCAGAAACGCGCGATCTATTGCAGGGCACCTTTGATGAGGTGAATAAACACTTTGGCAAACTTTTCCCAGAGTTATTTGGAGGCGGGCATGCAGAGTTAGTGATGACAGGTGAAGAGATTTTAGATGCCGGCGTACAGGTAATGGCTCAGCCTCCAGGCAAGAAGAACAGCACAATTTATCTCCTTTCTGGTGGTGAAAAGGCCTTAACTGCGATTGCCTTGGTATTTTCTTTATTCCTGCTCAATCCCGCGCCATTTTGCTTGCTAGATGAGGTTGATGCCCCATTAGATGATGCAAATACCTTGCGCTATTCGCAGATGGTTGCCAAAATGTCAGACAAGACTCAGTTTGTGTTTATCTCACATAACAAGATCACTATGGAAATTGCACATCAGTTAATTGGTGTCACCATGCAAGAGCAGGGGGTCTCTCGCATTGTTGCGGTAGATATCTCAGCTGCTGTCTCGATGGTGGAGGCTGCTTAAGTGAATATAGAGCAAATCCTGACTACTTTAGGTTTATCAGAGTTGCAGTTTGCTTTACTGGTTATTGGTTTTCTGATTTTATTACTCGTAGTGATATTAAATCTGAAATATGCGCGGGCTCGTCGTCAAGCTAAAGAACGGGAAGATTATTCTTTGGATGATCGTTTAGCTACACGGGAACCATCTTTTGGAGCGGGATTTGCAGACCCGAGTAACGAAGGTCGTACAGAACCCACATTGACTGACATCGCTCAAGCCAATTTCCCATCAGAAATATTTGCCATCGACCCCAGAATTGATTGTGTTATTACCCTGCGCTTTGACGAAGCTATTAGTGGCTCTGAGATTATGGATGAGATTGAAGCATGGTCAAGTCTACCAGGGCAAACTAGCTCCCCCTGGATCTGTGAGGGCCTAACTGCTGATGTGGATGTCACCAGAGATTGGGAGGCGCTACGTGCTGAGGCTTCGTACTCAGAGCTTCAACTAGCTATTCAATTAGCAAGCCGACTTGGGCCGATAGGGGTCCTGGAGTTATCTGATTTTTGTTCACGCGCACAAGCACTTGCTGAAACTTTAGGATCTCAAATTGATATGCCTAGTGTCAATACCATGCTAGAAAGTGCTAAAGAATTAGATGCTATGGCTGCTGAGAGTGATATTCAATTGAGTATTAATGTGATTTTTGATGAAGCTTGTACATGGGCAAACTTTGATGCATTGATGCGCCAACGCGGATTTAAATTGTCTCGTCATGGCAGGGGGTACGAGTATTTAAGTAATAACACGGTGCTATTTACTAGCGGAGACTTCGATCCCAATCAAAACGTTACGCAACTAACGCTTCTTTTAGAGGTGCCTTTGGTTGCGCAGGAAGAGCGAGCATTTGAGCGTATGCTCGGCGAAGGAATTGAGTTAGCAGAGGCTGCCAATGGTCGCTTGGTTGATGATAATGGCGTCAACCTAACGGAGGGTGCAGTCATTAGTATTCGAGAGCATCTTGATGTCTTGTACGCCAATCTTGAAAAGAGTGGCGTACCTGCTGGGTCTTCCACTGCTAGCAGACTCTTTAGTTAAGGAATTGTTTTGTCGTCCAAGAGTCCGACAAATTTAGCGGATCGCTATGCTTTCCTACAGACACAATTAGCACGCTTAGAGCATGCTTATTACGCACTTGATAACCCAGAAGTTCCCGATAGTGAATATGACCGCTTGTATCGTGAGCTACTTGAGATCGAAGCGCTCCATCCAGAGTGGATCACGGCGGATTCCTTATCTCAAAGAGTGGGTGGTACCCCCTTAAAAGAGTTTGATTCGGTAACCCATGCCGTGCCAATGCTCTCTCTAAATAATGCTTTTGAGGATGCAGAGCTTATAGCTTTTGATCGACGGTGCCGGGAGGGATTGCAGGTAAATCATGTGGACTTTGCAGGTGAGCTCAAGTTTGATGGCTTAGCAATCTCCTTGCGTTATGAGCATGGCTCTTTAGTTCGGGCTGCCACTCGTGGCGATGGTGCCAATGGTGAAGATGTCACCGCCAATATCAAAACCATTCGGGCGATTCCATTAAAGCTCATTGGGAAAAACATCCCGGCGGTATTAGAGGTGCGCGGCGAGGTCTTTATGTATCTCAAAGACTTCCAGAAAATGAATGAGCAAGCCGTAGCTCTTGGGGAGAAGGAATTTGCTAACCCACGCAATGCGGCGGCAGGCAGTTTGCGCCAACTAGATTCCAAGATAACTGCCAAGAGGCCACTATCTTTCTTTGCATATGGTCTTGGCGCCCTAGAGCCACAGTCTTGGTTGCCAAAAACACATGAGGAACTACTCAATGCCTATGTGAAGTTAGGCTTACCGGTTTGTTCCGAGCGTAGAGTACTCAAATCAGTAGAGGAGATTTTGTCTTTTTATAACGAGATTGGCGCAAAAAGAGATTCCTTGCCGTATGACATTGATGGTGTGGTTTATAAGGTCAACTCCTTTGCGCAGCAGGCTAAGTTAGGTTTTGTATCAAGAGCCCCTCGTTTTGCACTAGCCCATAAGTTTCCTGCTCAAGAGGCCTTAACCACTGTTCTTGGTATTGATGTGCAGGTAGGGCGTACTGGTGCAATTACCCCTGTCGCCAGATTGGCGCCAGTAGAAGTGGGTGGTGTGACAGTCACCAACGCTACCTTGCATAATGAAGATGAAGTCAAGCGTAAGGATGTGCGGATTGGTGATACCGTTTCCGTAAGAAGGGCGGGTGACGTCATTCCTGAGGTGGTCTCGGTTATTAAAGAGCGTAGACCTACCGATGCAAAAGAGTTCGTCATGCCTAGCCGCTGCCCAGTATGTGATTCTCATATAGAGCGCCTAGCTGATGAAGCGGTAGCGCGTTGCAGTGGGGGATTATTTTGTGGGGCTCAACGTAAACAGGCCTTAATTCATTTTGCCCACAGAAGAGCGCTCGACATTGAAGGTTTGGGTGAGAAGATTGTTGATCAATTGGTTGATCAGAACTTAGTGAGAACGCCGGCCGATCTGTATCGATTAGGTTTTACTGCCCTTGCAAATCTGGAGCGCATGGGTGAAAAGTCAGCAGACAATCTCATCGTGGCCATTAACAAATCCAGAAACACTACCCTTGCACGATTTATCTTTGCATTGGGTATTCGTCATGTCGGAGAGGCTACCGCTAAAGACTTAGCCAATTACTATCGCAATATACATACCTTAATTGACGCTAAGCTCGATGACCTGCTATCAGTAAAGGATGTGGGGCCTGTCGTAGCAGATTCCATTATCAGTTTTATGGAAGAAGCCCATAACCGAGAGGTCATCGAACAAATACTTGCTTTAGGTATGCAGCTCTCTGTAGAAGAAAAAGTCATTAGTGCGGGCGTTGCAGGAAAAACCTTTGTATTAACAGGAACCTTCCCCACCATGACTCGGGATGAGGCAAAAGACCTGCTTGAAAAAGCAGGCGCCAAAGTAGCTGGCTCAGTTTCCAAAAAGACCGACTATGTTGTGGCTGGAGCAGATGCGGGTAGCAAGCTCGTTAAAGCAGAAGAGCTCGGTGTGGCTGTGATTGACGAAGCGGCGATGCTAGATTTATTGAGGTAGTCAGTTTTTTCAAATAGATCATCTTTTTACTGGCCTTACTCTTGCCCTTGAATCTCTTAAACCAAATATCCATCTGGGGCGTCACTAATCTCTCTGGATAGGGAAAGAGATCATGGATTGATTTTAGTTCCCTTAAACCCCGAGTACCTCAAGCAACTCTGTCTCTAACAAGATTTGTAGTTTTGGATTTTTGCTTAAGTTAGCAGCATCTAAGAGCAGTACGTCTTCCACTCTTTCACCTAGTGTATTAATGCGCGCTGTATGAAGCGAGACTTGATGCTTTGCTAACACTCTTGAGATGGCATAGAGAAGTCCAGTGCGATCGCTTGCTGAGAGGGAAAGGGCGTAGTAGCGGCCACGCTCATCTGGTATGACGTGCACTCGAGGTTGAATTGGGAAGGTGCGGGATTGCCTAGAGAGGCGCCCCATACTTGGAGTGGGGAGCTTATTATTACTTTGTAAGGCAGCGGTTAACTCATATTCCACTAATTGAATCAGGTCACGGTAACTACCACTTTCATCTATAAGGTTACTACCAGAGATTTGGAAAGTATCTAAAGCATAGCCATGACGGGTCGTATGAATGCGGGCGTCCCAAATGGAAAAGCCATGCCGCTCAAAGTAAGCGCAAATTCTGGAGAATAAATCAGCCTGATCTTTCACATACACTGCAACTTGTAAGCCCTCTCCAATTGGTGAGAGTCTAGCGCGAACAATCGGTATTTTGCAATCTACTTTATTAAACAAATGGCGTGTAAGCCAAGCAATGTCATCTGCATCTTGCCTTAAAAAGAAGGCAACATCTAAAGTATTCCAGAGAGTCTCATAGGCAGAATCCTCAATTCCAAAGAGGCGTAAGTTGGCACGAGATTCTTCTTGATGTTGAGCTAATTCAGATGAGGCATCAGGCTTAGCTCCCCCAAGAACCCTGAGGGTAACCCGATAAAGATCTTCCAGCAATTTACCTTTCCAGGCATTCCATACTTTTGGGCTGGTGCCTCGGACGTCAGCAACGGTTAAGAGGTAGAGCGCAGTGAGGTGGCGCTCATCCCCAACCTTTTTAGCAAAGGCTTTCACCACATCAGGGTCGGTAATGTCTTGTTTTTGGGCAACTTGACTCATATAAAGATGTTCGGCTACTAGCCATACCAATAAGTCAGTTTCAGCTTTGTCTAGCCCATGCTCTTTTGCAAACTTACGCATGTCTGCTTTACCAAGCTCCGAATGATCGCCACCACGTCCTTTGGCAATATCATGAAAGAGTGCTGCGATGACGAGTAGCCATGGTTTCTCAAAATGGGCAATCAGTCTGCTGCAAAATGGAAATTCATGGGTATGTTCCATCACCATAAAGCGGCGCACATTACGTAAGACCATCAAGATATGTTGATCGACCGTATAAACATGAAACAGATCATGCTGCATTTGCCCTACGATTCTTCTAAAGGCAGGTAAGTAACGTCCAAGCACGCTACTGCGGTTCATCAATTGAAAAGCGCGGCTAACTCCCTCAGGCTGTTTCAGAATTTCTATAAAAAGGGCACGATTGACAGGGTTAGCACGCCATTTGCTATCCATGTTTTGCCTAGCGTTATACAGTGCTCGGAAAATAGTGGCAGATAAACTTTTGACGTTCGTAGTTTGTGCAAATACCAAAAATGTTCTCAGAATTTGTTCAGGATGCTTTTGATAAATCTGCGGATCTGTGATGTCTAGTACGCCTTGACGCTCAATAAAGCATTCATTGCCTTGGCCAGGAATGGGGTGGGTAGTTCTAGACTCTTGTGGGAAAAGAAGTGCTTCAATATTTTGCAGAAGGACATCATTTAATTGCGTTACCGCTTTAGCAGTCCAATAATAGCGCCGCATGATTGATTCACTAGCAATGCGTGAAGACTCTTCTGTAATCCCCATAGATTTTGCTAGAGCGGTTTGTAAATCAAAGGCCAATACATCTTGTCTGCGCCCTGCGATCAAATGTAAATTAGCGCGGATAGTCTCAAGTAAACGCTGATTGCGATTGAGCTCAGATAATTCACGGTTAGTGACTAGACCGGCTATATTTAGGTCTTTAAATGTATTACCTAAAAGTGCTGCCTTACTAACCCAGGAGATGATCTGTAGGTCTCTTAGTCCACCAGGACTTTCTTTGCAATTAGGCTCCAAAGAGTAAGGGGTATCTTGATACTTATAGTGCCTTTGCATTTGTTCTGCTAGTTTTGCCTGAAAGAAAGATTTGGGGTCAAGAGTTTTTTCATAAGCCGCTGAAAACTCTTTAAAGAGCGCTTTCTTGCCACAAACAAGGCGGGAGTCTAGTAAAGAAGTTCTTACCGTAATGTCTTGTTCGGCCTCTGAAATACATTGGGAGATGTTTCTGACAGATGAGCCTATTTCTAGGCCAGTATCCCAACATTGAGCCACGAAACTCTCAATCTTGCTAGCTAACACTTCTTCGAAGAATTGCTTATCTGCCGGCAATAAAATTAATATGTCAATATCAGAATAGGGAAACAGCGCTCCTCGGCCAAATCCCCCTACCGCAATAAGTGCTGCATCGGTATTGAGATTACAGGCATTCCATAAGCTGATTAATAACTCATCACTGAGTTTGCTCAATTGCTTAGTAAGCTTACCAACCTGTTGGTTTTCAAGAAACTCCGTATAAGCAAGTTGGCGCGCAGCCAGCAGGCTTGCTATATCTTTAATGCACATCGAACTAGGGTGAGTGCTAGTCATTTCCTCAGGCGCATGCCAAGGCGGGCCTGAAAGTGAGGCCTTTGACGCATTCTGGCGGTGGATTACTACCTGCAGACCAAGTAAGCACTTCAACACCTGTTGCTGTAACTAGAAGGGTGTGTTCCCATTGCGCAGAAAGGCTACGATCTTTGGTTTTAACGGTCCATTGATCAGGCATCGTGCGAATATCGCGTTTGCCAGCATTAATCATGGGCTCAATTGTGAAGGTCATGCCTGACTCTAATTTTTTACCAGTACCAGGGCGACCATAGTGAAGAATTTGGGGGTCTTGATGAAATACCTTGCCAATGCCGTGTCCACAGTATTCACGAACCACTGAATAGCCGGCATTTTCAGCATGGGTTTGAATGACGTGACCGATGTCGCCCAAAGAGGCGCCTGGTTTTACTTGTGCAATTCCAAGCCATAAACATTCAAAAGTGATTTGGGTAAGACGTCTTGCCATGACGGAAACGTCGCCAACCATAAACATCCGACTGGTATCACCGTAGTAGCCATTAGGGGTAATGACAGTGATATCTAAATTAACCACGTCTCCAGTTTTGAGAATCTTTTCACCAGGAATGCCATGACAGATCACATCATTCACAGAAGTGCAGATAGCTGCTGGAAAGGGTGGGTAACCAGGAGGCTGGTAGTTCAGTGGTGCAGGAATGGTTTTTTGGACCTCGCTCATGTAGTCATGGCAAATACGATCCAATTCGCCAGTGCTGACCCCTGCTTTAACGTGAGGAGCTACATGATCGAGAACCTCACTAGCTAAGCGGCCAGCTTCACGCATCCCTAAGATGTCTTTTTCGGCAGTAAATACACTATTCATGCCTTGATTATCAACGACTTGAGCCTTTTTAGTTGCTACCTAATGCCTAAAAATGAGGCAATCACCGAATTTTTACGACTTATGTTTGCTGTTTGCAGTGGTTAAGGACTAGCTAGAGCATTGATATTTAAGCTATAATTTTGGTCTCAGGTTAATTTTTAACTTGAAATTGCGGGTTGAGCCTTCCAGGGTGGCGTTTTTTAGCGCAGCTAGGACTCAATCTTAGACCACAACCCTTAGGAGAAGTTATGTCAGTAACAATGCGTCAGATGCTGGAAGCCGGTTGTCATTTTGGACACCAAACGCGCTTCTGGTCCCCAAGAATGGCTCCTTATATTTTCGGCCATCGTAATAAAATTCACATCATTAACTTGGAAAAAACATTGCCCATGTTTCAGGATGCCCTGAAATTTTCCAAGCAAATTGCCGCTAATCGTGGCACGATTTTGTTTGTTGGTACCAAGCGCCAGTCACGCGAGATCATCGCTGAAGAAGCTGCTCGTGCTGGCATGCCTTACATCGATAGCCGTTGGTTGGGTGGTACGCTCACCAATTTCAAAACCGTTAAAGGTTCCCTCAAGCGCTTAAAAGATATGGCCGTTGCTAAGGAAGCTGGCGACTGGGAAAAGCTTTCAAAAAAAGAAGCTTTGACTAATGACCGTGATCTGGATAAATTACAAAAAGCTTTGGGCGGTATTCAAGATTTAAATGGCGTTCCTGATGCCATTTTTGTAGTGGACGTGGGCTATCACAAGATTGCTATTACTGAAGCTAACAAGCTCGGTATTCCAGTGATCGCTGTGGTTGATACCAATCACTCACCAGAAGGCGTTGATTACATCATCCCTGGAAATGATGACTCTAGTAAAGCAGTTCTTCTTTATGCTCGCGGGATTGCCGATGCCATTCTCGAAGGCAAATCAAACTCTGTACAAGAAATTTTGGCGGCCGCTAAAGAAGGCGAAGAAGAGTTTGTTGAAGAAGGGAAAGCTGAATAATGGCTGCTATTACCGCTGCAATGGTTGGCGAGTTACGCGCCAAAACTGATGCTCCGATGATGGAGTGTAAAAAAGCATTGACTGAGGCTGATGGTGATATGGCTCGCGCAGAAGAAATTTTGCGTGTAAAGCTCGGTAGTAAGGCTGGTAAAGCGGCATCTCGTATTACTGCTGAAGGCGTTGTGACGTCATTTATCGATGGTACTACTGGTGCTTTGCTTGAAGTGAACTGCGAAACAGATTTTGTTTCTAAGAACGATGACTTTTTAGCTTTTACAAATGACGGTGTGAAGCTGGTAGCTCAAAACAATCCAGTTGATGTAGCCGCTTTGCTTGCATTGCCACTAAATGGTTCTACGGTAGATGCTGTACGCACTGAATTAATCGGTCGTATTGGTGAAAATGTGATGCCTCGTCGTTTTAAGCGTTTCACAGGTAGCAGTAAATTGGTTTCCTACCTCCACGGCACCCGTATTGGCGTCATGGTTGAGTATGAGGGTGATGAGACTGCTGCTAAAGATGTGGCGATGCATATCGCTGCGATGAAACCAATCGCTTTATCGATGGCTGAAGTTCCAGCCGAAGCGATAGCCGTTGAGCGCAATGTGGCTATTCAAAAGGCAGCTGAATCTGGCAAGCCTGCTGAAATCGTGGAGAAGATGGTTGAAGGTTCGATTCAGAAGTACCTTAAAGAGGTTTCTTTATTAAATCAAACTTTCGTTAAAAACGATAAGCAAACAGTTGAACAAATGCTTAAAGCAGTAAATACAACAATCAAGGGGTTTACTATGTTTGTTGTAGGCGAGGGCATTGAGAAGCGTCAAGATGACTTTGCAGCTGAAGTTGCCGCTCAGGTAGCTGCCGCTAAAGCAACCGCTTAATTGACCCGCTCATTGGCTAGGGGTAACTCTAGCCATGGCACTATCCTCAAAAGGGCATAGAAACCTCGGTTTCTATGCCCTTTTGTTTGATCTGCCCCCAGCCTTTATAATTACCCCAAGAAATTAAAAGCACTTAAAGATCAATAAGCTAAGCAAGTGAATTATTTAGCAAATGACGGAAAATTAAAACAATGCCAGCCTATAAACGTGTTCTCTTAAAACTCTCTGGTGAGGCCCTGATGGGGGATGATGCCTTTGGTATCAATCCAGTCACCATTGATGCGATGGTGAAAGAAATTGCAGATGTAGTCAATAGCGGTGTAGAGCTAGCGATAGTGATCGGTGGCGGTAATATTTTCCGTGGTGTCGCAGGTGGTGCTGCAGGTATGGATAGGGCAACTGCAGACTACATGGGAATGTTGGCAACCATGATGAATTCCTTAGCATTGCAAGACGCCTTGCGCCAAAAAGGGGTTGAGGCTCGCGTGCAATCCGCCTTAAGAATGGATCAAGTGGTGGAGCCTTATATTCGTCCACGGGCAATTCGGGCATTGAGTGAAGGTAAGGTAGTGATTTTTGCGGCCGGTACTGGCAATCCATTTTTTACTACTGATACTGCTGCAGCTTTACGCGGCGCAGAGATGGGCGTAGAAATTATGCTGAAGGCTACCAAGGTAGATGGTATCTACAGTGCCGATCCCCATAAAGATCCCAGCGCTACTTTATACAAGACCATCACGTTTGATGAGGCGTTAATTCAGAATTTACAGGTCATGGATGCCACTGCTTTTGCTTTGTGCCGCGACCGTAAATTACCCATCAAAGTATTTTCGATCCTCAAACCAGGTGCTTTGATGCGCGTGGTTCAAGGAGAACCTGAGGGTACTTTAGTACACGTTTAATAGGAGGCCTGATGTCTGCAGCAGAAATAAAAACCAATACCGATCAAAAGATGCACAAGTCTCTTGAGGCTTTAAAAACTAACTTAGCGAAGATTCGCTCTGGTCGTGCTAATCCAGGAATCTTGGAGCATATACAGGTTGATTACTACGGCAATCCAACTCCCTTAAGTCAAGTGGCTAGTTTGGGTTTGGCAGATGCTAGAACAATCAACGTTCAGCCCTTTGAAAAAACGATGGTCGGTGCAATTGAAAAGGCCATTCGTGATTCTGATTTAGGTTTGAATCCCGCCTCTCAGGGTACGGTCATCCGTGTACCCATGCCTGCCTTGACTGAAGAGCGTCGCCGAGATCTGACTAAGGTGGTTAAAAACGAAGGTGAAGAAACCAAGATTGCAGTTCGCAACTTACGTCGCGATGCTAACGAACATTTAAAGCGCCTTACTAAAGATAAAGAAATCTCTGAGGATGAAGAGCGTCGTGCTACAGATGAAATTCAAAAGATGACGGATCGCGCTGTGGTAGATATTGATAAGCTGGTCTCTGAAAAAGAGAAAGAAATCATGACGGTTTAATCGTCTGATTGCATTCTTTTAAACATTCGTTATGACACAACACATTAGCTCAACCTTAGTGGTTCCAGAAGTTAATGCTATTCCACGCCATGTTGCCATCATCATGGATGGCAATGGTCGTTGGGCTAGTAAGCGATTTATGCCTCGAGTAGCGGGACATTCTGAAGGTTTAGGGGCCGTCAAAAAGATCGTGCAAGAATGTCGGCGCCTAGGTGTGGAATATTTAACGGTATTTGCTTTTAGCTCTGAGAACTGGCGTCGCCCCCCAGAAGAGGTTGGCTTTTTGATGAAGCTCTTTTTAAAGTCTTTAAAAAGTGAAGTTTCTCGATTGGCTGAAAATGATATTGCCTTGCGTTTAATTGGCGATTTGAGCCGTTTTGACCTAGCTATTCAGGAAATGGTGCAATTCTCCCAGGAGAAGACCGCAGGGTGTAAAAGTCTTACTTTTACGATTGCTGCTAACTATGGTGGGCGTTGGGATATCTTACAAGCCATGCGCCAATGCATGTTCGCTAATCCAGATCTAAAGCCAGAAGAGGTTTCCGAAGAATTGCTGCAACCTTATTTATCCATGTCCTATGCGCCAGAGCCAGATCTCTTTATTCGGACGGGGGGAGAGCAGCGGGTGAGTAATTTTTTATTATGGCAATTAGCTTATACCGAGCTTTACTTTACCGATGTACTTTGGCCCGATTTTGATGAGACGCAATTGCATAAGGCATTTGATTGGTTTAGCCAGCGTGAACGGCGCTTTGGGCGAACTAGTGCTCAAATCGCCTCTCAGGCAATGAGTGATGCAGTTTGATCACTCCCTTTTAAGTCACTCATGCTAAAAACCCGAATTATTACCGCTACCATTCTTTTGGCGGTGCTTTTGCCCATCTTATTTTTATTACCCCCATATTATTTGGGAGCTTTCTTCTTAATTGCTTTAATTGCAGCTGCTTGGGAGTGGAGTAGATTAATCGCTCCTGAGGCGAAATTAGCGGCTTGGCTCTATGCGGTATTTTGCTTATTGATCATTGTGTTTTTATTGGCAATTCAAGTGCCTACCTGGCAATTTGCTTTGCTGATGATGGCAGTCCTTTTTTGGTTCTTTATTGCCCCATTTATGCTAGCTAAGGGGATGAATCTCTCTCTCGTAAAGCTCAGAGCCTTTTACAGCATTCTAGGGCTAATTCTCTTACCTGCAACCTGGTTTGCACTCGTCATTTTGAGAGATATGGGATTAGTCTTTTTATTAACTACGATGGCGCTTGTCTGGGTGGCAGACATTGGCGCTTATTTTGTGGGTAAGGCACTAGGGAGGCATAAGCTGGCTGCACAGATTAGTCCAGGCAAATCAATTGAAGGTGCATTAGGTGGTTTAGCACTGTGCTATTTGTACGCTTTTGTGTGTATCTGGTATTTGCCATTTGAAGACTCCATCTTTGGAGCATGGGCAATTCGTTTTGGTTGGGTTCCAATGTTTTTAATGGTAACCGTCTTGACTGCCTTCAGTATTTTTGGCGATTTATTCGAATCCCAGTTTAAACGTTTGGCAGGTGTAAAAGACAGCAGTCATTTATTGCCCGGTCACGGCGGAGTCTTAGATCGGGTGGATGCATTGTTGCCGGTTATGCCAATAGCTGCTGTACTTGCTGGGTTAATTTAATGGCTGTCAGACGCATTGCTATTTTGGGTAGTACCGGCTCCATTGGAGTAAATACCTTAGAGGTTATTCGGGCTCATCCTGAGCTCTTTAAGGTGGTTGCTCTTACGGCTGCAAAGCAGATTGATCGCTTAGCTGATCAGTGCACAGAATTTAAACCCTTAATAGCAGTAGTTGCTGATGAGGCTGGCGCAAGTCGTTTAAGTAAGTTATTGCTCGCCAGAAATATCACTACTCGAGTCTTATTTGGCCCTAAAGCCTTAATTACTGCTATTACAGAGTCCGATTGCGATACCGTAATGGCAGCAATTGTGGGTGCTGCAGGTTTAGTGCCTACCTTAACCGCTGCGCATGCTGGTAAGCGGGTGTTGCTTGCTAATAAAGAATCTCTAGTCATGGCTGGTGACTTATTCATGCAAGCAATGCATTCTGGCGGAGGAGAGTTACTACCGATTGATAGTGAACATAATGCGATCTTTCAATGTCTCCCAGAGCACTTCTCTAAGTTGCCAAAGGCTCATCATGGTGTGGAGGAATTGTGGCTTACCGCTTCAGGTGGCCCATTTAGAAATACCCCAATAGCAGATTTATCCAGGATTACACCAGAGCAAGCCTGCGCACACCCTAATTGGGTGATGGGTAGAAAGATTTCAGTTGATTCGGCGACGATGATGAATAAGGGGCTTGAAGTTATAGAGGCTTATTGGTTATTTGGTTTGCCTCTCGAAAAAATTAAAGTCTTGATTCATCCGCAAAGTGTGGTGCATTCCATGGTACGTTACCGTGACGGATCAGTATTGGCGCAAATGGGTCAACCCGATATGCGCACACCAATTGCTTATGGGCTGGCATGGCCCGATAGAATTGATGCGGGGGTAGTTCCACTGAGTTTGAATCAGATGGCTAATTTAAATTTTTCTGAACCCGACTTAACGCAATTTCCCTGTTTAGCATTAGCCTTCGCTGCCGCTAAAGCAGGGGGGACTGCTCCAACTGTTTTGAATGCAGCTAATGAGATCGCCGTCGCCGCATTTTTAGATGAGGGCTTGCCTTATCTGCAAATACCTCAGATTGTGGAGAAAACCTTAAATCAGATTGAGGTCTTAGCAGCTTCGTCTCTTGAATTGATTTTGGAGTTAGATGCGCAGGCACGAATAATTGCTAAAAATTGTATTCGTGAGAAACAGATTTAACTAGTGGAGTCAATTTGCAAGCGATAACTACCCTTGTTGCATTTTTAGTCACCCTAGGGGTGTTGGTGAGCTTTCATGAATTCGGGCACTTTCTAGCGGCGCGGATCTGCGGTGTTAAGGTGCTGCGATTCGCTTTGGGATTTGGAAGGCCACTTTTTACCCACCACGCTAAAAATGGCACCGAATGGGTTCTCGCATCTATTCCTTTGGGTGGCTACGTCAAATTACTAGATGGTCGCGATCAGCAACAGGTGATTACGCCATCAGATCGCAGGGAGGCTTTTGATGCAAAGCCGCTTTGGCAACGATCTTTTATTGTGGCTGCTGGGCCCTTAGCCAACTTTGTGTTAGCTATTCTTTTATTTGCGGTAATTTATGTGAGTGGGGTAGCGCAATTGCCCGCACGTTTACAGGCGCCTCCAGAAAATTCGATTGCTGCACGCCTCGGAATTACCGCTGGTGATCAAGTGGTAGGCTGGAAAACCTTACCTGATCAGGCTACTCTTGATCCCTTGCTGGAAGAATTTGACGTCGTTCCTAGTTGGAATGCTTTGCGTTGGCAATTACTTGATGCGATTACTGGAAATCAGGGTTTTGCTCTTCAATTTCAGGGGGAGACTGGGGGTCGTTTTGTGAAAATCTTTCCACACAATGAATTACCCTTGATTAGTCCGGATTCTGACCCCTTTCAAACCTTGGGTATTTTGCCCCAAATGATCCCCATCGGGAGTTGGACTGAGCTCAAATTAGGCCCTATTGATGCCCTAGGTTTTGCTACTGGGCGGGTTTATCTCATTACTAAAGTCTCCCTAAGGCTAATGGCCGGATTATTGACCGGAAGCACCTCTTTTAAACAGCTAGGCGGCCCATTAAGCATTGCCGATATGGCTGGCAAGTCCGCGCAGGTTGGTTGGCAACCGTTTTTGGCATTTTTAGCACTAATGAGTATTAGCATTGGACTGTTAAATTTGGTGCCTCTACCGATGCTAGATGGGGGTCAGCTACTGTATGATGCATGGGAGTTGGTTGTTGGTAAGCGGATTTCGATTTCGATGCAAGAAATGCTCCAAAAAGCAGGTTTTTTCTTACTCATATCTCTCTCCTTGCTGGCCTTGTTTAACGATTTACAACGCTACCTTTCGCCTTGAATTTTTTGAATAACACTTTTAGAGCTGTAACCCGCTTTGTGGCACAAGTCGCCTTAGTCGCGGTAGCTTGCCTTTGCGTAAATGCCCAAGCTGCCGATTCTTTTGTCATTAAAGATATCCGCATAGAAGGATTACAGCGGGTTGAACCTGGTACCGTCTTTAGTTATTTACCCGTTCAAGTGGGTGATACTTTTACTGAAGAGAAAGGTGCAGAGGCCATTAAGGCTTTGTACAGCACAGGTTTTTTCAGAGATGTGCAAATTCAGGCGCAGGGAAATGTCCTGATTGTGATCGTTGAGGAGCGTCCAACGATTTCAAGAATTGAATTTACTGGTATGAAGGAATTTGACCAGGAAATTGTACGTAAATCATTAAAGGCAGTTGGGGTGGCTGAAGCGCGTTTTTATGACAAAGCGCTCATTGATAAAGCCGAACAAGAATTAAAGCGCCAATATGTTGGTAAAGGAATGTATGCCGCGGAAGTAGTAGCAACCGTGACGCCGGTAGAGCGTAATCAAGTGGCAATCTACTTCAATATTGATGAAGGCCCAGTAGCGAAGATCCAAGAGATTAATTTCATTGGAAATAGCGTCTTTAGTGAAAGCACTCTCAAAAGTGAGATGCAACTTAAGACAGGTGGGTGGTTATCTTGGTATAGCAAAGACAACCTGTATTCTAAGCAAAAATTAACTGCTGATTTAGAGAACATCCGTTCCTACTACCTTAATCGGGGTTACCTAGAGTTTGTGATTGAGTCTACTCAAGTATCGATTACTCCAGATAAAAAAGGCATTTACCTCACCATTAGCATCCGTGAAGGTAATAAGTTCACTGTAAAAGATGTCCGTCTTGCAGGTGAGTTATTGGGTAAAGAGGCAGAGTTAATACAGTTGGTAAAACTTAAGCCCGGTGATACCTTTTCATCGGCAAAACTGACTGAAAGTACCAAGGCAATTGCTGAGATTTTAGGTTCTTATGGCTATGCTTTTGCTACGATTAATCCTCAGCCCGATATTCGTCGTGAGCTCAGTGAAGTAGATCTCACGCTAGTAGTGGATCCTGGTCGCCGAGTGTATGTACGACAAGTCAATGTTACCGGCAATGCTAAAACGCGCGATATGGTGATACGCCGTGAGATACGGCAGTTTGAAAGCGCCTGGTTTGATAGTGACAAAATTGATTTATCTAAAAAACGTTTAGGTCGTTTAGGTTATTTTACTGATACCGATATTTCTACCCAAGATGTGCCGGGATCACCTGATCAGGTGGATGTGAATGTGAAGGTCACTGAAAAGCCAACAGGTTCAGTAACCCTTGGTGCTGGTTTTTCTTCCACTGAAAAATTAATTCTATCTGCGGGTATTAATCAAGACAACGCTTTTGGGACTGGTACGGCGATTGGCTTAAACGGCTCAATCGGTAAAATTAATCAAAGCTTAACCCTCTCGCAGTACGATCCATACTTTACAGAAGAGGGTATTAGTCGCTATACCGATTTGTTCTACCGAACATCCAAGCCTTTGTATTATGTTGGCGATACTGATTATAAAATTCAATCTGTGGGAACGAATATCAAGTTCGGCGTTCCTTATACCGAAGTAGACCGTATTTTCTTTGGAACGGGTCTTGAGTACTATCGTATTAATACTACTAACAACACCCCAATTCCTTATTTAACTTATGCGCAAAGCTATGGTGTTCCTGCGCCAGGATATCCAGGTACCTTAACTACCTACAACATTCCAGTGACTGTCGGCTGGTCTCGCGATGGCCGAGACAGTGCATTAATCCCATCTACGGGGTCCTTAGAGCAGCTATCGGCTGAAGTAGGCACGCCAGCGGGCAATATGACCTTTTATCGTCTTTTTGGCCAGTATCAGAAATATCACTCCTTCTCTAAAGGCAATATTTTGTCCTTTAATGGTGAGGTCGGGTATAGCGAGGCTTATGGTAAAAATCCCTTCCCAATTACCAAAAACTACTATGTAGGTGGTATTGGCTCGGTGCGTGGCTATTCACCAGGATCCTTAGGACCTACTTATTTCAATAACAATACTGGTACAAATCAGCCTACGGGTGGTCAGTCCAAGATTGTGACGAATATCGAATATACCGTGCCCGTGCCCGGTTCTGGGGTAGATAAAACCTTGCGAATGTTTGGATTCGTGGACGGTGGTAACGTTTATGGTGAAAATATCAACTTGGTATTGCGATATTCCTATGGCTTAGGCATATCATGGATATCACCGCTGGGTCCGCTAAAATTCAGCTATGGTATCCCGATCAAGTCTTTGCCAACGGATAATATTCAACGTTTGCAGTTCCAAGTCGGTACAGCGTTTTAATTGTTAAGGAAAGTGTTATGAAGCTTCGTCAATCTTCTCAGTGGATTTCTTTAGGCTTAATTGCCTTCTCGGCCGCTATTTCAATCCCGCAAGCATTCGCGCAAGATTCAGGTTCGCGTATCGGGGCGGTTAACGTGGAAAAAGTATTTAATGAGTCAAATTTGGCCAAGCAAAGCCAAACACGCTTACAAAATGAGTTTGCTAAGCGCCAAAATGAATTGCGGGATGCGGCTCAAAAAATTAAGAGTGCTGCTGAAAAGTTAGATCGTGATGCTGCTGTGATGAATGAAGCAGAGCGTGTACGTCGTCAACGTGAGCTAGCCGATCAAGATCGCGAACTTCAACGCAAGCAACGTGAATACACCGAAGACTTAAATCAAAGAAACTTTGAAGAGCGCGGTAAGGTTGCTGAAAAAGCCAATATCGCCTTAAAGCAGGTTGCTGAGCAAAGAAAATTGGATGTCATTATTCAAGACCCTGCTTATGCTAATCCTAAGGTTGACGTCACTGATGATGTCATCAAGGCATTAAATAACCTTAAATAAGTCTGATGCCCACCGCCATTGAGCTGGCCGAACTATTTCAAGCAAGCTTGGTGGGGGAGGCATCCCTTGCTTTAAGAGGTTTTGCTCCTTTGGAGCAAGCGCAAGCCGATCACATCTCCTTTCTTTCTAACCCCCTATACCGGCAACAAGCTAGTGATAGCGCCGCTGGTGCATTAATTGTTAGTAAAGCAGACTTCGAATATTTACAGGCAAACTCCAAAGCTCAATATGCAAAGCGGGCCTACTTTGTAGCCAATAATCCCTATGCGACATTTGCACGGATGGCCCAGTATTTTGCAAAAGTATCAGCCCCTATTTATGCTGCAGGTATTCATCCGAGTGCGGCAATAGACCCAACATCCCCCGTTCCTAGCTCATGCCATATTGGACCTTTTGTACAAATTGGCCCCAATGTAAGTTTAGGAGAGCGTGTTGTCATTTTAGGCCATACCACAGTCTCTAGAAATACCACTATTGCTAGCGATACTTTAATTTATCCTAATGTGTCTATTTATTCCGAAGTGAATATTGGTGAACGATGCATCATTCATAGTGGAGTAGTCATTGGGGCAGACGGCTTTGGATTTGCCCCCGATTTTTCTGCTACTAGCACAGAGTGGGTCAAGATTCCGCAAACCGGTGGCGTCACTCTTGGTAATGATGTTGAAGTTGGTGCCTCGTCTACGATTGATCGTGGCGCAATGAGTGATACGCTGATAGGGTCAGGTACGAAAATTGATAACCAGGTGCAAATTGCGCATAACGTAATTGTGGGTGATTGTTGTGTCATCGCGGGTTGCGCAGCTATTTCAGGTAGTACTCAGATTGGGCATTTTTGTATCATTGGGGGTGCTGCAAATTTTGCCGGTCATCTCACTATTGCTGATAGAACCACGGTATCTGGTAATACTTCTATTATTCGCTCCATTACTGAGCCAGGACAGCATTACACCGGGGTTTACCCATCGATGCTCCATAGGGCATGGGAGAAAAATGCCGCTATTCTTCGTGGCTTGGATAAAATACGCCAACGCTTGCGTTTATTGGATAAAGATAGAGATGCCGAGTCGTAAGAGGCTGAATTCCAAGACCCACACCAAAACAACTTTCATTTATTTATATTTTTCTAAGTAGGTAATCATATGAGCACAGTACCCGCAATCGATATCAATCAGATCATGAATTTATTACCGCACCGGTATCCATTTTTAATGGTTGATAGGGTCTTGGAATTTACTCCTAGACAGAGTATTACCGCTATCAAAAATGTCACTATTAATGAGCCATTTTTTCAAGGGCATTTCCCAGATTTTCCGGTCATGCCTGGCGTTTTAATTATTGAAGCTCTAGCCCAAACTGCGGCCTTATTAACCTTTACTGAAAAAAAGGAAGAGAATGCCGTCTATTATTTTGCTGGCATTGATGGTGCACGATTTAAAAAACCAGTAGTGCCTGGGGATCAATTACTAATGGTGGCTACTTACCAGCGCGAAAAGGCGGGCATATATAAATTCCATGTTAAGGCAACTGTGGATGGGGAGCTGGCAGCTGAGGCGGATATTACCTGCGCAGTTCGCACGAAAGGGGTTTAATGACACGCATTCATTCTTCTGCTGTCGTTGATAGCAAAGCACAAATCGCTGATGATGTTCAGATCGGTCCTTTTTCAGTTATAGGCCCTAACGTGCAGATTGGTGCTGGAACTAAAGTGGGTTCGCATACCGTAATCGAGGGTCACACCACGATTGGTCAAGAAAATACCTTTGCGCATTTCACGGCCATTGGCGGTCCTCCCCAAGATATGAAATATCGTGGGGAACCAACGCAATTAATGATTGGTGATCGCAATACGATTCGTGAATTCACCACCATTCATACTGGCACCATTCAGGATGGTGGTATTACCCGAGTTGGTAATGACAATTGGATCATGGCTTATGTGCATATTGCCCATGACTGCCAAATTGGTAACAATACAATTTTTGCTAGTAATGCACAGATTGCAGGCCATGTACAAGTTGAAGACTGGGCTATCTTAGGAGGCATGACAGGCATTCATCAATTTGTGCGCATTGGTCAACATGCCATGCTTGGAGGGGCATCTGCTTTGGTTCAAGATATTCCTCCATTTGTGATTGCTGCGGGCGATAAAGCTACTCCCCATGGTATCAATGTTGAAGGACTGAAGCGCCGGGGATTTTCTAGTGAAACAATTTCTGCATTACGTCAAGCCTATAAAGTTTTATACAAGGATGGTTTGAGTTTTGAAGAGGCTAAAGTAGAGATTGGAAAAATGGTAATAGCCAATGCTGCTGACTCTGCCACTGCAGAAAAACTTTCACAGTTTCATGACTTTATTGCCGCATCTACACGCGGCATTATTCGATAATTCTACGGTGGCTTTGCCAAAATTAGCCTGTGTAGCTGGCGAACCCTCAGGCGATCTTTTGGCTGCACCTGTTTTAAGTGCGCTTCATCAAATTCCTGATATGTCTGGGCTAGAGATTTATGGCATTGGCGGCCCTCGGATGCAGGCTGAGGGTTTGCGATCTGACTGGCCCATGGAAACCTTGAGCGTGCGGGGTTACGTTGAGGCCATCAAGCAATTACCAGCAATCTTAAAACTTCGAGGCGAGCTACTTGCTAGCCTGCTAGGTGATGATCGCCCCGACGTGTTTTTGGGGGTTGATGCACCTGACTTTAATCTTGGCGTGGAGTTGGCACTACGCGAAGCGGGTATTCCTACTTTACATTTAGTTTCTCCCTCTATTTGGGCATGGCGTGCAGGGCGCATTCACAAGATTAAACAGGCTGTCGAAAGAATGCTCTGTATTTTTCCATTTGAAACCGAGATCTATGAACGTGCTGGGGTAGCTGCAACTTATGTGGGACACCCCTTAGCAAGCGATATTCCTCAAGAGCCAAATATGCAAGGTGCAAGAGTAAAACTTGTTAATCTATTGAATCTAAGAAGTGATGTACTTGATGGCATTGTTATTGCCGTGCTTCCAGGCAGTAGAGCTTCTGAAATTGAATTAATTGCCCCAGTCTTCTTCAAAGCAATGGCAGCTCTGGCTCAGCGCATTCAAGGCCAACAACTCCACTTTCTGATTCCGGTGGCAACACCTCGCTTACGGCTGCCCCTCGAGGCTTTATTAGCAAAAACCCAAGAATACTACCCCAATCTCAATATTCATTTAGTTGATGGCCAGGCCGATATGGTGCTTGAGGCAGCAGATGTGGTGTTGATAGCGAGCGGTACAGCTACTTTACAAGCTGCATTGTGGAAAAAGCCGATGGTGATTTCTTATAAAGTGCCTTGGCTTACTGGGCAAATTATGAAAAGACAGGGTTATCTTCCCTACGTTGGCTTACCGAATATTTTATGTGGCGAGTTCGTAGTTCCTGAGCTCTTACAAGACAATGCTACTCCAAGCAAATTAGCTGATGCCTTATTAGAATGGTTAAATAATCCTAGTAAAGTTGCCCAACTTAAATCCCGTTTTGCAGAAATGCATGAAACCTTACGTCGGCCAACCGGCTTGCTGGTAGCTCAAGCAGTTGCGCAAACGATTACCGCTTCACAAAATCGAGTTTCTACGTGAGCGTGATCTGGATTTGCGGTGTTGATGAAGCTGGTCGAGGTCCTTTGGCTGGATCGGTAGTTGCTGGTGCTGTGGTACTTGATCCTAATAAGCCCATTGAAGGATTAAAGGACTCAAAAAAGCTATCAGCGAGCCGTCGGGAGTTTCTATTTGAACAAATTCAGCTTAAGTCAAAAGCCTGGGGTCTTGGAGAGGCTAGCCCAGCAGAGATCGATCAAATCAATATCCTCCAGGCCACTATGCTAGCGATGCGCCGAGCAATTGAAGACCTTACTACGCGATTAGGTAGCTGGCCAGACAAGGCATTGATTGATGGCAATCGATGTCCTGAACTCCCCATTTCATCAGAGGCGATTGTTAAAGGTGATGCCAAGGAGCCTGCTATCTCGGCCGCCTCGATCTTGGCTAAAGTTACGCGGGACCGCCAAATGATTGAGCTACATAAACGTTTTCCGCAGTATGGTTTTGCACAGCATATGGGTTATCCAACTGAAATGCATTTTGCAGCCTTAAAAGAATTTGGTGCTTGTGATGAACACCGTCGCAGCTTCTCGCCAGTACGCAATGTTTTAGAAGCTGCTAATTCATTGGTTAAGACATGAACCCAGAAGAAAAAATAGAATTTATCAGATCGAAAGACAATTCTTTATTTAGAGAGATTCGTCAACTGCAGGCTACCGGGTCTAAAGGGCAGAAGGCTAGAATAGCTTGTGGCCAGGCTTTGCTTGAGGGTATTCATCTGGTGCAAACCTGGGTAGGCAGTCCTGCACTGAAGACTTTGATTACCTCAGAGTTGGGTTTGCAAAATCCGGAGATTGCGCAAGCCGTTTATGACCATGTAGAGATTTGTCCCGAGACTCGCGTTTACCAACTGGATAAAGGTTTATGGGATTTGCTAAGTGATTTAGTCAATGCTCCGCAGATTGCGGGATTGCTGGATCTTCCTCAAATGGCTTTAAATCCACAAAAGTCGGTTGCGACGATTTCTGGTGATGTGATTATTTTGGATCGTATACAAGATGCTGGTAATGTTGGTTCTATTTTGCGTACTGCAGCAGCAGCAGGTTTTACTCAGGTAGTTGCATTAACGGGTTGTGCCCATTTGTGGTCAAGCAAAGTTTTACGTGCTGGCATGGGCGTACATCGTTTGCTCGATCTTTATGAAGGCTGGTCCACTCAGCGGGTACTTAGTGCTGTAACTTCACCTTTTCTGGCTGCAACTACCGATGGTGAGCTCGATCTCTTTAATATGCCTCAGGTGTTAATGCATCCGGTAGCTTGGATAATGGGCAGCGAAGGTCAGGGTGTTGCTGAGGATCTGATGGCTCAGGCTAAAGGGGTGGCAATTCCAATTGACCCAAGAGTTGAGTCTTTGAATGTTTCTACCGCAGCGGCCATCTGTTTATTTGAAACAGTGCGTGTTCGGCGCAGCTAGCCCTTTGACTATTAGCCCAATATCGTTTTATCGGATTTGATTGATTGAAGGACGGTAGTGGCAATCTCTTCAATCGATTTACTGGTGGTCACTACCCAAGGAATGGATGATCTTTTCATCATTGAAGTGGCCTCATTAATCTCATAACGACAGTTTTCTAGCTTGGCATAGTTACTTCCAGGACGGCGTTCATTCCGAATTTCTGACAGACGTTCTGCATCAATCATTAGACCAAAAATTTTGTGGCGGTAGGGCACTAAATCTTTGGGCAGCTGACCACGCTCAAAATCTTCCGGAATAAGAGGGTAGTTCGCCGCCTTCATGCCATATTGCATCGCTAAGTAGAGGCTAGTTGGTGTTTTACCTACCCTAGAGATACCCACCAAAATGACATCAGCTTCTGCTAAATTCTTATTCGATTGGCCATCATCATGAGCTAAAGAGTAATTGATGGCCTCAATCCGGTTCCTGTAAGCGTCGGTATCTGCGTTGTGGTGGAGGCGATTCATGGCATGTGTTGATTTGATGCCTAAAGCGTGCTCAAGAGGAGCTACGAAAGTCTGGAACATATCCAATATGAGGCCATTGGCTTTACTGACGATTGCGTTTAGTTGTGGATTGACCAAAGTGGTGAAAACGATAGGCTGGACCCCATATTTTGCTTGAGCTTGATTGATATTACTAACCGCATCATGGGCCTTTTCAGTGCAATCTACAAAAGGGACGCGAATGTGCTTAAAAGTGGCTTCAAATTGCGCCAAAATGGATTGACTGAAGTTTTCGGCGGTGATGCCGGTGCCGTCAGAAACTATAAAAACGATGCGGGTTTGGGGTGACATGGGATTGGCCTAAAAAATCATGGTCAGCACTACAATATGAAGTTAATGAAGTATGCCGTATTTTGTTCGGCCGCTCGACCAGTTTCCTTATCTTTAGAGAGTATTTTATGTCCAACCAACAGCAGCAAAGTAGTAATGTAGAAAATGCCTATATTTTGCCTTTTGAGCAACTTCGCATGACAGACGTGGAGTCTGTCGGTGGAAAGAATGCCTCATTAGGGGAGATGATTTCTCAGTTGTCCTCTACCGGCGTAAGAGTACCGACTGGTTTTGCAACAACCTCTTTGGCATTTCGTGATTTCTTAAAGCACAATAACTTGACTGAGCGCATTGAACAGCGTTTAGAAAATCTTAATATTGATGATGTTCGTGCTTTAGCGGAAGCCGGAAAAGAAATTCGGATTTGGATGGAAACGGCCCCATTTCAGCCGCGCCTAGACGAAGAAATTCGTAGTGCTTTTAAAGCCTTGGATGAATCTGGCAAAGGCTCTTTTGCAGTTCGCTCTTCTGCTACTGCTGAAGATTTACCAGATGCTTCATTTGCCGGCCAACAAGAAACTTTTCTAAATGTCGAAGGCATCGAAGATGTCTTAAAAAAGATTCGAGAAGTATTTGCCTCTTTGTATAACGACCGCGCTATCTCCTATCGTGTTCACAAAGGCTTTGCCCATGCAGAAGTGGCACTTTCAGCTGGTATTCAGCGCATGGTGCGCTCTGACTTAGGTGCTGCCGGTGTGATGTTTACCTTAGATACGGAGTCTGGTTTTGAGGAAGTGGTTTTTATTACTTCTAGTTATGGCCTCGGCGAGACTGTGGTACAGGGTGCTGTTAACCCAGATGAGTTTTACGTATTTAAAACCACTTTGGCGCAAGATAAGAAGGCGATTATTCGTCGCTCGCTGGGCTCTAAACTCATTGAAATGCAATTTGCTCCAGCAGGCTCTAGTGAAAAAGTGATTACGGTCGATGTCAGCCCTCAGAGGCGTAATCGCTTCTCATTAGATGATGCCGATATTACTGAATTGGCTAAATACGCCGTCATCATTGAAAAACACTACGGTCGTCCTATGGATATCGAGTGGGGTAAAGATGGACAAGATGGGCATATTTACATTCTTCAAGCGCGTCCGGAGACAGTCAAGAGTCAGGCTACTGGCCAGGTGGAGATGCGCTATAAATTAAAAGGCAGCTCCAAGGTATTAGCCAAAGGTCGTGCAATTGGTCAAAAGATTGGTGCAGGCCCTGTTCGCATCATTCGGGATCCAAGCGAAATGGATCGAGTTCAACCTGGGGATGTATTGGTTGCCGATATGACAGATCCTAACTGGGAGCCTGTGATGAAACGAGCCTCTGCGATTGTGACCAATCGTGGTGGTCGTACTTGTCATGCGGCGATTATTGCCCGTGAATTGGGTGTGCCTGCAGTGGTGGGTTGTGGTGATGCCACCGATCACCTTCAAGATGGCATGATGGTGACCGTTTCTTGTGCCGAAGGTGATGAAGGCCGTATTTACGATGGTTTAATTGAAACCGAAGTTACTGAGATTTCTCGAGGAGTATTACCAGAAATTCCAGTAAAAATTACGATGAATATCGGTAACCCACAGCTGGCATTTGATTTTTGCCAAATACCCAATGCTGGGGTTGGCTTAGCCCGGCTTGAGTTCATCATCAATAACTATATTGGGGTTCATCCTCGCGCAGTATTGGAATACCCAAATATTGACCCAGATTTAAAGCGTGCAGTAGAAAGTGTTGCTCGTGGTTACGCCAGCCCACGTCAGTTCTATGAAGACAAGCTAGTTGAAGGTGTTGCAACGATTGCAGCTGCATTCTATCCAAAGCCAGTGATTGTGCGTTTATCTGACTTTAAGTCAAATGAATACAAAAAACTCATCGGTGGATCTCGTTATGAGCCTGATGAAGAAAACCCTATGTTGGGCTTTCGTGGTGCATCTCGCTATGTATCAGCAGACTTTGGTGAAGCTTTTGCGCTAGAGTGCGCTGCTATGAGGCGGGTGCGTGAAGACATGGGCCTTGATAATGTTGAAATCATGGTTCCCTTTGTGCGTACGATTAATCAGGCTAAGCGTGTGATTGATATGATGGCAGACTTTGGTCTAAAGCGTGGTGAAAATGGTTTACGTCTCATCATGATGTGCGAGATTCCATCTAATGCTATTTTGGCTGATCAATTTTTGGAGCATTTTGATGGTTTCTCGATCGGCTCTAACGATATGACTCAGCTCACCTTAGGCTTAGATCGCGATTCAGGCATGGAGTTGTTGGCAGTTGACTTTGATGAACGTGATCCTGCTGTGGAATTTATGATTGCGCGTTCGATTGAAGCTTGCCTCAAGCAGAATAAATATGTGGGTATTTGCGGCCAAGGTCCATCAGACCATCCAGACTTTGCTCGTTGGTTGGTGGCTAAAGGCATCACTTCAATCTCCCTTAATCCTGATAGCGTAGTAGCTACTTGGGAGATGTTGGGTAAGAAAGAGGCTTAATTAGTTCAAGAGGGTTAAGAAGTAAAAAAGTAAAAGCCCTCGGTGTTTAACTTAAGTCTTTGTAGTGCAAGGGTGGTGTGTTTAGGCTTTCGCCTTTGCTGCCACCTTTTTTATTGCCAAGGAAGGTTTTTTAAGAGGTTTTTGGGGAGGCTTTACTGCCGTCTTAGCTAATACTTTCTTTGGACTGTGAATGATAGGAACCGCCCCCATTTTCTTTGCTGGTAAAGAAATGGAATGCGACTTCTGCGCACCAGACCAACTAGGTTCTGCAATGGAATTAAACGCTGCGCGCAATTTTTCTCCCCATAACTGATGAATCATCTGGAAATAAGGATTGGATTCATCCATCGTCACCAGCTTGCTAGCCTTTAGTGAGTTCTTCTCATAGACCAATAAATCTAAAGGCAAGCCTACAGAAATATTACTGTTTAATGTGGAATCCATCGAAATCAAGGCACACTTAGTAGCTAGATTGAGTGGGGTATCAAAATTAAGAACCCGGTCCAGAATAGGTTTGCCGTACTTAGATTCTCCGATCTGGAAGTAGCAAGTCTCAGGAGTAGCTTCAATAAAGTTGCCAGCTGAATATATATTAAACAGACGGGGATGTTCGCCCTTCACTTGGCCTCCAAAGATCAGATTGCAATTGAAATCAAGACCAGCTTTTTTTAATGATTGATACTCACGTTCATAAACCTGTTTTATCGCATCACCTACTACAACAGCGGCATCATGAGAATTTTCTACATTCCAAAGATTTTTCCCGCCGATTAATTGGCCTTGCAACAGGATTTCTTTCACGGCTTGCGTAATGGCGAGATTGCCAGCACTTAGTAGGGTAAAAAAACGATCATGATTTTTTTGGAACAAGGTCATTTTTCGAAATGTACCAATTTGATCTACGCCAGCATTGGTGCGAGTATCAGATAAGAAAACTAATCCATCTTTAAGGCAAAGCCCAACGCAATACGTCATCTTGCTACCCCTTTAAATGATTTCTTGAAATTATCTCTTATTTGGGGTGTTACTCAGTTCAGCTGGGCAATCGAGATACTAGCGCTTAACTCTTCACCCTCGCCACCAGAGCGAACCCCTTTAACTGGGGCAGCTGTATAGTAGTCTCTGCCAATGGCTAAACGAATATGGCGAGAATCAATTAAGCAAGCATGGGTAATATCCACACTGGTCCATATACCTTCTTCAATATTGCTACAGAAATCAATCCATGCATGGCTTGCAAGATTAGGGGATTCTTCTGCAAAAAAATACCCACTGACATAACGTGCTGGAATCCCAGATGCGCGGCATAAGGACAGCATGATATGGGCGTGGTCTTGGCAGACACCTGATTTCATGGCAAAAGATTGGGTGGCAGTAGTTGCAAAATTCGTCTCACCTGGGGAGTAGACCACGGCACTTTGAACTGCACTAGCCAGTTTAAGTACCTCATCCACAGCATTTTTTGTAGGCAGGGAGGATGAGAAGAAGGCGAGCATTTCTTCTGAAGGCTCAGTTAAATTGGTCTGTTGTAGTAGGTAGTAGGGCGAGACTGCTTTAGGATCATCAATAAATTCAAAGGCATCTTGCGTATGCACCTCACCTTCAGCTTCAATCATCATAGAGGTATAGGGATTTTCTTGAACGAAAACACTGCAGTAGTTTCCAAAAGGATCAAACGAGTTAGTAGCCTTAATTGGCGTGCTAATTTTCCATTTATCTACTTGTTGCCCAGCTAGCTTTGGTGGAGTTAAGCGTAATTCCTGAATGGAGTAGCGGACAGGGGTTTCGTAACGGTATTCAGTACGATGGCATATCTTTAAGTGCATAGGGGTCTTCAGGCTACTGCCAATGGAATAAGATAAGCGTTACTAAATTCATCGGCAATGTGATTAATACGCTCTAAGAATTCGTCAATAAATTCTTCTAGACCTTGAGAAAACACCTCATCGATATCTGAGTAATCAAGGCTAGCTTTTAGTTTACCTAGCAGACGTTCAATCTCTTTAGACTGCGAGTTCTTCATCTCAGAAATCAGTGGAATAAGTTCATTTACGCAACACACTAGCGAACGCGGCATTTGTTTATTAAAAATCAATAATTGTGCTACTTGCTTTGGTGTTACTTGATCAGAGTAGATTTGACGATAGATTTCAAAGGCAGAAACTGAACGGAGAAGGGCGGCCCAGTGATAGAAGTCAAAGAAATCACCATCTGTACCATCGACTATTTCTTTTGCTGTTTTATCATCCGTGCGTAGGACTTTTAGTGTGGCCTGATCTTCATATTTGGTTTGCAAAATACGCGCCGTATTGTCAGCTCGCTCTAGTAGGGTACCTATATTCATAAAATAAAAAGCCTCATTCTTGAGCATGGTGCCATGCATCACCCCTCTAAATAGATGGCAGCGATGTTTTACCCATTCCAGCAGGCGGCTTGGATCGGCTTGATGGCGCGCCTCTAATATTCTTTGTAGTTCAAGCCAAGTGGTGTTTTGAGTTTCCCAAACTTCTGAGGTGATCTTTCCACGAATAACGCGTGCATTCTCCCTAGCTGCAAATAAGCAAGACACGATACTAGAAGGATTATTGGTTTCATAAATCATGAAATCTAGAATATTCTCACGATTAATCAACTCATACTGCGCCATGAATGCTTCTTCTAATTTAGAAATGGTCAATAATTTTTTCCAACTTTGCTCTAAAAATTCTGCGGGTTGGGGCAGGAGGGAGGTTTGATGATTGACATCAAGCATGCGAGCAGTATTTTCTGCGCGCTCGGTGTAGCGGGCCATCCAATATAGGCAATCAGCGGTGCGACTCAGCATATATTTATTTTCCCTTGTTCCTCAAGAACCCAGGTATCTTTAGTGCCACCGCCTTGGGAGGAGTTCACTACTAAAGAGCCTTCTTTGAGGGCAACCCTAGTCAATCCACCGGGAACCATTTTGATGGTTTTGCCGGAGAGGACAAAGGGTCTTAAATCAATATGACGTGGCGCGACACCAGATTCCACAAAAGTGGGGCAAGTAGACAGTGCTAAGGTGGGCTGAGCAATGTACTTGTCTGGATTGGCAACGAGATTCTTTTTAAATTCTGCGATTTCGGCTTTACTTGCAGCCGGACCTACCAACATGCCATACCCGCCTGCACCATGAGTCAGCTTGACAACCAATTGATCTAGATTGGCCAAAGTGTAAGCCAGATCATCAGGCTTGCGACATTGGAAAGTGGGTACGTTATTGAGAATCGGTTTTTCACCAAGGTAAAACCCAATCATTTCTGGAACATAAGGATAGATAGACTTGTCATCAGCAATTCCTGTACCAATCGAATTAGCGAGGGTGACATTGCCAGCAATAAGCGCAGACAGTAGTCCAGCGACGCCTAGGGTGGAATCTGAGCGAAAGGCCAATGGATCTAAGAAGTCATCATCAACGCGACGATAGATCACATCGACCCGTTCAGGACCTTGGGTAGTACGCATAAAGACTTGTTCGTTTTTCACAAACAAATCTTTACCTTCAACTAATTCAACACCCATTTGTTGCGCTAAATAGCTGTGTTCAAAATAGGCAGAGTTATACATGCCTGGAGTGAGTACGACTACATTCGGTTTTTTGACATCGTCTGGTTTGACGGACTTAAGGCATTCGAGCAAGAGGTCTGGATAATGCTCGACTGGTGCTACACGGTACTTTTGAAAAAGGTCTGGAAATAGACGCATCATCATTTTTCGATCTTCGACCATATAAGAAACGCCAGATGGAACACGTAGGTTATCTTCTAATACGTAAAACTCCCCTTCTCCTGCTCGAACAATATCAATACCTGCAATTTGTGCATAGATATCGCGCGGGACACTGACATTACGCATCTCGGGGCGATATTGGGCATTATTAAAAATTTGCTCGGCAGGAACAATGCCTGCTTTGATGATGTCTTCATCATGGTAGACATCGTAGATAAAGCAATTAAGCGCCTTAACCCGTTGACGCAATCCTGCCTCTAGTTGCTCCCACTCATTTGCGGTAAAAATTCGAGGAACCTGATCAAAGGGAATGGTTCTTTCAGACCCTAAGTCATCTCCATAAACTGCAAAGGTGATACCTACTCGGCGAAATATGAGGTCAGCTTCAGCACGTTTGAGACCCATGAGGGTATCACTTTGCTGTTTGAGCCATTGATGGAAGGCTTGGTAATGGGGACGCGCTTTTCCGCTGGCGTCGAGCATTTCGTCAAAAGGCAATTTCATAGGTACAAACTAATGCCTTTGAAAAAACTGCAATCAAGGATATGAAGCAGCTTGGTGCTATATGCACCATAAAGGGGCATTAATGGAGAGACCAAATTCTGCTGAACTAAGCGTTTAAATCACCTCTTGCAATTCGGCCTTTCTGCACCTGCCATTCCCGATCTTTAGTGGCAGCGCGTTTGTCATGCTCTTTTTTGCCTTTAGCTAGACCAATCTCGCATTTGACGTTCCCTTTTGAGAAATGTAGGTTAAGGGGGACTAAGGTATAGCCCTTTTGCTCCACTTTACCAATCAGTTTGCGGATTTCCATGGCGTTTAGAAGTAACTTGCGAGTGCGCGTACTGTCTGGAACAATATGAGTCGAGGCCGATAGTAAGGGTGTGATATGGCACCCGATGAGAAATAGCTCCGCCTTGCGAATGATGACATACGCTTCTTTGACGTGCACACGACCTGCCCGAATGGCTTTTACTTCCCAGCCCTCCAACACAATGCCGGCCTCAAATCGTTCTTCAATAAAATAATCGAAGAAGGCTTTTTTGTTATCGACGATACTCATGTTTATTTAGCTTCCTCAGATCAATTATGGCAGACGTCTATAAGACAGTTTTAATTGGCCAGTCAGCCCAGCGCATGTATGGCTTGGTAACTGACGTTGCCAAATACCCCGAGTTCTTGCCATGGTGCGGTGGCGTAGAAATCTTTGAGCAGACCGACACGGTGCTCGATGCCAAAATTAACATCCATTTCAAGGGAATTAATCAGTACTTTCATACTCGAAACATTAACCATCATCCCGAAACCATCGATATGGTCTTTGTAGATGGCCCCTTTAAGCACTTTTCAGGACAATGGAACTTTATTCCCCTAAAAGAAGATGCCTGCAAGGTGGAATTTAAGCTTCATTGGGAGTTTAAGAGCGCGATTTTGGATAAGATTATCGGTCCCGTTTTTAGTCATATTGCCGGCACATTCGTAGATTGTTTCGTAAAGCGGGCAGAAGATCTCTATGGGCAATAGGGTGATAGAGATCTACATCTGTGATGCACGCTTGGGTGATCCCATACTAAGGCCGTATCAATTAGTTTTATCACCAGATGAGATCGCTACGGTTGGCCTAGCGTTGATTAAGGCAGGTATTGCGCAGGGTCCTGAAGATCAGGTATTGGCCAGAAAGGGCTGTTTTGGGGTTTTTGGCAAGCGTAAGGACTGGGATAGCCCTATTTACCCAGGAGACCGTTTGGAGCTGTATTCACCTCTGTTGATAGACCCTAAGACAGTGCGCCGTAAGAGGGCCAATCAAAACCAAGACGCTAAATTCCAAGCTGCTGCTGCCAAAAGAAAGGCTAGGAGGCTATAATCGTTTTTTGTGACTAGGGGTTTTCATGCGACTCATTCAAAAAGCACTCACTTTTGACGATGTGCTCCTTGTACCGGCATATTCATCGGTACTTCCTCGAGATGCCAGTTTGGCAAGTAAATTAACTCGAGATATTGCACTTAATACACCCTTGGTATCTGCTGCTATGGATACCGTTACTGAAGGTCGATTGGCGATTGCCATGGCTAGCGAGGGTGGTATTGGCATCATTCATAAAAACCTTAAACCTGCTGATCAGGCTCGTGAGGTGGCTAAGGTAAAGCGTTATGAATCTGGAGTTCTTCGTGACCCTATCACGATCGGACCTGATGTCACCTTAGGTCAAGTGACTCAATTATCCCGTGAGCATGGCTTCTCAGGATTTCCGGTGCTTGTGGGTAAAGAGGTAGTCGGCATTATCACCAATCGCGACTTACGCTTTGAGGAAGATCTAGACGCCCCAGTTAAAACCAAGATGACCCCACGTGAGCGTTTGATTACTGTAAAAGAGGGTTGTACTTTGGAAGAGGCTAAGCGTCTCATGAGTCATCATCGTTTAGAGCGCGTACTAGTTGTCAATGACCAATTTGAATTGCGCGGTTTAATCACTGTTAAAGATATTCTTAAAGCAACTGAACATCCTAATGCTTGTAAAGATGGTGAGGGGAAGTTACGGGTTGGGGCAGCTGTTGGCGTGGGCCCAGATAATGATGAGCGTATTGAATTATTAGTGCGCGCTGGGGTTGATGTGATCGTAGTAGATACAGCACATGGGCATAGTCAAGGGGTATTGGATCGCGTTAAATGGGTTAAGAAAAACTACCCTCAAGTGCAAGTGATTGGTGGCAATATTGCGACTGGTGAAGCTGCTAAAGCGTTGGCTGATCACGGTGCCGATGGTGTGAAGGTGGGCATTGGTCCCGGTTCGATTTGTACTACCCGGATTGTTGCTGGCGTAGGTGTACCACAGATCACTGCCATTGTAAATGTGGCTGCCGCACTGAAGGGCACCGGAATCCCGTTGATTGCGGATGGTGGTGTGCGTTACTCTGGAGATGTTGCTAAGGCCTTAGCTGCTGGCGCCAATGCAGTGATGATGGGTGGTATATTTGCGGGCACCGAAGAGGCGCCAGGTGAAGTATTTTTATATCAAGGTCGATCCTACAAAAGCTATCGAGGCATGGGATCTTTGGGAGCAATGGCCGATGGTTCTGCTGATCGTTATTTTCAGAGTGATATTAGCGCAGCTAATGCCGAGAAACTCGTCCCTGAAGGCATAGAAGGCCAAGTGCCTTACAAAGGTAGTGTTCTGACGATCTTGCATCAATTGACTGGCGGTATTCGTTCATCGATGGGTTACCTTGGTTGCAAAACAATTGATGAACTACATGAAAGAGCCAATTTTGTGGAAATTACTTCAGCGGGTGTGCGCGAATCGCATGTTCATGATGTGAAGATCACCAAGGAAGCGCCGAATTACCATATTGATTAACAAGTAAACAAAAGCTGAAATTAAGGCTGAATTTAAGACTAATTCTTTCGTGCACGACAAAATACTGATTCTCGACTTTGGCTCACAAGTCACCCAACTGATTGCCAGACGCGTGCGTGATGCCCGCGTCTATTCTGAAATCCATCCCTACGATTGCGATCCAGAATTCATTCGCAAATTCGTTCAAGAGCAGGGTGCTAAGGGCATTATTCTTTCCGGTGGTCCTAGCTCAGTAACGCAGGAGGGTAGTCCTCGTGCACCCCAAATTGTGTTTGAACTAGGTGTTCCTGTTTTAGGTATTTGCTATGGCATGCAGACCATGGCAACCCAATTGGGGGGTGCAGTAGCCTCAGCTGAGTCGCTCGGTAAGGCACGTGAATTTGGTTACTCTGAAGTGCGGGCGCATGGCCACACTCAGTTACTTAAAGGAATTGAAGACTTCTCTACTAGTGAAGGTCACGGTATTTTAAAAGTCTGGATGAGTCATGGCGACTCTGTCACCACATTACCACCGACGTTCAAACTGATGGCCTCTACTGAGTCTTGCCCGATTGCGGGTATGGCCGATGAAGAGCGAGGTTTTTATGCTTTTCAGTTTCACCCTGAAGTGACTCATACAATTCAAGGCACTGCCATTATTGAGCGCTTCGTTCATGAGATCTGCGCTTGTAGGCCTGATTGGGTGATGGGTGATTACATCGTTGAAGCAGTTGAGAATATTCGTAATCAGGTGGGCAGTGATGAAGTCATTCTTGGCCTTTCTGGCGGAGTTGATTCTAGTGTTGCAGCCGCTTTAATACATCGGGCAATTGGCGATCAGCTAACTTGCGTCTTTGTAGATCATGGCTTACTTCGTTTAAACGAAGGCGATATGGTGATGGAGATGTTTGCTCGCAATCTTGGTGTAAAAGTCATTCGTGTGGATGCCAAAGACAAGTTTATGTCTGAGCTTGCAGGCGTCGCCGATCCTGAAGCAAAGCGCAAGATCATCGGTAAAGAATTCGTTGAGATATTTCAAAGTGAGTCTGGCAAGATTCAAAATGCAAAGTGGTTAGCGCAAGGCACCATTTATCCTGATGTAATTGAATCTGCTGGTAAGGATAAGAAAGGCGCGCATACCATCAAGAGTCACCATAATGTAGGCGGCCTACCAGAGGATATGCATCTCAAATTGCTTGAACCTTTACGAGAATTATTTAAAGATGAAGTGCGTGAGTTAGGCGTTGCTTTAGGCTTGCCACGAGAGATGGTCTATCGCCATCCATTCCCGGGTCCAGGTCTTGGAGTTCGCATCTTAGGTGAGGTGAAAGCAGAATTTGCTAGCTTGCTACAACGTGCCGACGCGATCTTCATTGAAGAACTACGCAACACCATTGACGAGGCAACCCAGAAATCTTGGTACGACTTAACTAGTCAAGCGTTTGCTGTGTTCTTACCAGTCAAGTCTGTTGGCGTGATGGGTGATGGCAGAACCTATGAATATGTTGTTGCACTACGAGCAGTGCAGACCCAGGATTTTATGACAGCGCATTGGGCGCATTTGCCTCATGACCTACTGGGAAAAGTTTCCAATCGCATCATCAATGAAGTGCGTGGCATCAATCGTGTGGTGTACGACATCAGCGGAAAACCCCCGGCAACTATTGAGTGGGAGTAGATTAAATTCGATCAACCCCTGCGATCTTCATAGCGGGTCATTAGCTTCATAAAGAAATGTAATGGATTAGTTGCGCGTGCTATCAAGACACGGGGGAGTTGCCACTGATCATGATCTGACTGCACTCTTCCACGTTGCATCATAGTGGCAGTAATGTAACCGCAATCCCGCGCCATCTGCGCATGAATCGGATGCATGCGACCATAGGGGTAGCAGAAATGCCGAATTTGAGTTCCTAAAGAATCCTCTAAGGACAGCTTAGAGAGCTTAATTTCTTTTAGCGCTTCTTTGTCTTCCAGCTTAGTTAAGTCGGCATGCGTGCAAGTATGGGATCCAACATCCATGCCTTCATCTAACCAGATTAATAGCTGTTCTCGATTCATTAGGGGCTTTGTAGCAACTAAGCCATCATCCCAATGATTGGTTCTACCCACTTGTTCACTTACAGCGTAGCAGGTGGCAGTATGTCCATGACGTTTTAAGATGGGTAATGCTAGATCGAAGTTATTTTGGTAGCCATCATCAAAAGTAATGCCTGCCACTCGACCGTGCTTTTCTCCTGTGAGATAGGGTTCTAGATCTCGCATGGAAAGGCCGCTATATCCCAATGTTTTTAACATTGACATCTGCCATGAAAAGCTCTGGGGTGTGACCACTAGTCCACGTAAAGGGGTCCCCCTAGAGGGTGGTTTATCAATTTGGTGATAAACCAGAATTGGTATTGGTTTAATCACTAACTTTTCAATCACATATTAAGCAAGTTAACTGAGCGTTGCTCTTAACATGGGGGTATTCCAGTTCAATTTGTAGTTTTGGTAAAGAAGAATTTAGTGGTATCACTTTTTAGCCTCCTTGGCCTTGGCGATGCGCAGGAAATAATTTTCGTATTTTAAAGCCACATCCTCCCAGGTAGCAGACCGAGCAATTTCCAATCCATTGGTGATAAGTATCTTTTGTAAAGGCGGATCATTTAGCAAGTTTTGGATAAGGTCAGCTAATTGCTCTGCATTGAGTGGATCTGCAATCAACTTTGCATGAACTCCTTCACTAAATTGATATGCTAATCCGCAGTAAGGAAAAGCACTCACAAGCACAGGAAGTTCTTGTGCCATTGCCTCAAGAATTACCATGCCAAAGCTATCTTCTAAGGTGGGGTGCACTAAGAGGTCTGCTGCGCGATAAAAGGTCGAAAGATCCTCCTGTTGACCATAAAATTGAACGCGATCAGTAAGGCCCAATTGCTTAACCTGCATCTCAAATTTAGTAAGCTGTTTAGATTGACCGACTACTGCAAGCATGATAGAGGACTTCAATTTTTTGAGAGCCTTTAACAGTACGCTTAAACCTTTTCTTTCATAATCATTGGCTACAAATAGCAAGTAAATTTGATTATCGGCCCAATTGAGTTTGTGACGAGACTCATCGCGGGGTTTCAATGAATCTGGAAGATACACGCCAGGCGTAACAACAATACTACGACTAGCTATGTCTGAATAATGGATCGTGAATTCATCGCGTAATTTATCTGAAACGAACACTAGTCCATGATTTGCTTTATCACGAATTCGCGCGCTTTCAAGCCAAAGATAAGTGATGTGTCTAAGGCTAGTAAATACTTGTAACCAGCGCAATGCGAGTTTCCAACGATGTCGATCTTCAAAAATACTCGCCCAAACACAACGAACATGTAAAGTGTGGACATTTCCGTGCCATACATGCTCATGGCTGTGAACGATATCAAACTGATTTCTGGTCAATAACCATGTTAGTGAAGAAAATAACCACTGATTTAGCCAACGAGGACGTTTATGTATTCGCAAGACATGATGGTAGGTGATGCCAGATACTGGAAAATTGGTTTCTTGGCAATAAACATGGATTTCATGATGTTTAGACAGTTCTTTAGCTAGGGCGACAGAATACCTTTCCGCCCCCCCACAAGCCGGTGAAAAATTTCTGGAAAGAACTGCTATTCGCATCTTTGATAAGTTTTAGTCATTCTTTTAATATTAGGCTATTTTCACTATATGAGGCCTTTATCTTGATACCATGGGCTTATCATGGCAAGCTTTCTTGCTATTTATAAGAATTATTCATCGGCTTTGAGGAAAGGGCCATTCTACTCATTGCCAAATAGTAAAAAATTCCAAAAAGAGCAAAAAAATGTATGCTTGAAACATAATATTGACTATCAAATCTAACTAGGTACTCATATGAATTTATCTAGACGTACATTTATTGCTTCAGCAGTTTTATCTCCAGTCGCTTGTGGAGGTCTTTCATATCAGCATGGCATACCTGTAACCCAGCCTAGACCCATACCTGTAGTACGGGCACCCCTAGTGGGCCAAGAGTGGACTTATGTGAAAAAGAATGTCTTTGATGGTAAAGCTTTAGATGTCATTACTGAGCGGGTGGCCAGTATTGGATCAACTATTGCGATCGAGCGCAGTACCGCAGATGGCTATAGACTCCCAAATGAAATTCAGACTACCTGGGGTATGGTTAGTACAGATACTCAATGGCCAAGATTGCTGAACTTTAATCCATCACTCCCGTTGTGGCCTGAGCAGTTATCTAGTTCATGGGCTAAGCAATTTAATACAAAATATAGCATTGCTGGTTATTCCGATTCCAAGCTTAATTGGCAGGAATATATGAGTGTACAAGGTTGGGAAAAAATTACGGTTCCTGCCGGTGAGTTCATTGCGCTACGCTTTCAGGTGCTGATTAACTATGAAAGTGATGACCCCAATAAAGTGGATTGTATTCGCAAGGAAACGGTCTGGTTTGCCCCTCAGATAGGACGCTGGGTTGCCCGAGAAGCCTCAGGTTCCTATCAAATTCAAGGTCAATTAGGGCCTGTAATTCTAGAGGGTAGCTATCAATGGCAACTGACTTCTTACAAATAAGCCGTATACGTAGAGTATTTTTGTTTTTATTGCCACTTATGGCAGCCGTCCTATCCGGCTGTATTGCTTCACAACCTTATCCAGTTGGAATTGCATTGCCAGCCCCAACCATCACTCCCAAAGTGCGATCACCACAGGTAGGGCAGCAATGGGTATATCAGGTCCGTAATGTTTTTAATCAAGAGATCGTTGATGTCATAACAGAAACGGTTATTGCCGTAGGTCCTCAGGTAAGGATTGAGCGTAAGGGGGTAAAGGCTGGACCACTGCCCGATGAAATTCAGGAACCCTGGGGTTACATCCTTCAAGACCCCCATTGGAACCCACCTCAAAAGTTTCTAAAGCCAATGCCTTTATGGCCCGAACAATTAGTGCCGGGTTGGTCTGATTTTTATCGTACCCGCTACCAAGTAGTAGCTTATCCAGATGGTAGTTATTACTGGGGCTTGGATATTAGCGCCTTGCAATGGGAGCGGATTTCTGTTCCGGCTGGACAATTTACCACCCTTAAATATCAAAATGAAGCCCCTTATTTTGAGAGTAATGATGTTTTTAGGCTTGCTAATTATCGTCAGGAGGATCTGTGGCTAGCTCCAGATATCGGTCGTTGGGCCATACGCCGAGGATATGGCCGTTACTTATTAGGTGGAATGTTTTGGAATGAGGCCTTATGGGAAGACTATCTCGAGTGGGAGCTTGTGTCCTGGAAGTAAGTAAAGCGCTTAAAATCAGTGCCTAGCTATGTATACCGTAAAAGAACTCTTTCCAACCCTGCAGGGTGAAGGCGCCCATGCAGGCCGCGCTGCTGTATTTTGTCGTTTTGCAGGCTGCAACCTCTGGAGCGGTCGCGAAGAAGATCGTGCGACCGCCACATGCCAGTTTTGTGACACCGATTTTGTTGGAAGTGATGGCTCGGGGGGCGGAAAATTTGAGCTTGCCCAACAACTAGCTGACAAGATTGAAGAGGCATGGAGAAGTACTTTGGCACCCCCGCAACAACGTTATGTTGTTTTTACAGGCGGTGAGCCATTGTTGCAACTAGATGCTGCCTTAATAGATGCCTTGCATGCTAAAGCCTTCACTGTTGCAATAGAAACAAATGGCACTATCAAAGTGCCAAAAAATATTGATTGGGTTTGTGTAAGCCCAAAAGCGGGCTCAGAGCTTATAGTGTTGCAAGCCGATGAAATTAAGTTAGTCATTCCTCAAGTTGGACTTCATGCGTTAGAAAACCTGATGACTCGCTTTGAAGGAATGGACTATCGCAATCGGTTTTTACAAGCCATGGATGGTCCAAAGCTACAGGAAAATATCAATCTAGCAGTACGTTTATGTCAAAAGCGCCCATTATGGCGATTGAGTTTGCAGGCCCATAAACTCATTGGCATACGGTAAACCTGTAAGCTATTGCTAAAGATTAAGAAAACTCATTATGACCAATAAACCAGCATCTATCTCTATTACCCGTCGCCTTGAATTTGATTCTGGCCATCGCATTCCGAATCATGATGGGCAATGTAGGCATCTTCATGGACATCGTTATGCCATCGAGGTCACTTTGACTGGAGAAGTGGCAGATCATCCTGGTAAAGCCGATGACGGTATGGTGCTCGATTTTGGAGATATTAAACGCTTAACCAATCAATACGTAGTAGAGCCTTGGGACCATGCTTTTCTGGTTGCCAAAGAAGATGTTGGTCTGGTAGATTTTTTAAATAGCTTACCCAATCATAAGACGGTAGTAATGGAACATGTTCCTACTGTAGAAAATCTGGCGAGCACAGCTTTTGCTCTATTAGAGCCTGTATTTGCTGAAGCCTTTGGCGGACATTTGCAATTGAGCTCACTACGTCTTTATGAAACTCCGAATTGCTGGGCTGATATTTTCCATCCCTAGTTAATCATGCAATCTGAACTTGATCATCAATTTATGCAGCTAGCCATAGAGCAAGCTAGGTTGGCCGCTTTGGCTGGAGAGGTTCCTGTGGGGGCGGTATTAGTACGGAATGGTGTAGTGATTGCTGAGGCATTTAATCAGCCCATTGGCAATCATGATCCTAGTGCCCATGCTGAAATGTTGGCATTAAGGGTTGCAGCAACTGCAGAGTCTAACTACCGGTTACCAGGCACCACCCTGTATGTCACCTTAGAGCCTTGTACGATGTGTGCAGGGGCAATGCTACATGCTCGGGTAGACAGGTTGGTCTATGGCGCTAATGATCCAAAAACTGGCGCAGCTGGTAGCGTACTTGATATATTCTCATCAAAGCATATCAATCATCATACTCAAGTCCAAGGTGGCATTATGGGTGACGAATGCGGTCAATTACTACGAGAATTTTTTAAGGAGCGGCGTTGAAGCAGATTCACTTAATTGCGCCTTCAGGGGCTAGTTTGGATGCTAGTAGCCCATTAATTGGCATTAAATCCCTAGAAGCGCTGGGTCTAGATGTTCTCAATTCTAAGTGTGTTGATCGCATAGAACAACGTTTTGCGGGTTCCGATGCGCAGCGATTATCTGAGCTTAATCAGCTGGCTACATTAAATCCTGAGAAGCTTGTGATGGTCATGCGCGGTGGTTATGGTCTGCATCGTTTGCTTGGTGATATTGATTGGCTAGGAATCGCTACAAATATTAAAAATGGGTTGCAAATCTGCGGACACAGTGACTTTACGGTATTTCAGTTGGCCTTATTAGCAAAGACCGGTGCCATTACTTTGGCTGGTCCGATGCTCAATTTCGATTTTGCTAGTCAGGATGATCGTGGTGAGGCAATCCCCCCAAATTCCTTTATGTGGGAGCATTTTCAAACTGCAGTCGATAAACGGGCTATAGATTGCAGGGTTACTGCACCTCAATCTTACTTAGGTCAGATATCCAAAGGCAGCACTTCGGGAATATTGTGGGGCGGTAACTTAACTATATTAGCGGGGCTTGTTGGCACACCGTATTTCCCAAGTTTGGAGCAAACTAAGAACGGTATTTTATTTTTAGAGGATGTAAACGAGCATCCTTACAGAATTGAACGCATGCTAATGCAATTACTCGATGCTGGTATTTTATCCAATCAAAGTGCCATTTTATTAGGGGGTTTTTCAGCCTATCGCCTGTACGAAAATGACCGTAGTTATAACTTAGATAGTGCGATTGCGGCTATCCGCAAACGGCTTCCCAATACTATTCCCATAATCACTAACCTACCTTTTGGCCATCAAACTGAAAAGCTCACTTTACCAGTCGGTGCGCGAGCGGATCTTCAATATGAGCACAATGGGTTTACTATCCAATCTCAATGGTAGAAGTTTTTATTCATTAAGAAGGAATCTAATGCTAGCGCAGCATAGAAAGCAGCAATCCTTTCTTTTTCTGATAACCCTCTTTTTTGCGAGTTTAGTGATGGCAGTTGAAGAGCCTAAATACTCTGTTCTAGAGCAATCAGGAGAATTTGAATTGCGTTACTATGCGCCATTAATTTTGGCGCAGGTAGAGGTCGCAGGAGATCTAGATTCTGCATCTAGCCAAGGATTTCGATTAATTGCTGCCTATATCTTTGGAAAAAACCAAGTGAACGATAAAATCAGTATGACAGCACCAGTCACTATGGAGTCCAGAAATGATTTTGCTAGTCAGAAAATCGCTATGACTGCGCCGGTGACGATTGAGGCAAATAATCCTAAAGATAAGGGCATCGGTAATGATCGATGGTTTATCTCTTTTGTCATGCCATCTGAATACACTCTTTCCACCTTGCCTAAGCCTCTTGATTCAGAGGTTCAGATCAGAGAGCTCCCCGCGGAGAAAAAAGCAGTGATTACTTTTTCTGGTTTTTACAATCAAGATAAGATATTGGAAAAAACCAAAGCCCTAGAGGTCTGGATTAAATCGAGACAAATGCAAGCTATTGGTGAGCCTCAGTTTGCTCGTTACAACCCACCTTGGACTCTGCCATTTATGCGTCGTAATGAAATCATGATTCAAGTTCGCGACTAGATATTTTTAGTAGCAACACACTGTATTTTCATTAAGTTTCAAAACTATTTAGAACAAATTGAGCGCCACTATCTTGACCTAAAGCCTTAACCAATATTGGAAGAGCTTGAGCAAGATACTTTTTTAGGGTCCATGGAGGGTTGATGATGAACATGCCACTGGCTTGAAGGCGCCGTTCCCCTGGCACATTTTCAACCCGTAATTCGGTTTGCAGCCAAGCGCGTTGATGTGAAGTGACAATCTTCTTCATGCGATCAGGTAGGCCGACCGATTCTCTTCTAGGAATAATGGGATACCAAATGGCGTAACAACCTGTAGCAAAGCGTTGTAGTGCCTCTTCCATGACCGTTTCAAGGTAACGATAGTCTTGCTTATCCTCATAAGAGGGATCAATTAAAACCAATCCTCGTCTACTAGGCGGTGGTAGCAACCCCTTTAGTCTAGAAAAGCTGTCTTGGGCATACACATCTATCTGCTTAGCTTGCTTTAATTGGCTGACATTGTGACGCAAAATATCAATTTCTTTGGGATGGAGTTCAAAGAGCTTTAGGCGATCTTGAGGCCTTAATAAGCTGGCAAAAATAAATGGTGATCCTGGATAAACATCAACCTCATTTCCTAGGTTCTGCGCATCGATGCATTCCATAAAGTCTTTAACACCTTCACCTAGGGGCTTGTCTAGCTTTTCATAATCTTGGGAAAATTGCTTTAAACGAAAAATACCGCCATCTGCCTCTTTACTCACTGTAGCAAAGCCATCCTTTAGGCTATAAATTCCAGCTCCAGCATGTGTATCGATGATCGTTAGCGCTCCCGGTTTTTCTTGAAGGTAGCTCACCAAATGAATTAAGGTCAAGTGCTTTAGGATATCTGCATGGCTGCCCGCATGAAAGGCATGTCGATAGCTAAACATAAGAATTCATTGGGATTTGATAAATTGGGTTTTAGTGAATAAAACCAAAGTAATCACAATGAGTGCAATCGAAGCGTATTGCAATGGAAGATTGTGAGTGAGATCCATGGTTTGGGTGAAATGGGAATAAAGTGCAACTAAGCCCCCCATGGCAATTAGTCGAGGCCATATTTTTGTAGGGGCAAGCCAGTCTTCTGGTATGTATTGGGCAAGTAAGGCACCCAACAACCCACACCACATACCAAAAGCGGCCCCACCGAATACATCTGTCAGCCAATGCGCACCCACGGCGTTTCTGGAAAGGCCTACTAATGCAGCGACAATAAATAATACAAGCAATGGTCGGCGTGTCTGTATTTTGCAAGAAAAATAAAGAGCACTAGCAATTGCAAAGGCTGTGAGGGTATGGCCTGAAGGGAAGGCTTTGTGCAAGAGCGGCTCACCAATACGATAAAAAGATTCTGCATCTAAAACAGCGGCCGGCCTAGGCAGTTCAAATAGGAATTTGAGGGTGGAGCTAGCAATGGCAGAAATTGCCCCAGCGATAATGCCTGCTGTCAATAATCGCGGGGCCAGAAGTAATAGCGGAAAGCAAATGGCAAAGATACCCCAACCATTACCTAAAAACGTGAGCCATGCCCAAATCATATCTGGCACATACTGTGTGAAAGAATTAACCCATAAAAAAGAAAGGGTTTGTAGATTGCCAAAAAAAAGAGCAGCTGCGAATGTTAATGGAATCAGTGGAATGAACCATACCCAAACGGCGCATATGTTGGGCGTTAACTGATGCTCTTTACTCATAGAGATTAGCGCGCTTTTACTCGATCAGATTCATGCAATTGATATTCCATCTTCTCAAGAACTTGTGACACGGTAATAGCTTGCATACATACATTGTCGTGGCACGGCGTTTTGCGATGATTTGCAGCGCTAACACAAGGGGAGCATGCTAGATTGGCAGTAATGGCAATAGATTTTCCTATGGAGCCATAGAGCGCTGGAGTCTCTGGCCCAAATAGCACTACCGTTCTTAGAGGAGTAACGGCGGAGAAGTGACCGGGACCAGAATCATTGGTTACCATCACATCAGATAATGTATAGAGCGGTGGTAACTGTGCAAAACTGACTTGCCCAGCAAAGTTCAGTGCATTTTTTACATTAGCGACGACCCGTACTTTTTCTACGTAGTCAAATTCAGATGGCGAACCCGTAATTAAAATCAAATCTAGAGGAAAGCGTTGGTGCAGGCCTTGAACCAGCTCTGAAAAGCGTTGTTGCGCCCAACGTCTTTGTGGCAATAAATCACTGGCATTGGGGTTCACCAAAATTAATCGCTGTTTACCTTGGGTAAATTCAATACCGGCATCTTTGCTGAGTTTCTCAATTTGTTCACGAACCGTATTTAAAGAGACTGGATCAATAATGGCTTGCTCCAATTGCACTTCTGAATCTGCAATATGAATTTTACTAAAGGGAACTTCAATCTCATTAGCAAACGCTGCATGGATAAGAGAGAGGAAATTTTTAGTAATATGAATGTGTGGGTTGTAATGCACTTTGCGCGTCAACATAAACCCGCGCCACAGGCCTTCACCATGAAAGATGTGATATCCCACTCGTCGACGGGCACCACATAGACCGGTGAGCAGGGCGGTAAAGCGAGAAAACAATTCCAAATCAATCACAGTGTCGATGCGGTGTTTACGGGCTAAGATTAAAAATTGCAAAGTATCTTTAATTAAACCGCTTAGACTTGAAGAATCAATGGTAAAAATATTCTCAGGTTTAACGGTATTTAAAAGGGTCAGGCTAGCCCGATTGCTTTTGAAGATTAAAAAGAATAATTCAGCACCACGTGCTTGGGCATTACGCATGGCCGGGTCTACTAGAATCGCACTACCCATTTCCGATAATTCTATGAAGAGCAGCTTACGTGGGGTTTGCGACCCTCGGCTAAAGATATTTTTAAAGCCATCCACTAGCGCAACAACAGGACTAACTACAGCGCACAGTGGTACCCCGACCCAATGATCGATGGCACGCATAGTATTGACGCTAATACTCATAGGTACTCTCTAATAGAATGGTGATTATTTGCGTTTTAATAAAAAGTAGGCGCCAGGTAAAACTGAAAGAACGGTAATGGCGCCATAGCTTATTGAGGCAAGAACGGTAATCGAGGGGTTAATTCCCCAAAGAGCGAGAACAGATGAGAGTGTTGCTTCGCGCAGACCCCACCCTGAAATGCTAATAGGGAGCATTAACAAGAGGCTTAAAGCTGGTAGCCCGATCATCAACGCTTCAATTGGAGCATCAACGCCGTAGGCTTTTAAACAAAACAAGAGTGTCAAGATTGTTAAAAAATGAATACCGACTGCATAAGTCGCCTGTACGAGATTCATGGGCCACGAGAAAGCAAGCTCAATGCCTGGAATGGCATTACCCATCTGAAAACGCTCTAAAAGTTTTTGCAACAGATTACGAGTGGGATTCCAGACCAAGCCAAGCGCAACGAGTAATCCGGCAACTATCATCACACTAGTCACTGTATAGCCTAAGTCTGGTCCCCAAGTAGCCAAAGTGGCGCCACCGAGAATCAGTCCAATTCCTCCTAAAAGATTATTCCCGGCTAGTCCCACAAAGCGATCTAGCAAGACCATCGCAAAGCTCAAGCGTAATTTAGGGGTGGCATGATCTAAATCGACTGAATGGTGTAATTCTTCATCCAGTTCTTTTTCATCAGTGAACTTGCCGGTACTAGTGAGATGGGTTGCAGAAATGCCACGATAACTATCGCCACCAATCGTGCTCGGTAAGCCTTGGTTAACGAGCCCACCAGCTAAATAGAGTCCAATGTAAGAGCGAATACGACGCGGAAATCCTACTGCTTCCATAAACTTACCCCAGCGATATCCACCACAAATAAAGGCGAGCATCATGCAGGCTAATGCGGCTAAAAACCATAGCGGTTGCATTTTTATTTCAGAATTGAGTAAGGCATGCCAATCAATTCCGCTAGTCGCTTTCCAGAGCAAGGCGATGGATAGCAAAATACGTATAGCGGGCCAAGCCCGCTTGAGGATTACTTTCCACCCACGGGTTGCTTTGGGGGTGGCTTGGGGTTGTGAACTCATAGGCGTAAGGATAATGCTTAGTGAGTCTAAGGTCTTGAATTTGGATAATTAGTGCGCCAAACCGCCATCTTGCCAATTTTTACAAAGGCTAAAGTAAAAGGTAGATAAAGCTTGCCCAAAATGGATAACTTCAAAGCTATCTAAGGGCTGACAGCTCTCAAAAGCAGATGCGCCAGCTATTGGGGGGTTAAATGACATACCTGACCAGTTAATGAGAAGGACGCTTGCGCCTGCGGGCAATTGCCCAAACCAGAGGTCAAACTGGTCTTGGCGTTTGTCTAATACGTACACTGGTAATGGTTGTGCATACCAAGCAGCGCGACTCCCTAGGGTCCAATTTTGAACTGCGATCCCATCCGCATTGGCAGCTTTAGCAAGTTGCGCAGCTTTTTGCCCTGCGATCTTCCAACCATACAAATCAGCAATCGGATTAGCTTTTACAGCTGTAGAGTTAAGTCCACCAGCAAGAACATAAGCAAAACCTACAAGACAAAGTAGTAGCTGAAGAATGAACAAAATGCGAATCACCCACCGGCGAGGCATTGTCCATGCCTTAGCTAGCCCTATACCGGCGAAAGGTGCAAGGCAAAACCATGCTGGACCGGTCCAGTGCGGCAGACTCCCGCCTCCAGAAAGTGCTGCAAAGATGGAAAAAGGAATAAAAAAGAAGCTTAGTAAAGCAATTAAAGAAAGTTTGTTGGAATACCAACAGTTTTTGACAAAGAAAAATATCCCCACCAACATGAGCGGGCCAAAACTGACAATCTGAATACCAATGAAGACGGCTACTCTGCGCCATGCCCATGCGCTACCAGCCCCATGAGCTATTTGATATTTAAATGAGATCCAATCATTGACCCAATTCCAATATAAAACAGGGCTAATTAATATGACAGCAATTACTGCGGCAAAGCAAAAGCCAGCTTTGCTAAGCCACAGTTTTTTTCTATTACTAAGGAAGACCAAAAGAAGGGCAAATGCAGTGAATATGGCGGTGTATTTACTCAGACCTGCCAAACCCAATAAAAGCCCAGTTATTACCCAATCCATTAGGGTGAATTGATCTTTCCTGAGCCAACGTAAGGCCATCGTCATGAGCCCAAGACTGAGCGGAGTAAGGAGCGTATCTGGTAATAATCCAATAGAGAGTACGTGAGGTATAGGTGCAGCGATCACTGCTAAAACCGCCATCAGTCCACAGCTCGGAGCTGAGGGTAAGGCATTGGTTAAATATCCCGAATTACGCCCTTGCATCAAATGATGAGTTTCAATGGTGACTTGATAAACCAAGTAAATCGATATAAGCCAAAGACCCTCAGGTATAAGGCGAATAAACCCCTCGGTTAAGGTGAGTGAGACTAGTGGCCACTGAATCCATCCCACAAGGGGTGGATGATCAAAGTAACTCCAGGCTAAGTGCTGGGCATATAGGGCGTAATGTGCTTCATCTACTGAAAATTCAATCGAGAATCCCAAAGCAAAATGCACCACTGCAGTAATGCAGATACAAATTGCAGCCCAGCTAGAAGGTGATTGATGGCGCATCCGGATCTTTAAGAATGAGACTGAAACGATTTTAGACTTAGTTAGGTCTTAATTTGGGACAATTGCATGATGCAAAGACAAATACCCATTCTTTTCAAGCTTCCCATGAAATGTGGGCAGATATTTTATGCTGTCAGTTTTGTCGCACTTTTGGCTTTAGGAGGGTGTGCAGGGTTCATGGGTGACTCTGTGCAAAATGAGGCTGGTCAGGCTTTTAATATCAATCAATTACCCGCTCAGGATGATCTCCCCAAATTTTCTGTTGAGAAGCCACGCGATGGGATGCCGGCTGGTTGGCACTTTTATCGAATAGCACCTTATAAAAAGAATACGATTTATCGCCTTGAAAACTATCAAGGTAGAACGGTTCTGAGTGCCAACTCCAAGACTTCCGCCTCTGGCCTTGCAGTTAAATTGCGACCTCGCTCTGCACAAAACCTCTGGTTACAGTGGGAATGGAAAGCAGTGAAGGCGGTCAGTCAAGCAGATAATGCTGATAAACAGCATGACGATGCCCCCTTAAGAATTTTGGTGGCATTTGATGGTAATAAATCAAAACTTTCTCTCAAAGAAAAGCTAAATTTTGAAATGGCTAACTTAATTAGTGGCCAAGAAATGCCTTATGCCACTTTGATGTATATCTGGTCAGGTAAGACACCTATTAATACGATATTAGATAGCGCACATACTTCGCGCCTCAAAATGATTGTGGTGGATTCGGGTTGGGAAACTGTAGGGGAGTGGCGTAAGCATGAGCGCGATCTTACGGCAGATTTTAAATTAGCCTATGGCGAAAATCCCGGAAACGTGATTGGTATTGCACTACTTACGGATACTGATAATACTAAATCTGAAACTCGCGCTCTTTATGGCGATATAGAGTTAATTCGTAAAATTTCAAAGTAGCACCAGTTGCTTTTATGAGTTTATTTTAAAGCTGCACCATGACTAGGGCGCCAGTGTTTTAATAAAAGGGCATTACTCAATACGCAAAAACTAGAGAGTGCCATTGCACTGCCAGCTAGCATGGGTGATAAATATCCCAGGGCTGCCAAAGGAATGCCGATGGTGTTAAATGCAAATGCCCAAAATAAATTTTGACGAATCTTATTCCAAGTTTTTTTAGAAATATCAATTGCATCAGCCACTAAGCTAGGATCGCCCCGCATCAATGTAATCCCAGCAGCTTGCATAGCTACATCAGTGCCTGTCGACATCGCCATTCCAACATCTGACATTGCCAATGCGGGAGCATCATTGATACCATCACCCACCATGGCTACCCAATGGCGTTCAATGTCATCCTTTGCATGTTGTAGCTTCTGAATAATTTCTGCTTTATTGCCTGGCATTATTTGCGCAAATACTTCCTCAATCCCAATGAAATTTGCTACTCGGGTAGCAGCTGCTAAGTTATCACCTGAGAGCATGACGGGCCTGATCTGCAGTGCCTTTAAAGAAGTTATGGCGGATTTAGCGTTGGGCTTGAGTTCATCGCCGAACGCAAAGATGGCGATTGGTATGGAGGTGCTCTCTGGAGCAGATTGCAATTGCATTAATACTGACACTGTCTGCCCTTGATTAAAATAGGCATCAGCCATTTTAAGAATTAATTGGTAGTTAGGATGTAAGTCTAGCGATGCAACACTTTGAAAAGAGAGGCGTTTTCCGGCATAAGGCCCCGAAGCAGGAATGCCTTCAATCCCAATGCCTGGTAGGGCCTTGCTTTCAGAACTTGCAATCGGCGCAAGATGTTTCTCTTTGGCGGCGTCCAATAAAGCCTTCGCTAGGGGATGCTCACTACCTAACTGAAGCCCGGCTGCACAAGCAAGTAATTGATCTACTTCTGTAGATGTGGTGGCAAAAGGAAGCAGGGCTAGTAATTGAGGTTTGCCAATGGTGAGGGTACCGGTCTTATCAAAAGCAACGATATTAAGTCGATGGGCTAATTCAAGGACTTGAGGATCTTTTATCAAAATTCCAAAGCGGGCTGCTACTCCTGTGCCAGCCATGATAGCTGCAGGTGTAGCCAAGCCTAGGGCGCAAGGGCAGGCAATTACTAAAACAGATACTGCGCGCAAAATGGCAATCGAAGTAGAGTCTAGAAAATACCAATTAACTATTGCAGTAATGACTGATATCACAATTACCGTAGGTACAAAAATAGCGCTAACTTGGTCTACCAGTTTTTGTATTGGGGCTTTTTGAGTTTGCGCATCCTCTACTAAAGCAATGATCTTTGCCAGTACGCTTTCAACGCCAATAACTTGTGCCTCGATTACTAAGGGGCCTTCACCATTTAGTGCTCCGCCAATAACTTGTGCGCCACTCCTTTTTTTTATAGGGTTGCTTTCTCCAGTAAGAAGCGATTCATCGACATGACTTGCGCCAAACAAGATAGTGCCATCTACTGGAATGCGTTCGCCAGGGAATACCAGTACCCGATCTTTTGGGAGAATTTGCTCTAAAGGCAGATCATGGTATTGATCAAGTGCAACATCATTTCCAATAATCTGATTTGCATCAAGCACCTTGGCATGTTCTGGCCAAAGATTTTGAAGGGCGCGAATGGCTTCACTCGTTTGCCGTTTTGCTTGAGCCTCTAACCATTTACCAAGTAAGACCATGCAGATAATGACTGAGGATCCTTCAAAATACAATTCATGCTCTTCATGACTGGAGGTGCTCATGAGATAAACGCTAAGTCCATAGGCTGCACTGGTCCCTAGTGCAACCAGTAAATCCATATTACCTGCGCCTGCCATTAATGATTTATAGCCTGCTTTATAAAATCGCCACCCCAATAAGAACTGAACAGGGGTAGCCAAAGCCAATTGCCAAGATCCCGTTAAAGACCAGTGAATACCAAAGGGCATTAAAAACATTGGCAAGACTAGTGGGGCTGAGAGCATAAAGCTCAAAATAACCCGTCCTAAACCATCAGCAGCCCAAAATGGCTTGACGACAGCAAGATTTCCGCTACCGTGCGGCATACTTTCTTTTGCGGCATAACCCGTCTTATTAACTGAGGCAATGATTTCTTGAATACTGATAGAGCCATGTTTTACCCGAATTCGGGCTTGCTCTGTCGCTAAATTAACTGTCGCTGCCTCAACCCCTGGGATTTTATCTAAGACTTTTTCGACCCGACCCACGCACGAGGCACAAGTCATTCCTCCAATATCTAGGGTGTAGAAATCGATCTTCTTCGGTTTTTCAGTGCTCATATAGAAGATAATCTACAACAAGGGCTCAAAAATTACTTCATTTCTAGGCCCCATAACTGTTTAAAGGCGAATTATGTTCAATCTCAAAGTTTCTGGAATGACTTGTGGTGGTTGCATTAATGCCGTGACGCGCGCAGTTCAGGCTCAAGATCCTCAGGCGCTAGTGCAAGCAGACTTGGCTACCCAGATAGTGAACTTGGAAACTAGCTTATCCCCCGAATTAGCTGCCCAATTAATATCCGACGCGGGCTTTCCCGTAGTCAATTAATTTTTGCATTTAAGCAAAGTTTTGCGTGTGCGGTTAATCTACCCACTATTCAATGTATCTCACTAGTCAGTAGTGTTTAGCTTTAGAGTTGCCTTTTTGGGATGTTTCTTTTTAGGAGAGTGTGTTGGCTGTTACTTTAGAGGCTGTTCAAGCGGTATTAAAGGATCAAGTTGATCCAAATACTCAGATGGATTATATGAGCGCAAAAGTAGTGAAAAATTTGCGTGTTGAAGATGGCAATGTCAGTCTAGATATCGTTTTGGGCTATCCCGCAAAAAGCCAATTTGAATCTATTCGCACATCCCTGATCAATGCAATACGCGCTTTGCCAGAAGTTAAAAATGTCAGTGTCAATGTGAGCAGTCAAATTGTTGCCCACACTGTTCAGCGCGGTGTCAAGCTATTGCCAGGTGTTAAAAATATTATTGCAGTAGCTAGTGGTAAAGGTGGGGTTGGTAAATCGACAACCGCAGTAAACCTAGCCTTGGCTTTAGCAGCAGAGGGCGCCCAAGTCGGAATTTTAGATGCTGATATTTATGGACCCAGTTTGCCAATGATGTTAGGTATTACTGGTCGACCAGAATCGATTGAAGAAAATACGATTGAGCCCATGGAAGGCCATGGTTTACAAGCTAGTTCAATTGGCTTTTTGATTGAAGAAGATAGTCCTATGGTTTGGCGTGGCCCAATGGTTACCTCTGCGCTTGAGCAGTTATTGCGTCAAACACGTTGGCGAGATTTAGATTATTTAATTGTGGATATGCCTCCTGGGACTGGTGATATTCAGTTAACCCTATCGCAGAAAGTACCAGTGACTGGGGCGGTAATTGTCACTACTCCGCAAGATATCGCTTTACTAGATGCCCGCAAGGGTCTAAAAATGTTTGAGAAGGTAGGCGTTCCAATCGTTGGCATTATTGAAAATATGAGCACTTATATTTGCCCAAAATGTGGGCACGAAGAGCATATATTTGGCACGGGTGGCGGTGAAAAAATGTGCCAAGAATATGGTGCACAATTTTTAGGCGCTCTACCACTCAATCTGTCTATCCGTGAGCAGGCTGATGCTGGTCGCCCAACGGTAGTTGCGGATCCTGATGGTGTAATTAGTGCTATTTATAAAGCGATTGCCCGGCAAGTGGCTATCAGAGTGGCTAGCCTTTCAAAAGATATGAGCAGTAAATTTCCTAATATTGTGGTTCAAAATACCTGAGGACTTATGCGCTTTGCTGTAGTGATGAGAAAGCAGAATATTGATAACCCGTGGATTACATTCCGCTGGGCACCGCAGGAAGTATTGCCTGATTTTGGTCAATTTACTTCTTCAGACAACCAAGATAACCAAATCACTGGGCAATTTTTAGGGCGCGATGATGAAGGAGAATCCTGGCTATTTACTGGATTTGAGCTCAATCTATTTCCAGATGAGGCTGAGGGATATTATCTCAATCTCTCCTCAACCAAGCCCTGTTGGTTTGTAATGTGGCGACTTGAGGAGGATATCAAACGCTATATCGATGGGGAATCGCTTGAGCTTGCCCAAGCTGAACCCCACTTTGCAGTACCACATCGAGTTTGCGTTAGTTATAACGAGGCTGCGCGCTTGCTTGATGGCGGTGAGTCAGTTGATAACATTCCGATGGCTATCGAACATGCTTCTTGGGTGCAGGAATACATCAATGAGCACTACCGTCCTGAACCCAAGAAGCGCCATCGACCAGAATCTTTTAAAGGCGCTGCGCGCTCAGGGGAAGATTGATGGCTGGCGGTTTCCTGAATCGTTGGTCACGCCGCAAGGCGGAAAAATCAATTGAGTCTCCCCAAATTGAACAGCCGTCGATTGCAGCCCCATTAAACCCTCAAGAAATAGTTATAGAGCCTGTACCACAGCCAGTGCCTAATCCCGCATTAGCATCTTTAGAGGATGTGGATAAGATTGATCGCATGGCACCCGACTTTTCGGCATTTATGCAAGCAGGAGTCGATCCAGCTGTTCAGCAGGCTGCTTTAAAAAAAATGTTCACAGACCCCCATTTCAATGTGATGGATGGTTTAGATATTTATATTGATGACTATTCCAAGCCTGACCCCATTCCTCTAGAAATGCTCAAGCGCTTGGTTCAATCTGACATGCTCGGTATCTTTAATAAACAGGATGATGGTTCGGTCGCAAATAAAAAAGTAAGCCCCGTTTTATCGCCAGAACACAAAATAGCAGAGCAGGTTTTACCCTTGCCTGATCAGACTGATTTAACATCCAAGAATTTAGCGCCGGTGGTGGATGGCGATAAATTGACTCTAGCCCCAGCAGATAAGAAAACCAGTTAAGAAGAAGATTAATGAGCCAAAAATTAGTTTGCAATTGCAATGGCACGATGCCTCTAGATGCCAAAGCATTAGGCGTGACCCTGCATACCTCTTTGTGCAGACAGGAGGTCGGATCTTTTCTGAAGGCTCTTGATGGCAATGAATCACTAGTGGTTGCTTGTACCCAAGAAGGTGCTTTATTTGGTGAGTTAGCCACTCAATCAGAAAAGCCCTTGGTAGCACCACTGCGTTTCGTCAATATTCGTGAAGTAGCTGGCTGGACTCAAGAGGCTAAAACATCTAGCGCTAAAATAGCAGCATTACTAGCTTTAGCAGATATGCCCGAGGCAGAACCTGTTGTCGAAGTGAGTTATGAAAGCTTAGGCAGATTGCTTATTATCGGACCAGGAGATCAAGCTCTACCATGGGCGGAAAAATTATGCGATTCTTTAGATCTCTCAGTACTTTGTACTGAACCTGGAGCATTGCCAATTGCCCGTAATTATCCAATTTATACGGGTAAGGTCACCAAGCTTGAGGGTTATCTAGGTAATTTCACCATAGATTGGGATCTGCAAAATCCAATTGATCCTGAGATGTGTACTCGCTGCGGTGCTTGCGTTACAGTTTGCCCAGAAAATGCGATCGATGATTCATTTCAGATAGATTTAAACAAATGTAAATCCCATCACGCCTGTATTACCGCCTGTGCAAGTATTGGTGCAATTACCTTTGATCGAGTTGAGCGTCAGCGTAGTTCAGAATTTGATCTTGTGATGGATTTACGCGCTAATCCCCAAATGCGCATGAGCCAAACGCCCCAAGGTTATTTTGCCCCTGGCAAAGATCCTTTGGATCAAGCCTTTGTAGCAAACCAACTGCTTGGGTTGATTGGTGAATTTGAGAAACCGAAATACTTTGCTTATAACGAAAAAGTATGTGCTCATGGTCGTAATGGAAAAGTAGGCTGTAGTGCCTGCATTGATGTATGTTCTACAGGTGCGATTAGCTCTTTGTTTAAGGGTGGATTAGGAAGTGTTGAGGTGAGCCCTAATCTTTGCATGGGTTGTGGTGCCTGTGCCACTGTTTGTCCATCAGGTGCGATGCGCTATAACTATCCTAGCGTTGCACACCAAGGCAAAGAGATTAAAACACTGGCCAATGTATTTGGCATGCACTCTAAGCAATCTATTGCACCCACTTTATTGCTCCATACCCACTCAACCGGTACAAAACTTGTTGATGCTCTGGGTCGCGCCGCACATTTAAGGCCATTGCAGTTTGAGGGCTTACCTTCTTTTGTTCTGCCATATGGTATTGAACATATTGCCTCGACTGGTCTTGATCTGTGGTTAGGCGCTTTGAGTTATGGCTTTGGTGAGGTGGTCTTATTATTAAGTGGTGATGAAGATCCTGCATATCGGGCCGCTCTTGAATCCCAAAGCACTTTAGCTAATGCCATTCTTGCAGCTTATGGATTTGATGCTCGTATTCAGTTGATTTTGGCCAGTTCAGCAGATGATCTACATACAGTCTCTACTGCAATGAGCCACTTGCGCAAACGAGGCTCATTAACTGCTCTGTGTACACCGGCTATTTTTGGTTTGGGCAATCAAAAGAGGGAGACTATTGAGACTGTACTAGGGCACTTACAAAAACAGGCCAAAACACCCCTACCAGTTGAGGGCGTGGTTCTGCCCAAGTCCTCACTGTTAGGCGGTCTTGCTATCAACAAAGAGTCTTGTACTCTCTGTATGTCTTGTGTGGGCAGTTGTCCCGAAGGTGCTTTACTGGATAACCTTGATGAGCCAAAACTGTCTTTTATTGAAAAACAATGTGTCCAGTGTGGAATTTGTGTACAGACTTGCCCAGAACGGGCGCTGTCATTAGCACCTCGACTATTAACGGTTGAGCAACGTAAGCAAAAAATAGAAATCAATGAGACCAAACCCTTTCACTGCATCAGTTGCGGCAAGGTCTTTGGCACACTTAAGATGGTTGATCTAATGGTGGCAAAGTTAGGGGCACATGGTGCTTTTGCGGGTGCTGGCATGGACAGACTCAAAATGTGCAGTGATTGTCGTGTAGTTGATATGGTGAAAAAAGAAATATGAGTGATCCAGTAAAAGAGAGCGTCTTAACCAAGGTGGGTGAGGTAGGTTTACCGGAGGATTTAGCGAGGGCTGACCTATATGGCTTGATCGCCAGGCTGTTTCATTTGCCACCAGATCAAACATTGCTTGATCACATTGCCGCCTCTATTCCCGAAGGCCAAGAAATTCAGTTAGATGATGCGCCGCTCTCTAAGGTGTGGCATGGCTTGGTGGAGTTTGCTAAATATAATCGAGCTAATGTTTGGCGCGACGAGTTTGATTTGAACTTTATAAGTGTGGGTAGGCCTAATGTAATTCTCAATGGATCGTTTTATATGGCAGGCCACTTGAACGAAAAGCCTTTAGTGGATATCCGCCGTGCTTTGGAAGTATTTGGTCTTGAATCTGCAGAAGAAGTGACAGAAACCGAGGACCATATTTCAGCGTTGTGTGAGGTGATGCGCTACCTGATTGCGGGTGACGATGTTGAAATTTCTAACCTTACAAATCAAAGGGTCTTTTTTAATGACCATATTCGTCCATGGTATGACCAATTGTGCGATGCAATAGAAAGCATCCCTGAAATGCATCTATACCATCCAGTAGCTGCTTTAACTAGAGAATTCTTAGCTATCGAAGGTCAGAGTTTTGACATGATTTGATATTGCATTGCAATAAAAAAATAGGTAAGGGATTTGCCTAATAAATTAAATTAAACAAATATGTCAAAAATGCAATTACCAATTACACTAGATCCAAATCAATAAAAAAGAGACAGGAGTTAGCGATGAATACCAAATCCACAACTGTAGTGAGTGAAGAAAATAAACCTTCCCGCCGCAAGTTTTTCATTGGTGCGAGCGCAGCAGTTGGTGCAGTTGCAGTGGTATCCCAAACCTCTATTGGTAAAGCAGTCATTCAAGAGATTGGTAGTACCGTAAAAGGTAAAGATGATGGCTATCAATTATCTGAACATATTCGCAAGTACTACGAAACCACGATGCTGTAGGCACCATTTTGATTGCAGTTGATTTGCTCGTTTTTACATAAATATAAAAAAACTTTCTCAGGGACACAATATGAGTCTGACTCGTAAATCTAATACCCCACAAAGCAGCCGTTCGGCACCAGCTTCCCGTTTAATCGGTAGCTTATCGCGCGGGCTCAAGGCGGCAGTGCCGACTATGGACCGCCGTACCTTCTTAAAGCGTTCAGGTGTTGGTGTTGGAGCAGGAATCGCTGCTAGCCAACTAACCCTAGTGCAAAAAGCGGTTGCCGAGCCAAGCAAAGCAATGCTTGATGGCAAAGGCAAGATTGAGGTAAAAAGAACCATTTGCACCCATTGCTCCGTAGGTTGCGCAACTGATGCGACTGTAGAAAATGGTGTTTGGGTGCGCCAAGACCCAGTATTTGATTCTCCTATCAATATGGGCGCCTACTGTGCAAAAGGCGCCGCTTTGCGTGAGCACGGTCATGGCGATTTTCGCTTGCGTTATCCCATGAAATTGGTGGATGGGAAGTATCAGAGAATTTCTTGGGATCAGGCCTTAACTGAAATTAGTGCGCAGATGAAAGATCTGCGCACTAAATATAGCCCAGACTCTTTATTCTTCATTGGATCTTCTAAGCACAACAACGAACAAGCCTATTTGTTGCGTAAGTGGGTTTCTTTCTTTGGTACCAATAACACAGATCATCAAGCCCGTATTTGTCACTCCACAACTGTTGCAGGCGTTGCTAACACCTGGGGCTATGGCGCGATGACCAATAGTTACAACGATATGATGAATTCCAAAGCCGCTTTGTACATTGGGTCTAACGCTGCCGAAGCTCATCCTGTTTCAATGCTCAGCTTGTTGCATGCCAAAGAAAATGGCTGCAAAGTGATTGTGGTTGATCCACGCTATACCCGTACTGCAGCGAAATCTGATCAGTATGTACGGATTCGTTCTGGAACAGATATTCCATTCTTATTTGGGGTTCTGTATCACATCTTTAACAACGGATGGGAAGATAAAAAGTACATCAATGATCGCGTCTACGGCATGGATGAAATTCGCAAAGAAGTGATGGAAAAGTGGACTCCAGCAAACGTGGAGCAAGCTTGCGGTGTGCCAGAAGCCCAGATGTATAAAGTAGCTGAAACAATGGCCAAAAATCGTCCAAGTACCTTGGTGTGGTGTATGGGGCAAACCCAGCACACTATTGGGAATTCTATGGTTCGGGCATCTTGCATCGTTCAGTTAGCACTAGGAAATATTGGAAAATCTGGTGGTGGTGCAAATATTTTCCGCGGTCATGACAATGTGCAGGGTGCTACTGACGTAGGGCCTAATCCTGATTCCTTACCCGGTTACTATGGCCTAGCTGCCGGCTCATGGAAACACTACGCTACCGTATGGGGCGTTGACTATGAATGGATTAAAGGTCGCTATGCTCCCGACATGATGGAAAAATCTGGTACTACGGTATCTCGATGGGTTGATGCAGTCTTAGAAAAGAATGACATGATTGATCAACAGACCAATGTCAAAGGTTTGTTCTTCTGGGGTCATGCACCTAACTCCCAAACTCGTGGCTTGGATATGAAGCGTGCGATGAATAAATTGGATCTTTTGGTAGTGGTTGATCCATACCCTAGTGCAACAGCAGCAATGGCAGCGATGCCGCCTGCTGAAGGTGATGTAGTTAATAAAAATAGAAATGTTTATCTATTGCCTGCAACCACCCAGTTTGAAACAACGGGTACAGCAACTGCATCTAATCGCTCATTGCAATGGCGTGAAAAAGTTATTGACCCCTTGTTTGAGTCAGTTCCTGACCACGTCCTAATGCAAGCATTTGCTGATCGACTTGGGTTTGGTCAAGAGTTGTCGGTGAACTATAAGATGCTGAGCTCGAAGTTTGCTGGAAAACAGTGGAGAGAGCCAGAAATAGAATCTATTTTGCGCGAAATCAATCGCTCAGTTTGGACTATTGGATACACCGGTCAAACGCCTGAAAGACTTAAAGCACACATGAGAATGGTTGCCGTCTTTGATCCGAAGACATTGAAATCTCGTGGTGGCGTCGATAAGGTTACTGGCTACGATACGGCTGGTGATTACTATGGATTGCCTTGGCCGTGCTACGGTACGGCGGCAATTAAGCATCCCGGCTCACCAAATCTCTATGACACCAGCAAGAGTGTGATGCAAGGCGGTGGAAATTTCCGCGCAAACTTTGGTGTTGAGAAAGATGGTAAGAATTTACTCGCCGAGGATGGGTCTTATTCCAAGGGATCTGCAATTACCACTGGCTACCCTGAGTTTGATGCTGTCTTTATGAAGAAATTGGGTTGGTGGAGTCAGTTAACCGAGGAAGAGCAAAAGGCTGCTGAAGGCAAAAACTGGAAGACGGATTTATCCGGCGGTATCCAGCGTGTGGTCATGAAAAATGGTTGTCATCCATTTGGTAATGCAAAGGCTCGTGCGGTTGTTTGGAATTTCCCAGATGCCATTCCGGTTCATCGTGAGGCTCTATACAGCACCAATGAGCCCATGATGCGCAAGTACCCAACCTCTGCAGATAAAAAGAATTTCTGGCGCTTGCCCACTCTGTTTAAAACTGTTCAAGATAAGAACTTAAATGAGAAGTTGTATGAGAAATTCCCAATTATTCTGACATCAGGTCGTTTGGTAGAGTATGAAGGTGGGGGAGATGAGACACGTTCTAACCCTTGGTTGGCTGAGTTGCAACAAGAAAACTTTGTGGAGATTAATCCCAAAGCTGCGCAAGCTCGGAACATTAAGAACTGGGATTATGTATGGGTTAAATCACCAACTGGGGCCAAAATTAAAGTTCGCGCGTTAGTGACCGAGCGGGTTGATCAAGGCACAGCTTTTGTACCATTTCACTTCGCTGGCTGGTGGCAAGGTAATGACTTGCGCAAATTCTATCCTGAAGGCGCTGCCCCAGTAGTGTTAGGTGAGGCGGTCAATACTGCTACTACTTATGGCTACGATCAGGTGACGATGATGCAAGAGACAAAGACCACCATGTGCCAAATCGAGAAATTTGCCTAAGTTAAAAAATAAAGTCAGGAGAACACCATGGCAAGAATGAAATTTATTTGTGACACAGAACGATGCATTGAATGCAACGGTTGTGTTACTGCCTGTAAGAATGAAAATGAAGTTCCTTGGGGAATCCAGCGTCGTCGTGTGGTAACCGTAAATGACGGCATCATTGGACAAGAAAAATCAGTTTCAGTAGCTTGTATGCACTGCTCAGATGCAGCATGTATGGCCGTGTGCCCCGTGGATTGTTTTTACCGTACCGATGAAGGTGTGGTCTTGCACGATAAAGACATTTGTATTGGTTGCGGTTATTGCTCGTTTGCATGCCCATTTGGCGCACCTCAGTTCTTAAGTGTGGGCGCATTCGGTGCGCGTAGCAAAATGGACAAGTGCACATTTTGTAGTGGTGGTCCTGAGGCAAATGGTAGCGTTGCTGAATTTGAACAATATGGTCGTAACCGCCTAGCAGAAGGAAAGTTGCCACTGTGCGCAGAGATGTGCTCAACCAAGGCATTAATTGGTGGTGATAGTGAAGTGATCTCAAGTATTTATAGCAAGCGGGTTGCCATTCGTGAATCCAATGGTAAATATCCAGGGTCTAATATATTTGGGTGGTCTACCGCTTATGGTCCTTCAGGTTCGCCTGCACCAAAACCCACTCCAGCTGACAAAATCCCAGGAGCGAAATCATGAAATTTAATTTCAAAACCCTTGGACTTTGCTTAGCGGCTGGGTTGTTGCTAGCGGCTTGCTCTGAGCCACCAGAGATAGCCGCCAAAGCGGCCAAGCGTCCTGATGTTGCCCCCTATATGGGCGCAGATAATGGTTTTATGACCAAAGGCTGGACTCCAGGTAATCAGGAAAGTTGGACGGAAGCGATTAATAAACGCGATCAGAATCAGTCTGAGTATTACCGCGTTAAGTGATCAGTTAAACAACTATAAATAAAACGATAACGTTTAAGGACATTTGTATGAATCGATCATTCTCTAGTGTTAGTCGCTCTTGGGTTTTAGCTCTAGGTGTCTCGCTTAGTCTGCTGGGTGGGGTTGCCATGGCAGAACGTGCGCCAATGGAGCCGCTGCCATCACCAAGTGGCATTGATATTCCTAAGAACCTCAATGCCATTCCCAGCGGCACACAAGCACAATCCCAGCCCGCGAACTCTATGCCACCTAGTGGCGCTATTTGGGATACAGCCAATAGCGATCCCTACAACTATGTCAGTATTCCAGACAAAGAAGCTAGTGTATTGATTCAACGCTCTGGTCAGCAATGGCGCTTTATACGTAATGGCGTAATTACAGTTTATGGGGCTTGGTTGCTAGCGTTAGCGCTGTTTGCAGTAGTGGCCATGTACACCATGAAGGGCTCCATTAAGTTAAGTGAGCCCTTAACTGGTGTAAAAATAAAACGCTTTAATGGCTTTGATCGATTTACTCATTGGACTATGGCGTTTAGCTTTATTGCACTAGCTTTGACAGGACTCATGATTCTGTTTGGTAAGTACTTTGCTATGCCAATCATGGGCGGAGTGGCTTATGGGTCATTCCTGATGCTGTGTAAGAATATCCATAACTTTACTGGACCACTCTTTACCCTCAGTATTGTGATTTTCTTCCTCCTGTTTGTTCGTAAGAATATATTTGGAGAGGGGGACATGGCTTGGTTAATGTCTTTTGGCGGCCTTTTCTCTGGTAAACATATCCCAGCAGGCTTCTTTAATTTCGGTGAAAAGTTTTGGTTTTGGTTCGGCATGGTTTTCTTAGGCCTTATTATTTCAGCCTCAGGTTTTGTGCTCGATATGATCGTTCCTTTCATGGATATTCAATATCTGCGTGGCACCATGCAATTGGCCAATATCATTCATAGTTCAGCTTCACTATTGATGACTGCGATGGCAATGGGTCATATCTACATCGGTACTATTGGCATGCAAGGATCAATTGATGGTATGAAAACCGGTTACGTAGATGCCGCATGGGCTAAAGAGCACCATGAGATCTGGTACAACAAGATTAATAAATAAGGACGAAGCCATGAAAAAACTCCTCGCCTTCACTCTCTGCACATTTACAACGGCTTCTGTATTTGCTACGTTGCCGCCATTGACTCCAGAGGCGCAAGCTGCTGCAGACCTTACCAAAGCGAAAACTGCCTATGCTGGTAGGGTTGGAGCCTATCAACTTTGCCAGTCTATGAATAAAGTAGCTGATCAGTTTAGGGTTTCTGGAACTCCTGCACCCGCAGCCTGTACAGCGCCCCCTCCATTTGTTGCACCAGTTGCTGCTGCAGCAAAGTAATTAATCTGTCAGTAATTCTTGATGGAGGTAACGCTTAGCTGCTTGCGTTTGAGGGTTGGAGAAGAAAGGACCTACGGGTCCTTTTTCTTTTATTTCACCTTGATCAATAAAGATGATGTAATCAGCCAGCCTTTGGACCTGTGCAAGTTGATGTGAAGTAAAGATAACGTCTGTGCCTTGACGTTTAAATTGACGAATAATTTCTTCTACTTGTTCAGTTGTATTGGGATCTAAATTAGCTGTTGGTTCATCTAACATGACCAAGTTGGGCTTTTGCAAGATCGCTCGACCAAGGCAGAGCTTTTGTCTTTCACCAGCAGATAATTTGTGAGCGGGACTATTTGCTAGATCACTTAAGCCTACTTGCATCATAACTGCCAAAATCTCATCAGGGGTAATGGTTGCGTCAGCATCTCTCACCATGCTGATATTTATTTTGGTGGAGGCCTTAATCATGGGGGTGTGGTGTAACACTAAAGCTGATCTAACTGGAGTGAATGAGTAAGCAATGCTTCCTGAATCAGGAGTGATTAAGCCATCAAGCAACTTCAATAGAGTAGTCTTCCCAGCCCCGTTTGGCCCTATACAAGCGCTAATTCGATCTGCTGGAATGACAGTATGGGGGATATTTAAAATAACTCGTCCATTGCTTTTAACAATGATCTCTTTTAGCTCAATAAATTTTGCAAATTGTTCGACTTGATTATCCATACCGACGTTCCGCAATTTGACGCACTACAAATGTAAATAAGTTAGCTAATAGCACAATGCCTAACAAAATTATTCCTAAGGCCAAAGCTAAGGGTAGGTCGCCTTTGCTGGTTTCAAGGGCAATGGCTGTAGTCATCGTTCTAGTGGAATGATCAATATTGCCGCCTACTATCATGACTGCGCCTACTTCAGAAATAGCCCTTGCTAGGCCAGCCAGAATTGCAATAGTCAGTGAGAAGCGGCAGTCCCAAATTAGCCACTTAAGAGAGGAAAAGTGGGGCAGTTTTAAGGCTAAAAAAGCGTCTCGATGAATTTTCCAAGAATCCTCTAGGATTTGCCTGCTTAGGGCGGCAATTAAGGGTGTTGTAAGCAGTATTTGGGCAATGATCATGCCCTTGGTGGTAAATAGCCATCCCCAAGCTCCTAAGGGCCCTGTACGGGATAGCAGGAGATAGACAATGACCCCAATGATGACGGTAGGTACCCCCATTAGGGTATTGAGGCATACGATAATGATCTTTTTGCTCTTAAATTCTTCAGTGGCTAAAAGGGCCCCAAGGGGGAGGCCAATGAGTGTTCCTAGCAACAGAGCTGTCAAACTAACCTGTAGGGAGACCAGCACAATACCGATTACCCCGGCATCTAAGTGCGCTAAAAGTGAGATGGCATCATGAAAGGCTTTAAACATGCGTTCGATTCTATCAAGGCAATGGCAAAATGGATCAAATGCAACTCTTTATCTTCAATTTGACCCATGGCTGAAGTGATTTGCCTCTGTAACGAGGTTCTTGACGTCGACTTGCGTGAATACCTAGACACCCACATCATCGACTCAATTGACGAGCTAAGGGATCAGGCATCTATTTGCAACAAATGTATGCAATGCCAAGACTTAGTTGAAACTGAAATATATCTAGCGCGAGTCCGGCGTCAACGGGCTGCAGGACAGTTTTAATGACCCAAATTCAGGCAAAGCGTTTTAGTATTGTTTCGATGAATGTACATAAGGGCGTTTCTCCTTTGCACAGACGTTCTACGATTCATGAGTTGCGTCAAAAAATGCGCTCCCACTATCCTGATTTACTTTTTTTACAAGAAGTGCAACAAGAGCATCGAGGTCGCATTCGGCGATTTGGACATTGGCCTTTAACAGAGCTTACCCATTTTTTGTCAGAAGACTTTTGGCACGATTGGCATTACGGTAAGAACATGGAGTATTCCGATGGCCATCATGGTAATGCTATTTTATCTAAGCGACCTTTACATAAGGGGTATAACTACGATATTTCTGCCTATCGTTTTGAGAGGAGGGGGTTACTTCATAGCGTGATGCAATTTGAGGGAACGGATACTCCGATCCATTGTTTTTGTGTGCACTTAGCATTATTTGAACGTGGTCGGGAGCGCCAGTTAGAGGAAATTATTCATTACATTGACACCCTTGCGAATGACGGTCCTGCGATTGTTGCTGGTGACTTTAATGATTGGCGTAATCGAGTGAGTGCTCCAATGCAAAGGGCTGGATTTGGCGAAGTATTTGAGATCTTAACTGGATCGCCAGCCAAAACTTTTCCCAGCGTAAGACCTATACTTCCTATGGATCGGATTTATGTGCGAGGCTTAAAAATTCATTCTGCAAATATCTTATATGAATGGCTTAAGCTTTCTGATCACCTTGGCATTACTGCGGATCTGGAGCTCTTATGAATATTTTAGATTTTATTTTAGGATCCATCTTTGGGTTTTCCGTAGTTTGGTTGCCGCTACTTCATATATTGATAGTAATTGTTTTTGCAATTCGCCTGATTTGGGTAAGAAGACCCGTGGGCGTGGCTTTTGCATGGCTTCTGATTGTTATTACCGTACCATTTTTGGGTGTTGGACTCTATATGTTAATTGGCGAGCGCCCAGTGGGTCGTCAACTCACCCGAAAAATTATCCGAATGGAGCAAGATTACACTCAGATTACTAGGGATATGCGCGAGCAATTTAGGGCTGATCAACAGTTACTCCCTCATGAAGGAATTGCCCTTAGCCAGCTTGCACAAGCTAAGAATGGTGTGCCCGTAGTTTCGGGAAATAAAATTGATCTTTATACAAACTCTCTTGAAATTCTGCAGCATTTTATTGATGACATCAATCAGGCTAAAAAGAGTTTGCATCTGGAGTTTTATATTTGGGCTTTAGGTGGAGATGCTGATCGAGTAGGGGAGGCGCTAATAGCGGCGGCTCAACGTGGTGTGACCTGTAAGGTATTGCTTGATTCTTTAGGGAGTAAGAGCTGGTTTAAGTCATCATGGCCTGGGCGTTTTAAGGCTGCCGGAATCAAAGTGACAGAAGCACTGCCAATTGAGATAGGTCGTTTTCAGTTTCGTCGTGCAGATATTCGCCTTCATAGAAAAATATTTTTAATTGATGCTGCTGTGGTATGGACTGGCAGTATGAATATGGTTGACCCTAGAACTTTTAAACAAGACTCTGGTGTTGGTGAATGGGTGGATGCCTTTATTCGGGTAGAGGGCCCTGTAGTTTCCCAGTTCGAGTTGACCTTCTCATTTGATTGGAGTGTAGATAACCCTAGGATTACACAATTTAATGATGACGCCAAGGAAATTACGGCACATGAGGGTGGGGCATTAGCTCAAGAATTTTCCTCTGGCCCAGTCTATCGCGATGATATTTTGTACCAGGTTTTGCTCTCTGCGATTATGGATGCGCGTGAAGAGTTAACTATTACCACCCCGTATTTTGGTCCGGATGATGGTTTGATACAAGCATTGATGGCTGCTGCAAATCGAGGCGTTAAGGTGACTTTAATTGTGCCTAAACTTAATGATTCCACTTTAGTAGCTTGGAGTAGTCGTAGTATTTACTCTGACTTATTAAATTCTGGAGTGAATATCGCGGAATTCCATGGCGGTCTACTGCATACCAAGAGCTTACTTATTGATAGACGTATTGCTATTTTTGGTTCGGTTAATTTTGATCAGCGTAGTTTGCGTCTTAATTTTGAGATTAGTTTAATTGTGTACAACGAAGATTTTTGTGCAAGACTGCAAAAGCTCATTGATACTTACATAGCGCAATCGGATATGGTTAATCCGCTAACTTGGGCAAAGAGACCGCGGTGGCGCATGCTTTTGGAGAATGCCGCTCATTTGACTTCACCTTTACTCTAAATTGCTCCGGTAGAACGCATATTCTTGATTGCATCTAAAGAAATACCAATTTCAGACAAGATCGCATCTGTATGTTCACCCACTGCTGGTATAGCAGTCATTTGATAGTCATAGCTATTGTTTAATCCAGGGGGCAGTAGTGCAGGGATAGGTCCGGCAGGTGACGCTATCTGGACCCAGCGGTCACGAGCTTGAAGTTGCTCATGATGCCATAAACCTGCCATATCATTAAGTCGTGCATTTGCAATTTGTGCTTTATCCAGCTTGGCGATGACTTGCTCGGTGGTCAGTTTGTTAAAACAGGCATCGATGATGGCAAGTAATTCAACTCGCTTTTCATTGCGCTTAAAGTTTTTATCAAAGCGTTCATCCTTAGCTAGTGCCTCATCTCCAAGAACGATTTCACAAAACTGTACCCATTCTCGATCATTTTGCAAGCCTAACATCACAGTACCACCATCACCAGCATTAAATGGACCATAGGGATAAATCGTGGCATGTGAAGCACCATTTCGAGGTGGTGGTTCTGCACCATCGTAGGCGTAATACAGTGGATAACCCATCCATTCACCTAAGGACTCTAGCATAGAGACATCAATCGTTGAGCCCTTTCCAATTCTACCTCGAAGCAGCAGAGCGGCTAATATATTGGTGTAGGCATACATACCTGCAGCAATATCGGCAATAGAGTTGCCTGCTTTACTTGCGGTTTCTGATGTTCCGGTTACCGATAAGAACCCTGCCTCACTCTGTATTAATAGGTCGTATGCTTTTTTATCTCTATAGGGACCGTCATTACCGTATCCAGAGATGTCACACAGAATCAAACCTGGATTGGTCTTTTGAAGAACCTCTGCTGTTAAGCCCATGCGAGCAGCTGCTCCAGGCGCTAAGTTTTGCACTAGAACATCAGCAGTCTTAAGTAGGGTTTTCAATGCCTCTAAAGCCGCAGCTTGTTTTAAGTCGAGTGTCAAACTCTCCTTGGAGCGATTAACCCAGACAAAATGAGACGCCATACCATTCACACGCTCATCATAGGCTCTTGCAAAGTCACCGGCACCAGGCCTTTCTACTTTGATTACTCGAGCTCCAAGGTCAGCCAATTGACGGGTGCAGAAAGGAGCTGCAATCGCATGTTCCAAAGAGACGACGGTAATACCATCGAGCGGGCGAATCTGGGTTGAAGTCATATTGATCGATTTTTAGAATGATCTTGGTAGGCCAAGGATATGCTCGGCGATATAGGAATAAATCAAATTGGTGGAGATGGGGGCAACTTGGTACAGACGGGTTTCTCTAAACTTGCGCTCCACATCATATTCATTAGCAAAGCCAAAGCCCCCATGGGTTTGTAAGCACACGTTTGCCGCCTCCCAAGATGCTTTAGCAGCTAAGTATTTGGCCATATTAGCTTCGGCCCCACAAGGCTGCTTAGCATCAAATAGTTCGCATGCTTTGAATCGCATGAGGTTAGCCGCTTCAGTCTCAATATAGGAGTCTGCAATCGGAAACTGAATACCTTGATTTTTACCAATCGGGCGATCAAAAACTATTCGATCATTTGCATAGCGCCTTGCCTTATCTACAAACCAATAAGCATCGCCAATGCACTCAGCTGCAATGAGGGCGCGCTCGGCATTTAACCCATCCAAAATATACTTAAATCCTTGGCCTTCTTCGCCTATTAAATTTTCGCTAGGAATTTCTAGGTTATCAAAAAAGACTTCATTGGTTTCATGGTTGACCATATTGGCAATTGGTCGAATCTCAATACCCTTACCAATAGAGTCTTTCAGATTGACAATAAAAATCGACATCCCCTCTGTTTTTTTCTTCACATCTGAGAGGGGGGTGGTACGTGCCAACAAAATCATAAGATCAGAATGCTGAATACGGGAGATCCATACCTTCTGGCCATTAACTACATACTGCTCCCCCTTTTTTACTGCAGTAGTTTTCAGTTTAGTGGTATCAGTACCGGTAGTGGGTTCTGTAACAGCCATTGTTTGAAGACGAAGCTCGCCGGTTGCAATTTTTGGGAGATAAAACTTCTTCTGGGCATCTGAGCCATGGCGTAGCAAGGTTCCCATGTTGTACATCTGCCCATGACAAGAGCCTGCATTGCCACCAGAGAAATTAATTTCTTCCATGATGACAGATGCCTCTGCAAGGCCTAGTCCGGAGCCACCATATTCTTCCGGAATGAGGGCGGCTAACCAGCCTGCTTGGGCCATTGCATCGACAAATGCCGCGGGGTAAGTCCGGTCATGATCGATTTTTTGCCAATAAGCTGAGTCAAATCTCCCACAAAGGTCACGTAAAGCGTCACGCATATCTTGGTATTGGTCTGGCTTTGGAATGGGGTGATTCATAGAATATTCAATCAAAAGGGTTGTCTGCCGCTATATTGTTCTTTTACGGTTTTATAGGCACAGTTTAAGCAAGATTTGAAAAACCGTGGGAATCTAAAAAAGAGGTGGAAAATAGAGCCTAACAATATACAAAAGACCTTAATGGGGTCTAATAATGAGATGACATTAGTAACTCGACAAATTCTTTCTGGTATCAAGATATTAGAATTAGGGCAACTGATTGCCGGGCCATTCGCCTCTAAAACCTTAGCTGATTTTGGGGCAGAAATCATTAAGATTGAATCTCCAGGTGAAGGCGATCCATTGCGCAAGTGGAGAATGTTGCACCACGGCACCTCAGTTTGGTGGCAAGCGCACTCTCGTAATAAGCAATCCATTTGTGTAGATTTGCGCGTAAAAGAAGGGCAAGAAATTGCCAAGTGCCTAGCCTTAAAAGCAGACGTAGTGATTGAAAACTTTCGCCCTGGCACCCTAGAAAAATGGGGTCTTGGCTGGGACGTTTTGCATCAGGCTAACCCCAAATTAATTATGTTGCGAATCTCAGGGTATGGGCAGGATGGTCCACGCCGAGATGAACCTGGGTTTGCTGCTATTGGCGAAGCGATGGCAGGTTTGCGCTACATCACTGGGCACCCTGGTGAGATTCCTGTTCGGGCTGGCGTTTCTTTAGGCGACACAATAGCGGGTTTACATGGGGCTCTCGGTGTCTTGTTAGCGCTCTATGAACGAGATGCTCGCGGTGGTGAAGGTCAGATGATTGATGTGGCTTTATATGAATCCGTATTTAACTTAACAGAAAGTTTGTTACCTGAGTATTCAGTATTTGGGGCTATACGTCAGCCTGCTGGAGGCGCCTTGCCAGGGATTGCACCTTCTAATGCCTATCGCTGTAAGGATGAACAATTTGTTTTAATTGCAGGTAATGGCGATTCGATCTTTAAAAGATTGATGACGCTGATTGGTCGCCAAGACTTGGGTGATGATCTGACTCTGGCCCATAATGATGGCCGCGCTAAAAGGGCAGCTGAAATTGATACAGCTATTAATACTTGGACCAGTCAGTTACATTTAGATGAGGTTCTGCGCAGTTTAGTAAGCGCTCAAGTGCCTTCAGGAAAAATATATACAGCCAAAGATATTGCCGAGGATCCCCATTACCGTGCACGCGGGGTAATAGAAACAGTTGAGAGTTCTGCTGGACTAAAGGTAGAAGTTCCTGGCATCATTCCTAAGCTCTCCAATAACCCGGGGGCTATTCGATATCGCGCACCTACCTTAGGTGAACATACTGATTCGATCTTGAAATCTGCTGGCTTAACTGATAAGCAAATTGCGCTTTTGAAAAAATCTGGGGTGCTTGCTTAATGGAGCAAATGCTCGAGCATTTTTTTGACCTGTTTGGAATGCCTTCCATCGGTCTACCTGCAGTATTTATCAGTGCTTTTATTTCAGCAACGCTCATCCCCATCGGTTCTGAGCCAATGCTCTTTGGCTATATCTCCCTTAATCCTCAGTTTTATTGGGTTGCAATTGGCGTGGCTACCATTGGTAATACCCTGGGCGGTATGACCGATTGGTGGTTAGGTTTAATTGGAAGAAATGGCTATGAATCACTGAAGGGGCCAATTCATGGGAGGATGCAAGCTTGGCTTGAAAAGCGGGGCCCTAAGATGCTATTACTTTCTTGGCTTCCAGGACTGGGGGACCCCCTTTGTTTGGCTGCTGGCTGGCTTCGTTTACCGTGGTTACCCTGTTTAATATATATGTTTATCGGTAAACTACTGCGCTACTTAACCATGACTTGGCTTCTGACATTAGTACCAACAAGTGTTTGGCACCAATTAGGCCATTGGCTTCATCTAATTTAAATATTTTCGTTGTATGCTATTTCTTTCATTAAAACCCTTCTCGAGAATGTAAACATGTCCCAATTTAAAGGTAAAACAGCATTAGTCACTGGCTCTACGAGTGGCATTGGTTTGGCAATTGCAATTGCATTAGCGAAGCAGGGCGCCAATATTATGGTTAATGGTTTTGGGGAAAAGGACGCTGCCATTACTCAGATTAAAGCATGTGGTGTTGAAGTGGATTATCACGGTGCTGATATGAGTAAACCGGCGGAAATTGAAGACCTCATTAAGCACACTGAAAAACGTTTTGGCACACTTGATATTTTGGTAAATAACGCAGGTATTCAGTTCACCGCAAATGTGGAAGATTTTCCAGCGGATAAGTGGGAATCTATTATTGCGATTAATTTAAGCTCAGCATTCTATACATCACATCATGCATTGCCTGGAATGAAAAAGAGAAACTGGGGACGTATTATTAATATCGCCTCTATTCATGGTTTGGTAGCTTCTACACAAAAAGCAGCTTATGTTGCTGCTAAACATGGCATTGTAGGTTTAACAAAAGTTACTGCGCTTGAGAATGCCAAAACAGGAATTACTTGTAATGCAATTTGTCCTGGTTGGGTATTAACACCACTGGTTCAAAAGCAAGTAGATGCCCGCGCGCAGCGAGATGGGGTTTCTGATGAAGTAGCTAAGAATGCTTTGGTTTCTGAGAAGCAGCCATCAGGTGGATTTGTTGCCCCAGAGCAAATAGGTGCCTTGGCCGTATTTTTATGTGGGGCTGATGCTTCTGAAGTTCGTGGCGTAGCTTGGAATATGGATGGTGGCTGGACTGCGCAATAAGCGCAATATCTACCTTTGATAAGGTAAGGTATGCAGTCTATCGACTTTGCCGGCCATTAATAATTGGCTTGGCAAAGTTCTGCCAATAAGCTTTTGCAAATCTTGAGCGCACTCAAGGAGTGCGTCAATGTTCATATGGGTATCTAAACCCATCAGATCAAACATATGCACTAACTCTTCAGTGCAGATATTGCCCGTTGCACCAGGTGCATAAGGACATCCACCAAGTCCGCCTAACGAAGAATCGTAGCGATCAATACCAGTATTGAGGGCAGCAAGGGCATTGGCTAAGCCCATTCCTCTAGTGTTATGAAAATGCACTGTCCACTGTAGTTCTGGGTATTTAGATTGCGCGGCTTCGCAAACTCTTTGAACTTGGGCGGGATTGCCCATGCCAGTGGTATCGCAAATAGAGATCCCACGAACGCCTGTATTTGCAAAACGATCTATCCAATACATTAAGTCTGCAAGCGGTGTAATGCCGGACATGGGGCAGCCAAAACTGGTGGATAGAGAGATATTGGTTGCTGTTTGATTAGCGTGAGCTAGATCAATTACTTGGCTAAGTGCCTTAAATGAATCTTCGCGACTCATTTTGAGGTTTGCTTGATTGTGCATCTCGCTCACCGACATGACTAAATTAAATTCATCTACATCAACCTCTATCGCGCGCTCGGCACCTTTCAGATTGGGAATTAAGGCGGTGTACTCCACTCCGGGAACGCGCTCAATGCCAAGCATCACCGCTTGCGCATCTGCCAGCATGGGGATCGCTTTAGGACTAGTAAATGAGCTAACCTCAATTTTGGCGTAGCCTGCACGACCAAGGCGATTAATTAAGGCAATTTTTTCCTCGGTAGGGATAAAAACACGTTCGGCCTGAAAACCATCGCGTGTAACCACCTCTTGAATAAAGATTCGTTTTGGACGGGAGGATTTATTTAGCTGGGACATAGGGTAGTAAAACAATGCACCTTAATGGACTAAGTGTCTATTTTAAGGAAGAAATCAGGATTTTTGCTCAGACAAACAAAAAAGCCAGAATAGTCTATAGTTACAGCAAATATCAGCACTGTATTTGCTTATTCAATCTCATTTTATAAGGAACCATAATGGAACATGCTTTACCCCAGTTGCCATACGCTCTCGATGCGCTCACCCCATTTATTTCAAAAGAAACACTTGAGTACCACTATGGTAAGCATCACCAAACCTATGTGACCAATTTGAATAGCCTCATTAAAACCACTGAGTTTGAAAATTCCTCTTTAGAAGATATTATTAAAAAATCCTCAGGCGGTATTTTCAACAATGCAGCTCAGGTTTGGAATCACACCTTTTACTGGAATAGTATGTCTCCAGATGGTGGTGGGGCGCCTACTGGTCCTTTAGCAGATGCTATTAATGCTAAGTGGGGTTCATTCGATAAGTTCAAAGAAGAATTCACTAAGTGTGCGGTGGGTACCTTTGGCTCTGGCTGGGCATGGCTAGTGAAAAAGCCTGATGGTAGTCTTGATTTAGTCTCCACAAGTAACGCAGCAACCCCACTCACAACAGAATCAAAGCCATTAATGACTTGTGATGTATGGGAGCATGCTTATTACATTGATACTCGCAATGCTCGCCCTAAATATTTGGAAAACTTCTGGAATTTAGTGAGCTGGGATTTTGCTAATGAAAATTTCGCCTAATTTGAATTAGGCATATTTAGGAAGCTTATTTATGACATCCATTTTGACCTCATTAGGACGCACTGTATTAGCGGGCTTTGTGCTCCTTATTTTAATTATCTTGGCTTTAGGCGTTAATCTCAGCACTTTAGAATTGCCTTTCTTATTCCGCTGGATACATGTCATGGTTGGGATTATGTGGATTGGATTGCTCTGGTACTTTAATTTTGTCCAAATTCCATCTATGGCAAAAATTCCTGATGAGCAAAAGCCGGCGATTGGTAAGGTAATTGCCCCTGAAGCATTGTTTTGGTTTCGTTGGGCGGCACTCTTTACTGTTGTAAGCGGGTTAATTCTGGCAATCCTGAACGGGTATGCACATCAAGCATTTACTTTACAGGCACCTTTTCGCGCTATTGGATTGGGCATGTGGATTGCTTTGATCATGGCTTTCAATGTGTGGTTCATCATTTGGCCAAATCAAAAGCGTGCGCTCGGTATTGTTACTGTTGAGCCTGAAGTCAAAGCCAAGTCAGCACGCTTTGCGATGTTGACTTCTCGTTTTAATACCATCCTTTCTGTGCCAATGTTGTTCTTAATGGTTGCGCAATCACACAATACTACTTGGTTTGTGATCGTTTCTTAATCGGCCTAGTTTTAGTCTTAAAAAAGAGTCCCGCCTGCGGGACTCTTTTGTTGTTCACCGAGATTAATATCTATTGCAAAAACTTATTCTAGAATCGCCGGTAATTCTTTTGTTAGTGCGCTGCGTTCAGCCGTAGCAGTTCCAAGAAGCGCAAATCCGAGTAACTTACCTTCAGCAGATTCAAAGCGGGCTTCAAGTCCGCCTTCAATGGCGTGGATTTTCCAATCACCCTGAGAGCCTTTGGTGGGCGGAGAGACAATGGTGGGAAGTGCGGGCGTCTTAACCATGACAGGCATTGCTGGATAGATAAGGGGAATCTCTTGACCTAGCAGGTTTGGAGCCAATGCTCGGGCGGCTTGCATGATCGGCATTACGTAAGGCAAAACCAAGCCATCGACCTGGGCGCAGTCACCAATGGAATAGATATTTTTAGCGCTAGTTTCTAATTGGCGATTGACTTGAATGCCAATCCCAGTGCTAATACCTGCTGCTTTTGCTAAATCTAAGCGAGGCCTTAATCCTACTGCAGAGAGTACAACATCACTTGTGATGACTGTGCCATTGGCTAAGGTAATTTTTAATTCATCAGCGCTATGGTCAATTGAATTCACAGTAGTACCAAAATGCCATTGAACACCTGCGGCACTCAATTTTCTCTGCAGTTCTAAAGCAGCAGCCTTTGGAAGTAAGCGACCCAAAGCCTGTGGAGCTAGATCAATGACTTCTACCTCATAAGAACCTAAGACAAGATCGTTAGCGAATTCACATCCAATCAGGCCAGCACCTAAGATGACCACTTTCTTTTTCCCAGAAATACTGCGCCTAAATTGGGCGTAATCTTCCAAGTCATTTACTGTCAATATTTGTGCAGCCGCATTACCTTGTATGGGGAGTCTAATTTGATCTGCGCCCAAAGCCATCACCAATTTACTGTATGGCAGTACGCCTTTTGAAGTTGTGATGGTTTGTAAATGAGAATCGATTGACAAGACGCTGGTAGTCTTAAGGATGGTGAGTCCCAATTGGGTCGCCATGCCATCAGCATTAGTCGAGATAAGTTGATCTACACTTTTATTGCTAGCCAAAGCAGTAGAAAGCATTGGCTTAGAATAAAAGTAGCCGGGCTCTCTAGTTACTAGAGTGATGGGCACCGTTTTATCTAATTTCCGAATTTCTCGGATGACGGTATATCCAGCCAACCCGCTACCAACGACGACAATCGCGGGTTGGGATTGTGAGTTGAATTGATCCAAAGCTGGGTTTCCTTATCAAACAGAGAAAAATAGAGGGAGTAGCTGCAGCTAGATTTTCAGCCTACCTGAACCATTTCAAAATCAGATTTAGCTACCCCACAGTCGGGACACTCCCAATCTTCTGGGATGTCAGCCCAAGCAGTTCCAGCTGTAATACCCTCTGTAGGTAAGCCTTGAGCTTCGTCATAAATGAAGCCACATACGATGCATTGCCAAGTTTTCATGATATTTCCTTAATCAAGTTGTCTGTTAGTTTAAATTCAATTGAGTTCTTAGGTTGGCGCTTACTGAACGGCTAATACCTTTGCTTTTTCTAAGGTTTTTTGTAGTGATTGGCATACCGCTCTTCTACATTGGCCAGAGCTGCAAAGCGTTTAGCTGCTTTAGTCAATACCGCCCCAAATTGCGCAGCATGTTCTTTAGACTCGGTAATTTGCTGATCAATTTCTTCAATTGCTGCATCATTACCTTCTTCGAGCGCAGTTTTCCGAAAACCTCGATACATTTCACTGTATTCATAGGTTTCACCTTCAATGGCGATTTCCAAAGCGCGAATGGGGGTTATGGCATTAGCAGGGTAGAGTAGGTCTAAGTGTCCAAAAGCATGCATAAACTGTTGAATTAATGAATAAAATGTGTTTCATCACTATGCAATGGATTGCGGGCATTTAACATTAGTCAAAAATTCAATCATTCAATAGAGTCAATAAGGAAAATCGCAATCTCCGAAACAGAAATGATATTTACACCCGTAATGCTCGGTGACATCCGTCTCAAAAATCGCCTTGTGATGGATCCCTTAACCAGAATGTGTGCCATTACTGGCAAAAACCTATTACAGCCAAAGAGCTAGCGCTGGACTAATCATTACAGAAGCTACCCAAATCTCTCCTCTAGGAATGGGATATCCTGCTACCCCTGGTATTTACTCTGCAGAACAAACTGCTGCCTAGAAAGAAATTATTGAGGCAGTGCATGCTCAGGGCGGTACTATCGTTGCCCAGTTATGGCAGCTGGGCAAACCTACGGCGTAGATTGGTAATTACATCACTATGAATTGCCAAAAGCCATGACATCTGAAGATATTGCGCAATTCTTAAAAGATTATGTATTAGCAGCCCAAAATGCTAAGGCAGCCGGTGTTGATGGGATAGAGGTTCATGCTGCGAATGGATATCTTTTAGATCAGTTTTTTCAAGTAATCGGATTGGTGTACGTCTATCACCCCATGGCAGTTTTAACGATATCAGTGATAGCGATCCAGTAGAATTATTCACCGCTGCAATGAAGCAGTTAAATGGTTATAACTTAGCGTATGTGCATATGATTGAACCACGCGCTGCTAGTGCCGGCGGTAGCGATCAGTTAAATGAAGGCGCCCCGAATGCCTCAGCAATATTTCGGGCATCTTAACAAGGCCAATTTATTAGTGCTGGAGGTTACGATAAAGCGATGGGCGAGGCAGTTTTGGAAGAAGGTTTAGCTAATGCGGTTGCTTACGGAAGGTTATATATTTCTAATCCAGATTTAGCGGAGCGATTTAAAACAAACGCTAGATTAAATTCATATGACCGCGCTACTTTCTATGGCGGTGCTCAATTAGGTTATACGGACTACCCAGCGATTCAAGAGTGATGCCTCATTATTTATCTTCAGGGTCTTTTAGTAAGCCATAGTGGTTTGCGGCTAGTAGCAGGGCTATTGAAGCACAGCCCATTGCAAAGAATTCCCATTGATGTAGCATTGCAGTACCCACTACTGTCATGAGGATGGTCCAGCCGATAGCCATCTTGGCTTTTTTGCTAAGCGGTTTCATCAAGTTTTTATTTAACAGAAAGTCTAGCTTTGGCACTCAGTTCATTAGCGGGGCCACGTTTATCTAACTGGGAAAGCCTTAAGGCCTCGACCTCAAAATCGACTTGAGCAGGATGAAATTCAAGATTTCCCAAGTGAATCACATAAGTCCAGACTAGTTCTCGACCACGATCTTTATAGACATCTACTACTCGCTTCATATTTACCGCCTATTTAAGGTGTTCTAATACTTTACCTTGATTAAAGGAATTTTTTAAAAAGATCAGATTTCGAGGTTCAATTTTAATCACTCCGCTACTTGGACTATCAATATCCGCTATTAGGAAGAATGAAACAGCAATAACAAAGGGAAACATCATAAAGAGGGCAACATTTTGGGTAAAGTTTCTTGCGCCAAAACCCACTAAAAGATTGGCGCAAACAGCAATAGCCCCCATAAGCCCCCAAGCTGGAAAAGGAATTCGACTCCACCAAGATGCTTGGGTATACCCTTGAGAATTAAGCACATCATTCATCCCGGACACTACCAAAGCCATCATGGGAGTTCCTTGCGAGCGAGCAATTGGGAAAATTTCATCCCAGAGCGCTCTTTGGAGTTCATTGGTGCGTTGATGAATTTCTTTTGCAGATTCCTGATCTTGCTTTGAATAAAATAAAATCCGTTCATCAAGATAACTATTTAAAAGCACTTTTACAGCTCCCGCTGAAGCGGCAGGCAGGAGATCGGCTCGTAGATATTCAGTACCTATTGCATTAGCCTCTGCTTCTTCCAGGATCTCTCTTTGATCATGGCGATTAATGGCCATTGAGAAGGTAAAGCCAATAATGAGTCCCAAAAGTGTCAATGTACCGGTTTGAATAATCCCTAAATCAAATGAGGTCTCGCTATCTCGAGTGCGATATTTGCTGAGTACCGCATTACCGAACCAGACGGACAGAGCGCATACTAAAAAAGTAAAAGCAAAGGCAATAAAGGGGTGATTAATGACGTATTTAATTTTAAAAAGTTCCTGGATACAAAATATCTTTAGTAACGTTTTGAAGATCTCGATGACCTGTAAAGGCCATGGTGATATCGAGTTCGTTATGAATGATCTCTAAACACTTAGTGACGCCAGCTTCACCCATGGCTCCTAAGCCATAGAGAAAGGGGCGTCCAATCATCGTGCCACGGGCACCTAGCGCCCAGGCCTTTAATACATCCTGCCCTGAACGTATACCGCCATCCATCCACACTTCAATATCTTTTCCTACGGCATCCACTATTTTTGGTAGGGCATGAATACTAGAAACAGCCCCATCGAGTTGGCGCCCACCATGATTGGAAACAATCAAGGCATTTGCTCCAGAGTCGGCTGCTAAGCGAGCGCAGCCTTCATCCAAAATACCTTTAAGAATGAGCTTTCCACCCCAGAGTTTCTTAATCCATTCCACATCAGCCCAACTTAAACCTGGATCAAATTGCTCGGCGGTCCAAGATGCTAGGGAGGACATATTGCCCACCCCAGTTGCATGTCCCACAATATTGCCGAAAGTTCTACGAGGCGTCATCGCCATGCCCATGCACCAACGGGGTTTAGTCATCATATTGATCATATTGGCAATAGTGAGCTTAGGCGGAGCAGACAAGCCATTTTTGAGATCTTTGTGGCGTTGACCTAAAATCTGCAAATCCAAAGTTAATATCAGGGCGGAACAATTTGCAGCTTTTGCACGCTCAATTAGTCGCTCAATAAAGCCGCGATCCTTCATAACATAGAGCTGAAACCAAAATGGCTTAGTGGTGTATCTAGCAACATCTTCAATCGAGCAAATGCTCATAGTAGATAAGCAGAAAGGTACGCCAAATTTTTCAGCTGCTTTAGCCGCTAGGATTTCTCCATCGGCATGTTGCATACCTGTTAGGCCAGTAGGTGCTAGAGCAACTGGCATAGTCACCTCTTGACCAACCATAGTGGTTTTGGTGGTGCGATTGGTCATATCTACAGCAACCCGTTGACGAAGCTTGATCTTTTGAAAATCAGTTTCATTCGCTCGATAAGTCGACTCTGTCCAAGACCCAGAGTCGGCATAGTCATAAAACATCCGTGGAGTACGTTTTTGATGCAATTTACGCAAGTCTTCAATATTGGTAATAATGGTCACTATCTACCCTTCTTTGGATACTGGCCGAAGCCTAATTAAGCTCTATCTTAGCAATACTGGGCATTTGTTTCTACAATGCCAAGTAACCCCCTCTTGGGTACCCCTTATTGACCTGTTTGCCTAGATGCCCTCACTGAACTTTGCCACTACCTTCTACTTACTGAGCGCCGCCATATTGTGGGCATGTAATGCGATAGCTGGGAGAGTGCTAGTGGGAAGTATTTCACCAATAACCCTGAGTATGTTGCGATGGGGCTTAGCAGCACTGTTTTTGCTACCCTTGGGTTGGCGTATTTTTAAGCCTAGTAGTGATTTATGGCCAAATAAGCGTCGTTTCTTGCTTTTGGGCTTACTAGGTGTAGGAAGCTATAACGTCCTTCTTTATCTGGCCTTGCAAACTTCTACGGCTATAAATGTCACACTGATTGGCGCAAGTATGCCTATTTGGATGCTCTTTATTGGGGCTGTTTTTTATCATACAAAACCAAACAATTTGCAAATGATTGGCGCAGTCATCTCTATATTGGGCGTTCTGACTGTTTTAACTAGGGGAGAGCTCACTACGATATTTTCTATGCAGGCAGTAGTGGGTGATTTTTTCATTATGTTTGCTACTATCTTGTGGGCTTTTTACAGTTGGATGATTAGTCATCCAGGAAAAAGTAATGAGCGTCAATGGCCTTGGGCAGAATTTTTGATGGCCCAAGTCATGATCGGCTTTTTATGGACAGCAGTTTTTGATGGTCTTGAGATTGCCTCAGGTCATGCATTTATTCATTTAGAGCTTTGGTCTTGGGCGCTAATCATCTTTGTCGCGATTGGCCCCTCCCTGATTGCTTATCGATTCTGGGGAATAGGGGTTACTAGAGCTGGCCCCACTATCGCCTCATTTTTTGCCAACTTGATCCCTTTATTTACAGCATTACTCTCGGCTGCCATTCTTGGAGATCCCCCTCAGTTGTTCCATGGATTTGCTTTTGTCTTAATTGTGAGTGGGATCTTAATTTCTTCTACTAAGCTAAAGAAGCTTTAAAACCCCTCTCTTGCTATAAAAAAAGCCCGTTATTGAATAATTGAATTGATGGCATGCCGAATAAGCGCTAATTCAGTATCATTTAAGACTATCAAAAGAATGACTAGGAAATAACTATGCCAGGATTACTCCCCAATGTGGATCCAGATGGACTATTAGAGTTCTCAGTGGTTTATACCGATCGATCACTGAATCATATGTCTGAAGAGTTTAAAAAAGTGATGGTGGATATTTCCAGTGTCTTAAAAGATGCCTACAATGCGAGCTCGGCAGTTATTGTTCCTGGTAGTGGCACCTTTGGTATGGAAGCAGTGGCACGCCAATTTGCTAATAATGAAAAGTGTTTGGTTTTACGTAACGGTTGGTTTAGCTATCGCTGGACGCAGATTTTTGACTTAGCTAATATCACCAAAGACATCACTTTGCTCAAAGGAAGGCAACTCGATAACGCTACTCAAGGTGTTTTTGCACCTGCACCCATAGAAGAGGTGGTAGCATTCATTAAAAAAGAAAAGCCAGCTGTAGTCTTTGCCCCTCATGTAGAAACCTCAGCTGGAATTATTTTGCCAGATGACTATCTTAAAGCAGTAGGTGAGGCAGTGCGTTCAGTAAATGGCCTATTTGTTTTAGATTGCATTGCTTCTGGTGCAATGTGGGTTGATATGAAAGCATGCAATGTGGATGTGTTAATAACCGCTCCACAAAAAGGGTGGAGTAGTTCACCTTGTTGTGCATTAATCGCCCTGGGCGATCGAGCACGTGAGCGTATTGAATCTACCCAAAGCAGTAGTTTTTCTATGGACCTCAAAAAGTGGCTGCAAATTATGGAGGCTTATGAAAAGGGCGGTCATGTGTATCACACCACTATGCCTACAGATGCGCTCAAAATTTTGCGCAATGTCATGAAAGAAACTCAGTCCTTGGGATTTGCAGTTCTAAAGCAAGAGCAACAAGAGCTAGGCGATAAAGTGCGCGCCTTATTAGTTTCTAAAGGTTATCACTCTGTTTCTGCAAAAGGCTTCCAGTCTCCAGGCGTGGTTGTTAGTTATACCAAAGATCCCGATATTCAATCAGGTAAAAAGTTCATTGCTCTTGGATTGCAAACTGCTGCTGGTGTGCCGTTGCAGTGTGATGAAAGACCAGACTTTAGAACATTTCGGATTGGTTTATTTGGCCTAGAGAAATTGGCCCATATTGACCGCACGGTCGGACATCTTAAAGCAGCTTTGGAGAAAATCACTGAGACAAAGGCGCAGCCTGCTTAAATGCTGATCTGCCTGCTTTTATATGAAAAAGCCGTCTCAGGATGGTTTTTTCATTACCTCTAAGGCCAGAGGGTTCGGAGTCGCTTCACCCACTTTAGTTAATACATTGGTATCTAGATGATGAAAAGGATCTGCTTGCCCTTTAATCTGAAGCACCGTATCTTGTTCATATGACCAAGTCCCATCATCTAAAAATGTCACCATGATGCGATATTCAATAGTCTTAAAGGCGTAATCTAAAAACGGATTAGAGGAGATTCCGGCAGTTGCATCACCAATTCTGGCGACACATTCAAATTGATTGGCGCCGACAGATGCTTTACCAGTTGCCATAGTGATCATTCCACGAGGAATAGTTAAGGTATGGACTATCGAACCCGTGGCCGGCTCCCAAAGCCAATAGCCTACTTGGTCGTGATACATTTTTACTTGATCTGGCTTGGTGATATGAAGGTGATAACGCAAGCCATAAAAAAGTTGAGGCCCATTAGTTTGGGGGTCGATAGGCTGCATTTCAATATGTTCGGTAAACGCTTGTTTTTTGGGGCCATCTGCCTTGGGTTTGATATCTAAGCCACGCTCCCCCTCCCAGATACCAGCTAAACGGGTGAGGGGACCCAAATTCTCAAGGGTGTTTACTGAATAGCCCTGGGGCTCTGTGTAAATATCGCTAGGAAATTCATTCATGATTTATCTAGTGTAAAGGAAGTATTTATGACAATTTTCTGAGTATGATTAAATTATCCACACCCCCAATGGAGAATTATATGAATTCTTGTTTAACTCGTTTTGGTATGGCTACACTCCTTTCCCTTGCTGTTGGCTTATCTCCAGTGACTGTGATGGCTGCAGATCCTGCTGCTAACCCGGCAGTAGCGCCTGCACCAGCTCCAACTCAGGCTGATAAAGCGGTAAAAAAGACTAAGAAGGATCAGAAAAAAGCAGACAAGAAAGCCAATAAAAAAGCGAAGAAGAAGGTTAAAGCTACTCAAACTAGTACTGCGCAGTAATTCAGATCAGCACAGGTCTTTAAATAATGGGGTCGGATCTGGCAAGGTCGGTAGATTTTGAAGAATTCGATCCCCTTTTATTTCTTAACGAGTCATTGCGTACCAACAACCACATTGCACCCATTACCAAGCTCATCCCGCAAATCTGGATCCAAGTAATGGGTTCGGATAAAACTGCCCAACCCATAAAAAGAGTGGAGACTGGCCCCAGAATTCCGGCTTGTGCAACTAGAGGTGAGCCAATGCGATTAATTGCAACCATGATCAGTAGCATGGGTATGACCGTGCAAAGACTTGCATTAAATAGACTAAGCCAATAGATCTGAGGTAATTGTATAAATACGGCTGCTGGATCATATATCAGAATTTGAATAATACTAAGGAGGGCAGATGCTGAGCTGGCATAGACTACTAAGCGAACGCTTCCCACTCTGCCTACCATTTCACCAGAACCAATCATGTAGATCGCATAAGAGCAGGCACTTGCAAACACCAACAACATTCCGAGTAATGCCCCCGATCCGGTAGAGCTCGCATCTTGAATAAATACGACGATGACGCCAAAATAGCCAATAGTTAATGCATACCATTGCAGGCGGCTAATCGATTTTTTTAAAACAAAATAAGAAGTTAATAATACGATGGTTGGCGTAAGGTAGAGAACGATGCGCTCTAAGCCAACTGAGATGTACTGAAGCCCCAAAAAGTCAAGGTAGCTTGAAAAGAAGTAACCCATAAATCCGAGAGCAAAGATCTTTACTTGATCTGCCAATGTCAGCTTATTCATTACTTGCTTGCGCGAGTGCCACCAATAAATTATCCAAAAAAGGGGTAAAGCCATCAGCATCCGTAAAGCGATGAGGGTTTCTGCGGTAGCGCCATAAGTAAATGCCATCTTCACTAGAATGGCTTTTCCAGAAAAGAGTGCCGACCCTAGTCCGGCCATAAAGAGACCGTATAAATACCGACGGTGATGAAGGGTTCCACTTGCAGAATGCATGCTGATTTATAACAGCTTATTGAGCAGGCTTCGCATTTCTAAAATAAGCTCTGTTGGTGTAAGTCCAATTGGTCCAATTTGCTTGGCAACTAGGTTATCGGCAGCGCAAGCATGGAGTTGGACTGCTACACCTGTAGCATCCCAAAGATCAAGATGATGATGGATACCTTGGGCTGCTATTGCTGCAATACTTCCAGTTAAAGCGTCTCCCATTCCGCCAGTTCCCATGCCTGGATTGCCTTGCTCACAACATAGAATTGCATGATTTGGAGAGGCAATCACAGTATGTTGCCCCTTAAGTACAACAATCGACTCAGTCAGAGTAACTAGGTTTTCTAGTGCGCTAGATCGATTAGCTTGTACTGCCGCCGCAGAAATATTTAATAGCTTTCCCGCCTCACCAGGGTGAGGGGTAAGCACTGTTTGACCCGGAAATTTTTGATTGCGTTTTTGCAAGAGCATTGCTAAATCTGGAAATTGAGCAATTAAGTTAAGAGCATCAGCATCAATGATGAGTGGAATACTTGGATAGCTTAAAGTTGCCTTTACCCATTGCACTGCAAGATTAGAAAGACCTAAACCTGGACCAATGGCTATAACATCGGGGGCAGTAGATTGGAGTTGATTGCTAGGATCTAAACTAGCCAAACGGATCATTAATTCTGCTTGCTCGGAAACAGCATGTGCGCTAGCGGGGTCCAGCATCTCTAAAATAGTCCAGCCGCTTCCTAGATGAAGGCAAGCCTTACCCGCTAACAGTAATGCGCCAGCCATGCCTGGTGCTCCACCAATCATTAACACCTTACCTGCATGGCCTTTGTGTTCAGACGGGGCTCGCTGTAAGCGATGGATTAAATCTAAGGATTTAAGCGGGGTAATCGTTTTGAGCATACTTGAAGTATGACCTTTATTTTCGATGAATAAAACCATTTTAATGGGAGTATTCTGATGTTATGAAGATTCAATTTTTAGGCGCCGCAGGTGAGGTCACAGGATCGAGGCACTCTATAGAGTTTTTCCAAGATGGCCTTGTTCGACGTTTTATTGTCGACTACGGCATGTTCCAGGGTGGCCGAGAAGCCACAACTAAAAACCTCGAACCACTCCCATTTGATCCTAAAAATATTGATTTTATTGTTCTCACCCATGCCCATATAGATCATAGTGGCCTGTTGCCACGATTGTGTGCCCAAGGTTTTAATGGCCCTATTTACTGCACCACTGCAACCTATGAATTGCTTAAAATACTATTGCCTGATAGCGCCTATTTACAATGGGCTGATTTAGAGAGGGCAGAGCGCAGAAAGAGAGCGGGTAAATGGCGTGGTGATCTGCCTATTGCACTATACACCCGAGAAGAAGTTGAGATGGCTCTCACACAATTTAAAGTGCTTGAGTATGGGAAAGTAGTTGAGCCTTGTGATGGTGTGCGTTTAGAGTTTCAAAATGCTGGACATATCTTAGGTTCAGCTATTGCACTAATCGATATTACCGAATCAGGCACTTCATCAAAGCGTTGTGTCTTTTCAGGTGATATAGGAATGAAGGGTAAGGTCTTAATGCCTGATCCGACTCTAATTTCTAAAGCTGATGTGCTTATCATAGAGTCAACCTATGGGGACCGGCTGCACCGTAGTCTGGAGGATACAGAGCTAGAGCTAGTCCAGGTGATTACAAATACCTTAAAGCGTAATGGAAATATTGTTATTCCTGCTTTTGCTGTTGGACGCACCCAAGAAATTTTATTTTTTTTAATTGATTTAGTCCGTAAAAACTTACTTCCTCATTTGAGTATTTGGGTGGACTCTCCAATGGCTACTGCTGCTACACAACTTACGCAACATTTTTTCTCTCAATTAGATGAACAGTCTCAGGCTACTTTTGCATGGTTCAAAAATAATCCAGGTGAGGTGGATTTACGATTCATTGCCGATGTAGAAGAATCCAAAGCGCTTAATAAAATTAAAGGCGGGGCAATTATTATTTCCGCTAGTGGGATGTGCGATGCTGGCCGTATTGTTCATCATCTAAAAAACAATCTGCCCCGCTCTCAGAGTGCTGTGATTATTACCGGATTTCAGGCTTATGGTAGCCTAGGCCGTCGCTTGGTAGATAAAGCGCAGAAGGTGAGATTATTTGGCGAAGAAGTACTGGTACGCGCCTCTATCCATACTATTGGTGGTTTATCAGCGCATGCCGATAAAGCAGGGCTACTCGATTGGTTGAGTGGCTTTCAGAAAGAACCCAGTTCTGTTTTTGTAGTGCATGGTGAGCCAGAGGCTTCTTCAGTCCTAGCTCAAGCAATTCGTGAAGAATTAGACTGGAAAAATGTCATCATTCCTGAGCGCTTGCATTTCTATAGCTGCTAAATATTACACCGCTCTATTTGGCTACCTTGGCCCCTTGAATATGGTGTCGTTGCATCGCTTGTGCCACAAAGCCAGATTGCTTTAGTTCTGTGATGATGGTGCCAAGATAGTTGCTAGTATTTTCAAAGTGAGCTCTTGCCTTGGGAATGCCAATAGCTTGATTAATTACCATAAAGCAACCCGGCAACATTCTTAAGCCGCTATAACGTTGGGCGTCAAGCTCTAATTGCTGTTTTACTCCTGCCGCTATATTACCACTACCATTCATAAAGTCATCTACTACAGATTGTGAGCTCGTAGAACGTATTAGAGTCGCGCTTTTAATCTCTCTTGTGAGATATAAATCATAAGCACTACCTTTGCCAACGACAATTTCATTGCCCAGCATATCCACTTCCTCATTTTTAGTGAGTGTAGAGGTGGCTTTAACCATATAAGCTCCTTCGATTTGAATATAAGCAGGGGTATACCTAATATCAGCACCTCGAACGGGATCTATCGCAACAAATACCAAATCAACATCACCATTTTTGACGGCTTCAACAGTAGCCCCTGCTGTTTTAAAGCTAATAAAAGTAATCGGTAATTTCAAGCGCTGTGCAATTTCATGGGCAATATCGACTGTGACCCCCTTAACTTCATGAGATTGTTCATCGGTAGTGGCTAAAAGTGGATTGCCTAAGTTAATGCCGACGCGTAATGTGCTAGTAGGGGCGAATGAAGAAAGCATGGCAGAGTGATCTGAAGTCATGATATTGATTAAGCAGCATTCATATGAAAAAAAGAGATAAAAAAACCGCGGCGCACCGCGGTTGATTTTTTCTAGGGGAGATTACTTCTTGGTAGGAGCTGGAGCTGCTGCAGGAGCT
>CAIZRK010000033.1 GCA_903935355.1 uncultured beta proteobacterium | reverse complement strand
TTTCCCAAGCGTTGGGTGAATGGCACGATTGGTATTGTTCGAGAATTGTTACCCAATACGGTCAAGGTGATGGTGCAAAACGGACCTTACTCCAATACAGTGGAAGTGAAAGGTCATCAGTGGGAGTCCTATCGCTACGACCACGACATGATGTCGGGGCGGATTTCACCAAACATTATTGGCACCTTTGTACAAATTCCTTTAATGCTCGCTTGGGCGGTCACTATTCACAAGAGCCAGGGCAAGACGCTTGATAAGATCAAAGTAGATCTATCGTCTGGTGCCTTTGCATCGGGGCAGGTCTATGTAGCCCTGAGTCGCTGTACCTCCATCGAGGGTATTACGCTAGAGCGACCCATTTCACCAAGGGATGTGAGTTGTGATCAAGAGGTCAAGCGCTTTTATATGAACTGCTTGCCTAGTTAGATTATTCCTCTAATTTGATAATTCGCTTCATGTAATCTGCAAATAATGGTACGGTAAATGCAGTATCTCTATGTGATGGGCTATAAATCATCCCCTTTCTTATTAAGGACTGTCTTAATGGGCTGACTTGATTTACTTCCTTCTTCATAGTCGTGGCGATATCCCCTGATCTTGGTGCTGGCGAGTCAATTTCTGCCATTGCTCTTAAGTAGTTTTTCTCCATTGGCGTGCAGCGATCAAAGCGAAACTAAAACCCTGCCGCCAAGCCATCGCGGCGATGATCGCTCCCAGCGATATAGGCATCTTGAGTATTTTCACCTAATAAAGCAATCGCTTGGGCGCTACCAAAATCTAAACTGTTCGTTAGCATCACCGTTACTTCATGTCCCATATTTTTGAGCCCCTCAACAACATTTGCAGGCATCGCCGCTTCAACGGTGAGTTTGCCTAAGTCATCAATGCGCCAGCGGGGGGCATCCGAACATGCTTGCGGATTCAGATATTCATCAATAAAACGCATCACGAACTGAATATGGCCTTGTGGCTGCATATTGCCCCCCATCACGCCAAAGGCCATAGAGGGTTTATCACCTTTGGTTAAGAAAGCAGGCAGGATGGTATGAAAAGGGCGCTTGCCTGGGGCTACTTGATTAGGATGACCATCGACTAAGCTAAAGCTCATGCCACGGTTATGAAAAGCAATGCCACCGGGCGCTACTACGCCTGAGCCAAAACCTTTGAAATTAGACTGTATATAAGAAATCATCAAGCCAGATTCATCAGCAGCGCAAAGATATACGGTGCCACCAGCATGGGGAGCGCCAGCGCTGTAAGTGCCCGCCTTGCCATGATCAATTAATGCTGCACGACTAGCTAAGTAATCTCTACTGAGTAGCGCTTCGGTAGTGACATTCATGGTGCTGCACTCAGAGACGTAAGCGTAAGCATCAGCAAATGCCATACGCATGGCCTCTACTTGCAAGTGAATACGCTGCGCACTATTAGCTGGGTATTGTTTGACATTACTGGCTTGCAAAATTCCCAAAGCCATTTGTGCTGCAATACCTGAGCCATTAGGCGGGATTTCATGGAGGGTATAGTCGCCATAATCAAAAGCCAACGGCTTTACCCATTCTGCTTTGTGACCAGCAAAGTCAGCCATAGTAAAGCAACCCCCAGTAGCTTGTGCAAACTGCACGATGCCTTTAGCTAAGTCGCCGGTATAAAACGATTGCCCTTGAGTAGCAGCAATTTCTTTTAAAGTTTTTGCCTGCTCAGGAAATTTCCATATTTGTCCAGCAGTAGGGGCTTTACCATCAATTAAAAAGGCTTGGCTAAAGCCTGGTTGGTCTTTCAGAATGGCAATTGCCTCGCGCCATTGCCTAGCAATGACAGGAGAAACCGGAAAGCCATTTTCTGCATAGTCAATAGCGCGCTTAAAGAGTTGGGCAAAAGGCAATTTGCCAAATTGGCGTGAGAGCTCAACCCATCCAGAGACCATGCCAGGTACGGTTACCGTATTCCAGCCAATCGGATCCATGACGGATTTTCCAGCAAAATAATCTGGTGTCCAAGCAGCTGGAGCTCTTCCAGAGGCATTGAGACCATGTAACTTTTTTCCATCCCAGATCAAGGCAAAGCCATCACCACCTAAGCCATTCATGGTGGGTTCTACAACAGTCAATGTAATTGCGGTCGCTAAAGCTGCATCGACAGCATTACCCCCGTTTTGTAAGGCTTCTATGCCAGCTTGGGTTGCCAAGGGTTGCGAGCTAGCAACGATATTTTGGGCTAATACTGGGGCGCGGCCACCACCATAAGGAGGAGAAATTAGCATGGGGAGTATTCTTAATTAAATAGGTGATACACAATGGGGATGGCAACTGCACTAATAACGCCGTTCATACCCATGGCAAGACTGGCATAGGTACCTGCTTGCGGATGAATACTAAACGCGCGTGAAGTACCGATTCCGTGAGCGCCAATACCAATTGCAAAGCCACGCTGCCACCATTCCTTCATGCCTAAGGCATTAAGAATAAATGGCGCCAAAATCGCACCTAGAATTCCGGTAGTAACGGCAAAAATGGCGGTGAGTGTGGGTGATACGGCAATACGTTCAGCAATTCCCATTGCAATAGGGGCTGTTACCGATTTAGGGTACATCGCCCCAGTAATACTAGAGTCTGCCCCTAACAATTTAGCAATATTTACAGCGCTCACAATCGAGACAATACCTCCGCTTATTAATGATGCTAAGAGTGGGATAGAGCGACCTTTTAAACTGCTTAAACCACGATAAATCGGAATCGCTAAAGAAACCGTTGCCGAACCCAGCAGAAAATGAATAAACTGCGCACCCTCAAAATAAGTTGAATAGGGCATCTCGATTACCTGAATCAAGCTAGCTACCAAAATAATGGCAATTGCGACAGGATTAGCTAGGGGATTTTGCTTGGTTGACTTATAAATCCATAGACCAATTTGATAGGCGGCTAAGGTAATAAAGAGGGCAAAGAGCGGGCTGCCTGAGAGGTAAACCCAGATCTCCACAATTGAATGTTGCTCGATCATGAATGGCCTATGTCCGAGATCTTGCGACTAAAAAAGCGCACTACTACCGCGCTAGTGGCAATCGTCAAAACGATACTAATGAGTAAGGCGCTTACGATTGCCAAAGCATTTGCTTTTAATTGTGGCAGAAATAAAACTACCCCAACTGCAGCGGGCACAAAGAGCAAGCCAAAGTATTGGCTAAAGCCATCAGCTACCAGCGCTAATTCTGCATTGATTTCTTTACGCAGAACTAGCCACAGAATCAGCAGTACAAGGCCAATTACAGGGCCTGGCAAGGTAGGTAGAACAAACTTAGACAATAGCTCTCCTATACTCTGAAATAGTAAAATTTGAACGAGGCCAGAGATCATTAAAGTGGCCTTAAATAGGATTTTTAGTCTGAAAAAACTACGGCAGTGGCGCCATTAATTAAGACCCGATCATGCAAGTAATAGCGTAGGGCGCGAGATAAGACAGTGCGCTCTAAATCACGACCTTTACGCACTAAATCGTCTGGGGTATCGCCATGAGTCACGCGGGTTACATCTTGCTCAATGATCGGCCCTTCATCCAAATCGCTGGTCACAAAGTGAGCGGTAGCCCCAATGAGCTTAATACCACGCGCATGGGCTTGGTGATAAGGCTTGGCACCTTTGAAACTTGGTAAGAATGAGTGGTGAACGTTAATGCAATGACCTGATAATTTAGTAGATAAATCATCTGACAGAATTTGCATATAGCGCGCCAGAATCACCATATCGACTTTGGAGTCTGCCACGATTTCTAATAACTTGGCTTCTTGTGCGGGTTTGTTTTGGGGTGTCACTGGTAAGTGATAAAACGCAATATCTGCAAAATCAATATTGGAGTAGACCTCGCGTGGATGATTAGAAACAATCCCACAGATCATCATTGGTAATTCACCGATACGCCAGCGATAGAGTAGATCTACTAGGCAGTGATCAAGCTTAGAGGCCATAATCAAGACGCGTTTTAAATCCTTTACTGCACGCAAATCCCAGGTGAGCTCAAAGCGTTTTGCAATCTCGATAAAGCCTGCTTTTAAGGTGATAGCATCTGCAGCACAACTAAAGCTCACACGCATAAAAAAGCGTTTGGAGGCCTTATCGTCAAACTGCTGAGCTTCCTCTATATCGCCACCTAGTTCAAATATGTAGGTAGAAACAGCTGCAACAATACCAGGGCGATTAGGGCAGGTGAGAGTGAGGTAGTAGTTTTCTGGGGTCATGTCTCAAAAATTAAAAGTTCTTATGGTTGTCAATTTTAGTCTCATACATTAAATGGGGTAGCTAGAGCTAAGGGCTACTATTTGGCAGGGGTTTGGGGTCCATCTGCTGGCCCAAAATAGAGCTCACTACGGTCAGTTACGGGGGGAAGCAAAATATCTTCACAAATCGGTTTTGGTCCTAAGGCATTTAAAAAGTTGCATTCTTTTTTAGTGGCAGCCGATGCAACATGCTCGAGTGGAGACTTACCAGTAGTCACTGAGGACAGGGCGCTAGCTGCAGTAGAGGGATTGGCTACGGCAACTGCTACCGCACTACTACCTACTGAGCTAGCCGCTGCAGTACTACTACTGCCTAGGGCTAGAAGAGGCGCAGCGCAACCTGTTAATGCCCCTCCAAAAAGGAGGATGGCTAGAACTCTAAATATGAAAGTGAAATTATTGACGCTTGCAGACAACGTTAAATACCCCTGCCGCCCAAGACTCATTTTCTACAGGCTCAAATGCACTATCAGGTGTTTTGTTATCGGAAACTACTTTACCGGTGCCTTTAGGACCTGAGAATTCTTTATATTCAATCGGACGATAGCTTACCGCAGGGCAGTTGTATTCATTAATTCCAATAATAGAACTGACTGCTTGTTTGGTGGTGGGATTGACCCCAGGCTTTTTAAAATCCAGCATAGAAAGAATTTGTGCTTTTTCACCTTGATCGCTAATCGTATCCAGATCGACATAGACCACCATCAGCTGATTAGACCCTAGCTCTTTCCAAGCAGCATAGGCATTGGTCAATGGCAAGAGAGAGACGATGGTAGTGATCGTAATAGCAGCTAATTTTTTCATTGTTCGTAATCGGGGTTGTTAAACAGTTATAGGGTTATAAAGTTCATTTTAAACGGACTTGGATCGGCTTTGAGGATTCCATTATTTGTTCTTGAGTTCTAGTTGCCGCGTTATTTTTTCAGGTTTCATTTGGAGTGGTAAATAGTCATTTTTTGCCCATAATGGGCTCATATTGCGGTAAAGCTTGCTTTGCACCCAACCGGATTGACCCGCTTGATAAATAAAGACTGATTGCTCTAGATTAGATAGGTCATAAATCGTTCGCAGACTAGGGGCTTGTTTCGTTTCGAAGGGGTTCTTTGACCTTAAAAGCTCTAGGCGTCCCACATTAATGGAAAAGCTATCCCCCGGAAAGGGCTGGCTAAGGTTAAATAGCTCACCTAGTAAAGGGACTTTACTAAGGGGTCGATGTTCTGAAACAGCCACATGGGCCTTACCCCAAGACCAGTTCTTGGGATCCCTCCCAAATTGCGCGCTCAGTTGATCTAGGCCTTGATCAAAGGCCTCGCTAGCTGTTTGTGCACAGGACTCTGTTTGTTCTGTTTTGGGATTGTCACACCAAGCACTATGGGGGTCTTGCAACTGCAATATCAGTGCTTGACGGTAACTGCGTGAACCATAGTTTTCTGTAAAGACGTAACCCAAACGGGAAAAGAGTTGACGAGTTAGTTGGTCAGCCCAGGCATTAAAAATTAGAGCCCCAATACTATCGACTTTCATATTCCCATCAAAATCTTTACTCAGCTCAAGTGCTTGAGCTCCCAAGGGGTGCTTAGTTTGGCTTGCTTTAAATAGATCTAGTAGTGGAGTTGCTCCTAAAGACAAAGTATCAGCCTGCATCGTTTTCATGAAAGCAAAGTCATGGTTAGATTTAGATTTGACTAAATCGACAATGCGGTCATAGCGAGTTGGTAGTTCCCAGTCGCCGGTCAAGGGGTTAGGGTCATTGGTAGCAATGATTCGTTGATTGGCAGTAGCAATCCAACCCTGATCTGGGTTATTGCTACTAGGCAAGTTTTCAAAAGGAATATAGCCCGTCCAGTCATATTGCTTCTCCCAACCAAGCGCAGGTGCAACACCATATAGACCTTGATGCAATGTGCGCTTAGGTGCAACCCCAGCAGCTTGATAAGCAATATTGCCATCCACATCAGCCATCACCACATTTTGCATGGGGGCGTAGTTCTTTCTTAAGGCTTGTTTAAAAGCATCTATATTTTTAGCTTGATTCATTTCTAGTAAACCGAGTACGGATTGATTTTCTAGATCCAAAGCAGTCCATCGCAACGCTAAGGCAAAGTGTCGAGTATCAATGACGCGATTTGCACGCTCATAAGAATCGGATATAACGGGACCATGACGCGTTTCTTTTACTAAAAATCGCAAAGGAGTTTCACCTTTAATATCGATGATTTCTTGACGGACTGTAAATGCCAAAGGCTTATCAGGACCGCGATAGACGCTTGGATTTTTAGGATCAAGTTGCTCGATATAGAGATCTTGAACGTCTGGCCCAGTATTCGTAAAGCTCCAAGCAAACTTCTCTGATCTACCTAGTACCACCGCTGGTATTCCGGGTAAAGTTGCCCCTATCACCTGCAATTGTGGTGAATCTAAATGGGCAAAATACCAAATAGCAGGTGCCGATAGGTTCAGATGGGGATCATTAGCTAACAGGGGTTTGCCAGAGTCAGTGAGCTTACCGCTTAAAGCCCAGTTATTTGAGCCAATGCCTTCTTTGCCACCAAGTAAATGGTTCAGCGTTATTTCAGTGGCAGGTAAGTTTTTTAACTTTTGTTCTCGTTTATTTGTCTTAGGATTAAAGACATTGTGTTCTTGATACAGCTTTGCAAAATCCACATTACTCACGGGCTCACTACCAGGGTAGGGCACAAGCACCTCCCAAATTTGTTTGGTGCTCAGATATTGTGATAACTCTAGGCGCTCTAATTCTTTATGCCAATTGCCCCCTAAATCTAGCGCCATCATCAGCATCCAAGCAACACTATCAGTGGGTGACCAATGCCCGGGTCTAGAGCCACTTAAAAAGTATTCAATTGGAAGGGCCCAGCCTAGCTGCGCATTACCTGTATTGACGCCATCTGCATAAGATTGCAACAAACGTTTTGCGCTAATGGGGTAGCGTTCAAATTGTTTTTCAGCAGCATGTTTGATGCCAAGCGTACGAATAAAACGATCAATTTTGACAGTATCTTTACCTAGTATTTCTGAAAGTCGCCCACTTGCAAGACGGCGATTAATCTCCATTTGCCAAGAGCGCTCGCTAGCATGCAGATAACCTAAAGCAAAGAGAGCATCACTAGAAGTTTTAGCTTGAATATGGGGAATATCGCTTTCATCAAAAGTAATCACCACAGAATCGCCTAAGCTTTTAATGACGCGTTTACCAGAAGGAGAGGTTTGCGCTGAAAAAAGATAGACCAAGCCCGCTAAGGCAAGTAGCACAAACAAGGCAGACCCGAACCAAAAGCCAATTTTGAGGGCCGTCAGTAGTCCAGAAACTCGAGGGGAGAACTTCATAGACATATTTTAGTGGCTTTGGTTAAAAATCTAGCAAGCAGCCGAGGTCTCTAGCTTTGAGGGATTCTTAGCCTGACATGCTAAAATCCACTTTGTCTTGATTTATATAGCGCGGCATTACTGCAAGTGCGAGCCCGAGTGGTGAAATCGGTAGACACAGCAGATTTAAAATCTGCCGACTCAAAAAAGTCGTGCCGGTTCGATTCCGGCCTCGGGCACCAATCGACGTTTTATCCCCCCACTAGAGTGGCAATAATATGATCTAATGGATCTGTAAACGGGGAGTAGCCTGCTCAGCAATGAGTTCCTTATATCGTCAATTCGACCCTTGGGGTTCGGTATCAGGGGAGTAAGTATCTAGGCAAGACCATTTAATTTAATTAATGGTCTAACTTTGCTTAAATACCTAAAAACTGCCCCAGAATTGATTTCAGATATCCCTAAATTGGGTCAATCTTCCCTCTTTTGGGGAAAGTGCTTTCAAAAAAGATCCCTAATGCACGCTAAAGGTTCATTTTTATTCACTAAAATTGTGCCTATGTCCCATTTGAATGTGCTGCCCCCCGTCTTTACTTTGCTGCTGATGATTGCGCCAGTCTGCGCCCAAGAATCTAAAACGTTTACTTCAAATGAATTAATTACTTTGGCCCTAGAGTCAAACCCACAAGTCTTAGCAGCCCGTGACCAATCGAGAGCAATCAGAGGGCAATTATCAATTGCTCGTGCTATTCCGAACCCTGACTTTGAACTTAATACCGGACAGCAAAGATCGGTGACTGGACCATTAAGCACTGGTAATGTTTCTTCATGGTCAGTAACCCAGCCTTTGGATATGCCTTATAACCGCTTCCCCCGCGTAAATGCAGCAGAGGCGAACTACAGGTCAGCTGAAGCTACACGAATTGCATTTGAAGTGGAAACGATTTCTAAGGTACAGCAACGTTATTACGAGCTCTTGCGTCGTGAAGCAGAATTAAAAGCGGCTGATGAGGATTACAACTTAACCAAACAAATTCGGGATCGTATGCAGATTCGGTATGACGTTGGGGAGACAGCTAGATTTGAATTAATCAGGGCGCAAACAGAGTTTTTAAACGCTCAAATTAATGCAGAATCTAGCAAGCTGCGGGTTGATCAGGCTAAGGGTCAATTAAGGCAGGTCGTAGGCCATGGTCTGCCGCAAAATTATTCCGTACTTGCACAAACTCCCAAAATTGAAGAGCTTCCATCCTTTCCAGTTCTGCTGGCAGAAGTGCAGGCTCAGAGCCCGGAATTGCAAAAAGCAAAAGCAGATGTTGAGGCTTCAGAATCTAAATTGAGTTTTGAGCAGAATTCTCGTTTACCAAAGCTTTCGTTTAAAGCGCAGCAATATAACGACCCTAACTTTGTTGATCGTCTCTATGGATTGGTAGTAAGTATTCCGATATGGGATTTTAAAGGTGGGCAAATTGCCGAAGCGCAAGCAAATGCTTCTAAAGCAAAAAATCAACTCAATGCGCAAAATCAAAGCCTTGAGCAACAACTAGAATTCGCTTACAAGCTTCACCAAATGACGAGTTATCAGGTAAAAATTTTGGATCAGCAAGTGGTGCAGTTGGCCGCTAGTGCTAGGCGAATTGCGGAAGTATCTTATAAATATGGTGAGCGCGGCATGCTCGAATATTTAGATGCCCAAAGGACTTTTCGGGTTGCCCGTAACGACTTAATTAAGGCACGCTTTGATCTAGCTTCGGTATCTACTGAAATCCAACGGTTAAGAGCTACCCCTGAGTGGCTTGCGAAAATAGAAAGTGGACAGCAATGAAGCAAGAGTTTATGAAAATCATGCATCGCTTGCGCGTTTGGAAAGCCTTCTTAGTTAGAAAGGTGAAGTTTCATGGCAAGGCTGTATATGCCTTGACGGTAAGCACTCAACATGAATGGTATGCAAAAGCCCATGAATGGGTTTTGATGCATGCACCAGTAGTGGCAAATAAATATGATCAAACGCCGCCATGGGTGAAAAAAGGCACTTTTTACCTTCCTTGGCTCTGTGCCTTCTTAGTAGCACTCAATTACTTTAATGTGTTTGATGTCAGGCCATCGATTAAATCGGTGCAAGATCCTAATATAGTCCTCATCAGTACAGATTTACGCAAGATGATTGCCGATGGCAAAGTGCAGACCAGCCCCTTTATTGAAGAGTTACGAGTTTCTGGCAGAATTGATTTTAATGAGCAGCTCCTCTCACGAATTGGTGCGAATGTGACTGGGCGTGTTTCGGAGATATTGGCTATTCCGGGGCAGATAGTTAAGCAGGGCGATATTTTGGCGAAAATTACCTCGACAGAATTAACCCAATCTCAACTGGCTTACTTAAAGGCTAAGAGTGCTAGCCAACTAGCAGATCAAGCAGCTAACCGCGCCAGAATTTTATTCAAAGAAGATGTGATTGCCTTAGCAGAGTTGCAAAAACGTGAAGCAGAGGCCAGTAGCTCTAAAGCAGAGTTCAGAGCTGCCAATGATCAACTGCGTGTTCAAGGTATGGATCAGGCCAGTATTGATCGCCTTGCTAAATCAGGCTTGATTGAATCTATTAACAATGTGATTGCCACTATTCCTGGTGAGATAGTAGAGCGCAAGATTAATAAAGGTCAGGTCGTGCAACCTGCTGATGCCTTATTTACCATTGCCGACCTCAATATGCTATGGGCCATTGCAGAAGTGCCAGAAAGCAATTCTTATCTCATTCATCGTGGACAAAAAGTGACTGCGATTATTCCAGCCTTGCGCAATTTAGAGATTGAGGGACAAGTCGCTCACGTAGATTCCATCGTCAATCCTATTACGCGTACTGTCCTAGTCAGAATGGAGCTACCCAATCCCCAGGGCCAAATTAAGCCTGGGATGTTGGCAACCATGTTAATCGAAAGCCAGCCCGTAGACCGCTTAGTGGTGCCAGTCGGCGCAGTCTTTAGAGAAGATAACCATGACCATGTATTTATTCGGGAAGATGATGATGAATATCGGATGGTTGCCGTAAAACTAGGCCCTGAAGGTAAAGGTTTTCGGCCAGTGATTTCTGGGTTAAAAGCGGGCCAAGAAATTGCCGTTGATGGCGCTTATCACTTAAATACTGAGCGTAAGCGCCAGCTGAGCGGCGGATAAGCTAGTCCATGATTGAAAAAATTGTTCGAATTGCCCTACAGCAGCGCCTACTGATTGTCATCATTGCCATCGTTCTCATGATTGGGGGCTTATTGGCAACAAAGCGCTTATCAGTAGACGCTTTTCCAGATGTGACTAATGTTCAAGTGCAAATTGCTGCTGAGGCTCCTGGCCGATCACCAGAAGAGGTCGAGCGCTTTGTAACGGTTCCCATTGAGTTGGCGATGACTGGTTTGCCTGGGCTAACTGAGATGCGCTCATTAAATCGCAATGGCATTACTGCAATTACCTTGGTCTTTACTGATAAGACCGAGTTGTATTTTGCGAGACAATTGGTAACTGAGAGATTAATTGAGGTAGCCTCAAAAATGCCGATTGGCATTACTCCGGTATTGGCGCCTCCCTCAACAGGTCTAGGTGAGATTTATCAATACACGCTAGATCATCCATCAGATCAACAAAAAGAATTAACAGTAGAGGATCTAGAGGATCGTCGCGCTGTGCAAGACTGGATTGTGCGACCCTTATTGCGATCAATTCCGGGGGTTGCTGAAGTCAATACCGTAGGTGGTTATGCACGCGAATACCAAGTCTTAGTCAATCCCGAACGATTACGCCACTATCAGGTGAGCTTGCGTGAGGTGTATGAAGCGCTTGCTAGAAATAATGCTAATTCAGGGGGTGGTCAGCTACCTACCTATTCTGAGCGCTATCTGATTCGCGGCATTGGCTTGATTACTAAGCCTGAAGATATCGGCAAAATTATTCTCAAAGAAGAGAAGGGCACGCCGGTATACGTTAAAAACGTGGCGGAAGTTGTCATTGGCAGCGAAATAAGACAAGGTGCTTCCATTAAGAATGGTTATACCGAAAGTGTTGCAGGGATCATTCAAATGATTCGTGGGGGGAATGCACGTGAAGTAGTTAATAGAATTAAGCTGAAAGTGGCACAAATCAACGAAGGTAAATTATTACCCGACGGCTTGCAAATCGTGCCGTTCTATGATCGCACTGATCTAGTGAATGCTGCTATGTTTAATGTCGCCAAAGTGTTGATTGAAGGTGTGATCTTGGTTGTTATTTTGCTATTCCTATTTTTAGGAGATGTTCGCTCCTCTCTGATTGTCGTGGCCACCTTGGTATTAACACCCTTGTTAACATTCTTGGTGATGAATCGTTATGGAATCTCTGCGAACCTCATGTCCTTAGGGGGTCTTGCGATTGCGATTGGCATTATGGTCGATGGATCAGTGGTAGTGGTAGAAAACACCTTTGCTAAATTAGGTGAAAAACTCAAGTCTGGAGAATCTAAAAATCGGATTATTTTAGAGGCCGCCTCTGAGGTAGGAGAGCCTGTCTTATTTGGAGTGGGAATCATTATTCTGGTATTTATGCCATTACTGTCTTTAGAGGGAATGGAAGGAAAAATGTTTGCCCCAATGGCCATTACGATTGCTATTGCTCTGACAATCTCTTTGATCTTGTCATTTACCTTATCGCCTGTACTGTGCTCATACATACTAAAAGGCGGTAGTGAAGACGATACAAAGATAGTCAAGAAAATGCGTGCCCCTTATGAGCGCTGGTTACATTGGTCTTTGGCTAATCCCAAATTGGTAGTCAAAAGAGCGTTTATTGCCTTAGGGATCAGCATCGTTGGCTTTGTAATGTTAGGTAAAGCCTTTATTCCCGTGATGCAGGAGGGTTCGATTACCCCAGTCATTGTGCGGGCGCCCAATATCTCTTTAGATGAGTCAATTAAGTTGGAATTCGAGGCAATCAAACGCATCATGACTATTCCAGGTGTAGAGATGGCTGTATCTCGTTTGGGTAAGGGAGATTCAGCTGCAGACCCAGGTCAGCCCAATGAATCTGATCCGATTGTGACCTTAAAGCCCTTGGGTGATCGTAGCCTAAGTCAGGAAGAGATTGGGCAGCAGATTCGTGAAAAACTTAAAACGCTTCCAGGTATTGAGTTGTCGATTTCTCAGCCGATTGCAGCACGGGTAGATGAGATGGTCTCTGGGGTGAGATCTCAAGTAGCGATTAAGATTTTTGGCGAAGACCTGACAGTCTTGCAAAAGTTAGGCTCGCAGATAGGCCAAACCTTAATGAAGATGAAAGGGGCTAATGATCTGCGTATTGAGCAGGCCTCAGGTCAAAATTATCTCAATATTAAAATTAATCGAGATGCGATTGCGCGCTATGGAATTAATGTAGCCGATGTCAATGAAGTTATTGAAACGGCGATTGGCGGTAAGCAGGCGTCCACCATTTATGAGGGTGAGAGACGATTCCCCTTAGCCCTTCGTTATCCTACTTCCTATAGAAACAATGTTGATGCAATTGAGAATATTATTTTGCATTCTCCTGACGGCGCCCAAGTTTTGATGAGGGATTTAGCTCAAATTACTGTGGTTGATGGGCCAGCGCAGATTTCTCGTGAATCGGGCAGACGCCGTCTAGTGGTTGGGGTTAATGTGGAAGGTCGTGATTTAGGCGGATTTGTTAAAGAAGCGCAGCGCTTAATTGAGAAAAATGTGGAATTGCCTCAGGGCTATACATTGCAATGGGGTGGCCAGTTTGAGAATATGCAGCGTGCCATGTCCCGTTTGATGATCATTATTCCTTTGACCATCATTGCAATTTACTTCTTGCTGTTCATGCTTTTTAAATCCCTACGCTTGGCTGGATTAATTATTTTAGTTTTGCCATTTGCATCAATTGGTGGGGTATTTGGTTTATTTATTACTGGCGAATATCTCTCAGTTCCTGCAGCAGTTGGCTTTATCAATCTATGGGGAATTGCGGTACTTAATGGCGTGGTATTGATCTCCTTTATCAAGCAGCTTAGAGAAAATGGTTACTCGATGGAAGATGCCTTGCTACATGGTTGTGGGCATCGTTTTAGACCGGTAATGATGACAGCTTCGGTCGCGATGTTGGCTCTAGTGCCAATGCTATTTTCTGGTGGACCAGGCTCTGAAGTAACCCGACCCTTAGCGGCAGTGGTTATAGCTGGATTGATTACGTCAACCGCATTAACATTACTGGTATTACCTGTTTTATATAGGTGGTTTGAAGATAAAGAGGTGGAAGCATGATGGAAGTAAAGGCGATTATTCGTCCGAATAAATTGGCGATTCTGAGAAGTACGCTGGTTAATTTACCGGAATTTCCGGGGATGACAATCTCTAAGGCGGAGGGATTTGGTGCCCCTGCTCGATCTCAGAAAGTCAATATTAAAGATGAACTGACCGATTACTCAGCCAAAATACGAATTGAAATTGTTTGCAATGATGAATTTGCTCAAGTGCTGATGGATAAGATTGTCTCTATTTGTCAAACTGGACAAATCGGGGATGGGGTAGTGTGGTGTACCCCAGTTGTACAGGCCTACTTCATTGCCAAAACCACGCCTTAATTAGGCTCGGTCACAAATCCTAGTTTGGTTAATCCCGCGCGACGTGATGCAGCCAAAACCTGAGCAACGTATTCGTATTTAACGGATTTATCGGCTCTTAAGTTAATCTCTGGCTGCGGTTCTTTCTGCGCAGCTTTTTCTGCATAGCCATGAAAAGTTTCTAGATCAATAGGGGTGCTGTTCCAAAAGATCTGTCCTTTGGCATCAATGGAGAGTTGCACTGACTCGGGCTTTACTTCATTGCGCACGCTATTGGCTTTTGGGAGCTCAACCTTAACCGCCTGCTGTATTACCGGCAAGGTGATTATGAAAATAATTAACAGTACCAACATCACATCGACCATCGGTGTCATGTTGATTTCAGCCATGATGCTGTCTTCGTTCTGGTCTTCCTGTAGATGAAAAGACATGCTTATTCCCCAGACTTCACACGGGCGCCAGTAACAAAGTAAGCTAGAAGATCATTGCCAAAACGATTGAGATCAGCAACTAGCAATTTATTAGCGCGATTAATCCCATTAAAGCCCAATACTGCTGGAATCGCCACTGCTAAACCTAAAGCAGTCATGATGAGCGCTTCGCCAATCGGGCCTGCTACTTGATCAATTTGCGCACTACCAGAGCTACTGATTGCAATTAGGGCATGATAAATGCCCCAAACTGTTCCAAATAAACCAATAAAGGGTGCAGTAGCACCAGTAGAGCCTAGAAAGGTCAAGCCCTTTTGTAGCTGAGCTGCCACCCCTTCAACACTGGTCTTGATACTTCTAGACATCCATTCAGCATAGTTTAGGGTTTGCAATAGCTCGCGGTGGTTAGTGGATTGGCTTTGATGGTGCACGGATGCGCTAGTAGCTGCTTTAGCAATTCGATAATAGGGATTGTTAGGATGGCTAGTAAATTCATTTAAGCCTTGGTCAAAGGAAGTGGCGCGCCAAAATTGTTCGAGCTCTGGCCTAAATTTACGAAGATTACGTAGCTCCCAATAGCGACTCAGTAAAATGACCCAAGTGACGATCGAGCAGACTAATAGCGCGAGCGCCACAAAGCGGGTAATCATATCGCCTTCAAGCCAGAGATTAGCTAAGCCAAATGGTGTATTCATGATGGTTAATTCTTTAAATTAAATTTAATTAAGAGGTTAGTAGAAATCCGATTGGGAGTGCCATTTACCAAAAACGGTTTAAAGCGATAACGACGTCCAATTTCAGTAGCGGCCCGATCTAAGCGGGGAAATGAGCTAGAGCGCAATAAAGCAACCTCTTCCACAATTCCCGTTTCATCAATAATTAATCTAACCACCACCTCACCTTGTTCCCCAGACCTTTTAGAAAACGAGGGGTAGTAGGCATCGGCATCTGGCTGATATACGACGACTAGTTTACCAATATCAGTCTGAATCGGTGTGCCGCCCACCCCAGAGTTAGTGGAGGGGGCTACAGTTGCATTGGGAAGCACAGATTCGTTCTTCGATTGCTGTGGCATAGAGGGAGTGGGGGGAGCGGGAGATTGTTGCTGGTTTTGCGCAGGAGCTTGGGTAGATTTTTCATCTACCGGTTTTTTCTTCTGTTCTTGTTTTGGCTTGGGTGGAGGTGGGGTGGGCACAGCTTGGGGCTGCTTGGCAGCTTCTGGGCTTACTAGATTAGCCATTACGCGAGAGTCATCTAAGCTCTCATCTGCATTGGGTTTCATACTGTTATGAAAGCCGATAAAAAAGAGTGCATGCAAAGCAAGCACAATGCCAATAATAATGCGCTCAGTTTTATCAAACGGCAGCAGATGATTAACGCGGGACAAGAATGAGCTCATGAGCTTAGCCTAATGCTCGCGAGTAAGTGTGATGAAGATCAAGATCACTGTGCATCAACTCTTGTGCCATTTTGAGAAGATTGACACCATCTTTACTGCTAATAAAAGTGATAGCGCCGGGTAAATCGCTTGCGCTCAATTTACCTTGTAGTTGCAATTGATGTTTGAGTTGGCGCACTACTGCTTGACTAGTATCAATTAAGGTAATGGAATTACCCAACAATTTACTAATTGCTCGGCGTAAGAATGGATAGTGAGTGCAGCCAAGCACTAAGGTGTCTGCTCCGGCATTTACGATTGGCTCTAAATGCTTGGCCAGCAACTCCAAGGTTTCTTCTTCATCTGCTCGACCAGCTTCAATTAAGGGCACTAATCCTGCGCCTGCTTGTTTAATGAAATGACATTGACTAGGAAGCGTTGCCAATAGGGCATTAAATTTATCACTTTTTAGCGTAGCTTCAGTAGCCAGCACACCAACAATACCCTTGGCAGATTGCATGGCTGCAGGTTTAATGCCTGGCTCAACCCCAATTATCGGAATGTTTTTGAGTTCGAGGCGGATGTGTTGTATTGCCTGAGCAGTAGCTGTATTGCAGGCAACCACAATTGCATCGCAACCTTGACTTGCCAAGTATTGACAAAGCTCTAGGCTGCGCATGGCTATCCACTCACTGGACTTTTCTCCATAAGGAGCATTGATCGAGTCTGCTAAATAGATGTAGTCCTGTTCTGGAAGCTGGCGCAAAGCCTCATCCAAAATAGATAAGCCTCCTATGCCAGAATCAAAAACTCCAATTAGCGCCAAGCAATCAACCGTTTCACTTTTATCTCTATCTGATTTAATTCACGGCAATGTCTTAAGCAATGACCACTGGAATATTGCCAATTTTGCTTTGCCATTCTTTTGGCCCTATGTGATGCATTGAGATGCCACTAGAACTAACAGCAACGGTAACGGGCATATCTTTAACATCAAACTCATAAATGGCTTCCATTCCTAAATCGGCAAAGCCTACGACTTTGGCCGATTGAATCGCCTTGGAGACGAGGTAAGCGGCGCCGCCAACTGCCATGAGGTAAGCGGATTTGTGTTTTTTAATGGCTTCAATAGCTTCAGGACCACGCTCAGCTTTACCAATCATAGAAATCAAACCTGTTTTATCTAACATCATCTCTGTAAACTTATCCATTCGAGTTGAGGTGGTAGGGCCAGCAGGACCAACCACTTCATCACGTACGGGATCTACTGGGCCGACGTAATAGATCACGCGGTTCTTAAAGCTGACGGGCAGCTCTTCGCCTTTAGCAAGCATGTCAGCAATGCGTTTATGCGCCGCATCTCGTCCAGTCAAAATCTTGCCGTTTAATAATAGAGTTTGACCTTCTTTCCAGCTTGCTACCTCTTGAGGGGTTAGGGTATCCAAATTAACGCGTTTGGATTTTTTGGTATCGGGTGTCCAAGTAACATCTGGCCAATCGGATAAAGAAGGAATTTCTAGCTTAGCAGGGCCATCCCCATGTAAATGGAAGTGAACATGGCGAGTAGCAGCGCAGTTCGGAATCATGGCTACAGGTAATGAAGCGGCATGGGTTGGGTATTCCATAATCTTAATATCTAAAACGGTGGCTAAGCCGCCTAGACCTTGAGCGCCAATGCCCAGCTGATTTACCTTATGGAAAATCTCCAAACGTAGCTCTTCAGCACGTGTTTTAGCTCCACGAGCAATCAATTCTTGAATATCCACAGGACCCATTAAGGATTCTTTGGCCATCAACATGGCTTTTTCTGGAGTGCCGCCAATACCAATACCTAAGATGCCAGGAGGGCACCAGCCAGCACCCATTGTGGGTACGGTTTTCAGAACCCAGTCCACAATCGAGTCCGATGGATTTAACATGACCATCTTGGCCTTGTTTTCAGAGCCACCACCTTTGGCAGCACAAATGACTTCTACGTCATCGCCAGGGACGATTTCATAATGAATCACGGCGGGGGTGTTATCACCCGTGTTTTTGCGTTTGCCAGCAGGATCGCTCAATACAGAAGCACGGAGCATATTATCCGGATTCAGGTAAGCACGGCGCACCCCTTCATTGACCATCTCAGAAACGCTCATAGTGGCATCTGACCATTGCACATTCATGCCAATTTTGAGGAAAACCACCGCAATACCTGTGTCTTGACAAAGAGGGCGGTGACCTTCGGCGCACATCCGGCTATTGGTCAAGATCTGAGCGATTGCATCTTTAGCTGCCTCCCCTTGTTCTAGCTCATAAGCCTTACCCATAGCACTAATAAAGTCCTTGGGATGGTAGTAAGAGATGAACTGAAATGCATCAGCAACGCTTTGGATAAGGTCATTTTGTTTGATATTTGTCATGTTTTTTAATTAATTGGTCCGGTTTGCCCTATTTTAAGGGTTTGCCATAGAGCAAATCCCCCGTGTTTTCACTTATCTTATTAGCTCTTGAGAAAGCATTCTCGACATTCTGCGTTATTTTCGCAGATATAGATCATTGATTACTAGATAGAGGGCTGTGAAGCATGGAACCATTAATGCAAGAAAACCGCGTATTTAACCCACCTGCAGACTTTGTTAAAGGGGCTGCCATTTCAGGAATGGAGGCTTATAACCAGCTTTGTGCTGAAGCTGAAAAAGATTATGACGGTTTTTGGGGTCGTCTTGCAAGAGAGAATATGTATTGGAAAAAGCCTTTTACCAAGGTTCTTGATGAATCTAAGGCGCCTTTCTATAAGTGGTTTGAAGATGGTTTAACTAATGCTTCGTATAACTGTTTAGATCGCCAAATTGAAAATGGCTTGGGTGATAAGGTTGCGATCATTTTTGAAGCCGATGATGGTGCTGTCACTAATGTGACCTATAAAGAGATGTTGGACCGTGTTTGCAAGATGGCCAATGCGCTTCGCAAAATGGGTATCAAGTCAGGTGACCGCGTCATTATTTACATGTCTATGTCAGTTGAAGGCATTGTGGCAATGCAAGCTTGCGCGCGTATCGGCGCGATTCACTCAGTAGTATTTGGTGGTTTCTCAGCTAAATCCTTGCAAGAGCGAATCGTAGACGTAGGCGCAGTTGCTGTGATTACTGCAGACGAACAATTCCGTGGCGGAAAAGCATTGCCACTCAAAGTAATCGTTGATGAAGCTTTGGCTTTAGGCGAATGCGAAAAAATCAAAAATGTCATTGTGTACAAACGTACTGGTGGCAATATTCCAATGACTGCAGGGCGCGATTCTTGGATGGGCGAGGTAGTGGCTAATGAATCCACTACTTGTGAGCCAGAGTGGGTTAGCGCAGAGCACCCACTGTTTATTCTGTATACATCAGGCTCTACAGGCAAACCAAAGGGCGTACAGCACTCTACTGGTGGCTACCTCTTGTGGGCTATTTTGACCATGAAGTGGACCTTTGATATCAAGCCAGACGATGTGTTCTGGTGTACTGCGGATATTGGTTGGGTCACAGGCCATTCCTATATTACCTATGGCCCTCTCGCAGTAGGCGCTACCGAGATTGTGTTTGAAGGTGTGCCCACTTATCCAAACGCTGGGCGTTTTTGGGACATGATTCAAAAACACAAAGCAACAATTTTTTACACTGCACCAACAGCGATTCGTTCTTTGATTAAAGCTTCAAGCAATGATCAAGCAGTACACCCCAAGAGCTATGATCTGTCCTCATTGCGTCTCTTGGGTTCAGTAGGCGAGCCAATTAATCCTGAAGCATGGATGTGGTACTACGAAAATGTTGGCGGCTCACGTTGCCCTATTGCCGATACATTCTGGCAAACCGAAACAGGTGGCCATATGATTTCACCATTACCAGGTGCGACCCCTATGATTCCGGGTTCATGCACTTTGCCATTGCCTGGCATTATGGCGGCAATTGTGGATGAGGCTGGCGTAGATGTACCTAATGGGCAAGGTGGTATTTTGGTTGTGAAGCGCCCATGGCCTTCCATGATTCGTAATATTTGGAATGACCCTGATCGGTTTGTTAAGTCTTACTTCCCAGAAGAATTAGGAGGTACTCTGTATTTAGCTGGTGATGGTGCTATCCGCAATAAAGAAACGGGCTATTTTACGATTACAGGTCGTATTGATGACGTCTTGAACGTTTCTGGTCACCGTATGGGCACGATGGAAATCGAGTCATGCTTAGTTGCTAATCCATTGGTAGCTGAGGCAGCGGTAGTAGGTCGCCCAGATGAATTAACTGGTGAAGCTATTTGCGTATTCGTGGTGCTTAAAGGCGGACGTCCAACAGGCGACGAAGCGAAGAAGATTGCGACTGAGCTGCGTAACTGGGTGGGTAAAGAGATTGGCCCTATTGCCAAACCGAAAGATGTTCGTTTTGGAGATAACTTGCCTAAGACTCGTTCTGGCAAGATTATGCGTCGCTTATTGCGTGTCATTGCAAAAGGCGAAGAGGTTACCCAAGATACCTCTACTTTGGAAAATCCAGCAATTTTGGATCAACTTAAAGAGGCGCTCTAAGCAAAACTGCTCTCACCCTTTTGTTAACCGTATAATCGAGGGTTTACGGAAGGGTGGATGAGCGGTTTAAGTCATACGCCTGGAAAGCGTACGTAGGTTAATAGCCTACCGCGGGTTCGAATCCCGCCCCTTCCGCCAGTAGTGC
>CAIZRK010000032.1 GCA_903935355.1 uncultured beta proteobacterium | reverse complement strand
TCAAAGGTGATTAAATGAGAAATATCTAGCTTTGAAATAGAGTGCATAAGCAATTTTAGCTTAGCAGGGCTTATTTGAGGTTCACTTAGGGTCTCTTTAGAATCTACCGCTGCACACCTAAATATACCTAGGGTCATATTTTCTAGAATATCTTTAGCTTTATCCTAAACATTCACCCAAGAGCCAATAGCCAAGCATTTAACCCTTATTTAATATGAGCTTATTCGAAAGAGTTGGGGAGGGTAAATCATGGCATCACTACAAGAAATTAAAAAAGCCAAAGAGTTTGGTAAAAAACTACGGATTGCTAGAGAAGCGCAAGGACATAATTTGGCTATTTTAGCCTCCCATTGTGGTATGTCTGTAGTGCAATTAGTAGCCTTAGAGGCGGGAAATTATTTTGCGTTTCACAACAGCGAAAAAGAAATGAATGACAGTGCAATGCATTATGCTCAAACGCTATCTTTAGACATTAATGAATCAAATAATTCTAAGCAAATATGCATGATACATAGGGATAGTATAGAGCCATATATTCCCCGCTTTCTAAGAAAGAGGGAATGCATAGCATAAGCCCTCTAGTGTTAAATAAGCAAAATAACCTTCTGAATAGCATTTTATTCTTAAGATATTTTCAGACATATGAATTGCCAAATAGGGGGAGAGTAGTAGATCATTTCTTATGAGGTACCCGAATGAAACACTTTTTTTAGTTTTTGCTTTATTGCAATTCGGACTATTAATATCTTCGCTACCGTTTCTCCAGAAAGAGAAATTCGTAAAGCCCAATTATGATTGGCTTGTAGCTCTAGGGCTAAACACTTTTGCCTACCTACTTTTCGTCATTACATCCTCGACATTTCCTCAGGTATTAACTTTTGCTAATACCTGTTATGTTGGCGGATACTTTTTTATTTACCTATTTAGTAGATCTTTAAATGGGCACTCAAATAACAGAATCGTTTCGCTATCCCCTGGCATCCTGATTATTTATGGATGCTGTTTTGAATATATAAGGCAGTTTGGTACTTTTGGGGGGAGGGCTTCTTTAGCATTAGGCACTTTAATAATTTGTTTGATCTTGATTCTAAGTGAGCTGTTTTCAGCACGAAAAAAAGAACGCTACATTCAGCTAGATTTTTTAATACTGACATCCATCGTAGAAATGGTATTGGCAGTAATTCGTGTGTACTTAATAGTGACTGGCCCGTCACTTGGAAAAATTAATCTATATGAAGAGCCTTTCTCGAGCGCTTTATGGCGTTGGATTGGGGTTGCATTTACTACACTCTCTTTTATTTCCATAATAGGGTATTTAGCAGAAAAACTTAGTAGAGAAAATTCTAAAAATACTGACGATAATATCCGGTATAAAGCGCTTATTCATGAACGAGAAACTTTGATTGCCAATCTAGTAAAAGCCAATAGAACTGCTGCTACTGGCGCTTTATCTGCATCGATTGCTCATGAACTTAACCAACCTTTGGGGGCATCCACCTTAAACATTCAATTTTTACGAATGAAGTTAGAAAAGGGTTTATTAAGTCCCAAGTTGGGCGGGGAGATCTTAGACTCATTGGAGGCGGATAATAAAAGGGCGGCTACCATTGTAAAGTCCTTGAGATCGATTTTTGCTGACGATGATTCTTATGCCCAGAGGGTAGAAGTTGAGTTGTTAATATCAAATGTATTAAGTGTTGTTAATCCCCATCTGAAATCTAGAAATATTCAAATGCAGTTGAAGGTGCAAGAAGGTTTGCAGATACTAGTAAGTCCTAGTGAAATCGAGCAAGTGATTCTAAATTTAATAAACAATTCCATACAGTCCCTAGATTCCTCGAAGATTGCCAAAGGCGTCATTGCATTAGTAGCTAAACAAGATGGTCGATATGTAAATATCAGCATTTCTGACAATGGCAGCGGGGTTCCAGCGGAATTTAAGCAGCATCTATTTGAGCTTCTAAATACCACCAAGCAGTCGGGAATGGGTCTTGGTCTATGGTTATGCAGGCATCTCCTGACTCGATTGGGTGGCACTATTTGGTATGAAAATGCCAAAGGTGGTGGTGCCAAATTTAATTTTAAGATTCCTTTAGCGCCATAAATTAGCTGGAAATGACGATGTGTAATGGTCATTTGAAGTAATTAAGCTTGGTATTTTGATTAGAATGTTCAAATGACCATTAAACAATTTAACGCTACTTACCTCATTCCTGACGATCGCTTGCTATTTCGGTTCAATACGATTGAAGATGCAGAGTATCGATTTTGGTTAACACGACGATTAACCCTTTTTATTTTGGCAGCAACTCAACATTTGATTATCAAAGGCTTGGAGCAAACCCATTCACCACAAGCTGCTAAAGCCATTGCCCAATTTGGTAAAGAGGCCATACAGATAGGCCCGGCCACCCAAGGTATTTCGCAATCAGATGCTTATCAAGCAGCGTCTAACTATCCCTTAGGCTCTGACCCACTTTTGGTAATTGATGCTAAATGTACTTTGGAAAAGCAAGATCTAGAAGATGCACTTTCTCTCGATCTAGTTTTGCCAGGTGGTGCAAATATCAATTTGAAGATGGCTGGGCCCACATTACAAGCTATGTGTGGCTTGCTTAATCAGTTACGTGAATATGCAGGTTGGGGCGATATTCCTTCGGTGATTGAGGCTGCCGATGCTGCTGAATGTGCAAAAGAGAGTAGGAGACCTTCGCTTCATTAATCCCCTTTGGGCACTAAAAAGTTTGCCACTTTTCTTACGGTAGACCTTCTATGTTGGTCATTACGCTGTATTCTTTAACGAAATTCTCAATCAAAAGTGGCTGTGATTTACTCTCAAATGTATAGTTGATAGAAGCATCAATAACCCCGGAATTTAGAACGGCAACTTCGCACCAGGCTTAGCGGCTAATAAGACAGCCTTGAATTCTGCCTGAATGCGCTTGATTGCCTCTTGGCTATCTGCCTCAAAACGCATCACTACAACCGGTGTGGTATTAGATGGTCTGGCAAGACCAAAGCCATCAGCATATTCCACACGTACACCATCAATTGTGTTGATTGATTCAGAGGTAGGAAACTTGGCATTGGCTTTAATAGTTTCTAGCAAAGCAAATGGCTCACCTTCAGTGCATGGGAGTTGCAATTCTGGAGTGCAAATCGCATTTGGTAAATCATTTAAGGTCTTATTTGGATCTTTTTCCTTACTCAGAATCTCGAGTAAGCGTGCACCGGTATACAGACCATCATCAAATCCAAACCAACGGTCTTTAAAGAAGATATGACCACTCATTTCACCGGCTAGTGGGGCGCCAGTTTCTTTTAACTTAGCCTTAACTAAAGAGTGTCCAGTTTTCCACATAATCGGTTCGCCACCATGCTCTTTAACAAAAGTTGCTAGGTTGCGGGTGCATTTGACATCGTAAATAATTTGGCCGCCAGGATTTCTGCTCAGAACATCTTTGGAAAACAACATCATTTGACGGTCTGGGAAAATCACTTGACCATCCTTGGTGACAACGCCAAGCCGATCAGCATCACCATCAAAGGCAAGACCTAGTTCATTATCGGTCGTTTGCAAGTTCTTAATCAAGTCTTGTAGGTTCTCAATGTGAGCTGGATCTGGGTGATGATTAGGGAAGTGACCATCGACCTCACAGAAGAGTTCTTGTACTTCACAGCCCAAGGCTCTAAAAAGCTCACCAGCAAAAGCGCCACCAACACCATTGCCGCAATCAACTGCAATCTTCATCGGGCGAGCCAGCTTCACATCACCAACGATATACTTGAGATACATCGGGAAAATATTAAAGGTGCTACGTGTTCCAGATCCTGTCACAAATTGCTTAGCTTCAATGCGTTTACGAAGCGCCTGAATCTGATCACCATAGATGGCTGCAGTCCCTAAGACCATTTTGAAGCCGTTGTAGTTCGGTGGGTTATGGCTACCAGTAATCATGATGCCGGACTTGGGCTTTTTGCCATCAATCGTATGGTTAGCTGCAAAGTACACCATTGGTGTTGCCACCATACCTAAATCAATCACATTAATACCGGTAGAGAGTAGACCTTCGGTCAGCGCTTCAATGAGGCTGGGACCAGAAAGACGGCCATCACGCCCGATCACAATATCGGTTTCACCAAGCTCGCGCATTTCTGTGCCAAATGCCTGGCCAATGAGTTTGGCAATCGATGGATCTAGAGTCTCATCAATAATGCCGCGAATATCATAAGCTTTAAAAATGGAAGGGGATAGTTGCACTTGTAGTTATCCTGTAATGTATTAGTGAGCAATTTCAATAATGGAATTCAGCCCCTCGCAAGCCTCTTGAAAAAGAGTTGCTGGTATCGTCTTCCATGGATGGGGTCGGGCAGATCGCTGGCGCCAGTCAAATGACTTGGGTTGATGAGTCAATATATAGAAGGGTTCGCCACGCCCAACAGAAAACTTAATTGCAAATGGATTAGTTTCATTCGATTTAGCATGGGTCATGGGCAGCCCAATAACAATGCCGGTTTTCTCATTAAATGCTTTTGGGGAGATCACTAGCATTGGGTGCTCATCTTTCATTTCAGAACCAGATTGTGGGTTGAAATTAATCCAAATCATGTCCCTGCGTTCGGGAGCCCAAGACTTTAACTTGTCAACCATCAAATCTTTTCTTTCCCGATGGGTGTTGTTGCCATGACTTCACCACTATGTTTATTAGGGTCATAAGCTTTCAATTTCTGGTTGAGGCTGAGTTTTGGCTTGCCGACTACCCTGAGGAAAATGCCATCCTTAACAACTTCGACTGAAATCGGTACGCCTTGAGATAAGTGGGCCGCCTTTGCTATTGGTGAAGTAATTCTCACACCAAGGCCATTGCCCCATTCCTGTACTGTCTGCTCTACCTTTAGTGCTGGAGCCATAACTACCCCCTATTAATGTTTATACAAGTTTAAACACACAGCCCAGCCTTGTCAAGGCTCACATTTGAGGTGGGTCAGATTCTAAGAATTAAACAGATTAATACGGGCTGCAGTAATAGCATCGATGTTGTCATCTGCTTGCACGTGATCTTTATTTCTTAAGGCAGCTTCTATTGGTTTGGCGAGCACTTTGCCCAACTCGACACCAGGTTGGTCAAAGCTATTAATATTCCAGAGAGCGCCTAGAGTAGTAGTGCGGTTTTCGTACAAGGAAAGGAGAGCTCCAAGATAAAACGCATTGAGCTTAGGCAAAATCAATAAATTGCTCGGGCGCTTCCCAGGGTAAGTATTGTTTGGATTATCTGTTTGTTTACCATTAGCTAAAGCTTGAGCTTGAGCTAAGCAGTTGGAAAGTAAAATACGATGATGCTCTTTAGCTTCAGGCAGATGACTCATGGGCTCACGGATAGCAATGAAATCAATGGGGATCACTTCAGTACCTTGATGTAATAACTGGAAGTAGGAATGCTGCGCATTATTTCCTGAACTACCAAACACGACTGGGCAAGAAAACTTCACGGGTTTACCATCGCGATCTACGCTCTTGCCATTGCTTTCCATATCTAGTTGTTGCAACCATTTCGGAAACCAATCTAAGGCATCCGCATACGGAATGACTGCAAAAGATTTGATGTGGTGCTTTTGCTGTTGATATAGCAGGGTAAGCGCCATGATGACTGGTAAGTTCTCCTCAAGCGGAGCGGTTTGATAATGCTGATCAATCGCTTGCGCGCCAGCTAGAAATTCTTTGAAGGTTTCAAAACCGTATTGCAGAGCAATAGGCAGACCTACAGCAGACCAGACCGAGTAACGCCCACCAACCCAATCCCAAAAAGGGAAAATATTATCCTCTTTGACACCAAATTCTTTAGCAGCAGGAACGTTGGCTGTTACCGCAAAGAGTGCATTATGAATTTGACTCTCTGTACGTCCACTATCTTTTAGCCAGCGAACAACCGCCTTAGCATTCTTGGTAGTCTCTAAAGTAGTAAACGATTTAGAAACAATAATGACGCGCGTGCTATGGGGTAATGCACGTTGCAAGATGCGGGCTAATTCTGCAGTATCGATGTTGGCCAAAAAATGCATACGCATGCCACGGGTCTCAATATCTGGAATATGCGCTAAAGCTTCGATTGCTAGGCGCGGCCCAAAGTCAGAGCCACCAATTCCGATATGAATCACATCGGTTATGCCGACCCACTTATTGCAAAGACCCTCAATCCGGCGCCAAACTTCAGACACGGCAGGCATGACATCCTTGCCATCAAGCAGAACAGGTTTTTTATCTAGATTACGAAGTGCAGCGTGTAAAGCAGGGCGATTTTCTGACTGGTTAACTGGCTTGCCAGCAAACAAGTCAAAAATAAAGCCTTCTAGATTGGCCCTTCTAGCCTGAGCAAACAGGGATTTCCAACTCTTAGCATTGATGCCTTGATAGGCATCATCTAGAACGATATCGGCAGCGCAAAAAAGGGTGTTTGCTTGCTTTAAGGCAGGATTTAAAGACATGGCTAGATTTTATCAACAAGGTCATCAAAATCCCCTTAAAACACTGAAAATGTTACGATTTGAGTGATCTAAGGACAAAAGCTTGCCCATAAGCTAATAAAAATAGAGACATATCCTAAAGAAAGTCAGGAAAAGCAAGATGGATCAGGTTGATTGCGTAGTCGTGGGTGCGGGTGTGGTTGGTTTGGCAGTTGCCCGTGAAATGGCGCTCCAAGGACGGGAAACCATTTTGCTCGAGCGTGAAGATGCCTTTGGAACAATCAGTAGTGCTCGTAATAGCGAAGTCATTCATGCGGGAATTTACTATCCTAAAGATTCACTCAAAGCCAAACTCTGTGTTGAGGGGAATCGCTTGCTCTATGAGTATTGTCGTACCCACCAAGTAGGCACCAAGCCCTATGGAAAGTTAATTGTTGCCACTGATGCCAGTCAGTTCGATGACCTTGCGGCCATACTGTACAAGGCTCAAAACAATCAAGTCCCCGATATCGAAATGATTTCAGGGGAGAAGGCTCGGGAGCTTGAGCCCCAATTGCAATGTGAGGCTGCTCTCTTATCAGCCACTACTGGAGTAGTTGATAGTCACGGGTTGATGCTTTCACTTTTAGGTGGCTTTGAGGATGCGGGCGGTATGCTTGCTTACCAATCCCCTTTAATGACTGCCAAGCCCATTGGCAATGATGCTCAAGATGGTTTCGAGTTGCTCATTGGTGGTGCTGATGGTATGAGCTTGCGAACAAAGTTGCTGATTAACTGTGCCGGGCTAAGCGCCCCTACGGTTGCTAGGCGTATCGAAGGATTGCCTGCAGAGCAAATTCCAAAAGCCTATTTTGCTAAAGGCAACTACTTTTCCTTATCAGGAAAGTCACCCTTTGATCATTTGATTTACCCAATTCCTGAGCCTGGTGGATTAGGTGTTCATCTCACCTTAGATATGGGTGGTCAGGCAAAATTTGGCCCCGATGTGGAGTGGTTAGAGATTGAGGAAGAGGGGGAAATTAGCTATGCAGTTGACCCTATTCGTGGGGAAAGCTTTTATGCAGCAGTTCGGCAGTACTGGCCTGGTCTAAAAGATGGCTCTTTGCAAGCGGATTATTCTGGGGTGAGGGCAAAAATTGTTCCACCAAATGCGCCTGCGGGGGACTTCTGTTTTAACGGCCCAGCGCAACATCAACTGCATGGCTTATTTAATTTATATGGTTTTGAGTCACCAGGATTGACATCTTCTTTGGCGATAGCTCGCCATTTAGAGGGGCTGATTAAAAGTTCTCTATAATTTAGGGCTTAGTTGAAATGGAAGAGTGGCAGAGCGGTTGAATGCACCAGTCTTGAAAACTGGCGAGGATGAAAGTCCTCCGTGAGTTCGAATCTCACCTCTTCCGCCAATAGTCAAGGATTTATGTGGGTTTGTTGCCAAATCCACATAATTTCCCCCAAATTTCCCCCCATAACTGTTATTGCTCACACTCTTTGCAGGTCTTTGTGCAAAACAATCAGCCGGAGCAGTGGCAAACCATGATTGAGTCTATTTATGAGGCAATCGAAAGACCTACTGCCAGCGTTGCAAACATCAGGCATTCAGCCTTGCAGAGTGTCCAGCCCATACGAGCGCGGACAGCAACTCTTGGGGCACCCTTGGCTAATTCTGAGCAACCCATGGATCGCATTGCTCGGCACCTAGGAAATATGGGTATTTAATCTTTTGCTAAAGCCTTGATTAATTCAGGGCTGCAAATATCATTGATATGCCTAAAGGCTCGGGAGATTCCTTCGATTTGATCTGCGGGAATTCCAAGGCTTTCGAAGTGTGTTTTCCACTGCCTAGTTACTCGCCATACGCTATCGATAATGGAGCTTGCTTGCTGCGCAGATAAACCAAAGCGTTCTTTAGCCCCATAGGCATTGTCTAGAGTTGCTAGTTTGCCTTGAGGCCCAACCCCTAGGTGTTGATAGCGTTCACTTGCGATGACTGCATGTGGCATCACATCGTAAAGTGGGCTTAGGCTCCAGCCTTTATGTTCCCGATTCCATAAGAAGGCATGATTGCGCAGATGATCATCATCGTTGCTGACAAAAAGGTTAAAGATCATACGTGCATATAGTTCTTCAACATTCGATTTGACTGTTTGAACCAGGCAATATCTACGTATAGCATCTGCAATATCCATATAGCTTTTTGTATTGGATTCTGATTCGTGGCAAGCAACAAGGGTGAGGGCGCTAACTACGTGATGACGAATCTCTACTGGTCGAGCTGAAGCGGTCCAAGAGCGATCAAAACGTTTGACCATTAACACCTTTTTCTTGCCAACTTGCTCTAATTGAGTTTGAGCTACATTAAGGCCAGCCAATTCTGCAAGTTTGAGGGTGGCGTATTCAATACTCGGTACATCTAGGGCTCCATCATTGTTGCCTGGGAACTTGGCCATCCACAAAATGTTGCGATCATCGCGCACACTTGCCTTTGGACGCATGCCCCCTAGGCCGCTACCCACAATCAAAATTCTGGATAGTGCTTCGGAAACTGGTAAGCCAGCCTCAATCTTTTGAGCGCCTTCTAGTAAGTAAGATAGATTGTGAATACTTTCATGAGCAGGGCGCTCTTCTTGATCTAAGGAGGCTCGAACATCTAACGCCCCAATGCGATCGCTACCAGCTTCAAGTAGGTAGGTTGATTCTGGCAGACTATTAGCTGGAACCTTAAGCCTAGCTTCAATAACTCTTCTGCCCCATGAATCAGGAGCAGCATCCCGAATTCCGCCAAAAGCTTCTAGGCCATTTGGTGGAACGAGGCGCTTGCCTTTGATCTTGCTTTTATTCTTAAGGCTAAGGGCAACAGGATCAATTTCCTGTGCATTGCCCCTATCTAGGTAGCGTAGGCCATAAGCAAATGAAGAGGCAATAAGCCTTGAGCCCTCCTCATCTACTTGCAGTTGTCCTGCTGGTACAAACTCCCCATCAAGATTGGCAAAGACAAATAGGTCTTTAGTCGTGTTTGCCATCAGAAATCAAGCGCTTTCATTTCAGCTGTACTTAAGTCACGTACGCGTTGTGGGCGCGAGCGACGCTCCAAGGCGGCGATTGCAGGATCATTGCCGCTTAAGAGTTGCAATAAGGTCATGCCTGGAGCGATTGCATCTAAGTAACGCAGCAGTGCACCAATGGCAACGCCGGGATCACCTTTTTCAATGCGCTGGGCAGTTGCACGAGCAAGGCCGGCTCGAACCGCAGCCTCACCTTGGCGAACATGACGGGCAAGGCGTAAGGACACTAGGCATTGCGCTATTTCAGCGGATTGGCCAAGTTGCTTTGATGCTAGGGTCAGTTGTTGATCTACGCGCATAGTTGCCTCATGCTGTTCATTAAGTACAAGGCACTAATATACCTGTTTAGACCTCATTCGTCAATAAATATGACTCATAAATAAGTCCTTAAGTGCATTAATGACTTATTTATGAGTCATTTACTGATTTACATTGGTAGAATACAGGCGGTCTATTTGCGTCAAGGGCACCCCAAAGGGGTGGCTACCCAAGCAGTGCGCGCTACCTTCTTTATTGACCCTAAAGGTATCTTGCGTGCCATGGTTTATTACCCAATGAGTAATGGCCGCTCTATCAATGAATTTGTTCGCCTATTGCAGGCAATGCAAACTAGCGATAAGAATTCAGTAGCGACCCCAGAAGGATGGACTCCGGGCTGCGATGTTATCGTGCCACCACCAAAAACTTCAGAGGCTGCTGATAAGCGTACCAGTGAAGGCTACAACACAGTAGATTGGTACTACAGCACTAAAAAACTGTAATACTTACTCACTTGATTTAGCTCAAATCCCCATCTATGCGATGGGGATTTTTTTAAGGGGTCCTCCATTGCGGAGGTGAACTCCGCCACCTCTTCCGCCAAGTCAATGGGTATTAATAAAGTCCTGAATTCTGGCTACCCTATTATTTCTTCTTCTGGTTAGGCGGCTTTAATGACATATTCTCAGCATCCGCATCATAGGTCGATTTAAATCCAGGCGGATATTTGCTCCACGTATAACCTTTGATGGCATGCTCATAACCATAATTGAAGAGGGCGTTCATATATTTCTTATCAAACTCTTGGATATGGGGCTCATTAAAGTCAGATCCGATATAGGCTAAATTGAACCCCACATTGTCATTTTGGGTAATGTTATAGATACGATAGAGATCACCAATACCTTGGGTCTGAATGAGCTGGGAGATTGCCCTACCTGCGACACTTAAGGTGCGACGCTGTGTTTCGCTCCAACGTGGGTCTAAGCGTGCATTGCGAATAATATAGACCTGCCGATTACTACGACGCTTGATATTTAGCTCTTTTGCTTTATTGCCTGCTGAAGCGGGGTACAAAAACACTTGTGTGCTCGCACCACCATCTACATGCATTTCTTGGAAGGCTTGATCACCTACTAGGAAATCGAGCATTACAGGAGAGAAGGCGCCTGGTATAGAAGCTGAGGCTAGCAAGATACGACGAAAAAGCTCTAGAGACTCAGGAGTGCCGATGCTGGCAATTTTCCCCATATTCCAAATAGCTGGAATGCCAGCATCAATATTAGTGGTGCCAATTAATAACCAGCGACCATTATTGTTGTATTCATATGCAACGCCTTTTAAGAAATTCTGATCAACGTATTTAGAAATTAATTGATACAAAGGAGTGGAGTCTGCTAAGCCATCACTAAATATTGCAGATAGAATGCCCCGCTCGATATAGACATCTTGGGGATTGATACTGGTATAAACCTCTTTCAGAATGGGATCGTATTCTTTACCCATATAGGCAAAGGGGGCGATTAAGGCACCAGTGCTAATCCCAGTGACTAAATTAAAAACGGGCCTAGATCCTTGTTTAGACCAGCCTAATAACAGTCCTGCACCAAAAGCGCCATCATCGCCACCACCCGATAAGGCGAGGAAATTTCCATCGCCATTAAATGCTTTGCTACCCCTTGAGGCTTCAAGTTTTATCACATCATCAACAAATGCATCCACCCCTGTTTTAGTAGATATCAGGTATCGAACACTGGGTAGCCCAGCTATTTGAGCATTACTCAAAGACTTTTGAGGAACCGCTGCCTTACGTTCCAGTGCAGAGCAACCCATTAAGGTGATTGAAAAAAAAGCGTAAGCAGTAAATTTAAAAAAAGGCATGATGTAAATGATGGTGGATGGCGTGTTTCTGGTTTGAAACCTAGCTATTCTTAAGGCCGCCTAGTGGTAGCCTTAAGAAGATTTCCAATATGTTATTTCTTGGCGACGGGAGCAGTAACTACAGCGGCAATCGCTTGAGCGTAAACCACCTTCACTTGATCGTTTACAGCAATGTCTTTCATCAAGTCAGGATTCTTAACCTTCACTTTAATAACATTGCCCTGAGGACCTTTTAAAGAAACAATCTTTTTAGCTTTATCAATTGCAATAACGTTTGCTACTGCTGTAATAACATTGCTTGTGACCATGCCTGGCTTATCACCTTTAGGAGCGGTAACTGTACTACTTGTCACCTCTTCGCTACGCACGCCTGCATTCTTTACTTTGACTAATTCAATTGCTACGGCAAGCTCATAAACTACGTCAAAATGATCACCCACTTTGATTTGTGCAAAGTTTTTTACTTCCGGCCCTGCAACGATAGATGTTTCACCGTCTTTACTTTTAAGGGTAACTGTACGAGTAGGGGCATCAATCTTGGTAACGACACCATCGTAAAGAAGTGCCGCTTCTTCGGCAACCATTCCAGCGATAGGTGGCTTAGTTTGTTGGGCGATAGAAAAGTTCGCACCAATGGTGATGGCGGCAATTGCAGCACTAGCGATTAGAGTTTTTTTCATCATGATCCATATCCTTAATGTAGTTAGGTGGCCCAATGGTTTAATTGAGCAAGAGCTTACTTAAATGCTTGCTTTTTAGCATTTATGACAATTGTATAACTTAGAATGTGCATCATTTGGAAATTTATACCCAATTTGATATAAATTGAGTCACAATAAAATATTAATCTGGAATGATATGGCAATAATTTTAATAAAACTTTTGTTTTCCCTTGTCGTAACAAGCCTTTCCGTAGCTACTTTCGCAGCTACCCCCCAAGATTTTCTTAAAACTTATGAGGCTCAGTCAGGGAAGGCTTCTTCAGTCAAAGGGGAGCAGTTTTTCAATGCCAAGCACGGTAAAGAGTGGAGTTGTGCATCCTGTCATGAGAGCCCGCCTAACCACGATACCAAACACATTGTTACAGGCAAGGTAATTAAGCCCTTAGCACCTGCTAATAATTCAGCAAGATTTACTGATGAAGCAAAAGTGGATAAGTGGTTTAAACGTAATTGCAATGATGTACTTAATAGAGAATGTACTGCCCAAGAAAAAGCAGATGTTCTGTCTTGGTTAATGACTGTGAAATGAGTTAAAGATGAATAATAGATTTAAAACCTATGTTTTTTGGAGTTTATTATTGGGAACTTCGGTAGTCTTTGCGGACAAGATGGGAATGCCCACAGATGCTCCCGCTTCCTATGAGGCAGAATGTGCTAGTTGTCATATGGCATTCCCGCCCGCATTACTCAGCGCAAAAAGTTGGCAGAACGTCATGTCTAGCTTGGATAAACACTTTGGCACTGATGCGAGCGTAGACTCTAAGACTCAGGCCGATATTACGAGTTGGTTAGTAAAAAATGCCACTACTCGTCAAAAATATAGTGAAACTGCTCCTGAAAACCGGATTACTAAGACTTCATGGTTTATTCGGAAGCATGATGAGGTAAAGGCGGACGTATGGAAAAGGGCAGGGGTTAAAAGCCCTGCTAATTGCACAGCTTGTCATTTATATGCAGCTAAGGGAAACTTTAGCGAAAATAGTATCAAGATTCCAGCAAAATGACAGATCAGATACAGCAAAAAGTAGCTAGCGAGCAAACAGGCCAGACAATGATCTTGGTTTGGGATTTACCGGTGAGGGTATTTCATTGGCTTTTGGTGATTTGTTTTGCGGGTGCTTGGCTTACTTCTGAGAGCGAGCGATTGCAAATGATTCATTATGCGTTTGGATATACCACTTGTTTATTGGTATGCATTCGCTTGCTATGGGGATTATTTGGCACTAGATATGCGCGATTTAGTCAGTTTCTGAAGGGTCCTAAGGCAGTTTTTGACCATTTCTTGGCGATGCTTCGTCTCAAACCTCATCAAGATGTGGGTCACAATCCTGCTGGCGGTCTTGTAATGATTGTTCTGATGCTACTCATTCTCTTGATTGGCTTATCTGGATATATGAGTGTGAAAGAAGTATTTGGCGATTTTAGTTCTGAATTTCATGAATCAGTCTCTCACCTAGCTTTAGCCCTAGTTATTTTGCATATTTTGGCAGCAGTGATCATGAGTATTTTAGAAAAGCAAAATCTCATCAGAGCAATGGTTAATGGTAAAAAGAGGGGTTTGCCAAACCAAGCTATTCTCTTTCCTCAATATCTGATTGGAACCCTCATTTTTGTTGGATCCCTCTATTTTTTCTATTTAGTGATTAGCGGTGCTTTACCAGGTCTAACTCAGTAGCCAAGAATCTTTTTAAAAAGCAGAGTACTAGGGTAGTCGTTGTACGATAACTACTATGAAACTTCTCATTGCACTCTATTTTTTTATTCTAGCCACAATTCAGCTTGGGTTGCTACTTGGCATCTACCATTACTACCACTCTAAAAATTTAGTTAAGCCAAGCCCTTATTGGTTAAGCTCATTAATTGTGAGCATTTTGGGGTTAGCTATCTTCGGCGGCGGCATTTTCTTTATTACGGACATTGCTAGGCCTGATTTTAATTTCACCATAGCCAATACATTTTTTTATTCTGCAGCTTTATTGCAACTCTTTTTCTGCCGATCTTTAAATCAGCCCATCTCTAAACAATTTAAATTATTCAGTCTAATATCAGTGCTTGTATTTGCAGTGGTATTTGAATTAATGCGGCAATACGGTAATTTTGAAGTTCGCACTGTTGTAATGTGCGTCGTAGCAATTACTTTCTATACCCTCCAATTATCTCAATTACAACTCAAAAGAAAGCAATCACCGTCAAGTCAAATTTTGTATTTGCAATATGCAACTATGGCTGAGGTAGGTTTTGCTCTAGGTAGGTTATCGATGGTCATTTCTTTACCCTATGTAATGAGAAACTTAGATCAGATCCCACAGTTATTAATTCTGTTCACCATTGGGCAATTAGTGATGAATACCCTAGCCTATATTGCTATAGGGGGGTATTGGGCGGAAAAGGTGGCTTTAGCAAACGCAAAATCTCAGATGGAAACATATGAGATCAAAGCTTTACTAGAAGAGCGTGAAAGTTTAATTGCGAATTTATTAAGAGTGAACAAAACTGCAGCGACAGGTGCTTTAGCCGCCTCGATTGCCCACGAGCTAAACCAACCACTGGGGGCATCAAATTTGAATTTACAGTTCTTGAAAAAGAAATTAGATAATGCAAGTTTAGATCCGCAGGAGCAACACCAAGTATTAGATGCGCTGATGGCTGATAATCTGCGTGCAAGCAATATTATCAAATCTTTGAGATCTATATTTTCTGATGGAAAAATGATTGCTGAGCAAGTCGATATTAAAGAATTAATAGATTCAGTGCTAGTCATTACTAAACCTGAAATTTTGTTAAAGAATATTCAAGTCGTTTTAGCGCTTCATTCAAAGTCTTTAATTAATATTGATCGTACTGAGATAGTGCAACTTCTACTTAACTTAATTAATAACGCGGTCCAAGCTTTGTCTCAATCGCATGCAGTACCCAAAACAATCAGTATTGAAAGTCATGACGTTGTAGGTGGAGTTGAGTTTTGCATTGCTGACAATGGCCAAGGGATTGATCAAGATGCTCAGTCTCACTTATTCAAGTTACTTGCTTGTAGCGAGAAAAAAGCAGGCATGGGTTTAGGTTTATGGCTCTGCCAGCATATTGTTATACGACATGGTGGACAGATTCGATACCAGGCAGCCGAGGGAGGAGGAGCGCAATTTATTGTCTTCCTACCCCTAAAGCAGCTTTAGCATATTAGCTCTACAGCTAATTGCCTCCAAGATAGCATCTCTTTACATTCATACAATCACTTTTGCAATATTTACGACGAGATATGAGAGCTTCCTATGAAAATGAAACTCACACTACTGACACTTTCTTTTACCATTATTTTTGGTGATTTTACTTATGCCGCTGGAGGGGGCAATATTGTGGCAGATCCAGGCGCGATGCAAGGTAAGCACTTTGATGTAAAGGGTAAGGCACCATCAAGCTTTACGGTGGAATTACAAAATGGTTTACGCAAGTCATTGCCTTTTGAGGATAAGCGGGATTTTGATGAATCAAAAAAAGGTTTTATAGCGGCACCAGCTTATAAATCCATCATGGCTGATGCAGGCAATGTTGCTTGGGATATGGGAAGTTATGACTTCTTGCTTCAAGGTAAGAATTTCGATAGCGTGCACCCATCTCTCCAACGCCAAGCCATCATCAACATGGGTTATGGTCTTTATGAAGTAGTTCCTGGAAAGATTTATCAGGTCCGTGGATTTGACTTGGCCAATATCAGCTTTATTAAAACTAATACTGGTTGGATTGTCTTTGATCCCTTAACTGCCAAAGAAACAGCCAGGGCAGCCCTTGAACTTGTCAATGAAAAATTAGGTAAACGCCCCGTTGTTGCAGTGGTGTATTCACACTCGCATGCCGATCACTTTGGCGGTGTTCGTGGTGTGATTGACGAAGTGGATGTAAAGAGCGGGAAGGTTAAAGTTATTGCTCCTATTGGATTTATGGATCATGCCGTTGCAGAAAATGTATATGCTGGCAATGCAATGACACGGCGAATGTATTTTCAATATGGGGTTTTATTGCCTCGCAGTCCGTTTGGCCACGTAGATCAATCCATTGGTAAAAATACTGCAGCAGGTAATCTAGGGTTAATTGAACCCAATGTCTATATAAATGAGCCTTTTGAAAAAATGACGATCGATGGCGTGGAGATGGAGTTTCAGAACACACCTGGCACTGAAGCTCCCGCGGAGATGAATACCTACTTTCCGCAATTTAAGGCATTTTGGGCCGCAGAAAATATCACCGGGACAATTCATAATATTTATACCTTACGTGGTGCATTAGTTCGCGATGCTTTATCTTGGTCTAAAAATATTAATAATTCTTTATACCGCTATGGTAATGAAGCACAAGTGATGTTTGCCTCACATTCTTGGCCGCGCTGGGGCAATGAGCGCATTCAGGAGGTGATGCGTACACAGCGAGACAGCTATGCACACTTAAATAATGAAGTTCTTCACCTAGCGAATAATGGCGTGACCATCAATGAAGTGCATAACGTGTACAAGCAGCCTGAGAGTTTAAAATCCCAATGGGCGGCTCATAGCTACCATGGTTCTGAAGAGCACAATAGTCGTGCAGTGATTAACCGTTATTTAGGATACTGGGATGCAAATCCAGCGACCTTAATGCCTTTATCGCCAAAAGATTCCGCCCCGCTCTATGTGGAAATGATGGGAGGCTCTGCCAAGATTATGGCTAAAGGTAAGCAGTTATATAAGCAAGGTAAATATCGCCAAGCCATGGAGATTATGAATAAGTTGGTTTATGCAGAACCAAACAACACTAGTGCCAAAGATTTACTTGCGGATATTTTTGAGCAAATTGGTTACCAAAAGGAAAGCCCGAGTGTGCGCAATAGTTTCTTAGGTGCCGCTTATGAATTGAGGCATGGCATGCCTGCGGGTGCATCACCTAAGTCTAATGGCCCTGACATGATTAAGGCGATGACAACTGAGTTGTGGCTTAATTCTCTGGCAATTTCTATGGATAGCAAAAAAGCGGCTGGCATGACATTCGTAATCAATCTATCCACTCCTGATAATCGTGAGAAGTTTGTGATAGAGATGAGTAATTCAACACTTACTAATATCAAAGGTGAGCAAGCTAAAAACCCAACTCTGACTATCACCCTTAACCGTAGCGAGTTAGAGCAGATAATGGGGGGTCAAACTACTTTTGAAAAATTATTGGCTCAGGGTAAGGTGAGTTTTGTGGGAGATCGCAAAGCCTTTGATCAACTCAAAAGTACATTGACTATCTTTAAACCTGACTTTGAGTTAATGCCTGGTACAAAATCAAAAACTGCGAACCTTACACAAATGAGAGACCCATACGAGGCGCAAGAAATTGCCATTACTGCAGGAGAATAAATCTAACGGGTCTTTTAGGGGTTGAACGCTCCACCTTCTGTCAGGGCGGCAAGTTCTTCACCCTCAATCCCAAGTTCTGTTAGAAGCTCTTTTGTATGCTCACCAAGTAGTGGTGGGTGCCTAGTGACTTTTTGTGGCGTAGCCATTAATTTGACTGCAAAACCAATATTGGGTACTTTTCCCTCAATAGGGTGGTCAATTTCTATACGCATCTTGCGATGTTTACCATGCTCACTATTAAATGCTTGGGGATAGGTATTAATGGGTCCTGCAGGAATACCAGCAGCCAGAAGTAGATCAATCCATTGCTCGCTAGTCTTGGTCGCAAAGGACTTTTCAAGCTCTACTGCTAATTCCAAGCGATTTGCTAGGCGCAATGGATTGGTCTTAAAGCGGGTATCTTCAATGAGTCCATTACGATCAATCTTCTCACAGAGTAATTTCCAGAGCTTTTGATTGGTCGCGCCCATCACAAAGTAACCATTAGATGATTTCATGGCTTGATAGGGGGCACTCATATGATTAGCAGTGCCAAGTTTCTCTGGTTCAATGCCAGTGCCCCAATATTGACAGGTATCCCAAATGGAAAACGCTAATGCAGAGTCAAATAAAGAGGCGTCAATAAACTGACCTTCACCTGATTTTGTTTTACCTATATATGCAGATAAGATTCCATATACCGCAAAGAGGGCGCAACCAATATCTGCTACTGGGACGCCAGCTTTTACAGGAGAACCATTGGGATACCCTGTCACACTCATCACGCCTGACATGGCTTGGGCCATCAAATCAAATCCGGGCCTATCAGCCCATGGACCCGTTTGGCCAAAGCCGGAGATACTAGCGTATACCAATCCTGGGTTGATTACTTTAAGTGTTTCGTAGTCTATTCCCAGTTTTTTCATGACACCGGGTCGATAATTCTCGACCAAGATGTCAGCAGTTTTTACCAGCTTAAAAAAGACTTCTTTACCAGCATTAGATTTTAGGTTGAGGGTCACACTTCGTTTATTGCGATTCATATTCAGAAAGCCCATGCTATCCGAACCTTTCATCTTAAATCCCATGGCGCTACGTGTTTGATCACCCGTTCCCGGGGGCTCAATCTTAATGACGTCCGCTCCTAAATCGGCTAGTAGCATACAGCAATAAGGACCTGCCATTACTTGACTCACGTCAAGAACTCGCATACCCACTAAAGGTAATGGCTTATTTGTAGGTAATGATTTATTTTTAGGTGTTTTTATCATTGTCTCTATGGTTGTTATGTGTATAGAATGAACCACTAATAACTATCAATATAAAACAATACTGGAGACAATATGTTGATTCATTCCCAAAAACGGATTTTGCGAAGTCTTGTCACAATTGCTGCGACTATTTGCAGCGCACTGCCATTTTCTGCTCTTGCCCAGCAAAGTTTTCCGACTAAGCCGATACGATTAATTGTTGGATTTGCTCCTGGGGGCGGAACAGATATTGTGGCCAGAGCGATTGCGCCAAAGATGGGCGAGATTCTCGGTCAAAATATTATCATCGAAAATAAATCTGGAGCTGCGGGAACTATTGGCGCAGATCTAGTTGCTAAATCTTCGCCAGATGGCTATACCTTATTGATGGGCCATTCCAATTCCAATGCCATTTCTCCATTTGTATTAACTAATGTTCCTTATAACCCTGCTACAGATTTCACTCCCATTACCTATTTAGGTTATGTGCCTAATGTCTTGGTAGTGAAATCCACATTACCAGTGAACTCGGTTGCGCAATTAATCTCTTTGGCTAAGGCTAACCCAGGTCAAATGACCTATGGTTCTTCTGGCATTGGTAGTACTCAACATTTAGCAGGGGCTTTATTCTCCCAAATTGCTGGTGTTTCTATGAACCACGTCCCTTATAAGGGAAGTGGACAGGCTATTATTGATTTACTTGGCGGTCAGATTACGATGAACTTCGATACATTACCCCCTAATTTACAGCAGATTAGACAAGGGAATTTGAAGGCATTAGCGATTTCTACTCCCAAACGTTTGTCCTTGTTGCCAAATGTTCCCACGTTTAATGAGGTTGGCATTGTTGGTTTTGATGTCACCAATTGGTATTCAGTAATGGGGCCTAAAAATATGGACCCTGCCATCGTAAACAGAATTGACTTAGCTGTAAAAGGTGCCGTCAATGATCCTGAGATTAAGAAAACCCTAGACGCTCAAGGCTTACAACCTGAAGGCCCTGCTACTCCAGCAGCATTTAGTTTGTTTTTAGCAGGTGAACTTGCAAAGTATCAGCGTTTAGTCAAGAGCTTAAATATTAAGGCTGAATAGGCCTTTGCATGGTTGCTTTAAAGAAAGGCCCTGAAAAAAAAATCGCGCAGGTCGTTTGTGAGTTGCGCGATGGTCTAGCCTTCATTGTATTTGAGCACGTCACGGCTCGTAATGCCATGACGGTGGAAATGTATCATAGCCTCAAAACGATTTGCAAAGATCTTGCCAATAATCCAAATATTCGCGTTGCTATATTTCGGGGTGCTGGAGGTAAGTCATTTGTATCCGGTAGTGATATTTCGCAATTTGCCAAGTTTAAAAATGGTGACGATGGTATCGGGTATGAAGCAGGTATCGATGATTATTTGGCGCCTCTAGCCATGCTTACCATGCCAACGATTGCGGTGATAGATGAACTAGCTATTGGTGGAGGTTTAGCAATTGCTAGTTGCTGTGATTTTCGAATCTCTACTCCCGAGGCACGCTTTGGAGTGCCGATTGCAAAAACCTTAGGCAACTGCCTATCAGTGAGAAATATTGCTTTGCTCGAAGCACATTTAGGCATCCATATCGTTAAGCGTATGTTGTTATTAGGTGAACTGATACTTGCCCCAGAGTTATTAAAACGGGGGTATCTGCTTGCGACTTATCCTGCTGAAGATCTTGAAAAAGAGGCTTTCCATTTGGCCAATAATTTGCGCAAGCTCGCGCCGTTGACACAAAAATCTAGTAAGTTGACTTTGGCGCGACTTATTCAGGAGGAATTACCAGATTGCAGTGATTTAATTTTTGAATGCTATGGCAGTGATGACTTTAAGAATGGGGTAATTTCTTTTTTAAATGGTCAGGTACCTGTTTGGACTGGTAAGTAATTTTAGTTTTTCAAAAAAATCTCTTGTAAATTGTTCAGGTAGCGTAAACCTTGTTCGCTAGCCTTGAGCTTGCTTGGATTGGAATCTAACAATCCTTTATTACAAGCCTCTTCTAAGTTTTTGGCAATCACATTAAGAGCTAGGCCGGTTCGTTCGCTAAACGTATTGGTATCAACCCCTTCAGTTAAGCGCAAGGTATTGAGCATAAATTCAAAAGGGAGGTCTTTAATAGGAATTTCTTTTAACTCAATTAAGGCATTACCCTGTACTTCCATAGATTGCATGTAGGTTTGCGGATGCCGCTCACGTACTTGCCGTGTAATCCTATCTGGGAAAGAAATCTTGCCATGGGCACCTGCACCAATACCGATGTAATCACCAAAACGCCAGTAGTTCAGATTGTGTTTGCATTCTTGATCTTTCTTAGCATACGCAGATACTTCATAGCGCTTATATCCAGCATTTATTAGAAGCTTTAGATTCTGCTCAAAGATGGTATCAATGTCATCATCGCTTGGCAATTTTGGCGGAAAACTAGCAAAGTAGGTATTGGGTTCAAGTGTCAGGTTGTAGAGCGAAAGATGAGGCGTTTTAAAGGAGAGAGCGGTTTCAATATCCGCCTTAGCTGATTCCAAACTTTGCTTGGGTAGGCCATACATTAGATCTAAGTTCACTGACTTAAAGTGTTGCATCGCCATAGTTACAGCTTCTTTTGCTTGTACTCCATTATGAATGCGACCTAAAGCCTTTAGCTGTTCATCCTGAAAGCTTTGAATTCCTAAAGATACGCGATTAATACCGGACTTAGCAAAGGCGTCAAATTTTTCCGCTTCAACTGAGCCTGGGTTAGCTTCCATGGTGATTTCACAATTGGGCTCTAAGTTCACGCGTGCACGAATAGCGGAAAGCAGATCGTCCATACCTTGGGGAGATAACAGGCTAGGTGTACCGCCGCCAATAAAAATGCTATGAACTTGACGTCCCCAGATGCGGGGCAGTTCTGTTTCCAGATCGGCAATAAGTGCTTTAATGTAGCGAACCTCATCAAATCCAGGATAGTTATTACTCTTGCTAGTTTCTTCCTTAATTTGATGCGAGTTGAAGTCACAGTAAGGACATTTCTTTTCGCACCAAGGAAAATGAATATACAAAGCCAACGGAGGCAATGCAGTTAAGGAGATTTTGCGTTGATTACTATTGAGCACGGCTTTGTAACTGGGCGATTAATTCACGTAAAGCCTGACCGCGATGACTAATGAGATTTTTCTTTGCAGGCTCAAGTTCGGCTGCGGACATGTTAAGTTCGGGTAAGAAGAAGTGGGGATCATAGCCAAAGCCTTGATTGCCACGGGCTTGATCAATAATTTGCCCATACCAACGGGTTTGTACAATCAAGGGCTCTGGATCGCTAGCACTGTGCACCATCACAAGGGCGCAAACATAATGGGCTCCACGCTCTGTCTTTCCTTTTAATGCAGCGATTAACTTTCGATTATTTGCAGCATTATCACCCTCAATTCCTGCATAGCGGGCTGAATAAATGCCAGGCTCACCACCAAGCGCATGGGCACAAATGCCAGAATCATCTGCGAGTGCTGGTAAGCCACTAGCTGCACTTGCGTGACGGGCTTTGGCCAAGGCATTCTCGATAAAGGTGCAATGAGGCTCTTCTGCCGAGACGATGCCAAGTTCACTTTGAGAAATAATCTCAAAATCTAGTGGCGCCAATAGAGCGCGAAACTCCCTTACCTTATCGGCATTGTTAGAAGCGAGAGCCAGTTTTTGCACAGTCAAATACTCTTATTTGAGGGCATCTTGTTGAAGTAAAGTGAGCTCTTGAATGCCTGCTTGTGCTAAATCCAATAAAGCATTTAATTCTGTACGGGTAAATGCAGGGCCTTCAGCAGTGCCCTGTACTTCAATCATGCCGCCATTGCCGGTCATGACGACGTTCATATCAGTGTCGCAAGTAGAGTCTTCGGGGTAATCTAAATCAAGCACCGGAACTCCCTGATAAATGCCCACAGAGATTGCAGCCACGCTATCAATGATGGGATCTTGCATTAGAACGCCACTTTGAAGTAAATGATTAATCGCATCGCGTGCAGCAATATAGGCGCCAGTAATCGCGGCGGTACGAGTCCCCCCATCGGCTTGCAAAACATCACAATCTAAGTGGATAGTGCGCTCGCCTAGTGCTTTTAAGTTAAAGACACTACGCATCGCTCTACCAATCAGGCGCTGGATTTCTTGGGTGCGACCTGATTGCTTGCCGCGTGCTGCCTCACGATCACTGCGTGTGTGCGTAGAGCGGGGAAGCATGCCATATTCTGCTGTAACCCAACCCTCACCGGATCCTCTTTTATGGGGTGGTACCTTTTCTAAAACGCTAGCAGTACACAGAACTTGAGTATCACCAAAGGCAATCAATACTGAGCCCTCTGCATGCTTAGTAAAGGCGCGGTGAATGCTCACGGGGCGTAATTGTTTAGGATTGCGACCGCTAGGGCGGGTGAGGATGCTCTGATTTGTGGTGCTCATCTGGCTTAGTCCTAAATGTTTGAGGGGGAATTCATAATGAATCTACAATATCCCTATGATATCGAGCATGACTGGTTATGGCAGCGCTTCTCGTCAAGTCTCCCTAGGGGCTGGCGTAGTTGCTGATCTGCAAGTGGAATGTCGGGCTGTGAATAGCCGCTTTCTGGATTTAGGTTTTCGTCTTCCGGACGAATGTCGTGGGGCAGAGCCTGCCTTACGAGAAATGGCTACGCAATGCCTTTCTCGTGGCAAGGTGGAGTTCAGGGCCGCCTGGAGGGTTAATGCGAGCGCTGGTGCTACCGCCAAGGCAAATCCCCATGCTTTAGGTGCTCTTAATAAGGATCGCCTAGATGCTTTATATACCTTGCAAGAAAAAGCCCAAGAGGCCTTCCCAAAGGCGCCAGAATTAGCCATTGCTGATATCTTGCGTTGGCCTGGCATTGTTTCTGAGCCAAGAGGTGAAGAGGAGGGTTGGATTTGCGCTACGGTAGAGGCAGGGCGAGCTGCTCTCTCCGCCTTGATGGAAAGTCGTCATGTCGAAGGAAAAGCCTTGGTTAGTGTTCTGAACACTATTACCGGCACTATGCGGGAGATTGTTAAGGTAATTGAGCCTAAGGTCCCTGAATATGTCGCAAAGTATCAAGAAAAACTGACCGAGCGCTTATCTGAAGCATTGGCTAGTCAAGAGCAGGCCAAGGGTGGAGTCGAGTTGATGGAGCGCATTCGTCAAGAAGTCGTCCTTTATGCCGTCAGAATTGATATCGCCGAAGAATTCGCTCGCCTCAAGACGCATCTACAAGCAGTCGATAGTGCCTTGGCTGGTAAAAGCCCCGTAGGTAAGCGCTTGGATTTTTTAATGCAAGAACTTAACCGTGAAGCCAATACTTTGAGCTCCAAATCGGTTTCTGAAGAATGCACCCAAGCAGCTTTAGAGCTTAAGCTTTTGATAGAGCAGATGCGTGAGCAGGTCCAAAATTTAGAGTAATCCATTGTTTGATATATGACCAGCCCCAATCCCAACCTTTCTCCGGCATACCAAGGCAGTATGCTCATGATCGTGGCGCCCTCAGGCGCCGGAAAATCTTCTTTGGTAAATGCTTTATTGCTTGAAGATCCCGCCCTCAAATTATCACTCTCGACTACTACACGAGCCCCTAGATTAGGAGAGGTTGATGGTAAAGACTATCGCTTTGTTACTAAAGAAGGATTTCTTGCTGAGCGTGATCAAGGACGCTTTTTGGAATATGCAGAAGTACATGGCAATTTTTACGGCACATCCCGCGCTTGGATTGAGGCCCAAATGAAAACTGGGCGCGATGTCATATTAGAAATCGATTGGCAGGGCGCCCAACAAATTCGTCAGATCATTCCAGAGGTGCAATGGATTTTTATCTTTCCCCCATCGTTTGAGGCCCTTGAGGAGCGTTTGCGCAAAAGAGGTCAGGATGATGAGGCTACCATTCAAAAGCGCTTAGCTGCGGCCCATCTTGAGCTTGGGTATGCCCATGAAGCGGATTTTATTGTGGTGAATGATGATTTTGAGCAAGCCTTGTTAGATTTAAGACATATCGTTGCCGCTAGTCGCCTTCGTTCAGGCTCTAGCATGGCCCGCAATCCAGCGCTTTTAAGACGTCTTGGCGTCTAATCAGTTATTCTATGGGTATTGCAGTTAATTTAAGTGAGTAAAGCATGGCACGTATTACCGTTGAAGATTGTATGAAAACCATCCCCAATCGTTTTGAGCTCGTATTGGCTGCGACTTATCGCGCACGTCAATTGGTTCAAGGTCACTCCCCACGTGTTGAGTCCAGAGATAAAGCAACGGTAGTTGCGTTGCGCGAAGTTGCTGCTGGTGTAACTGACCGTGATATGTTGACCAAAGTACCTCTGTAATTTAGGGGTTCCGGTGTGGAGCTCCCCTTAGGCAATCCAAACACATCGGACTTACACAGTCAGGACTCGCCCAAAGAGCCTGTTAAGGCTGAAAAAAAATCGATTATCGCCACCTTATTGGCGCATTCTAGTAGGCATTTATTCGGGCCTACCTCCACACCTGGTTTGCCGCTTAAGCATCAAGTAGTTTCTATAGAAGGTTTAATTTCTAAGACAAGCTATCTCAAACCTGATGAGATTGCATTAATCAAAAAAGCATTTCATTTTTCTGATACCGCTCATTTAGGGCAATACCGCCATAGTGGTGAACCTTACATTACCCATCCCGTTGCTGTAGCTGAGCTCTGCGCCACATGGCGTCTTGATGCCCCTTCGATCATGGCAGCACTATTACATGATGTGATTGAAGATACGGGCTGCACTAAAGTAGATTTAGTAGAAAAGTTTGGCAGCAAAGTGGCTGAATTAGTTGAGGGTTTAACTAAGCTAGATAAATTAGAGTTTCAGAGTCATGCTGAAGCACAGGCTGAAAGCTTTCGAAAAATGTTCATGGCGATGGCTCGCGATGTACGTGTGATTTTGGTGAAGTTGGCAGATCGTACGCATAACATGCGCACCTTAGATGCTGTACCCATGGAAAAGCGTCGTCGGGTTGCTGCTGAAACAATTGAAATCTATGCGCCTATCGCCCATCGTTTAGGTTTAAACATCATTTATCGTGACTTGCAGGATCTGAGTTTTCGATACTCGATGCCGATGCGTTTTCGGGTGATAGAGACTGCAGTAAAAAGGGCGCGCGGTAATCGTAAAGAAATGGTGGAAAAGATATTGCAAGCCACCCGGATGGCGTTTTCTAAACTCAATTTAGAAGTTGATCTTCGTGGCCGAGAAAAAACCCTCTTCAGTATCTATAGCAAAATGCGTATTAAGCATTTGAGTTTTTCTCAGGTCTTAGATGTCTATGCATTCCGAGTTACCCTACATACGATTGATGAATGTTATCGTGCCCTAGGTATATTGCATTCCATGTATAAGCCAATGCCAGGCAAATTTAAGGACTACATTGCAATACCTAAACTTAATGGCTATCAATCGCTTCATACCACCTTATTAGGGCCCTCTGGCGTACCAGTAGAGTTTCAGATTCGCACCAGCGATATGCATGCTATTGCTGAAGCGGGGGTAGCAGCCCATTGGGCTTATAAAGATGGTTCACCAGATATGAGCGAGGTGCAAAATCGCGCACATCAATGGCTGCAATCCTTGATTGATATTCAAGATAGTAGTGGTGATTCTCAAGAATTCTTAGAGCACGTCAAAATTGATTTATTCCCAGATGCTGTTTATGTCTTCACGCCTAAGGGGCAAATTCGGGCACTACCACGAGGCGCTACTGCGCTTGATTTTGCCTACTCCATCCATAGTGATCTTGGAAACACCTGCGTAGCTGTCAAGATTAATGGTCTGCAGCTCCCGCTGCGGAGTGAGCTGAAAAATGGCGACATTATTGAAGTAGTGACTTCTTCTAATTCTCAACCCAACCCAGGTTGGTTAGTTTTTGTTAGAACCGGAAAAGCTAGAGCGTCAATCCGACATTCCTTAAAGACGAAGCACTATGCAGAATCCCTGCAACTAGGCGAGCGCCTACTAGTCGTTGCCTTGCGGCAACAAGGGGTGGATGCGGGATTATTGAGTCTAGAAGTTTGGGAAAAACTCATGCATTGGACCGGCGATAAAACCCGCGAAGAGGCTTGCGTCAATATTGCCCTAGGCCGTCGTTCTGCCCAAGAGCTGGCTATTCGGCTCAAAATCTTAATAGATGATGAAGGTGGATCTGAGCAAATGCGTTTAGGGGCTTCTGACTGGGTTTCTCCCCATCAAGAAATTACTTCGCATCATCAGCGTCAAGCGATCCTCGTTGATGGGCGAGAGGGTAACTCTATTAGCTTTCAGAGTTGCTGTCATCCCATTCCGGGAGATAACATTATTGGCTATCTAGGTAAAGGTGAGGGACTGCAGGTTCACGCTAACGATTGTACTGTAGCCCTTCGGATGCTCTCTAAAGATAGCGATAAGTGGGTAGAGGTGGAGTGGGCTAAAGAAATTAATCGGGAATTTGAGGTAGATCTCGCAATTGATACCCGTCAAGGAAAAGGAGTATTAGCTCGAGTAGCTAGTAGCGTGACAGCTGCTGACTCCAATATTATGAATGTTTCTATGGCAGATCAACATAAGGAGGACGCAGTGACAATTCATTTTACGATTCAGGTATCCAATCGTTTGCATCTCTCGAAGGTAATGCGTAGCCTAAGGGCAAATCATGATGTAATGCGTGTAACTCGTACGCGCTCGGTTTAGCTTATTAGCGATATTCGACGTTTAATATTTCTATTTCAGTAGGGCCAGTTGGAGTTTGAATCTTTACGCAGTCACCTAAACGTGCCTTAATTAAGGCTTTAGCAATCGGAGAGACCCAACTGACATAACCTTGGTCTAAATCAACTTCATCAACTCCCACAATGGTGATAGAAGTTTCTTTTCCATAATCATCTCCTTCTAGGTTGGAATAGGTCACAGTAGCCCCAAAAAACACTTGCATCGCATCAAGATCCCCTGATTTTCTGGCGCCATTATCTACCACTACAGCAAATTCCAATCGTTGATTCAGAAAGCGAATACGACGGTCTATCTCCCGAAGGCGCTTTTTTCCGTAGATATAATCCCCATTTTCTGAGCGATCGCCATTCGAGGCAGCCCAGTGCACTACTTTTACTACTTCAGGCCGATCAAGGTTCAGAAGTTGCAAAAGCTCGGTTTTAATACGCTCATGACCGGCGGGTGTGATGTAGTTCTTCTCTTCCATGGCATAATTATGGCTGTTGCGGCTGTAGCTCAGCTGGATAGAGTACTTGGCTACGAACCAAGGGGTCGTGGGTTCAATTCCTGCCAGCCGCACCAACCTATTTAGGGGCCTAGTTGAAAGACTGGGCCCTTTTACTTTTGGTGCATTTTTCATGGCAATTTCATTGAGATACCTTATAGTTTGTCTATGAGCCCTTCTGATCCCAATTCTTCGCCTGAAGTTACGCCAGTGGCGATATGGTCACAAACTGATGACTACCATGCCATGGTGTCCTTATGTGGTCAGGTGAATGTGTACTCCTTGGCAGGGATATGGACGGAGATTCGCCAAAAGCAAACTGCTTGGCTAGAACGGGGCGGTGGCAAACCTCAATCATTGATCTTTGATGCCTCGAAGGTGAGCTCCTTAGATGGATCAGCATTTGCATTCCTTATTGACGTAGAAGAAGCTCAGCAAAAAATGGGCGGTCATTTTGCAATTTCTGGTTTGGATCCAAAATATCAACCGCTTTTGCATGAGTTTGATCCAATTGCCAATCTCTTTCCAGCCCCGATTCTAAAAAAAAAGCTAGGATTTATTGTCAGTACAGGGATGGCAACTCAGGATCTTTTAGATGATGCTCGAGGGCTGATTACTTTTACAGGACATCTTGCTGCAGATTTGGTTTGGTCCATCTGCCATATTAGACAAGTACGGTGGGGTGATTTTGTCAATGCTGCAGTTGAGGCGGGCATTGCTGCTTTGCCGATTGTTGGCCTGGTCGCTTTTTTAATTGGCGTAATTTTGTCGTTTCAAGCGGCCATTGGTATGCAGCAGTTTGGCGCTGTCTCTTTTGTGGGGCCGTTAGCAGCACTTGGCATTGTGAGAGAAATGGGGCCTTTGATAACAGCCATCTTGCTGGCAGGGCGCTCGTCGGCGGCATTTGCTGCAGAAATTGGCACCATGACGGTGAACAGCGAAGTCGATGCATTAGTCACTGGGGGCTTAAGTCCGATTCGTTTTTTGGTCGTGCCACGGGTGCTTGCAGGAATTTTAGTGGCACCAATTTTAACTTTGTATGCTGACATAGTCAGTATTTTTTCCTCAATGATTACTATGCTAGCTTATGGCATCCCATTTATTAATTTTTATAATGGTATGTTGGCAGCCGTTGATATTGAGGATATTTTATCTGGCCTAATTAAAGCCACTTTGTTTGGTGTGGTGATTTCTGCAGTAGGTTGTTTACGCGGAATGCAAACCGGTACTGGTGCAGCGGCAGTTGGTATCTCTGCGACGCGTGCAGTAGTCAGTAGTATCGTAATGATTGTATTGGTAGACGGTATCTTTGCCTACATCTCATACAGGACGGGTTTCTGATGGATGCGATTACGAATGCCATTGATGTGCAAAATCTCACTGTGGGCTATGGCACTAATGTACTTTTACAGAACCTTAATTTCTCAGTAAGCACTGGCGAGATTTTTGTCATTCTTGGTGGCTCCGGGTGCGGTAAGTCTAGCCTTCTTAAAAACCTTTTTGGTTTATACCAACCTATGTCAGGTGATGTATGGATCGAAGGGCAGAATATTACAACCGCTTATGGTATCGAGCGACAAAAAATTATGACGAGCTTTGGTGTGATGTATCAGCAAGGTGCATTATTTGGTTCCATGAATTTGCTCGATAACGTGACGCTATTTATGGAGGAATACACTGAACTTACCAAAGATCAAATGAATTTGTTAGCCCGTTGTAAATTAGATTTAGTGGGTTTGCTGCCGTATGAGTCCTATATGCCTAGTGAGATTAGTGGCGGCATGCAAAAAAGGGCCGCGATTGCAAGGGCCATGGCCTTAGATCCTAAAATCCTATTCTTAGATGAGCCTTCAGCAGGACTAGATCCCATAACTTCCGCCGATCTCGATAGTACGATTTTAGATTTATCCAAAAACTTAGGCTTTACTTTTGTGATAGTGTCACATGAATTAGCGAGTATTTATTCCATTGCGGATAAAGTTATTATGCTAGACAAGGACGCTAAGGGCATCATTGCCGAGGGTGATCCCAAAGTATTAAGAGACACCAGCAAAGATCCTAGAGTGCATCAATTCTTTAATCGTATTATGAGCAAGGAAGCAGCATGAGTAATAACACTAACCCTAATTATTTTCGTTTAGGTATTTTTGTCCTTGGTGCGATTGGCGTTTTGATCGCCATCATACTGATTTTTGGTTCTGGAAAGTTCTTTAAAAAATCATTTACGGTTGAAACCTATATTAAGCAATCTGTCACCGGTTTAGATACTGGGGCAGCAGTCCGCTTTCGGGGGGTTAAAGTGGGCCAAGTCACTTTGATTGGTTTGACTGGTGACGTTTATGAAAAAGAAATTCCATTATTAGATCGACGTGAGTATGTGGTTGTCCGCATGCATATTTTTGGTGACAGCGTTGATTCTGAAGATTTTTCAGGATTAATTAAAAATAATTTACGCGCTCGAGTTAAATCCATGGGAATAACTGGAGTTAATTATATTGAGTTTGACTTTAGTCCTTCAGCAAGTCATTACCCTGAGCTACCCTTTTCTTGGCAACCTGAATATCCTGTCGTTCCCTCAATGCCTAATCAGGCTGATGAAATTATTTCTGGGATTCAAAAGCTCCTTAGTGCATTAAATGAATTAAATGTGGATGGAACTCAAAAGAAATTTGATGCTCTTTTGGCAAATCTCAATATTCTGATGGCTGGGGACGGAAAAAATAATGACGGCCTAATCACTTCTGTTAAGAATTTAAATGTCTTGTTAGATCGTGTTGCTAAAGTAACCGACAAAGAGCAGTTAAATATTCTCATGCGTGAATTGGTGGCTACCATGGTCTCACTGCGTCAGACAGTGAGCAGTATTCAAGGCGATACCACTGCTACCTTTGAGAATATTAAGCAGGCTAGTGAGCAGCTAAATGAGTTTTCCCGTATTGCTAGCCAATCTCCATCGACTTTAATATGGGGTGAGCCCCCAGTCAAAATTACGCCTCCTATGAATGGGGTGCAAAAATGAGAACTCAATTAATGAATAAATCAAGACTTTTGAAGTTCTTCATTGGTATCTTATCTATTTTGATCTTAAATTCGTGCTCTTTGCCTAGCCGCCCCCCCATTGAGACTACTAGCTGGATGGTTGCGCCAGAGCGAACGGGCAGACCCTTGAGTCCGAGGACAGAGATCTGGCTTAAGATGGGATCGGTAACAACCACGCCCCCGTTTGATGGCAAGTCCTTGGTATATCGATTGGGTGATCAACGATACGAAAAAGACTTTTACAATATTTACTCATCACTGCCCAATGAGATGGTGGGTAATGCTACTCGTCAGTGGATGAATAACGCCCATATTTTTGCAATGACCGTAGGGCAGGGCAACAGCTTTTTCCCTTATTACACCTTGCAGGCAACAGTAGAAGATTTTTATGGCGACTACCGTGTTCGCCCAGAAGCTGTAGTGACTATTGAATTTTTCCTGACAGTAACTAATGGCGCCAAAACTAATCCAGTCATTGGTACCAATCGCTACTCTAAGCGTGTAGCTTTGAAGGACAATACACCTGCAGCCCTAGTATTAGGTCAGCAGGAAGCCTTGGCAGATATTTTGAGCCAATACGAAGTTCAGTTGTATAAGTATGCTGGTAATTTGCCCACTCCTTTAGGACGTTAACTATCATGCCATTTACCTTTGATTCATTCATTCCCAGGGTAGTTCGGTTGGGTGTTGCGACACTGGGTTTCAGTTTGGGCTGCTCTGTTTTAGCGCAAACTTTTCCAACTAAACCAATACGCTTAATTGTGCCGTTTGCCCCAGGCGGAAGTACAGATATCATTGCGCGTGCAATTGCCGATCCACTCGGGCGTCAATTGGGTCAATCGGTTATTGTCGAAAATAAAGCAGGCGGAGGCGGCTCAATAGGAGCACTAGAGGTGATACGCGCCCCTAAAGATGGCTACATCATCGGTATGGCAACAGTATCTACCACTGCAGCTAATCCAGCGATTAATCCAAAAATTGGCTACGACCCGCTAAAAGATTTTTCTCCCATTACTAATATCGCAGAAACACCTAATGTGATTGCTGTAAACCCCTCCTTTCCCGCAAAAGATTACAAAACCTTTTTAGCTCAATTAAAAGATCATCCTGGGAAATACTCTTATGCCAGCTCAGGTACGGGTGGCATTGGGCATTTACAGATGGAGTTATTTAAAAGCTTGGCGGGGGTTTATATTGTGCATATTCCTTATCGTGGGGCAGGACCTGCCTTGGCTGATACCGTGGGCGGACAAGTTCCGATGATTTTCGATAATTTACCTTCGGCTTTGCCTTTTATTAAAGATGGCAAGTTAATTCCTGTAGTAGTAGCTGCTCCAAAACGCCTAGCTCAACTACCTAACGTGCCCACCTTTGCTGAAGTAGGATTGCCTCCAGTTAATCGAATGGCGTACTACGGCCTCTTAGGCCCTGCCGGTATGCCCAAGGATGTAGTGGACAAGATCTATGCTGCTGTCCAAAAAGTAGTGACTGATCCTGCAGTTCGTAAACGTATTGAAGATACCGGCTCTTTAATGAATGTGAATGGCCCCGAGGCATTTTCGAAAGAAATTGTTGCGGAATATACGGTTTATAAAGATGTGGTGGCTAAGCAAAAATTACAAATTGATTAAGAGCTAATTAGCTATAGAAACTAAAAAATAAAAAAGTTATCAGTGGAGAAGACATGGATTTAGGAATTACAGGTAAGGTGGCATTAGTCATGGCTTCGAGCCGTGGCTTAGGTCAGGCTATGGCAGTTTCTTTAGCTCACGAGGGTGTAAAGGTTGCGATTACAGGTCGTAATTTAGAAGGACTTAAACAATCTGTGCAAATGATTGAGGCGGTAGGTGGGACTGCTTTAGCTCTAACTTGGGACATTTCGGATGCATCCTTGATTGATCGCCTCGTTACTCGTGTTGAAAATGAGTTGGGTCCTATTGATATCTTGATTAACAATACTGGTGGGCCACTTCCCACTACTGCTGCTGGCCAAGATCCAGCACTTTGGCAAAAAAGCTTTAATGACATGGTTTTATCTTTAATTAGCATTACTGATCGAGTATTGCCGGGTATGCGGCAACGCCAATGGGGGCGCATTATTACGAGCACTACTTCCGGTGCGATTGCTCCAATTAAAAATTTAGCCATCTCCAATACTTTACGAGCAGCTTTATTAGCTTGGTCAAAAACTTTATCTTCTGAAGTGGCTGCAGATGGAGTGACAGTTAATGTCATCATGCCAGGTAGAGTTGCGACTGATCGCTTGCGTCAGCTAGATGAAGCACGTTCTTTACGCGAAGGAATTAGCTATGAAGCAGCGGTGCAATTGAGTCTAAATCAGATTCCGATGGCTCGCTATGGCAATCCAAAAGAATATGGTGATACTGCTGCATTCTTGGCAAGTCAGAATGCTTCTTTCATCACTGGCTCAGTCATACGTGTTGACGGTGGCCAGATACAAGCGATTTAAGCCCAGTGCTCTTTAGCCTCTATCGAGGTTTGCTAAGGGATTTGCGATCTAGTGAATTAGCTTGGCTGTTTATTGCATTGACACTCTCTGTAGCGGCGCTATCGAGCGTCAGTTTTTTAGCCGATCGTATGCAAAGAGCCTTTCAGTTTGATGCACGACAGTTACTTGCGGCTGATTTGCTTTTGGTGGCAGATCAACCCTTACCACCACGTTTGATTAAAGAGGCAAAAGATCGCCAACTCCTAATTGCTCAAACGGTAGTTTTTCCAAGCATGGCCACTGTAGGGGCTCAAAGTAAGCTGAGCTCACTTAAGGCAGTTAGCCCTACTTACCCTCTACGCGGCAATCTGTTGGTAAAGCCCGCTAGCACCCACAACTCTCAAGGGCCGGCGCAGGGATCTGTATGGGTGGACCCCGCCATGCTAGCTAGCTTAAATGCCCAAGTGGGCCAGCAGATGAGTTTGGGCGAGCAAAAATTTGTTATTAGTGGAGTCCTATTGCGCGAACTTGATCGTGGCGCTGGGTTTATGAATTTTGCCCCCCGCGTCATGATGTCTTTAGAGGATTTGCCAACTACTGGTTTAATCGGACTTGGCAGTCGCGTAACCTACCGTTTACTTTTATCTGGATCGGATGAGGCAATTGCCGCATATGAAAAGTGGGCTACTCGTTACATTGAATTAGAAAGCCTAAGAGGTTTGCGGATTGAAACTTTAGAAAACGCCCAACCTCTGATGCGCAAGACTTTAGAGCGGGCAGAGCGCTTTTTATCCTTAATTGCGCTCTTAACTGCCATGGTAGCTGCAGTAGCAATCGCTTTATCAGCGCGACGTTACGTTTTAAAGCAAGCCGATGTCTGTGCGGTTATGAAATGTTTTGGAGCAAGTCAAGCGCAGATATTAAGACGGCAAATTAAGACCTTATTTAGCTTGGGGATGCTGTCTGCTCTGATTGGGGTTGTAATTGGGTATGCGGTACAAGAGCTATTAATGGGGCTGTTGGGTAATTTAATCATGACCGACTTGCCCACAGTTTCTGCTTTACCATTGGTGTGGAGTATTTTATTTTCCTGGATATTGTTGCTAGGTTTTGCTGGACCTGCATTATTCAGTCTGGTAACCGTATCACCCATTCGTTTAGTTCGAAAAGAATTCGATGGTGTTACTGTTAAAGCAGTGTGGGTTGCTTTATTTGGGATTCTGACTAGCGCTAGCTTAATTGCTATTGCAGCTCGAGATTGGAAATTGGCTGCTTGGGTTGGCTTAAGTTTTGGAGGCGCTGTACTTGTATTTGCACTCTTAGCCTGGTTGATATTGCGTATCCTGAGCTATTTACGTCCGAAAAATTTTGCTTGGCGGTTTGTATTAACTATCCAAGCTCGTCGCGCTGGTTTTGTAGTTATGCAAGTAACTTCGCTTGGCATTGCCTTAATGGCGCTATTAATCATCTTGCTTTTGCGCCAAGATTTACTAGCCACTTGGCAAGGAAATATACCAGCTGATGCCCCTAATCGATTCATGATCAATGTACAGGCAGAGCAAAAACAGGCTATTACTCAAACCTTAATTGCTGCAGGGTCCGCTACTCCCACTTTTTATCCCATGATCCGTGGACGCTTGATAGAGCTTAATGGGCGTAGCATAGCGCCTATTGATTACGCTGAAGAAAATGCTCGTCGGCTAGTGGACAGGGAGTTTAATTTGTCCTATACCCAAGACTTACCTCAGGGTAATCGGGTGACTTCTGGTCAGTGGATTGATGGAGATAGCCCACAAATTTCTTTAGAAATGGGAATTGCTAAAACACTTAAGCTCAAATTAGGCGATCAAATGACATTTGAGGTTGCTGGAGAAAAAATTACTGCACCAATTACTTCCTTGCGAAAACTTGATTGGGGATCTATGCAGGTTAATTTCTTTGTCATTTTTCCACCGGCGCAATTAAAAGGAATGCCACAGTCCTGGATTACATCTTATTACCAAGTCCCCAATCAAACTACCTTGGATTATCAGTTGACTCAAACTTATCCCAATTTGACCGTAGTGGATGTGGCGGTCTCTCTTGAGCAGATTCAGGAAGTATTAAATCGCCTAGCTTCTGCTTTGGGATTGCTATTTGCATTCACGATTGCCGCCGCAATTTTAGTTTTAATAGCGTCGATCTCTGCTACGCAAGATGAACGATATCGAAACGCAGCTCTTTTAAAGGCCATTGGGGCATCTCGTAAAAGCTTAGTCAATATCGCCAATGCAGAGTTAGTGCTAATTGGATTAATTGCTGGGATACTTGCAGGATTAGCATCTAGCGTAGCCGCTTGGGCATTAGGACGCTTCATCCTAGAAATTGAATTTAATGCTTTTGCCCAATCCGTTGCCATGGGGATGGCATTTGGGGTGATAGCTTGCATCTTGGCGGGATATTGTTTTACCCGAAAAGTTCAAAATGCTACCGCCGTTGAATGCTTACGTGAGATTTAATTTTGTTTATTTGAGTGTTACTAGATGTTTAGGAAGCTCTACCATGCGTGTACCAGCCAGGCGATCTGGCAGACTCTGTCGGATTAGGGTATTTGTACGGTGAATATAAATAGTCAAAGGCCAGAAGAATAATGACACTGCAAACAGCATTTCAATAATTTGCCATTTTTGCAACTGAAAAAGCCACTGCAAAATAATGCAGGGCACAATCCACAAAGAGCCTAAGATATAACGCCGTATAGCCAATCTTCGTGTGAGTTTATATCCACCTGGACCAATAATTCGAATACGCCAAGTCTGCATTGCAAGAGTTTGGCCAGATTTTGTCCAGTACCAAACAAAATACATTCCTAGGATGACATACAAATATAAAAAGGTCAGCCAACTTGGCAAAGAAGTGCCAAATAGAATTCCTAAGGCGAGGTTGGGTATCAGAAAGGTGAGGGCCATGACGCCCAATAGAACCAATTGCTCATAGAGTGCACAGAAAACGCGCCGCCAAAATTGAGGTGCTGGTAATCCATTTAATTCAATAGGCGTCATTATGTCAGCGGAGATGCTAAGGGTTTATTGACCGCTAGAGGCGCTACTATCCACATTACTGACGCCAGCAGCCCCTGAACTCTCTAATGGAGGGTTAGCAGGAGCAGGGGCAGGAGCAACAGGAATGGTGGGTGCTAAATTGGATTTTTGAATAATCGGATGTTGTTGCAATGTAGGGGCGCTAGCAGCGCTCGGTTTCTTTTTTACGTCAGCTTCAGCCAATTTTTTCTTTTGCTCATCGCTTAATTTTTGATAGGCGCTCCAAGCTTCAGTCTTTTTCTCTGTGGGGAACTTAAGGCTGCTTAAGTAATTTTCGCGCGCAAGACGGCGGTCTCTTTGGGAGAGGCTAGACCAACTAGCCATTCGTGATTGCAAGCGCTGTTGATCAAGAACGCTCATCTTGGGATACAAATTAGCAACTTGCATCCATTTCTTGCGACTTTCTGGAAGCATGTAATCCCAGTCACTTTCCAGGGGTGCGAGTATCTGTTGCTGTGCAGGCTTAAGACCTTCCCAAGTACCATCTGTTCTTTTCTCTGGAATGCCAGTTGCTTTGCCATGGGATACGCTAGAACTTTGGGCGTGAGCTAAGGTGATGCTCAGACTACTAAAACTACAGGCACCAATTATCAGGATAACCCGAAAGAAGCGAGTTTTCTGATGGGGTCTAAAGATAGTTAGCATGCGCTACGACTACTCGCGTTATTTCTTTAGGATGGACTATTTGATTTTGAAGAGTCCAAGCTATCTTGTTCAGAGTCAGCGAGAGGGCCATTTTTAAGAAAATGCATAAAGCCGCTATCCGCATAAGCATCAGGTGGAACATCATCCGTTAGTAGAGCTGCATCTACTTCAGCAATATCGTTAATGCGGGAATCTTCTTGCCACTGGGCAATCCCAATCAAACCAAAGACAAGAACGATAAGGGGGGCAACCCAAGCTAAGGTATCCCAAATCGAATTTGAGTTAGATGACCAATTTCCGGTGGAGTTAGCTAAAACATGTTTTTGAACACGCACCTTTTCTAATTTTCTGACAGAAAGGGCTTTTAGACGGGCTCCATACAAACGATCTTTAATGCCTACTGGCAAGGATTGGCTACCTTGACGGAGTAGGGCGGCAGTAGCTAGACCAAATTGGTCGACTACTGTTTGGTCTAATTGATCTTGATTCGTCTGGTTCACAGCGTAATTCCTTTTAATTTCAATGCTTTAGCTAGAGCCTGGGTGGCTCTTGAGCAGTGGGTTTTGACACTTCCTTCGCTACAACTCATAGCAAGGGCAGTTTCAGTAATGCTCAGCTCATCCCAATAACGCATCAGGAAGGCTTCTCGTTGACGGTTAGGCAATTTTGATATTTCTGACTCCAATGCCTGTAAAAGCTGACTTCTTTCTAGTTTGTATGCCCCATCTTGGTGAATTTCACTATCATCAGGGGCTGAAAGGGACTCCAGGGGATCAAAATCATCATTTTCATCAGATTTCTTGCCCATACTAGAAAATAGGCTAACCCAAGTATTGCGAACCTTTTGTCTTCTAAACCAATCATGAATACGGTTTTGCAGAATTCTTGTGAAAATTAGAGGAAATTCTGCTGCTGGTCTATCGCCATACTTTTCGGCTAACTTAATCATTGCATCTTGAACAATATCCAAAGCGGCATTGTCATCTCGCACGGCATAGACTGCCTGCTTAAAAGCACGCTGCTCTACACTACTGAGAAAGTTGGATAGTTCTTGGGCTGATGCCATGCAGTGGATTAATTAGACCTAAATCAGATGGAATTCGTCTATTTTAAAGGATTGCTATAGAATATAAGGCTTACTACCTAGAATCTCATTTACGAAGTGGTTTTTTCCGGTAGCAGCGCCGTTCGAACTCAGGCCATAAGCAGGAGACAGAACAGACTAAACAATTTTTTGCCGAAAATTGCAAAGGACAATAGAAAATGAATACAAGTAGCGCCGAATTTTTAGCTTCTAAAGCTAACAAAGACATAGCAAACCCAAATCCCATCGCATCGCCTCCTGAAATCATTGGTGCTGAGATGCTTGTACGTGCATTGCATGCAGAAGGTGTGGAATTTGTTTGGGGTTACCCAGGTGGATCTGTGCTCTTCATCTATGACGAAATTTTTAAACAAGACAAGTTTGAGCACATCCTAGTACGCCATGAGCAGGCAGCTGTCCATGCGGCTGATGGTTATGCACGAGCAACCGGTAAGGTTGGCGTTGCTTTGGTAACTTCCGGGCCTGGTGTCACTAATGCCGTTACAGGCATAGCGACTGCGTATACGGATTCAATCCCAATGGTGATCATTAGTGGAAACGTGCCAACTTATGCGATTGGTGAAGATGCCTTCCAAGAAGCCGATACCGTTGGCATTACTCGCCCAGTCGTAAAACATAATTTTTTAGTAAAAGACGTTCGCGACCTTCCTTTGGTATTGAAAAAAGCTTTTCATATTGCGCAAACGGGTCGTCCTGGACCTGTGTTGATTGATATTCCTAAGGACGTGTCTGCAGCTAAAGCACCTTTTACTTATCCAGAAACCCTAGAAATGCGTTCCTATAACCCAGTAATCAAAGGTCATAGTGGACAAATTCGTAAAGCAGTTTCTTTATTACAAGAAGCAGAGCGTCCTTATATCTATGCCGGTGGTGGCGTAATCTTGGCTGATGCTGCTCCAGAGTTAAAAGAATTTGCCGACCTTTTGGGTTATCCCGTTACCAATACCTTAATGGGTTTGGGTGGCTTTCCAGGCACTAGCCCACAGTTTTTAGGCATGCTGGGAATGCATGGTACCTACGAGGCTAATATGGCAATGCAACACAGTGATGTGTTGATTGCGATTGGCGCACGTTTTGATGACCGCGTAATTGGAAATACTGCACACTTTGCAAGTCACCCACGCAAGATCATTCATATTGATATTGACCCTTCCGTAATTTCTAAACGGGTGAAGGTGGATGTTCCTATTGTTGGCAATCTGAAAGAAGTTTTGCAAGAGATGACTGCTCAGCTAAAAGCTGCTGGCCCTCGCAAGAATGATGCTAAGTTAGCAGCTTGGTGGGAACAGATTAACGATTGGCGTAAAAAAGATTGCTTAAAGTATGACGAAGCTTCGCAAATTGTTAAACCTCAGTATGTAGTTCAAAAATTATGGGAGCTGACAGGTGGCGACGCTTTCATCACGTCTGATGTGGGTCAGCATCAAATGTGGGCTGCGCAATTCTATAAGTTTGATAAGCCTCGTCGTTGGATTAATTCCGGTGGTCTTGGGACCATGGGGGTGGGTCTGCCCTACGCAATGGGAATCAAGAAGGCATTTCCTGATCAGGATGTTTTTGCTATTACTGGTGAAGGCTCCATTCAGATGTGTATTCAAGAGCTATCCACTTGCAAGCAATACAACACACCAGTGAAGATTGTGTCTTTGAACAACCGTTACTTGGGAATGGTTCGTCAGTGGCAAGAGCTTACCTATAACAAGCGCTATTCAAGTTCTTATATGGATTCATTGCCAGACTTTGTGAAATTAGCAGAGGCATATGGTCACGTTGGTATGCGTATTGAGAAAAAGTCAGATGTTGAAGGCGCGCTCAAAGAATCTATTCGCTTAAAAGATCGTACAGTGTTTATGGATTTCCAGACTGACCCAGAAGAAAACGTTTGGCCTATGGTTCAAGCGGGTAAGGGTATTACTGAAATGCTTTTGGGTAGCGAGGATCTTTAATGCGACATATTATTTCTGTATTGCTTGAGAATGAGCCAGGGGCACTTTCACGTGTAGTTGGGCTTTTCTCTGCACGGGGTTACAACATTGAAACTTTGAGCGTTGCACCTACCGAAGACCCATCACTGTCACGGATGACAATTGTGACCATTGGATCTGAAGATGTGATTGAGCAAATCACTAAGCATTTGAACCGCTTAGTGGAGGTTGTTAAGGTATTTGATTTAACTGAAGGCCCTCATATTGAGCGTGAGCTTATGATGATTAAGGTGCGCGCTGTTGGAAAAGAGCGAGAAGAGCTTAAGCGGACAACGGATATTTTTCGAGGTCGCATCATTGATGTAACAGAAAAGAGTTACACCATTGAGTTAACAGGTGATGGGGCCAAATTGGATGCTTTTATTGATTCGATCGATCGTGCCTCTATTCTGGAAACTGTGCGTTCGGGTGGGTCTGGAATCGGGCGTGGCGAACGGATCTTGAAAGTTTAATTTTTTTATTTGATTTATTACTGCATTACTAGGCATTTTCAACACAAGGAAAGAGCATGAAAGTTTTTTACGATAAGGACGCTGATTTATCCCTCATTAAAGGCAAAAATGTCACCATCATTGGTTACGGTTCACAGGGCCATGCTCACGCATTGAACCTAAACGACTCAGGTGTTAAGGTCACTGTGGGTTTGCGTAAAGATGGCGCCTCCTGGACAAAGGCAGCTAATGCTGGCTTGAACGTTAAAGAGGTTGCAGATGCAGTTAAGGATGCAGACGTCGTCATGATGCTCTTGCCAGACGAACAAATTGCAGAAGTATATAAAAATGAAGTCCATGGCAACATTAAGCAAGGCGCAGCGCTTGCTTTTGCTCACGGATTTAATGTGCATTACGGTCAAGTCCAGCCACGCGCTGATTTAGATGTCATCATGATTGCTCCAAAAGCGCCCGGCCATACTGTACGTGGTACCTACGCACAAGGTGGTGGCGTTCCTCATTTGATCGCTGTCTATCAAGATAAATCGGGTTCTGCTCGCGACGTTGCTTTGTCATATGCAACTGCAAATGGCGGCGGTCGTGCCGGCATCATTGAGACTAATTTCCGCGAAGAAACTGAAACTGATTTGTTCGGAGAGCAAGCTGTTCTTTGTGGCGGCGCTGTTGAATTGATCAAAGCTGGTTTTGAAACTTTAGTTGAAGCTGGATATGCTCCTGAGATGGCTTACTTTGAGTGCTTACATGAGCTCAAGTTGATTGTAGATTTGATCTACGAAGGTGGTATTGCCAACATGAACTATTCGATTTCCAATAATGCGGAATACGGCGAATATGTCACTGGCCCACGTGTTGTGACAGAAGATACCAAAAATGCTATGCGCCAGTGCTTGAAAGATATTCAGACAGGTGAGTACGCTAAGAGTTTCATCTTGGAAAACAAAGCAGGCGCGCCTACTTTGATTTCGCGCCGTCGTTTAAATGCTGAGCACGATATTGAAATCGTTGGCGCTAAATTGCGCGCCATGATGCCTTGGATTGCAAAGAATAAATTAGTAGACCAAACAAAAAACTAATATTACTTATACAAAACAAGATTTTGTTGTTATTTTAAAAGGCTCAGAACAAAGATGATGTATCCGCACCCCATTATTGCGAAAGAAGGTTGGCCGTATTTGGCGCTAGTGGGGGCTGTTACTTTAGCTGTCCACTATTTCGGGGGCATTGCATGGTCATGGCCATTCTGGATTGTCTTTATCTTTGTTCTGCAGTTTTTCCGTGATCCGCAACGTATCCCTGCGCTGGGTCGGGATTTGATTTTATCGCCTGCTGATGGTCGCATTGTTGTAGTGGAAAAAACAAATGATCCTTATGCTGATCGTGAAGCTTTAAAAATTAGTGTGTTTATGAATGTATTTAATGTGCATTCCAATCGTAGCGCAGTCAATGGTTTAGTAAAAGAAGTTCAATACTTTCCTGGGAAGTTCGTTAATGCTGATTTGGATAAGGCTTCAACTGAGAATGAACGTAACGCTGTGGTGATCGACGCTAATGGTCAAATTGTGACTCTAGTTCAAGTAGCTGGCTTAATTGCCCGTCGTATCCTTTGTTATGTCCATGTTGCCGATAGGCTTAAGGCGGGTGAGCGTTATGGTTTTATCCGTTTTGGCTCTCGAGTTGATGTTTATTTACCGCTTACTGCAGAACCTTTGGTGAGTGTTGGTGATAAAGTGTTTGCTACGAACACAGCCTTAGCTCGCTTACCTGGCTTAGACTAATGATTTATATTTATTACTGGGATATTCTTTGACTACTTTTCGTCGTCGTGGCCGTATAGATCGCAGTCGTCTGGCTCGGATGCGTGCTGATCGCTCCCAAAAAGAGTGGGCTGATGATCTTGGCGAAGGGGTTGATTTCGAAGTTGAAGAGATACACGATAAACCCCGTAAGCGCAGTAAAGGGATCTATCTTTTACCTAATGCATTTACTACCGCTGCTTTATTTTGCGGATTCTTTGCTATCGTCAATGCAATGAATCATCAGTTTGAAACCGCAGCGATTGCTATTTTTGCATCCCTTGTACTTGATGGCATGGATGGTCGCGTAGCGCGAATGACCAACACCCAGAGCGCTTTTGGCGAACAGTACGACTCTTTGGCCGATATGGTGTCTTTTGGGGTTGCGCCTGCATTAGTGGCTTATGAGTGGGCCTTAAAAGATTTAGGTAAGTGGGGTTGGTTGGCCGCCTTTACTTACTGTGCAGGTGCAGCTTTGCGTCTGGCACGTTTCAATGTCAATACTGGTGTTGTCGATAAGAAATTTTTTCAAGGATTGCCAAGCCCTGCTGCTGGAGCATTGATGGCGGGTTTTATTTGGCTTGCCGATGACAATAAGATCCCTGTGCGCGATACAGCTATTCCTTGGGTCACCTTCTTTATTGCCGTATATGCTGGATTAACAATGGTATCTAATGCACGCTTTTACAGCGGTAAAGCCTTAGATGTGCGCTATCGCGTGCCTTTTGGCGTAATGGTCTTGATGATCCTCACATTTGTCCTGATATCCTCTAATCCGCCATTAACCTTATTTGGCTTATTTGTGGTGTATTCGATATCTGGCTATATCATTTGGGCTTGGGAACGATTTAGTGGACGCAGTTTTAGCTAATTTGGATTTTTTAGGTTATATTGAACCCATGTTGATGAATTTCACCCCCTTATCTAGTCTGCTTCTACTTGCACTAAGCCTAATGCTTGGGGCGGGTAAGGCCTGAGTTGATGAGATAAAGAAATTCATTAACCACCACATACCAGCCCCAGCAAATTGCTGGGGTTTTTGTTTTTAGATTGACAATAAAGTGATAGAAATTAAGCAATATTGAACCGGAGAGTAATGATGAGTGACAAAGTAATCATTTTTGATACCACCTTACGTGATGGCGAACAGTCGCCTGGTGCCTCAATGACAAAGGACGAGAAGGTTCGCATTGCTCGTCAGTTAGAGCGTCTCAAGGTTGATGTGATCGAGGCTGGATTTGCTGCAAGCTCTGAGGGGGATTTTCAGGCAATCTCTGCCGTAGCAGCAGCCGTGAAGGATTCCATTGTGTGCTCACTTGCACGTGCAAATGATAAGGATATCACTCGCGCAGCAGATGCTTTAAAGGCTGCTAACGCCAAGCGTATTCATGCATTCTTGGCAACTAGCCCGTTGCATATGGCCGTGAAATTGCGCATGTCTCCAGAAGAAGTATTGGAGCAAGCGAAGCGTTCTATTCGCTTTGCCAGAAATTTGGCTGAGGATATTGAGTTTTCCGCCGAAGATGGCTATCGATCTGAAATGGATTTCTTGTGCAGAGTGGTTGAGGGTGTAATTAATGAGGGTGCTACAACCATCAATATTCCCGATACCGTTGGCTATGCTACTCCAGAGTTGTATGGCGATTTCATCAAGACCTTGCGTACTCGGGTTCCCAATTCTGATAAAGCAGTTTGGTCTGTACATTGCCATAATGACTTAGGCATGGCAGTTGCGAATTCCTTGGCAGGCGTCAAGATTGGTGGCGCTCGTCAAATTGAGTGCACTATCAATGGCTTGGGCGAACGCGCTGGCAATACGGCATTGGAAGAAATTGTGATGGCTTTGCGTACACGCAAAGATTACTTTGATATGGTCTGCGGCATCGATGCAACGCAAATTGTGTCCGCCTCTAAATTGGTCTCACATATCACGGGCTTTGTAGTTCAGCCAAATAAGGCGGTGGTTGGGGCTAATGCTTTTGCGCATACTTCAGGCATTCACCAGGATGGCATCTTAAAGAACCGCGATACCTATGAAATCATGCGTGCAGAAGATGTGGGTTGGTCTGCTAATAAGATCGTCCTTGGTAAGTTGTCTGGCCGTAACGCATTTAAACAGCGCCTTCAGGAGTTGGGTATTGCGATTGAGGCTGAGGCAGACTTGAATGAGGCCTTCTTGCGCTTTAAGTCATTAGCTGATCAGAAATCAGAAATCTTTGATGAAGACATTATTGCGATCATGTCTCACTCTGCTGCAGCTGAAGAGAGTGAATTTTATAGATTCATTTCTATGAGTCAGCATTCTGAAACAGGTGAGCGACCAAAGTCCAGAGTTACTTTCCGCGTAGGTGATAGAGAGGCAAGCTCCGAGGCCGAAGGTAATGGTCCTGTTGATGCCAGCTTGAATGCTATTGAGGAGATTGTGAAGAGTGGGGCAGAGCAGTTGCTTTACTCTGTAAATGCGATTACTTCAGGCACTCAGTCTCAAGGAGAGGTTACGGTACGTTTGGCTAAAGGCGGACGTATCGTGAATGGCGTTGGAACGGATCCAGACATCATTGCTGCATCAGCGAAAGCGTATTTATCAGCGCTAAACAAATTGCATGATCCGAGTCAGGCTAAGCTCAATGCGCAGATGACGCCCTGATTAGCTCCTGGCGATATCTATAGACCCCATCCTACTTATTGAGGTCTGTATTTTTATAGTACTTGGTGCCTTTGCCGGTAATCTCTGCGGCAAGGCCAGAGTCTGTTAATTGATACATTAGTACGTTTGGCGCTACTGATGCTGATCCTTGGTAAGCATCTCCGGTTTTTTCATATTTGGCTGCTACGGTGGCTTGACCGCCAAAGGTCCAACCCGAGTTCACAAAGTCATTTAGGGCGGAGTCTGTCTGAAAAACAAAGATATTTTGGAAAGATTTAATTCCTACGCCAAGCCCAGCCTGAACTTCCGCCATATTCATATAAATGGGTTTGGGAAGATTTTTACTAACTACCACACCACTTCCCGAACCGCCGCCAGCGATCAATATTTTCATGCCAAAGTTGCTAAAGGTGGCATAGCCAACCCCTTTTTCAACGACCTCCTTGGCGTTAGGTTGCACTCTATAGAGGTGCTTTAGGATCTCATCACTTTTCTTAAGGGCCTCTTGGCGTTGTTGTTGGGGGGTCTTGTCACCTGAAAATATTGTAGAAAATTGGGCTAAAGCAGGGGTGTTAAGCCAAAAAAGACAACAAAATATGGCAAGGAGGGCGCGTGAAAGATAACTCATTTTGATAAGTACCTGATTTTATTGATATTTATTCCATTAAGATATTGCTGCAATTCCCACAGAATACCAACTTTTTCAAGAAGCATTTACTCAATAGGTACTCTCTCTGCTACAATTCGATGGCTTTGATTTGTAAAGCTTTTTTGTTTTATTTGATTAATAAATGCACGACACGAATTGGGTGAAAGCTCAAGTGTTCGCAAGTAAGGAGTATGAAAATGGCAGTTGCTGATATTAAAACGGCGGAAATCGTCAAAGAAAACGCGCGTAGCGCAAACGATACGGGCAGTCCTGAAGTTCAAGTTTCATTACTTACAGCCCGCATCAATGAATTAACCCCCCATTTCAAGGCTAACGCCAAAGACCATCATAGCCGTCGCGGTTTATTGAAGATGGTTTCACGTCGCCGTCGCCTATTGGATTATCTCAAAGGCAAAGATTTGGACCGCTATCGTGCATTGATTGAGAAATTAGGTCTCCGTAAGTAATTCTTATCGGTATGCAATGCCATCTTTCTTAGGGTTGTTTCTTACCAGATTCAGTCTTAAGCAGATGGCATGTTTTTTGGGCGTTTCAAGTTCATTTGTGTAGGGGATCGTGTCATTCCAATGAGTTTCTGAATGCCATTCAGAGTCTCCTTGGAATGACATCCCCTTGTGATCTTCAAACGCTCCAGTGTTGCCGTGACACTGCTTTATCCCACGGCAAGCGCGAAATCCATGTGGGTTTTGCGTGAACAATTTGGAGAAGATCGAAATGACAATGTTTAATAAAGCAGTAAAAAGTTTTCAATGGGGCAACCATCAAGTAGTCATGGAGACTGGCGAGATTGCCCGTCAAGCTGGCGGCGCTGTGATCGTTAATGTTGATGACACAGTGGTGATGGGTACTGTAGTAGCTTCTAAATCAGCCAAACCTGGCCAATCATTTTTCCCGTTGACAGTAGATTACTTGGAAAAAACATATGCTGCAGGCAAAATCCCTGGTGGCTTTTTCCGACGCGAAGGTCGTCCATCAGAAGGTGAGACCTTAATATCCCGCCTGATTGATCGCCCATTACGCCCATTATTTCCTGAGGGATTTTTGAATGAAGTGCAGGTTGTGATTCATGTCATGTCGATCAACCCTGACGTTCCAGCTGATATTCCTGCATTAATCGCAGCATCAGCTGCTTTAGCTATTTCTGGTATTCCATTTAGTGGACCAGTAGGTGCGGCACGTGTTGGTTATGCTAATGGCCAATACCTCTTGAACCCAACCCGCACTGAGCAAGCAACTAGCGAACTTGATTTGATCGTTGCCGGTACGCAAGTTGCGGTATTAATGGTGGAGTCTGAAGCCAATCAATTATCCGAAGAAATTATGTTGGGTGCAGTTGTATATGGTCACGACCAAATGCAAACAGCCATCAATGCAATTAACGACTTAGTTAGCGAAGCTGGCAAGCCAGAGTGGGATTGGACTGCTGCCCCTAAAGATGAGCCATTTATTGCTAAAGTCACTGCGTTAGCGGAAGGCCCATTACGCGAGGCGTATCAGATTCGTCAAAAAGGAGCGCGGTCAGATAAGCTCAAAGAAATTACTAAAGAGGTAGTGGCCAAGCTTTCTCTTGACGGTGAAGTTGACTCTGTCGCTGTAAACGATATCTTGTTTGAAATCGAAGCGAAGATTGTTCGTAGTCAAATTTTGAATGGTGAACCTCGGATCGATGGTCGTGATACCCGTACTGTTCGTCCAATTGAAATTCGCAATGGTGTATTACCACGCACCCATGGTTCAGCATTGTTTACCCGTGGCGAGACGCAGGCTATGGTAGTTGCTACTTTAGGTACTGCTCGTGATGAGCAAATCATAGATGCACTGGAAGGCGAGTACCGTGATCGCTTTATGTTCCACTACAACATGCCCCCATTTGCAACTGGTGAAACTGGCCGTGTAGGTAGTCCAAAGCGTCGTGAAATTGGTCATGGTCGCTTAGCTAAACGCGCGTTGATTCCAGTATTGCCAAGTGCAGAAGATTTTGCATATAGCATTCGGGTTGTATCAGAAATCACCGAGTCAAATGGCTCTTCATCTATGGCTTCTGTTTGCGGTGGTTGTTTAGCCATGATGGATGCAGGTGTTCCAATCAAAGCCCATGTTGCTGGTGTAGCCATGGGGTTAATTTTGGACGGCAATCGTTTTGCGGTATTGACCGATATCTTAGGTGATGAAGATCACTTGGGCGATATGGACTTCAAAGTTGCGGGTACTGCTAATGGAATTACTGCCCTACAAATGGACATTAAAGTTCAAGGTATTACTAAAGAAATTATGCAAGTTGCATTAGCTCAAGCTAAAGAGGGTCGCTTGCATATATTAAGCAATATGCAAGCAGCGATGGGCTCAGTTCGTACCGAGCTATCTGCGCATGCCCCACGGATGGTTTCTTTCAAGATCCATCCAGACAAGATTCGCGAAGTGATTGGCAAAGGCGGCGCAACTATTCAAGCATTGACTAAAGAAACGGGATGCAGTATTGACATCAAAGATGATGGCACTATCACGATTGCTTCTACTAGTGCTGAAGGAATGGCTGAAGCAAAAGCTCGCATTGAGGGCATTACTGCTGAAGCTGAAGTAGGTAAGATCTACGAAGGCCCGGTTGTAAAATTACTCGAGTTCGGCGCTTTAGTGAATATTCTTCCAGGAAAAGATGGTCTGTTGCATATCTCTGAAATATCTAGTGAGCGCGTAAAAGAAGTCAAAGACTATTTACAAGAAGGTCAAGTAGTTCGCGTGAAATTGTTGGCTGCTGATGAGCGTGGTCGTTTGCGTTTGTCTCTTAAGGCTGCAATGGCTGAAGAGGGTGGCATGATTGCTCCTTTAGCTGATGCGGCTGTAAATACACCTGAAGTTGTTGCTGAAGCTGTTATTGCTGCTCCAGCGGCTGACGAAACAGCTTAATTATTGTCAAAGTTATTATTCAATAGTCCAGCGGGAATATTTTTTATGCGTGTAATGGAAATCAAAGAATTTGGGACCCCAGAAATGTTGGTGCCAAGTACTCGTCTTGATCTAGCAGCTCCGGTTGCTGGAACTGGTGAGGTTTTGATTCGGGTAATAGCTGCGGGCATTAACCGCCCAGACGTGTTGCAACGTAAAGGCCATTACCCAGTTCCAGCAGGCGCGTCTGATATTCCAGGACTTGAAGTCGCTGGTGAAATTATTGGCGGAGATCTTTCTCATTCGGATAATGAACTTGGTCTAAAGCTTGGCGATAAAGTCTGTGCATTAGTGCAAGGCGGTGGTTATGCAGAGTTATGTACTGCGCCAATTGCGCAGTGCTTGCCTTATCCCACCGGTTTTACCGATCAAGAAGCTGCTGCTTTACCTGAAACTTTTTATACCGTGTGGAGCAATGTTTTTATGCGCGGTGAATTATCCGAAGGTGAAACTTTACTGGTGCAAGGCGGATCTAGTGGTATTGGTGTAACTGCTATTCTGATTGCCAAAGCACTAGGTCATAAGGTATTTGTGACTGCTGGTACTGACGAAAAATGTGCCGCTTGCCTAGCACTTGGTGCCGATTTAGCAATTAACTACAAAACCCAAGATTTTGTTGAAGAGATTAAAAAAGCTACAGATGGTAAGGGTGTAAATGTAATTTTAGATATGGTTACTGGTGCTTATGTACAACGTGAGATTGATTGTTTAGCTGATGATGGACGTATTGTGGTTATTGCGATCATGGGCGGCTCGAAAGCAGAAGTCAATACAGGTCAAATCTTGCGTCGTCGATTAACCATTACTGGTTCAACATTACGTCCAAGGCCCGTGTCCTTTAAAAAGCAGATTACGCAGCAGTTGTACTCTTGTATTTGGCCCTTGCTAGATGCTGGAAAGTTAAAGCCGGTAATTTATCGAACATTTACCTTAGAGCAAGCTGCTGATGCGCACCGTTTGATGGAATCGTCAGAGCATGTTGGCAAGATTGTGCTCACGGTTTAAGTATTTTTTTGATAATTATGCGTCCACTCATCGTAATCGGCAATTGGAAAATGAACGGTAGTCTTGCTAGTAATGCAGGCTGGGTTAACACTGTTTGTCGTGGCATGGAGCAGGGAATGCCAGCAGGTCGTCAGTATGCGGTCTGCACCCCATTTCCGTATTTAGCTCAGTGTGGGCAGTTGATCAAAGATTGCTCTATAGCATTTTTGAGTTTAGGCGCTCAAGATGTATCAGCCTTTGCCTCTGGTGCTTATACCGGTGAAGTTGCGGCATCGATGTTAAAAGAGATGAATTGCAAGTATGTTCTTGTCGGCCATTCTGAACGTCGTCATTTTCATCAAGAAACCGATGAGCTTATTGCCGAGAAAGCTTTGCAAGTACTAGATAACGGCATGATTCCAGTAATTTGTGTGGGCGAGTCTGCAGATGAGCGCAACTCTGGACGGGAAATTGAAGTGGTCTGTGGCCAAATTGCTAAGCAAGTGGCTGTATTGCAAGACCGTTTAGCTGATTGTTTAATTGCCTACGAACCGATATGGGCGATAGGCACTGGTCAGGTCGCTAGCGCACAGCTTGCACAAGACATGCACCGAGCCATTCGCTTGCAGTTAGCTGAGTTTGATGAGGATGTGGCATCCCACGTAGGAATTTTGTATGGCGGCAGTGTTAAACCTGATAATGCCGTTGAACTTTTTGCAATGCCTGATATTGATGGTGGATTGATTGGGGGTGCCTCATTAAATCCTCAGGATTTCTTGGCTATTTGTCAGGCTTAGATTTTTTATTTGGAGATAGACCATGGAATGGTTGAAGACTTTATTAATTGTATTGCAGGTGATATCCGCCTTAGGTGTGATTCTGCTGGTATTGCTACAGCAGGGTAAGGGTGCGGATATGGGCGCCGCATTTGGCTCTGGATCTTCGGGCAGCCTTTTTGGCGCTAGCGGCTCTGCCAATTTTCTATCCCATACCACTGCTATTTTTGCTGCTATATTTTTTATCTCCACCTTAGGCATTACTTGGATTGGGAATAAGAAAGAAGTAAGTCCAGGCATTTTGTCTGGAACGGTAGCCCCCATTGTGGCTCCTGTAGTTGCACCAGTGGCTCCCGTTCAGGATCCCACTAAGCCAGCTGTTCCAAAGTAAATAAAAAAGTTTGGGTTTAGACCTACTTTACCCCTACTTTTGGGTTTTTTGAGTGGTGCAATGCAGTAGAATTAATAGGTTTTGCAAGATGCCGACGTGGTGGAATTGGTAGACACGCTATCTTGAGGGGGTAGTGGCTTAGGCTGTGCGAGTTCGAGTCTCGCCGTCGGCACCAACTTTTAAAGTTTGTAGGGGTTTATGCTCTAAATAAAGGCTTCATGTAGTGGAATAATTGATGTTTTGTTGTTACTAGATTTACAAGACGAACGACTCAGGACCATTTTGAATCTCGCTAATTACTTTCCTGTTCTGCTTTTTATCCTCGTAGGCATTGGGGTGGGTTTAGTCCCCATGTTCCTTGGAAAAATTTTGGCCCCTTCTAAGCCAGATGCGGAAAAGCTGTCACCATATGAGTGCGGTTTTGAAGCTTTCGAAGATGCGCGTATGAAATTTGACGTGCGCTACTACTTAATTGCCATCCTCTTTATCCTATTTGACTTAGAAACTGCATTCCTATTTCCATGGGGTGTAGCTCTTCGTGATATTGGCTGGTTTGGTTACGCCTCCATGGTTATATTCCTTTTGGAATTTATTGTGGGATTTGTATATATCTGGAAAAAGGGCGCTCTCGACTGGGAGTGATAGATATGGCACTAGAAGGCGTTCTTAAAGAAGGATTTGTTACCACTACTGCTGATCAGTTAATTAACTGGACGCGTAATGGTTCTTTGTGGCCAATGACCTTTGGCCTGGCCTGCTGTGCGGTAGAAATGATGCATGCTGGTGCCTCTCGCTACGACTTGGATCGATTTGGCGTGGTGTTTCGCCCATCTCCACGTCAATCGGATTTAATGATTGTTGCTGGTACTTTGTGCAATAAGATGGCCCCAGCACTGCGTAAAGTGTATGACCAAATGCCAGAGCCACGTTGGGTAATCTCCATGGGCTCATGTGCCAATGGTGGCGGTTACTACCATAACTCCTATTCAGTAGTACGCGGCTGCGACCGTATAGTGCCAGTCGATATCTATGTTCCTGGTTGCCCTCCAACTGCAGAAGCGTTGATCTATGGAATTATTCAGTTGCAATCTAAAATTGGTCGTACTAGCACGATTGCACGGAAGGCTTAAGTAATGTCAGATCGCTTAATTACATTAACAGCCAACCTTGAAAAAGTACTTGGCAAGCGCGTGCAGTCTATTGAACTCGCCTTAGGTGAGGTAACGGTAGTTGTTAGCGCAGACACGTATTTTGAGTCTGCCATGCTGTTGCGCGATGATCCTTCTTTGGCCTTTGAGCAATTGATTGACCTGTGTGGCGTTGACTATCAAGATTTCCGCGATGGTAAATGGAGTGGACGACGTTTTGCTGCTGTAACTCATCTTTTATCCCTCGCGCATAATTGGCGCTTGCGTGTTCGTGTTTTTGCACCGGAGGATAGTTATCCAGTAGTCGCTTCACTAACTCCAGTATGGGCGAGTGCAAACTGGTTTGAACGTGAAGCATTTGACCTCTACGGTATTTTGTTTGAGGGGCATGACGATTTGCGTCGCATCTTGACTGACTATGGCTTTATCGGCCACCCATTTAGAAAAGACTTTCCGATTTCTGGGAATGTGGAAATGCGTTATGACCCAGAGTTAAAGCGGGTGGTATATCAACCTGTGACGATTGAAGCGCGAGAAATTACGCCACGCATCGTTCGGGAAGAGCAGTACGGAGGACCGGTTTAAGTCATGGCACAAATTAAGAACTACACCCTCAATTTTGGACCTCAGCATCCTGCAGCTCACGGCGTTTTGCGTTTAGTGCTTGAGCTCGATGGCGAAGTGATTCAGCGTGCTGACCCACATATTGGCTTATTGCATCGCGCTACTGAAAAATTAGCCGAGACTCGCACTTGGATTCAGAATGTTCCATATATGGATCGTTTGGATTATGTTTCTATGATGTCCAACGAGCATGCTTATGTGTTGGCCATCGAAAAATTACTACAAGTAGATGTTCCACTACGTGCTCAGTATATTCGCGTGATGTTTGATGAGTTAACTCGCTTACTAAATCACTTATTGTGGATTGGTTGCCATGGCCTAGACGTAGGCGCAATGGCTGTATTTTTGTATGCCTTCCGTGATCGTGAAGATATTTTTGATATGTATGAGGCAGTATCCGGAGCGCGGATGCATGCTGCTTACTATCGACCTGGTGGCGTATATCGGGATTTACCTGATCAAATGGCGCAGTTCAATAAGAACAAGATTCGTAGTGACTCTGCTATTAAACGACTCAATGAAAACCGTAGCGGTACATTGCTTGATTTTATTGAGGATTTTTCGGGTCGCTTTGATGCAAATGTAGATGAGTATTGCAACCTCTTGACTGATAACCGTATTTGGAAGCAGCGCTTAGTTGGAATTGGCGTCGTGACCCCTGAGCGCGCATTGCAGTTAGGATTTACAGGGCCAATGTTGCGTGGATCTGGGATTGAGTGGGACTTGCGTAAAAAGCAGCCTTACGAAACCTACGACAAGCTCGACTTTGATATTCCAGTTGGTGTAAATGGCGATTCTTATGATCGCTATTTAATTCGCATGGAAGAAATGCGTCAATCTAACCGTATCATCAAGCAGTGCATTGCTTGGTTAAAAGCAAATGATGGTCCGGTGATGAGTGATAACCATAAGGTGGCCCCACCAAAGCGCGTGGATATGAAGACCAATATGGAAGAGTTGATTCATCACTTCAAACTCTTTACTGAAGGAATGCATGTTCCTGATGGCGAGGCTTATTCTGCTGTTGAGCATCCTAAGGGTGAATTTGGTATCTATCTTATTTCTGATGGTGCTAATAAGCCCTACCGCATGAAAATACGCGCCCCAGGATTTGTACATCTTTCTGCAATGGATGAAATGTCACGGGGCCACATGTTAGCTGATGCAGTAACTATTATTGGTACCCAAGATATTGTGTTCGGGGAGATTGACCGCTAATACAGCGTGCCAAGGATTAATTCATGACAACAACTCTCCATCTATCTGACCAAACGCTCGCAGATATTGCGCGCAATGTCGCTAAATACCCCCCAGAGCAAAAGCAATCTGCTGTGATGGCCTCTCTGATTGCAGCGCAAACTGAAGTAGGCTGGGTCTCTCCTGAGGTGATAGAAACGATTGCCACTATTTTAGAGATGCCAACCATTGCAGTTGAGGAAGTGGCTACTTTTTACAACATGTATGACACTAAACCGATTGGTAAATACAAGTTAGTGATCTGTACAAACTTGCCTTGCCAGCTCACTCATGGTGAAACTGCAGCAAGCTACCTAAAAGAAACATTGGGGATTGGTTATAACGAGACTACCCCTTGTGGCACCTTTACTCTAAAAGAGGGGGAGTGCATGGGTGCATGTGGTGATTCACCAGTCATGCTTGTGAATAACAAGCGCATGTGTAGCTTTATGAGTAAAGAAAAAATTGATGCGCTTTTAAGTGAGCTTCGTGCAGAAGGGAAGGCATCATGACCAGCTTGCACGATCGCCACATTAAACCTTTAATTCTTGCTGGATTAAATGGCGAAAATTGGCGCTTAAAAGACTATGAAAGCCGTGGTGGTTATCAACAGCTACGTCGCATCATTAAAGAAAAAATTACACCTGATGCCATCATTGCAGAACTGAAAGTCTCTTCCTTGCGCGGTCGGGGTGGAGCAGGTTTCCCAACGGGATTGAAGTGGAGCTTTATGCCCCGCCAGTTCCCTGGTCAAAAGTACCTAGTTTGTAATAGCGATGAAGGTGAGCCTGGAACTTTTAAAGACCGCGATATCATGCGCTATAACCCACATGCTTTGATCGAGGGCATGATTATTGGTGCGTACACCATGGGTATTTCAACGGGCTATAACTATATTCATGGTGAAATCTGGGATACCTATACTCGCTTTGAAGAGGCGCTTGAAGAAGCCCGTGCTGCCGGATACCTTGGCGACAAGATTATGGAAAGTGACTTTAACTTTCAATTACATGCTGCGCCAGGATGGGGTGCTTACATTTGCGGTGAGGAAACTGCTCTTTTAGAATCGCTTGAAGGTAAGAAAGGTCAACCACGTTTTAAACCACCTTTCCCGGCTAGCTTTGGTTTGTATGGTAAGCCAACTACAATTAATAACACTGAAACATTTGCCGCTGTGCCATTTATTATGGCCATTGGTGGACCGGCTTATTTAGAGCTAGGTAAGCCCAATAACGGCGGCACTAAGATTTTCTCTGTCTCTGGTGATGTGATGTACCCGGGCAACTACGAGATTCCATTGGGTACTCCGTTTGCTGAGTTATTAAAGCTTGCTGGCGGGATGCGTGATGGTAAGCCAATTAAGGCAGTTATTCCTGGAGGATCTTCCGCTCCAGTAGTTCCTGGTGCGCAGATGATGGATTTGACAATGGATTACGATAGCATCGCTAAAGCGGGATCGATGTTGGGTTCGGGCGCTGTAATTGTGATGAATGACACCAGATGCATGGTCAGGGCCTTATTACGCTTATCTTATTTTTATCATGAGGAATCTTGCGGTCAGTGCACGCCATGTCGTGAGGGTACTGGCTGGTTATGGCGCATCGTCAATCGCATTGAACATGGCCAAGGTCGTCCAGAAGATTTAGATTTACTCAACGATGTAGCTGCAAATATTCAAGGTCGCACGATTTGTGCCTTGGGTGATGCTGCTGCGATGCCTGTACGCGGCATGTTGAAGCATTACATGGATGAATTTGCGTATCACGTAGAACATAAGCGCTGCTTAGATTCTGCACTAGCTTTATAAAAGATATTGAGTACGGGACATCTTAAGGTGAGCATGGTTGAAATCGAATTAGATGGTAAGGTGGTAGAGGTTCCGCAAGGTTCGACGGTGATGCACGCCGCGGCTAAGCTGGACACTTATATTCCTCACTTTTGTTATCACAAGAAACTTTCTATCGCTGCAAACTGCCGCATGTGCTTAGTAGAAGTAGAGAAGGCACCAAAACCATTGCCAGCTTGTGCCACTCCTGTAACTCAAGGGATGAAGGTTTTTACACATTCTGCCAAAGCAGTTGAAGCACAGCGTTCGGTCATGGAGTTCCTCCTGATTAACCATCCATTAGATTGCCCAATCTGCGATCAAGGTGGTGAGTGCCAATTACAAGATTTAGCGGTAGGTTATGGCAAGTCCAATTCTCGCTATGAAGAAGAAAAACGGGTGGTATTTCACAAGAATGTAGGTCCTTTAATCTCTATGCAGGAGATGGCTCGCTGTATTCATTGCACCCGCTGTGTTCGTTTTGGACAAGAAGTAGCCGGTGTAATGGAATTAGGCATGATTAATCGGGGGGAGCATTCTGAAATCACTACCTTCCTAGGGCAAACTATCGACTCAGAGTTATCCGGCAATATGATTGATTTGTGCCCTGTGGGTGCCTTGACTAGCAAACCATTCCGCTATGCTGCACGCACTTGGGAATTAGGTCGCAAGCGATCTATTAGCCCGCACGATAGCTTAGGTGCCAATACCACTATACAAACTAAAGCGAATAAAGTGATGCGCGTAGTTGCATTAGATAACGAAGCAATTAACGAATGCTGGATTAGTGACCGTGATCGTTTTTCTTATGAAGGCTTAAATAGCGCAGATCGCATCACTACTCCGATGGTTAAGCAGGGTGGACAATGGTTAGAGACTGATTGGGAATCTGCAATGGATTACATTGCCCGTTCTTTGAAAACTATAGCAGCGGAAAATGGCCCTGATGCGATAGGCGCTTTAGCGCATCCCATTTCTGGCACTGAAGAACTCCATCTTTTGCAAAAAGTGATTCGTGGGTTGGGCTCAACTCAAGTAGATACTCGCTTGCGTCAAACCGATATCAGCGGAGCACCATCCGCCCCTTGGTTGGGAATGCCGATTGGCAAATTAAGCGAGCTTGATCGGGTCTTAGTAATTGGTAGCTTCCTTCGTAAGGAGCAGCCATTGGTTGCTGCTCGCCTACGAACAGCTGCAAAACGGGGATTACAAGTATTACGTCTTGATGCCGGTGGCGATGATTGGCTTATTCCATCTGTCAGCAGTATTACGGCAGCTCCAAGCGCTTGGTTAAACGCTTTGAGTGAAGTTACTCTTGCAGTTGCACAAGCTAAATCAGTTAACGCGCCAGCTGGCACCTTTAATATACCTATTTCTGCATCTGCACAGGCGATTGCGGACAGCTTGCTTTCTGGATCCACGACTGCAGTACTTTTGGGTTCGGGAGCGATAGCTCATCCCCAATGCTCTGATTTAACAGTATTAGCACAATTTATTGCCGAGCAAACTGGTGCTACTTTTGGCTTCTTGCCAGTAGGTGGAAATGCTGTTGGGGCGTCACTAGTTAAAGCCAATGGTGCTGGTGTTCAATCAGTTCTGTCTGGTGAACGTCGTGCTGTCATCTTAATGAATTTAGAGCCTGACGCTGACCTACCCAATCCCTTGCAAGCACGCACTTCTTTATCAAAAGCCAATACCGTCATTGCGATGACCGCCTACAAGAGCGCCGATCTTTTAGAGCTGGCAGATGTGATTTTGCCAATCTCTACTTTTACAGAAACTGTTTCTACTTTTGTCAATGCAGAAGGACGAGTTCAAACCATTCAACCTTCTGTGAAACCGTTGGGTGATTCACGTCCAGCATGGAAAGTCTTGCGCGTATTGGGCGGTCTTCTTGGTTTGGATGGGTTCTTATTTAATCAGCCTGAAGAAGTTCTTGGTGAGGCCTTAGCTGAAAACTATTGCACTTTATTAAGTAATAAAGTTAGTACCAATAGCTTGTCTAATGGCATGCTAGCCCCGCTAACAGGCCTTGAACGCATATCAGACGTTGCGATTTATGGAGGCGATCAAATTGTGCGTCGTTCCCCTGCGTTACAACTGACACGTGATGCTAAGCGTGGTAGACAAGTAGGTTTAGGACCGGCGATCTTTAATGAATTGGGTTTGAAAGAGGGGGATGTAGTGAGCATTACTCAAGATACCCTCTCTGTTGATGCCCCAGCAACACTTGAAATCAATTTAGCTCCAGGTGTTGTGCGTGTTTCAGCTGGAACATTGGTAAGTAGCAAATTAGGACCGATGTTCGGGTCTATGACTGTTAGCAAAGCGTAAGGGACGAGATGGATAATTTCTTGAACCTCATAACGACTCAAGGCGAAGCCATTTTTGGGTCTTTATGGCCACTCGTTTGGGCTTTAGTGCGAATCGTTATTATTGTGTTGCCTATGTTTGGCGCTGTTGCCTATCTGACCCTTTGGGAAAGAAAACTTATTGGTTGGATGCATATTCGTCTTGGACCGAACCGAGTAGGCCCATTAGGTCTTTTACAGCCGATTGCTGATGCTCTAAAGCTCTTATTGAAGGAAGTAATTTCTCCGGCAAAAGCGAGCATAGTGTTGTATTTCATTGCGCCAGTGATGGTGATCATGCCAGCTTTTGCTGCTTGGGCGGTGATTCCATTCCAAGCCAAAATGGTCTTAGCTGATGTTAATGCTGGACTACTTTATGTGATGGCGATTTCATCAGTTGGCGTTTATGGGGTCATATTAGCCGGTTGGTCGTCTAATTCTAAATACCCCTTCCTTGGTGCAATGCGTGCTTCAGCCCAAATGATTTCTTATGAGATTGCGATGGGCTTTGCTCTCGTTACTGTTTTACTAACTTCTGGCTCATTAAATCTTAGTTCAATCGTAGCCTCGCAAGAGCAGGGCTACTTTGCCAGCATTGGTTTAAACTTCCTCTCCTGGAACTGGTTGCCTTTACTGCCGATGTTTCTGATTTATTTCATCTCTGGCGTTGCTGAAACTAATCGTCATCCATTTGACGTAGTAGAGGGTGAGTCAGAGATTGTTGCAGGCCATATGGTTGAATACTCTGGCATGGCATTTGCGATGTTCTTCTTGGCAGAATACGCCAATATGATCATGATTGCTGCATTGGCATCCACCATGTTCTTGGGCGGTTGGTTGCCAATTGTTGATTTACCGATCTTGCGTGATATCCCTGGCTTTTTCTGGTTATTTGGTAAAACATTCTTTCTTTTATCCTGTGTAATTTGGTTGCGCGCTACATTGCCGCGCTATCGCTATGACCAGATCATGCGTTTAGGTTGGAAGATCTTTATTCCCATCTGTGTTTTTTGGGTGGTGGTTGTCGGCGCATGGGTGGTATCCCCATGGAATATTTGGAAATGAGTTGAGCCATCATGTTTAAGAAAATTTCCCAATTCCTCGATAGCTTGATGCTTAAAGACATTTTGGTTGGTATGTCCATTACCGGGCGTTATCTTTTTAAGCCCAAAATCACTATTCAGTATCCTGAAGAAAAAACGCCTCAGTCACCCCGTTTCCGAGGGTTGCATGCTTTGCGCCGTTATGAAAATGGCGAAGAGCGTTGCATCGGTTGCAAACTATGTGAAGCAGTTTGTCCAGCGTATGCCATCACTATTGAGACTGCAGAACGAGATGATGGCACACGCCGCACTAGTCGCTATGACATTGATTTAACTAAGTGTATTTTTTGTGGATTCTGCGAAGAGGCTTGCCCTGTGGATGCAATTGTTGAGACTAATATTTTTGAGTACTTTGGTGATAAACGTGGCGATTTATACTTCACTAAAGAGATGCTCTTAGCTGTAGGTGATAAATATGAAAAAGATATTGCCGCTAACCGTGCAGTTGATGCACCTTATCGTTAATCGAATAGAACGCTAATCCATATGACATTCGATACATCTACTCTTTTCGCAGTTTTCTTTTATGCCTTTGCCGGTTTATTAGTGATCTCTGCATTGCGGGTGGTTACTGCCCGTAACCCAGTGCACGCCGCCTTGTTCTTAGTGCTGGCATTTTTCTGTGCTTCAGGCCTTTGGATGCTTCTAAAGGCTGAATTCCTCAGTTTGGCCTTGATCTTGGTTTATGTCGGCGCAGTAATGGTGCTATTTCTTTTTGTGGTGATGATGTTGGATTTAGATATTGAGCATCTGCGTCGTGACTATAGGAAATTTCTACCACTATCCTTTTTAATGGGTGCCGTGATTGTTTTGGAGTTATCAATAGTATTGATCCGAAGTTTCATTGGCACAGCTACCCCTGTACAGCCAATGCTCGAAGAGATGTCATCTAGCAATACTCACGCTTTAGGCATGCTAATTTTTGTTGACTACGTTTATGCATTTGAAGTTGCTGGTGTAATTCTGCTGGTAGCAATTATTGCGGCTGTTGCTTTAACACTCCGGAATCGCAAAGACTCCAAATCACAAAATATTGCTGAGCAGGTGAATGTTAATCCTGTAGATCGCATGCGTATTGTGCAAATGGATTCAGATATGGCCGCAAAACAAGACGCTAGAGCGGAGAAGAAATGAACATTACCCTAGCTCACTACTTGGTGCTTGGTGCCATTTTGTTTGCCACTAGTGTGGTCGGTATTTTTTTAAATCGCAAGAACGTGATCGTCCTTTTAATGGCGATTGAATTGATGCTCCTCTCTGTGAACATGAACTTTATTGCCTTCTCTCATTATTTGGGTGATATGGCTGGACAAGTATTTGTTTTCTTCATTTTGACTGTGGCTGCTGCTGAAGCTGCTATTGGCCTGGCAATTTTGGTTGTGCTCTTCCGTAAGGTGGACACCATTAATGCTGAAGACCTTGACCACCTTAAGGGCTAGTCATGCAATTTACCTTAACTCTTCCTATTCTTTGTGCTATTCCACTGGCGCCATTATTTGGCTCAGTGATTGCTGGATTATTCGGTACCAAATTAGGCGGTAATCGGATTGGACATGGCGCCTGCCAATTTGTCACTATTCTTGGCGTGACGATTGCCTTTGTTTTATCTTGCTTTGTATTGGTGCAAGTGATGGATGGCTTTTATTTCAATGGCACGGTCTATCGCTGGATGCAATTGGGCGAGCTTAATTTAGATATTGGTTTCTTAATTGACCCATTAACTGCCATCATGATGTGTGTGGTGACCTTTGTTTCTTTGATGGTTCATATTTACACGATCGGTTACATGAAGGGTGAAGAGGGTTACAACCGATTCTTCTCTTACATCTCACTCTTTACTTTTGCGATGTTGATGTTGGTGATGAGCAATAACCTCTTGCAACTCTTCTTTGGTTGGGAAGCGGTAGGGGTAGTTTCTTACTTATTAATTGGTTTTTATTTTGAGCGTCAGACTGCTGTCTTTGCCAATATGAAGGCTTTCTTGGTTAACCGTGTTGGTGACTTTGGTTTTATTCTTGGCATTGGATTATTGCTAGCAAGTACTGGTTCAATGCAATATGACGTAATATTTTCGCAGAACAGTGCATTGGCTGCGCAAACTTTACCAGGTACCAATTGGAATCTGTTAACAGTTGCTTGTATTTGCCTCTTTATTGGCGCCATGGGTAAATCAGCTCAGTTCCCGTTGCATGTCTGGTTACCAGATTCAATGGAAGGCCCAACTCCCATTTCGGCATTGATTCATGCGGCAACGATGGTCACAGCTGGTATTTTTATGGTGGCTCGGATGTCACCCTTATTTGAGTTGTCAGATGCTGCCTTGAGCTTTATCTTGGTGGTTGGCTCAATTACGGCGCTTTTTATGGGTTTTTTAGGAATCGTTCAAAACGATATCAAGCGGGTGGTGGCCTATTCAACACTTTCACAGTTGGGCTATATGACGGTCGCTTTAGGGGTATCAGCTTACCCAGTGGCCATCTTTCACTTAATGACACATGCCTTCTTCAAAGCATTGTTATTCCTTGCGGCTGGCAGTGTAATTTTAGGCATGCATCATGAGCAGGATATGCGCAAGATGGGCGGCCTCTGGAAGTATATGCCTATTACCTGCTTAATGATGTTGCTAGGTAGTCTTGCATTAATTGGCACACCCTTTTTCTCTGGCTTTTACTCCAAAGATTCCATTATTGAGGCAGTTGCCGCTAGCCATATTCCAGGCTCAGGCTTTGCCTACTTTGCTGTGATGGCTAGCGTCTTTGTAACTGCTTTATATTCATTCCGTCTGTATTTCTACGTGTTTCATGGCAAAGCCCGTTGGGGTCATGCAGATTCACATAGCCACGATCATCATGAGCATGCAGAGCATGGCGATGATCATGCTCACCATGGCTTAGCCCCTGGTCAAAAGCCCCATGAATCTCCATTTGTTGTAACGCTGCCATTGATTCTATTGGCAATCCCCTCTGTGATTATTGGTTTTTACACCATAACACCTCTATTGTTTGGTACCTTTTTTGGCGATTCTATCTTTGTAGATATCGGTAAGCACCCAGCCATGAAAGAGCTCGCAGAAGAATTCCATGGTCCAGTAGCCATGGCAATACATTCATTCACATCACCCGTATTACTTTTAGTTATTTTGGGCGTCTTGACTGCTGCCGTCGGCTATCTCTGGGCACCAAAATTGCCAGGTTTAGTTGCGCAAGCCCTTGCACCCATTAAGAAGTTATTGGATAACAAATACTATTTGGATGACTTAAATCAAGCTGTTTTTGCTAAGGGTTTACTGTGGATCGGCGGTGTCTTATGGCATCGCGGCGATCAAAAAATCATCGATGGTTTTATTGTCAATGGCAGTGCGCATGCAGTAGGGCGCTTTGCTGGCGTGATCCGTCATTTGCAATCCGGTTATCTCTATCACTACGCCTTCGCAATGATTGCAGGCTTGGCGGTATTGCTGGCTTGGGTTTTATATGCTTACCTGCCTTTTGTTCGCTAGTCCTTTGTTACTTAAGTAGCCATTATGATTCTTTCATTTGCCATCTGGATCCCGATTTTCTTTGGACTCATCATCTTGTTTTATGGGTCTGAGAAGCCTACTGCTGGCGTTCGTTGGTTAGCACTCGTCGGCGCTGTTCTGGGTTTTCTAGCAACTTTGCCATTAGTCATCCAGTTTGACATTGCTAATCCTGGTATGCAGTTTGTAGAGAAGGTTAGCTGGATTCCTCGTTACGACATTAATTACTATTTAGGCATTGACGGCATTTCTGTTTGGTTCGTTGTATTAACTGCATTTGTTAATATATTTGTAGTAGTGGCTTCATGGGAATCGATTACTGTCAAAGTTTCTCAGTACATGGCTTCTTTCATGATCCTCTCAGGATTAATGATTGGCGTATTTGCGGCGCTAGATGCATTGCTGTTCTATGTCTTCTTTGAGGCGACATTGATTCCGATGTACATCATTATTGGTGTATGGGGTGGTCATAACCGTATCTATGCTGCTTTTAAGTTTTTCTTATATACCTTGCTAGGCTCCTTATTAACCTTGGTTGCCATGCTTTACCTTTATAACGTAACCAATACCTTTGACATTTTGGCTTGGCATAACGCCCGTTTAGATATTGTTGAGCAAATCCTCCTGTTCTTTGCCTTCTTCATGGCTTTTGCAGTTAAAGTGCCAATGTGGCCATTACATACTTGGTTGCCTGATGTACACGTGGAGGCGCCAACTGGTGGATCCGTAGTCTTAGCGGCCATCATGCTCAAACTTGGAGCATATGGTTTCTTGCGTTTTTCATTGCCGATTGCCCCAGATGCAAGCCAATATCTTGGCCCATTTGTGATCTTCTTATCCTTGGTTGCAGTCATCTATGTGGGTGCAGTTGCATTAGTTCAAAAGGATATGAAGAAGCTAGTGGCCTATTCATCGGTAGCGCATATGGGTTTTGTCACTTTGGGCTTCTTTATCTTTAGCCCCTTAGGAATTGAGGGCGGCATCGTGCAGATGATTTCGCATGGCTTTGTTGCTGGCGCCATGTTCCTCTCAATCGGTGTGTTGTACGACCGCATGCATACTCGTCAAATTGCCGATTACGGAGGTGTAGTACACCGTATGCCTGCGTTTACTGTGTTTGCGGTATTGATGGCTATGGCCAATTGTGGTTTACCGGCTACCTCTGGATTTGTAGGCGAGTTCATGGTGATTTTGGCTGCAGTTGATTATGATTTCTTCATCGGAGTGCTAGCTGCAACCGCCTTAATTTTGGGTGCTGCATATTCTCTATGGATGGTCAAGCGGGTATTTTTTGGCGCCATAAGCAATCAGCACGTAGAAGAATTAAAAGACCTCAATGGTAGAGAGTTTTTCATGATGGCAGTATTGTCCATCTGCGTAATTGGCATGGGCGTTTATCCAAAACCCTTTACCGATATTATTCATCCTGCTGTAATTAATCTGTTGCAGCACGTCGCTGTCAGCAAACTCTGAGTAAAAGCTAATGCAAGCATTCGACCTATTCGCCATACTGCCAGAACTCGTTTTACTGACCGTCACCTGTTTGTTACTGGTGGCCAGTGTTTATGTCCCTGAACGTCCGGTTTCTATACCTGGGGTAGAGCAGGACATTTTTCACACTCCTCGCGGTGTTGGTTTTGTTTATTTCTTCTCAATTATTTTATTGGCGTATTTGATTATTGCCTTTGTGGCTCGCATGGGAGATGTATCCATCGTGGCGCTCAATGGATTATTTCAGTCTGATCCGTTTTCTAATCTACTTAAAGCCTGCTCCTGTGGCGCGGTATTGGTGAGCTTAATCTATTCCAAGCAGTATTTAACTGATCGTGCGATGTTCCGACCTGATTTTATTGTTTTGGTTTTACTCGCTTTATTAGGTCAAATGGTACTCATCTCTGGTGCCAATTTATTGACCTTGTATTTAGGCCTTGAATTGATGGCATTGCCAACCTATGCTCTAGTTGCTATGCGCCATAACAACGAGAGGAGCGTTGAAGCAGCAATTAAGTATTTTGTTCTAGGCGCATTGGCTTCAGGCTTTTTACTCTACGGCATGTCTATGCTTTACGGTGTAACTGGCTCATTAGATTTATTGGAAATCTTCAGAACTGTTGCCGATCCACGGGTGAATCATTTAGTTATGGCATTTGGTTTGGTATTTATTGTGTCCGGTCTTGCATTTAAATTAGGCGTTGTGCCATTTCATATGTGGGTGCCTGATGTGTATCAGGGTGCGCCCACTGCAGTCACTATGATGATAGCCGCAGCTCCTAAGATAGCTGCCTTTGCCTTGCTCTTTCGACTCTTAGTTAATACCTTATTGCCACTATTGGGCGACTGGCAGCCAATGCTAATCTTATTGGCAGTCTTATCATTATTGGTAGGTAATATTACCGCGATTGCGCAAACCAATCTCAAGAGAATGTTAGCTTATTCAGCTATTGCCCAAATGGGATTTGTGTTGTTAGGCATGCTATCTGTATTTGATGATCATGCATTTAGTGCAGCCATGTTCTACGTAATAACTTATGTATTGACTACATTAGGCAGTTTCGGACTACTCATGATGTTATCCCGTAAGGGTCATGACTGCGAATCCATTGATGATCTAAAGGGCTTAAATAAAACACATCCCTGGTTTGCTTTTATTGGATTGGTAATGATGTTCTCTTTAGCAGGTGTACCCCCAACAGTAGGCTTTGCAGCTAAGTTGGGCGTATTAGAAGCCTTGGTCGATGCTGAACATACCTTTATTGCGATCATTGCGGTCATCGCATCATTAATTGGTGCTTTCTACTACTTAAGGGTCGTTAAAGTCATGTACTTTGATGAGCCAAATGCAGGACATGAATTGCAAGCTAGTGGCTCAAGTGTTGCCAAAGGAATTCTAAGTCTTAATGCAGTCCTAGTTTTAGCTCTCGGTATTTTTCCTGCCGGATTAATGAGCATCTGTCTTGACACCATGCGCCGCACTTTATTGGGGTAGTAAATTAAGATTAGCTAATGAGATAATGATGTACTGAAATAGGCCCCTGCGGGGGCCTATTTCTATAGAGTCACACCAATTTTGTATGATAAGTAGATTACTTTCACTAACTCCTATATTGAGTGACCTCAGATGACTGAAAAATCCTATGAAGACCTTCCTATCGGAGATCAACATCTTCGGGAGGATCGAATATCTAGTGAAGATATTTACGGTGGCATCTTCTTGAATATGAAACGCGACCAAGTGAGTCTTCCAGACGGAAATCAAGCAATTCGTGAGTATTTAACGCATCCTGGTGCAGTGGCCATATTGGCTATTTTAGAGGATGGCAGGGTTCTATTAGAGCGCCAGTATCGCTACCCCATCGCTAAAACTTGCATTGAAATTCCAGCAGGTAAACTAGAGCTAGATGAAGATCCTCTCTTATGTGCCAAGCGTGAACTTAAAGAAGAAACGGGCTATACAGCTAATAAATGGAGCTTTATTCGCCGAATTCATCCAGTGATTTCTTATTCGACAGAATTTATTGATATCTATTTAGCTGAGGATTTGTTATCCGGCAAAAGCCATTTGGATGAAGAAGAGTTCTTAGATGTATTTGCAGCAACAGCAGACGAGTTGATTGAGTGGGTAGAGCAGGGTGAGATTACGGATGTGAAAACTACTATTTCAGCTTACTGGCTAGATCGTTATCGCCGGGGATTAGTACAGCCACACCCGATTACCTAGCCTTCCTATGAAACCTATTAAAATAAGACTATTGAATTTGTTATTTTTGCCACTATATAGGTCTTATGAAAGTCTACAACCTTGCCTGTCCTTTGGATCATCGCTTTGAGGGATGGTTTGCCTCTGAAGAGGATTTCCTTGCTCAGCAGGATAAGGGAATGCTAGCCTGTCCCATTTGTGAGAATACTGCAATTATGAGAATGCCTTCGGCACCTCATATTGCAAAATCGGGGTCTAGCAAAGACCTTGCCTCTTCTGCTGAATTAACCGTTACCAAGACCCCAAGTAGCAATGTAAACGCTAATATCAGTGGTGATGTTGTAGCCCTAACGGGTAACGACCACGCTCATTTGGAGTCGCAAGTGCAAGCGGCATTTTTAAAGGGAATGCGTGAACTCATGACTCGATCTGAAGATGTAGGCAACTCTTTTGCACAAGAGGCTAGGAAAATTCACTATAAAGAAACCCCTGAACGGAGTATCCGTGGCCAAACTACACTTGATGAGGTGGAGGCGCTACGTGATGAAGGAATTGAGGTCTTGGCTATGCCTATGACGCCAGCCCTCAAAAATACTCTACAGTAATCGTTTAAGCCCTAAATCCCCTATACTTGTTTTACGCCTACATAGGCTCTACCCATTTAAATAGAGGTGAAACTCATGAAACGTATTCTTTTAGCACTAATTACTGCCTTTCTAGTATTTGGCATAGTTGCCTGCTCAAAAAATCCAGATTCTAAAGAAATTAAAGTGGCAGTTTCACCCGCCTCACCACCCATGTTATTTGACGATAAAGGTCAAATCGTGGGGGCTGATATGGAGATCTTTAAAGGTTATTGCCAATCTCGTGCTTGTACACTCAAAGTCACGCCATATGATTGGGCTGGTATGTTAGGGGCAGTTTCGAGTGGTCAAGCTGATGTCGCTTTCTCAGGAATTTCAATTACCGATAAGCGTAAAGAGGTAATGGATTTTTCTCAGCCCTACTATGACAATGCATGGCATTTAGTGAGTATGAAGAATAAAAATATTCAAATTACCGACCTTAATCAACTTAAAAAATATACGATTGGCTATCCCCGTGGCATGGCGTATGACGATTTGATTAAAAATGAGTTAGAACCTAAAGGCTACTACCAATTGAGTAAAGTTAAACTCTATCCGTCTTATGCTGAGGTGATTACTGATCTCCAAAATGGAAACCTAGATCTAGCATTCATTGAAGAGCCCGTTTTTCTGAACTATGAAAATAAACTCAAGTTACCGATTCACAGTAGCTATGTTTTTAAAGGGTTTGATAAGTTAGGCTTTGCATTTGCTAAAGGATCTAAATTACGCGATGACTTTGATAAATACCTCAACGAGCTTGGTCCTGAAAAAATCAAGGCTATTCTTGATAAGTGGATGAAGTAGGGAAGTGGTGCAAAATAAAGATAAGTCCAGTTCGTGACTTTCTTTGATATCCTTGCGCAATTAGCGCACGGAATTGTCTATACCGTCCTAGTGACGGTAGTCTGTTCTTTAACTGGACTAGTAGTTGGCTTACTCATTTCTAGTGTGCGCCGTCTTAATATGCTTGGACTAACTCCACTAATTGATTGCTATACCTATGTATTTCGAGGTGTGCCTGTTTTAGTTCTTCTCTTTATAGTCTATTTTGGTTTGCCTAGTATTGGCTTTAAAGTACCGCCTTTGATGGCAATGGCTTTAAGTTTGGGGTTAGTAGCTTCCGCCTATCTTGCAGAGGTATTTCGGGGGGCATTTAACTCAGTTGATCCCGCAGAGATTTTAGCTGCGCAAGCCATGGGGCTGACACGCATTCAGGTGTTAATGTACATTGAGCTCCCTCAGATGCTCCGATTTTCAGTGCCTGGTATGGTCAACGAATTTACTTCTGTCCTCAAATATTCCCCATTTGCATACACTGTAGGTATTCCAGAGATTACTAAACAGGCAATGACTTTAACTTCAACTACTTTGCGTGGTATAGAGGTGTATTTAGCGGTGGGTATTCTGTACTTTACGATCTACCGCATTTGTCTGTGGGCTGTGCAGAGCTTTGGTAAACGCTTCCACATTCCAGAAATGAGTGCAGCATGATTCTTTATGATTGCTTTTCTAAAGGGGTATACCCATGCCTTTAATTCAAGTACGCAATCTCGTAAAAGAGTTTGATAGTCAGACCGTGCTATCGAATATTAATCTTGACATTAAAGAAGGTGATGTGCAGGTATTAATGGGTGTATCAGGCTCAGGCAAATCTACTTTACTGAGGTGCTTAAATCGTTTAATTGAACCCACTTCAGGCTCTATTCTATTCAGAGATAAAGAGGTATTAGGTCCTAGCGTAGATGTGAGAGAGCTACGCAAACAAATTGGTTTTGTATTTCAGCAATTTGCTTTGTATAGCCATTTAAATGTTTTAGATAATGTCACCCTAGGCCTACGTAAATTGCATCATATGAGCAAATCGGAGGCAAAAGAAAAAGCCTTATTTGAGTTGTCTCATTTTGATATGACTGCGCATCATGATAAGTACCCCTCACAACTCTCAGGTGGTCAAAAACAGCGAGTGGCCATTGCTCGTGCTTTAGCCATGAATCCGGCTGTCTTAGTTTTAGATGAGCCTACTTCAGCACTAGACCCAGTTATGTCTCGGGATGTAGCTGATTTGATTAATCGCCTACATAGTGAGGGCATCACCATGATGTGTGTAACTCACGATCTTCATCTAGCCAGAAACATTGCAGATACGGTGATGTTTCTAGATCAAGGCGTTATTAGTGCCAATGATCGTATTGACAACTTAAGCAAGCATTCTGATCCAGAAATACGTGCTTTTTTTGGTGCCGAGGATCAATCTATATGAGTGGGTGGCCCTCCTTTGAAAGAGATCTTCTAGAGCAGCTCCCATTAATTTTATCGGGACTAGTAAAGACATTGGAGCTAGCCGCTTTGATTAGTATCTCAGGTTTGCTTTTGGGTATAGTAGTTTTCTATCTTACGTTGAGCAAGAGCCATTTAATTAGGAATGCCACCAATAGCTATATTTCTTTCTTTATTGGAATGCCCCTAATCGTTTTACTATTTTTGATGTACTACGGTTTACCTCAGTGGGGCGTGCGCATGTCACCCTTCACAGTAGCATTTATTGGATTTACTTTTAACGTCGCTGCCTATAACGCTGCTTATCTGAAAACAGCCTATAACGGGCTTGATAAAATCCAGTTGGAAGCAGCTAGTGCGCAAGGATTTAATCCTCTACAAATCTTCCAGATGATTACCTTGCCACAAGTTATTCGCCTGTCGATTCCTGCGCTCACCAATCAAGTAATCTCTAATCTTAAGGATAGCTCGGTTGCTTTCCTAATACAGTACACCGAATTTTTTGCGCGTATTCAAGAATTAGCTGCTACTAATTTCCAATTCTTCAAAGCATATATGTTGGCCGCCTTGGTTTATTTAGCACTCGTGTCAATTATTGTCTTATTTGCTAGGGCTATCGAAAGACGTTTCCTAATTCCAACATAGGGATAAAAAGATAGCGACCTGTAGGCCGCTATCTTTTACTTTATTTAATTCATTACTTGGAGGTAGGCATTACAAACTCTGCCCCCTTGGCGATGCTCTCAGGCCAGCGCTGCATCACACTTTTCTGTTTGGTATAAAAGCGCACCCCTTCTTTGCCATAGGCATGCATATCACCAAAGATGGATTTCTTCCAACCTCCAAAACCATGCCAAGCCATTGGCACTGGAATAGGTACATTAATACCCACCATTCCCACTTGTACGCGACGGGCAAATTCACGGGCGATGTTGCCATCGCTTGTAAAGCAAGCAACGCCGTTACCAAATTCGCAAGAGTTCACTAAATTTAAGGCCTCAGTAAAGTTAGCTACGCGTAAGCACGATAGAACTGGTCCGAAGATTTCTTCAAGATAGATTTTCATATCAGGTGTAACGCCATCAAAAAGACTTCCACCAATAAAGAAGCCATTTTCATTACCTGGCACCTTTAAGCCACGACCATCGACTAATAATTTAGCGCCAGAGCTTACGCCACTTTCTATGTAGCCAGTGATGCGATCTAAGGCTGCTTTAGTAACAATCGGGCCCATCTCAGCATCGAGCTCCATACCATTCTTAACCGTCAGGGTCTTTGTGCGCTCTATCAATTTAGGCATGATTTTGTCTGCCACATCACCTACCAAGACTGCAACTGAAATTGCCATACAACGCTCACCAGCAGAGCCATATGCTGCGCCAATGAGGGCATCAATAGCTTTATCAATATCGGCATCGGGCATGATGACCATGTGGTTTTTCGCGCCGCCTAATGCTTGGGAGCGCTTGCCAAAGTGAGCACAACGCTCATAGAGATAATTAGCAATGGGGGTAGAGCCCACAAAACTGAGCGCCTTGACAATTGGATTCTCAATTAAGGCATCTACCGCTTCTTTATCGCCTTGAACGACATTAAATACACCATCAGGTAAGCCTGCTTCTTTTAAGAGTTTAGCCATAAATAAGGAGGCAGAAGGATCCGTTGGGCTAGGCTTGAGGATGAAGGTATTGCCGCAAGCAATTGCTACAGGGAACATCCACATGGGAACCATGACGGGGAAGTTAAATGGCGTAATACCAGCAACGACACCTAAGGGTTGGCGCATCACCCAGTTATCGATATCGGTGGAAACCTGTTCGGTGTAGTCTCCTTTAAGGAGCTCAGGGATCCCAGTAGCAAATTCCACAATATCAATCCCGCGGGTGACTTCCCCTTGGGCATCGGTAAAAACTTTGCCATGCTCGGCCGTAATGATGGCGGCTAATTCATCACGATTGGCATTGAGAAGCTCCAAATACTTAAACATGATGCGTGCACGGCGCAAGGGAGAGGTCTGCCCCCAACTCTGAAATGCAGCCTCTGCCACTGTCACCACATCATCAACCTCTTTGCGGCTAGCCAAGGCTACGCGGCGAGCTATGACGCCTTTAGTAGGGTTATATACATCGGCAAAACGACCTTCTTTGGGGTGAACTACCTTGCCATCAACAAAGTGGCCAATATCTGCTGTAGATTCATAGGCTTGTGGTGCGCTCATAGTATTTTTGCTTCACAATTAATAGGTTTTTAATTAAAGAAAGAGGTGAGGCTTATAGCCTGCACAATTTTACGGTCTCATTTATTCAGCTTTTTTAGTATTCTATCGCTTTAAGCGGTTTTTAGCTTTTCTTGATCTTTTTTGATAAAAGATGCTGAAATATTCAAACAATAGACTGGTAGAGATGGTTCATGAACTCTAAAAATACCCTCTTGAATGAAGGCAATTAGCATCTACTCATGCTAACTAGGCCTGATCTCGAGCAACGGGATCGGGAAGTGCATATGCAATAGCTCTGGCTACGCTCAGGAGGAGATGGTCTTTTCCTGTGCCTGCGATTAACTGAACACCCACTGGCAGGCCAAGTGTCCCAGTTGTAATGTTGATGTTGATGCAAGGCAGGCCAAGTAAGGTCCAGCCTCTACAAAAAATGGGGTCTCCAGTATTTTCTTTTGTGGCGGGAGCTTCGCCGATTGCACTAGGAGCAATTAATACATCCACTTCATTGTTAAATATTTGTGTAATCAAGAGTTTTAATTCAGATGCGCGTATTAAATCTTTTGCATACTGCTCATAAGAAATACTCGCACCATTACTGAGTTGTTGCGTTAGTTGTGGACTAATTTTTTTTGGAAATCGTATCTGCTCAAAAGTCAGGCTACGAGATATTTCTGCCGTCATTATGCGGGTTTGGATTTGTGAGATGTCATTAAAGGGTGTTGGAAGTTTATAGTCGTCAACCTTTCCTTTGGCAATGGCTTCTGCAGCAAATCGTGCAAGGGCTAGAGCGCCCGCAGTTTCTTTTTGAGCCATTCTCCAATCTGCGGTTTTGCAGATCGCAAGACGTGGCTTATTGTGAAGCTCTCTGATAGTGGCCAACTCATGGTCGCCGCTCATTGCAGCGACGCCAAGACCTACATCTCCAATAGTTCTGCCAAAGCATCCCATGGTATCCATGGTCTGGGAAAGACTTTTTACTCCAGCTGTACTGATTTTTCCTAAGGACGGTTTAAAACCAATAACGCCGCAAAATGATGCTGGACGAATAATTGATCCAGCAGTTTGACTACCCGTTGCTAGCGGTACCATAAAGTCGGCTATCGCAGCAGCAGAGCCACTAGAGGAGCCGCCTGGAGTGTGATGTTGATTATGCGGGTTTGCAGTGGGACCGCTCTTAAAGCTGGCAAATTCAGTGGAGACAGTCTTGCCTAAAATAATGCCTCCTGCTTGTCGCATAAGCGCTATCGAGACCGCATCAATAGCAGGGTAATGATTAGTGTAGATAGATGAACCATAGGAGGTCGGAAGATCATAGGTGTCATAGATATCTTTAACCCCTATTGGAAGACCGTGTAAAAGACCTTTGACGCTGCCCCTATCCAATTCTTTAGCGCGCCTGAGGGCACTTTCTTTACCTAGGCTTGTCCAAGCTCTAACTGTATTTTCTCTTTGACCAATACGGTCAAGGCAAGCAAGCAGTAAATCGGTAGCTTTAATTTCTCTGCGGGTGAGGGCGCGTATGGCCTGCGATGCACTCAGGCTTTCTAGATCTTGCATCAGTCTATTCTACTGAGCCTGGCGTATGATCGCAATTCACGATCAATAAAATTTACTAAAATATTCACAATGAAACAACATTTAATACGAGAAGCTTGGCTAGAAGACGCTGTCAGGTACCTAGGGCCTGTTTTCTCAAAAGCTGGCTATGCCATTCCACCGGTTCGAGTGTCCTGCGGATTTCCGGCTTCTAGCAGCCCTAGAACTACCCTAGGACAGTGTTGGCCACGCGAACGTTCTGGAGGCGGTGTTAATGAGATCTTTATTTCTCCAAAAATAGATGATCCAGTCCAATTACTAGATACCCTAGTACATGAACTTTGCCATGCGGTGGATGACTGCTTTAGTGGACATGGCGAGGACTTCAAGGGAATTGCTCAAACTGTGGGTCTAGAGGGGCCAGCTCGGATGGCTCATGCCACCGAGGAGCTGGTAGTTAAGCTGATGATGATTAGCCAAGAGCTTGGTCCATATCCTCACCAAGCTATTGTATTTCCACCACCTAGGCCCAGTAATGCAAGTAGAAGCAAGGCTAAGTGTGGACAGTGTGGGTATGAAGTTACCTTGTTAAAAAAGTGGGCTAGCTATGGTGCCCCAATATGCCCAAAGGATAATATCCGGATGCAAGAAGCCGCGACTGAGACAATTGAAAATACCACTGAACACGATAGTAATACAGTTAAAGGAACCAAACCTCAGGTAGATGAAATCCGCAGGGCAATTAGCTAGGCTGTAAATTAGCTTTCAATATCAGCTACTAACATATTATTAAACTCCATTCTATTGATGAGACAAAAAATGAACGCCAATATGCTTGTAAAGAATCCTAAAATTGCAGTAATTGCTGGTGATGGCATTGGTAAAGAAGTGATGCCAGAGGGGATGCGGGCTTTAGAGGCGGCAAACAAAAAATTTAATATCGGTCTGCAATTTGATCATTTTGATTTTGCTAGCTGTGACTACTATTTAAAGCATGGCAAGATGATGCCCGATGATTGGTTTGATACTTTAATGAAGTATGACGCCATATTTTTTGGCGCTGTTGGTATGCCAAATATCCTTCCAGACCACGTATCTTTGTGGGGAAGCTTAATACAGTTCCGTCGTGGCTTTGATCAGTACGTCAATTTACGTCCAGTACGTCTATTACCAGGAGTGCCTTGCCCGCTAGCAAATCGTAAACCCGGCGATATTGATTTTTTCGTTGTACGTGAAAATACCGAAGGAGAGTACTCTAGCGTCGGTGGAAAAATGTTCCCCGATACGGACCGTGAAGTCGTAATTCAAGAATCCGTTTTCACAAGACATGGTGTTGATCGTATTTTGAAGTATGCCTATGATCTTGCACAAAGTCGCCCCAAAAAGCATTTAACTTCTGCAACTAAATCTAATGGCATCGCTATTACTATGCCATATTGGGATGAGCGTGTAGAAGCAATGTCTAAGAAGTTTGTAGATGTTAGAACCGATAAATACCATATTGATATTCTGGCCGCTCAATTTGTCATGAACCCTGATCGCTTTGATGTAGTGGTGGCAAGTAATTTGTTCGGTGATATCTTGTCTGATTTAGGTCCAGCCTGCACGGGTACGATTGCCGTAGCTCCATCGGGAAGCATTAATCCTGAAGGAAAATTCCCATCTTTGTTTGAGCCAGTTCATGGTTCAGCGCCGGATATTTACGGCCAGATGATAGCAAATCCGATAGGTCAAATTTGGAGTGGCTCAATGATGCTGGATCACTTAGGTTACCCCGAGGCAGGTTTAGCAATCTTTACTGCTATTGAGAGCGTATTAGCAACAGCAAATTCTCCATTGACGCCAGATTTAGGTGGTAAGGCTAAGACAGACGATTTAGGTAAGGCGATAGCCGCAGCAATTTAGCGTGAAGGACTCCAAACAGGATCCTTTTTACTTACCTTGGCTATATCTGCCAAGATCTTTTCGTGTAGCAGGCAATCTTCTTCACCGGCGATGAACATCTTAAGTTCAGTGGGTAAAGCCTTCGTATGACCAGAAGCATCGGTCCCGACGGTGTAATCAATCAGATCAATCGAAAGATCTTCTTGTCCGCGAGTCATGGCGATATACACTTCGGCTAGCAACTGAGCATCTAATAAGGCGCCATGTAAAGTTCTGTGTTGATTGCTAATCGCAAAGCGTTCACAAAGCGCGTCTAAGGAATTACGTTTGCCGGGGAACATTTGGCGTGCATCTAATAATGTGTCAGTTACTTTTGCAGTTAATCCTCTAAAAGGGGCGCGTTTGAGAAGTGCGAATTCATTATCCAAGAAGCCTAAGTCGAAGGCTGCATTATGAATAACCACTTCAGCACCATCAATAAACTCAATAAGCTCTTCCACAATATGGGCAAAGATAGGCTTGTCAGATAGAAATTCACGGGATAAGCCATGTACAGCAAACGCACCTGCATCAATATCACGCTCAGGATTGATGTAATAGTGAAAGGTGCGATCGGTAAGACGACGACCGATCATTTCTACACAACCTATTTCAATAATACGATCACCTGTAGCAGGATTAAGACCAGTGGTTTCTGTATCGAGAATAACTTGACGCATTAGCTACCTTCTAGGATTGATGGGGGGATTTGCAGTGGGCCAGTACCTGCGTATTTATCGAGATAGAGATAAATAACAGGGGTAATAATTAACGTAACAAATTGGGAGAAGATCAGTCCGCCGGCTACGCTAATGCCCAATGGTTGGCGAAGCTCAGCACCAGCACCAATACCAAAGGCAATCGGCAGTGCACCCATCAGAGCGGCAAAAGTGGTCATCATAATTGGGCGAAAACGCAAAATACAGGCCTCTCTAATTGCTTTTTCTGGGCTTAAGCCACGATGTCGTTGTGCATCTAACGCAAAGTCAATCATCAAAATGGCATTCTTTTTCACAATACCAATCAAAAGTAGGATTCCAATGGAGGCGATGATCGTCAGCTCAAAACTAAAAATACGCAATGCTAAGATCGCACCAATAGCTGCTGACGGCAGTCCAGCCAAAATAGTAAGCGGGTGGATATAGCTCTCATACAAGACACCCAAGAGTATGTAGATCACCCCTAAGGCAGCAAAGATAAGAATTAGCTGTCCAGTTTGATTGGTTTTAAATACAGCCGCATCTCCGCCATAACTCGTGATGATGGATGCAGGCAGAGCAATTTCTTTCGTATAAGCTTCAATCTGCTTAGTGGCATCACCCAAAAATACATCTGGAGCTAAATTAAAAGAAAGCGTAACAGCAGGAATCTGACCCTGATGATTAACTGCTGTGGGGCCGATGGTTCTAGTAAAACTGGCGACATTAGAGAGGGGAATCAGTTTGTCGGTAGCGCGACCACGAACAAAGATCTTATTTAAATCGGTTTCATATTGTCGATCTTCTTCAGCTGCTTGCAGGATGACGTAGTAGGTATTAACCGGTGTATAGATGGTTGAGACTTGTTTTTCGCCAAAGGAGTTGTAAAGGGCGGAACGAATATCGGTAATGCTAACCCCAGCGCTCGCTGCTTTTTCACGATCAATATTAATTTTGACATTTAAGCCTTTCAGTTGTGAGTCACTGGTGACATCTCTAAATATAGGATCAGCTCTCATCTTCTGCATCAATTTATCAGCCCATTCATTAACCCCTTCAAAGCCAACACTCTGTAAGGTAAATTGATAACGACTCTTACTACTACGACCACCAAGTTGTAAGTTTTGTACTGGGCGCATGTAAACCTGAAGACCTGGAATTTCCTTAAATTTTGCCCTCAATTCTTCTAGGATTTTTGCCATCTTAGCGCGATCACTCTTGGGTTTTAAGATGATGAAAATTCTGCCGGTATTGCTTCCTGAGCTATTACCGCCACCCACTATGGAAATAGAGCTAGCCACATTAGGGTCTTCATTGACCATGGCAGCAGCTTGATCTTGCAGAACGAGCATTGCCTTAAATGAAATATCCTCAGAAGCTTCCGTGGTAGCCAAAATTTGACCTATGTCTTCTTCAGGAAAAAATCCCTTTGGGCTGTTGATAAATAGTATTACGGTAATGAAAAAAGTAGAGATTGCTCCCCAGAGTACTTTCTTGCGATTAACAAGAGCTAAGTCTAAGTAATGAATATAAGTCTTGAGCATCCAATCGAAAAACCGATCAAACTTTTTATTGATGGCAAACTCTTTGGCATGTTGGCCTGGTTTTGGTAAGAAGCGACTGCACAACATTGGAACAACGGTGAGAGAAACCAGAGCAGAGACCAGAATAGACAAGGAAACGACTACTGCGAACTCTCTAAAGAGAAGGCCAATGGGGCCAGGCATAAAGAAGAGGGGGATGAATACTGCTACCAAAGAGAGCGAAATTGAAACGATAGTGAAGCTAACCTCTTTACTTCCCTTAAGAGCCGCTTTTAGTGGATCCATTCCTTGTTCTACATATCGCATGATATTTTCAAGTACCACAATGGCATCATCTACCACCAAACCCACTGCTAAAGTGATGCCAAGCAGTGAGATATTGTCTAAGCTGTAACCCATGAAATAGAGCAAGAAAAAAGCACCAATTAAGGAGATAGGCAGGCTGATAGATGGAATAATCGTCGCTGACAGATGTTTAAGAAATAAGAAGATCACTAGTATCACCAAGAGCACCGTCAGTGCTAATGTGACATTGACATCATGGATCGCCTCTACAATAGAAACTGACCGGTCATTTAAAAGCTGAAGTTTGATCGAATCTGGCATCTGCTTTTGAAGTTGTGGAAGTAATTCCTTAACCGATTTGACTACCTCAACAGTATTGGCATTTGGCTGACGCAAGACGGCAATTGCAATGGATCGCTCCCCATTAGCGCTAGCTAATGTTTTAACATCTTCATAGCTCTCAACCACTTCAGCAACATCTTTCAAATAAATGGGCAAGCCATTCTTTTGGCTAATGATGAGATTGCCAAACTCTTCTGGCCGCACTAATTGTGGATTAGCATAAATGGTGATGGATTGGCGTGGACCGTCAAGTACTCCTACTGGACTATTCGAGTTAGCCTTGTTAATGGCTGTGGCAACATCATCCATTGTGAGATTGCGGTTGCCTAGTGCGTCCGGATGAACTCTTACGCGTACAGCATAACGTTTAGCACCATAAACTAATACTTGAGCAACACCGCTTATGGTGGAGAGGTTTGGTGAAAGTAAGTTTTCTGCATAAGCGTTTAGATCAGAAAGACTGATGGAAGGAGATTGCATCCTTACCACTAGAACTGGGGTGTCAGCCGGATTGATCTTGCGGTAGGATGGCGGCACCGTCATTTCAATAGGGAGTCGCTTTTGTGCGCGCAAGAGGGCTGCTTGAACATCTACTGCAGCTTTATCAATATCACGATCATTATTAAATTCCAGGGTAATACTCGTACTGCCCAAGGAATTAGTAGAGCTGATGATTTTGACGCCATCTATGGTTGAGAATTCTTTTTCTAAAGGTAATGCCACTGCAGATGCCATATTTTCTGGCGAGGCGCCAGGTAATGAGGCACTTACAGAAATAACGGGGGTATTAAAGCTAGGTAGTGCGGCAACTGGAATCTTAAGATAGGCAATAGAGCCAGCAATGACGGTCGCTACGGAGAGCAACACCGTCATGACAGGCCGGCGAATACAAATCTCAGAAAGAGTCATTTTTTGTCAGCTACGGCAGGCCCTGCAGGTGATGGACTTGCTACTTTTGCTTCTTTTACCTTGCTACCAGGGCGTAAGTTTTGCTTGCCTTCAACCACTACTTTATCGCCAGCCTCTATCCCAGTGATCACAGAGGATCCACGGTATTCATAAACTACATTAACCGGCTTAGAAACTACCTTGCCATCCTTATCAATAACGTATACCAACTTTCCTCGTGGGTTAATCACAATGGCTTGCGAGGGAACTGAAAGTACATTTTTTAAGGTATTGGCAACTAAAGAAACTCGCGCAAATTGGCCTGGAAGTAAGGTCAAGGAATCATTGAGTATTTGTGCCTTTACGCGCACTGCCGCAATAGAAGGGTCAACTTGATTGTCGATTACAAGTACCTTACCTTCATACGTCAGTTTGCCTGAATCACCCACAGTCACTTTGACGGCAAGTGGCTCGCCATCGAGTTGATTCTCGAGTAGAACAGGGATATCTTTTTCAGGAATGACAAATTGCACATTAATCGGATTAAGTTGAGTAATAGTCACCATTGCACCTACGCTTGAAGTTGCTGTAGAGCTAGTGGCGGTGGTGACTACATTGCTAGCTTGCACTAAAGAGCCGGGGAAGACATTCACAATGCCAGCCCGTCCATCGATGGGAGATCGAATAGAATCAAATGAAAGTTGCACTTCAGCAGAGCGGGCAGCAGCTTGAGCTGATTTTGCATTGGCAAGAGACGTTTCGAGGCCTGCTTTGGATATAAAGTTTTTATCTACCAACTCTTTTGCACGCAAATACTGCTTTTGGGCGTCATCAGCCAATGACTTGAGTTTTTCATAATTAGCTTTGTCATTGCGGTCATCTAAGGTAAATAACAATTCACCTGCTTTAACTTCTTGCCCATCCTTGACATGTATTTTCGCAACTGTATTAGTCACCATGGGACGAATATCAACAATACTATTGGAAACGATCGTGCCAGTCGCTTCAATGATTAAGGGGACATCTGCCTTATCTATCACCACTGTAGTGACTGTGACAAGGCCTCCAGCTTTGTCAGAAGCAGGAAAAAAGTAATCATAGGCTTTGGATAAGGCATACAAAGTAATGAGGATTGCTATGATGCGCCATTTATGTTTCAGAACAAATGACTGAGTCCGCACATAATCTATTTGTAGCAGTTTAGGTGAGTAGGTTTTCCAGAGCGCGCATATGCGCGCTAGAGTCCAATTTTTGAGGGCCAAGACCTTACCCATCCACTGATCGATTACAGATTGAATTTTTGACACGATTTTGTAATTTTTCTTGGTTTTATATAGAGTTGCATTGCATTGCTAGAGCCAGTTCATTCTCTCATAAGACCATTCAAAATGAATTTTGTGGGCAAGATGCGATTTAGGGCAGATATTCTTCAACACCACGATTTGCTAAGAGGTCGGCTAATTCGTTTCCAGGATGGCCATTATGCCCTCGAACCCAGTGCCAAGAAATTTGGTGATCAGGCAGTAAAAGATCTAATTCTTGCCATAAATCAGCGTTTTTAACAGGTCCTTTGCCGGCAGTTTTCCAACCCCGTTTTTTCCAACCCTCTAACCACTCGGTTACGCCTTTTTGAACATACTGAGAGTCGGTCCATAACTCAACTGAACTTCTTTGTTTTAGAGCCCGTAATGCATGTATAACCGCACTGATTTCCATGCGGTTATTGGTGCTTAGATGAGCTCCACCATGGATGTGCTTTTCATGTTTACCAGAGCGTAAAACGGCGCCCCAGCCCCCAGGGCCAGGATTGCCTTTACATGCACCATCGGTATAAATAATGATGTGGGGTAGGTTATTTGAATGCGGCATAAGGTTAATTTTTATAGGTCTTGCTCTTGAGTGAGGTTCTTGCGTATTTCCGTAGCAGGACTTAATTGTCCAATGCTAGGAATCCGAATAGATTGGATTTGGCCTACTAAGCGTATACCTTGCTGGCGTTTTATGGCCGATACGATAAATACAGCCCCAAAAATCGGCCACCATCGGTTACCCATAGACTCTAAAAATTGCATACGAGACATGCTCGATTCACCTTGTAAGGGGAGCTTGTAGCAGCCAAAATGCCCTCTATCTAATGAAAAGTTTAATAGCTGCAACCAATCTTTAATGCGAAGTAGGCTGATAAATTGGCCATCACGAGGAAGGTAAGGAGTCCCGATTAAGCGACTTAAGTACTGTCGAGCACCCCACAGGCTAGCTGGATTAAACCCAGAGATCGTAAGGCGTCCTTCTGGACGCAATACTCTCTCAGCTTCTCGTAGAATTTGGTGGGGATCGGCAGCAAATTCAAGAACGTGAGGTAAGACTAATAAATCAATACTTTCACTAGCAAAAGGTAGCTCATTTGGATTGCCCTCAATGAGATGCCAGTTAAACGAACTTGTGTGATTTAGCCTATCGTTGTCATGCATTAAAAGGGCATGCAGTGGCATGCGATTCTCAGCAAGGGTATTTATTTGGGGTAGACCGATTTGTACCGCATGAAAGCCAAAAACGTCTGCTACGATTAGATCAAAGCATTTTTGCTCCCAGGCAAGCACATATCGCCCTGGTGGGGATTGTAGCCATTTTTCCCATGATCTCCATGGTGGTGCAGGCATCTGGGCAGGAATGGGTGGGGTTGGTATCATGAGCCTATGGTGAAGAATACTTTATTGCAAGTTTGGCCGATACCGGCCTTTGATGACAATTACATTTGGTGTATTCATGATGGCGATTCTGCTCTCGTGGTTGATCCTGGTGATGCTAGCCCTGTACTCCAATACTTAAAACAAGAAAATCTCTTTCTTAAGGGAATTTTAGTCACTCATCATCATGCTGACCACACTGGCGGCATTTTGCAATTATTACAGTTATTAGGTTCATCCATTCCAGTTTATGGTCCAGCGGGCGACGATATTCCAGGACGGACACAAGTGGTGATAGAGGGGGATAAGGTAGAGATTGCCTCCCCACGGATTAGCCTTGAGGTTTACGAAGTTCCTGGGCATACCTTAAGTCATATTGCTTATTTCGCTAATATGCAAGCTAATATCGTTGAGCCGATGCTATTTTGTGGCGATACCTTGTTTGCCTCTGGTTGTGGCAGACTCTTTGAGGGCACCCCTACGCAAATGAGTCAATCTTTAGCAAAGTTCATGGCCTTGCCTAAAAATACCTTAGTGTTTTGTACCCATGAGTACACCTTATCTAATATTCGGTTTGCCTTAACAGTTGAGCCCAATAATGCTAATTTAATTACGTGGGCACAAACTGCCAAGTCATTACGGGAACAAAATTTACCTACCTTACCCAGTACGATTGGTCAAGAACTTCAAGTCAACCCCTTTATGCGCTGTGATCAAAAAGAAGTCATCGATTCTGCTCTAAAGGTATCGGGTGAAAAAACTTTACCTTCTCCAGCCCATGTATTGGCTGTGATCCGCGCTTGGAAGGACCGGTTCTGATGTTTTTGCGATCTGCGGCAATCCTCTTGATTGTCGTGCTTTCGGGTTGTGCTAGCACGGGAGATTGGTCATCTGATACCCCTACAAAAGGGAGCGATCGATCCTCCAAAGCAAAACGGGTGAACTTGCAGAATCAATCAGTAAGTGATCTGTATGCCCCGTCCAGCAATTTATGGTTACGGATTCGGGATGGCTTTGAAATGGAGCCGATGAATACCCCTCTAGAGATCGAGCAGGTTCGTTGGTTAAGTGCTCGCCCAGATTATGTTCATCGTTCAATGGAGCGATCCTCGCGTTACTTATTCTATATTGTGCAAGAGGTTAATTCTCGAAATATGCCAACTGAGATAGCACTCCTTCCTTTTGTTGAAAGTGCTTTTGTTACACATGCTAAATCAAGTGCAAAAGCGATGGGTTTATGGCAATTTATGCCTGCCACCGGAAAAGATTTTCGTTTAACCCAGAACGTTTTTAGAGATGAGCGACGTGATGTCATTCAATCTACTGATGCAGCACTCGATTATTTACAGCGCTTACATAAACAATTTGGAAGTTGGGAATTAGCTTTGGCAGCCTATAACTGGGGTGCAGGTAACGTATCGAAAGCTCAGAAACGCAATTTAGTGGCAGGCTTACCAACAGACTACCTTAGCTTAAAAATGCCAAAGGAAACTCGGACCTATGTTCCCAAGCTCATGGCCTATCGCCAAATTGTATTAGACCCACAGGCTTATGGCATTGTCCTGCCAGACCTAGAAAACCACCCCTATTTTGTGGCGGTCGATGTGGGTGCAGATATTGACGTTGCTTTGGTTATTAAACTGGCAGAATTACCTTCCGAAGAGTTTCATAACCTGAATCCTTCATTTAATAAACCAGTCATTTTGAGTAATGCAAACCAGCAAATATTACTGCCGTTTGCGCATGCAGAAATCTTTCAAGCTAACTTAAAGAGCTACACCAAACCTCTCTCAACTTGGTCTGCAGTGCAAGTTACTAGAACAGAAAGTGTTGATCAGGCTGCCAAAACTTTGGGAGTAGATGTGGATGACCTAAGGGAGGTGAACGGAATACCTAAGGGAATGCGTATTCGGGCTGGATCAACGGTTTTAATTCCTAAAACCAGTCGTCGTCCAGGAGATATTTCAGTAGCAATGGCCGAAAATGCGAGTCTTAATCTAGAAAAGCCAAGCCCTGTAAAGACTAAAAAATGCGCAAAAGGGGCTAAATGTGCCTCATCAAAGGTTTCAAAAGGGGTTTCTAAGGGTAATTCCCCTGTAAATAATGTGGTTTCTCAGCATAAATCCGCATCGACAGGGCTTGCAAAATCTGCGAAAAATGGAGTTGCAAATGCTTCTGTTACACCAGTTAAGGTGGTAAGCGGTAAAGGCGTCAGTAAAACTCAGTAATTTTTTGTTGAATTCCAGTAACTTTAATTTACATATTTAGGTAGAACATGTCCTACAAATCAGAACACGAACGCTCCATTAAAGATCCAGATGGTTTTTGGGGAGAACAGGCAAAGTTAATACATTGGGAAAAGCCCTTCAATAAAGTGCTCGATTATGCAAACCCTCCGTTTGCGAAGTGGTTTGAGGGCGGCTTAACAAATCTTTGCTACAACGCTGTCGATCGTCATCTCAAAGATCGTCCCGATCAAATTGCTTTGGTTGCTGTGTCAACCGAAACCAATATAGAAAAAGCCTATACCTTTAAAGAGCTTTATGAGGAAGTTAATCGGATGGCGGCGATTTATAAAGCCAATGGCATTCAAAAGGGTGACCGTGTTCTCATTTACATGCCAATGATTGCAGAAGCCTGTTTTGCAATGCTCGCTTGTGCACGTATTGGCGCTATTCACTCTGTAGTATTTGGTGGCTTTGCATCCCATAGCTTGGCTTCACGAATTGATGATGCAAAGCCGAAAATGATTGTGACCGCAGAGGCGGGCGCGCGTGGTGGCAAAGCAGTTCCTTATAAACCTTTGCTCGATGAAGCAATCACACTTGCTGACTACAAGCCTGAAAAAGTTTTAATCGTGAACCGCGGTTTAACAGAGTTCACTACGGTTGCTGGTCGTGACTTAGATTACGCTTCTGAACGTCAAAAACATTTAAACGATATCGTGCCAGTGGAGTGGGTTGATGCAACCCATCCGTCATATATTTTGTACACGTCTGGCACAACTGGTAAGCCTAAGGGCGTGCAACGTGATACTGGTGGTTATGCAGTAGCTTTGACTGCCACAATGAACCATATTTTTTGTGGCAAGCCTGGCGAAACGATGTTTACAACCTCAGATATTGGCTGGGTTGTGGGTCATAGCTATATTATTTATGGACCTTTATTAAATGGAATGGCTACCATCATGTATGAGGGCACGCCATTACGTCCTGATGCTGGTATTTGGTGGGAGTTGGTTGAGAAGTACAAGGTTTCAGTCATGTTCTCGGCACCAACTGCAGTGCGTGTTCTTAAAAAACAAGACCCTGCCTTTTTGACCAAATATGACCTCTCAAGTTTGCGCGCTCTATTTTTAGCGGGTGAGCCATTAGATGAGCCAACGGCAACCTGGATTCATGGAGCAATCAATAAACCCATCGTGGATAACTACTGGCAGACAGAAACAGGTTGGCCAATGTTAGCAATACAGCGTGGTGTTGAAGTGATGCCGCATAAGTTTGGCTCTCCTGGTGTTCCTTCATTTGGTTACAACATGAAGTTGCTAGATGATGCAACATCAGCCGAGTTAGGGCCAGACCAAAAAGGGGTGATTGCGATTGAGGGCCCATTGCCTCCTGGTTGTATGCAAACAGTTTGGGGTGATGACAAACGTTTTGTGAGTACCTATTGGGAAACCATACCTGGCAAGATGATTTATTCCACCTTTGACTGGGGTATCAAGGATGAAGATGGTTACTTCTTTATCTTGGGTCGTACCGATGACGTGATTAACGTTGCCGGTCATCGTTTAGGTACTCGCGAGATTGAGGAGAGCATCTCTGGGCATTCCAATGTTTCTGAGGTGGCTGTGGTTGGTATTGAGGACAAACTCAAAGGACAGGCTGCGATTGCTTTTGTAATTCCGAAAGATTCTTCTAATACCGCTACTTTAGAGGCGGAATGCATGAAGACCGTGGATACCACTTTAGGCGCTATTGCTCGTCCCGGACGCGTGTATATCGTTACCGCATTACCAAAGACCCGTTCTGGCAAGATTGTTCGTCGTGCGCTTCAAGCTGTTGCTGAAGGGCGCGATCCTGGTGATATCAGCACTATGGAAGATCAAACCGTATTGGCTCAAATCAAGACCATCATTGAGCAGACAGCTAAGCCCTAATCAAGCCCAATCGTAAATTCAAGAAGCACCCTTTAATAAGCCCCTCGGTTTGATGACCTTGGGGCTTATTTCCTTTTAAGCCTACTTGGCTGGGAATCCAAGGGTTTATACGCAAAACTGGTATCATTACCTGATTCGAAACTTATTAAATTACCCTAGCGCTTAAAGACACTCACCTCCCGCACAAATAGTCCTGGGTTAGTCTTTTGGGGTGTTGAGCGTCGGATGGAGCAGGGACTGGAGATGGTTTGTCACCCTTGCTTCCTTCTTTTCCTCCCGCCGTGTTGGCTTTAGCCGATGGCACATTATTTTCTGGTTTGAGTATTGGTGCCCCTGGTCAAACTACTGGCGAAGTCGTTTTCAACACCGCGTTGACCGGTTATCAAGAGATCATTACCGATCCAAGTTATTCACGTCAAATTGTGACCTTAACTTACCCCCATATTGGAAATGTCGGAATTAATGACCAGGATGCCGAGTCTGATCACATTCATGCTGCAGGCTTAGTGGTTAAAGACCTGTCTAAGCGCGTCTCGAATTTCCGTTCAGAAATTAGCTTGGATAGCTATCTATCTAAAGCTGGTGTAGTGGGTATTTCTGGCATCGATACTCGGCAACTGACCCGTATTCTGCGTGACAAGGGCTCTCAATCTGGTGCTATTGTGGCTGGCCAAATGGGCGATGATGTGCAGACTCTTGGCATAAAAGCACTTGAGTTAGCCAAAGCTTTTCCAGGAATGGCTGGATTAGATCTGGCTAAAGTAGTAAGCACTAAAAAATCTTATCAATGGCGTGAGGCTGAGTGGGATTTACATGGTCCGGATGGCAAGCCTGCTTACAGAACTTTAGACGAGCGCAAGCCTCTCAAAAAAGTAGTAGCTTATGACTTCGGTGTGAAGCGCAATATTTTGCGCATGCTAACTGAGCGAGGTTGTCAATTAACCATTGTCCCAGCGCAAACTAGCGCTGCAGAAGTCTTGGCTCTAAATCCTGATGGGGTATTTTTTTCAAACGGGCCTGGAGATCCTGGGCCTTGTGACTACGCAATCACTGCCGCAAAAGAAATTATTGATAAAGGTATTCCAACCTTCGGTATTTGTTTGGGTCACCAAATTATGGGATTAGCAGCAGGCGCCAAAACCTTGAAGATGAAGTTTGGTCATCATGGTGCCAATCATCCAGTTAAGGATTTAGATACTGGGCGAGTAGCGATTACCTCTCAGAACCATGGTTTTGCAGTTGATGCAAATACCTTGCCTGATAATATCCGTATAACGCACGTTTCTTTATTTGATGGTTCCTTACAAGGCCTTGCCTGGAAATATAAGCCTGCTTTGTGTTTCCAGGGACACCCAGAGGCCTCACCAGGCCCGCATGACATTGCCTATTTGTTTGATCGTTTCGTGGAGCTAATGAATGCTGCCGCTGTTGGTAATAGGGAGGGCGAATAATGCCTAAGCGTAGCGATATTCAGAGCATTCTCATTATTGGTGCCGGCCCGATTGTGATTGGCCAAGCTTGTGAGTTTGACTATTCAGGTGCGCAGGCTTGTAAAGCTTTGCGTGACGAAGGTTACAAAGTAATTTTGGTCAATAGCAATCCTGCAACCATCATGACAGACCCAGAGATGGCTGATGTTACTTACATCGAGCCTATTACTTGGGAGGTGGTGGAACGCATTATTGCCACTGAAAAACCAGACGCTATTTTGCCAACCATGGGCGGTCAAACTGCCTTGAACTGCGCTCTTGACTTACATCGTCATGGCATTCTTGAGAAGTACGGCTGTGAACTCATTGGTGCCTCACCAGAAGCGATTGATAAAGCAGAAGATCGGCAGAAATTTAAAGATGCCATGACAAAGATTGGTTTGGGTTCTGCGAAATCTGGCATTGCGCATTCGATGGATGAGGCCCATGAAGTGCAACAGCGTATTCAGGTGGAGACTGGTAGCCCAGGATTTCCAGTGGTTATACGCCCCTCATTCACGATGGGTGGATCTGGTGGTGGCATAGCGTACAACCGTGAAGAATTTGAAGAAATATGTAAACGTGGTTTAGATTTATCTCCTACTCGTGAACTCTTGATCGAAGAATCCTTATTGGGTTGGAAAGAATTCGAGATGGAAGTAGTGCGTGACCGTGCCGATAATTGCATCATTGTTTGCTCTATTGAAAACTTAGATCCGATGGGCATCCATACGGGTGACTCCATTACTGTAGCGCCTGCTCAGACCTTAACCGATAAAGAGTATCAGTTGATGCGTAATGCATCGATTGCCGTGTTACGTGAAATTGGGGTAGATACTGGCGGTTCAAACGTCCAGTTCTCCATCAATCCAGTAGATGGTCGCATGATCGTGATTGAGATGAATCCACGTGTTTCGCGCTCATCCGCATTGGCTTCAAAAGCGACGGGCTTCCCAATCGCAAAGATTGCTGCAAAGCTTGCAGTAGGCTACACCTTGGATGAATTGAAGAATGACATTACTGGCGGTGCAACACCAGCATCCTTTGAGCCTTCAATCGATTATGTCGTTACCAAAATTCCTCGTTTTGCCTTTGAGAAATTTCCCCAAGCTGACTCTCGTTTGACTACACAGATGAAATCGGTTGGCGAGGTAATGGCTATTGGCCGCACCTTCCAAGAATCTTTTCAAAAAGCTCTTCGCGGACTAGAGGTTGGCGTGGATGGTTTAGATGAAGTATCTACAGACTTAGATGACATCATTCAAGAAATTGGCGAGCCAGGACCAGACCGCATTTGGTATTTGGCTGATGCCTTCCGTATGGGAATGGGTTTAGATGAGATTTATAACGAGACTAAAGTAGATCCTTGGTTCTTGGAGCAAATTGAAGAACTCATCACCATGGAAACTGAACTCAAGCAACGTAAGATTGATAGCTTATCTGCTGCCGAATTACGTTTCATTAAACAAAAAGGCTTTTCAGATCGGCGCTTAGGAAAATTATTAGGAGTAGACGCATCTTCGGTTCGTGCTGCCCGTCATCGCTTAAAAGTGGTGCCGGTATATAAGCGTGTTGATACCTGTGCAGCGGAGTTTTCTACCAATACGGCTTACCTTTATTCCACATACGAAGCAGAGCATGGTGAGTGCGAATCTTTGCCTACGACTAAAGATAAGATCATGGTATTAGGTGGTGGCCCCAACCGAATAGGTCAAGGCATTGAATTCGATTACTGTTGTGTGCATGCTGCTTTAGCCATGCGCGAAGATGGTTATGAAACTATTATGGTCAACTGCAATCCAGAAACGGTTTCTACTGACTACGATACTTCTGATCGTTTGTACTTCGAACCTTTAACTCTAGAAGATGTTTTAGAGATCGTTGCGAAAGAAAAGCCCAAAGGCGTAATCGTTCAATACGGCGGCCAAACCCCTTTGAAATTGGCTTTAGATCTTGAGGCCAATGGCGTACCTATTATTGGCACCTCTCCGGATATGATCGATGCTGCTGAAGACCGTGAACGCTTTCAGAAGTTATTGCATGAGCTTAATTTACGCCAACCACCAAATCGGACTGCTCGTGCTGAAGATGAAGCTCTCAAACTTGCTGAAGAAATTGGCTATCCCTTAGTTGTACGTCCTTCCTATGTGTTGGGTGGCCGTGCAATGGAAATCGTGCATGACGGACGCGATCTTGAGCGTTATATGCGTGAAGCGGTGAAGGTTTCTCATGACTCACCGGTATTGCTAGATCGATTTTTAAATGATGCAATTGAATGTGATGTCGACTGTATTAGCGATGGTCAGCGCGTGTTTATTGGCGGGGTAATGGAGCATATTGAGCAAGCTGGCGTCCACTCTGGTGACTCTGCCTGTTCTTTACCGCCATATTCTCTTTCAGATGAGACTGTTCAGGAGATCAAACGTCAAACAGCAGCGATGGCTAGAGGTTTGAATGTAATCGGCCTCATGAATGTCCAGTTTGCGATTCAGAATGTCGATGGTCAGGATGTCATTTATGTTCTTGAAGTCAATCCACGCGCATCTCGTACCGTGCCCTTTGTTTCTAAAGCGACTGGCTTGCAATTGGCTAAGATTGCAGCGCGATGTATGGTAGGCCAGACTTTAGATCAGCAGGGGATACATCATGAAGTCAAGCCTGCTTATTTCTCAGTTAAAGAGGCTGTCTTCCCATTTAATAAATTCCCAGGGATCGATCCAATTTTAGGGCCTGAAATGCGCTCGACAGGTGAAGTAATGGGTGTGGGTAAAACCTTTGGCGAAGCACTATTTAAATCTCAATTAGGTGCTGGCATTAAGCTACCTAAGAGCGGTACTGTTGTTCTCACAGTTAAAGACAGCGATAAACCGATGGCAATAGAGGTTGCCAAACTCCTGCATCAACTCGGTTTCCCCATGGTAGCTACTAAGGGCACTGCTGCGGCTATAGAAGCTGCTGGCTTACCAGTAAGTGTGGTCAATAAGGTCAAGGATGGTCGTCCCCATATTGTTGATTTGATTAAGAATGGTGAGATTTCTTTAGTATTTACCACGGTCGATGAAACTCGCACTGCGATTGCAGACTCGCGATCTATTCGTACTAGTGCCCAGGCAAATAATGTCACTTATTACACAACCATCAGTGCGGCACGGGCGGTAATGGATGGTTTAATGGCCTCCCAATATGGCAGTAAAGAGTCTCTCGAAGTTTATTCTCTTCAAAACTTACATCGGTCCCTCAATTAATCTAAAATTAAGCTCTCTATGTGCAATTTGGCACATAGATGAGCATATTTAGGTTAGGTTAGAAGCATGAGTACAATTCCGATTACAAAACATGGCGCAGAACTTCTCAAGGATGAGTTGCACCGCTTAAAGCATGTAGAGCGTCCCTCAGTGATTAATGCTATTTCTGAAGCACGTGCGCAAGGCGATCTGTCTGAGAATGCTGAGTACGATGCTGCAAAAGAAAAGCAAGGTTTTATTGAGGGCCGTATACAGGAGCTTGAAGGCAAGTTATCTGCTGCCCAAATTATTGATCCTTCGACGTTAGATATAGCGGGTCGAATTGTATTTGGTGCAACGGTAGACCTTGAGGATTTAGAGGGCGGCACTAAATTAACCTATCAAATCGTTGGTGATGATGAGGCTGATATTGCTGTAAATAAAATCTCTATTAGCTCTCCCATTGCTCGCGCCTTAATTGGTAAGGAAGAGGGTGATGTGGTGGCTGTTCAGGCGCCAGGCGGCAATCGAGAAGTAGAAATCTTGGCTGTACGCTACATCTAATGTATTTTACTTCCCAGCGTATTTTCACTCTCATAGCTGGTCTATGGGTGGGAGGTTTTATTACTGTTGGATTTGTAGTGGTGCCGATTTTATTTTCTGCGCTGGGTGATCGTCAAGTGGCAGGTATGGTGGCGGCTAGTCTTTTTAAGATCGAGGCTAACTTGAGCGTTGGTTTAAGTGTTGTCTTAATGATTCTAGCTAACTACTTAGTTCGCGCGGGTCTGAATCAATATCGCATCATTCGATGGGTCCTATTGGGTATCCTTGCTTGTGCGATTTGCGCCGCTTTTATTTTGATTCCTTGGATGAGTTCTTTAAAAGATCAGGCAATGATGGCGGGGATGTATGTAATGGAATCCTCATGGGCTTCTTTATTTACTCGTCTGCATCAAGTATCTAGTGGTCTTTATGCCATTCAGAGTCTCTTAGGGATCTTTTTAGTTTGGCATCTCAGTAAGAAGTAAATTTAAATGCAATTCTTTGCCCCTATTTATATAAGCAATAAAAAACGCCCAACAGGGCGTTTTTTAATTTAGAAATACCAAACTTCAATATGCCATTAAGAGCCCAAGGATTTTTTCTTGGTACTGCTCATGCGTACTTTGCGCTTCTTAATTGGAGCTGGGGCTGCTGTGGCTTTGCGATAGCCGGGTGATGACCAGCCAATTTTAGATTCTGCTGCATCAGCTCTCAAAACTCTTTTCTTGGGAGCAGTTGAACTTGCTGGTGTTTTGACAGCAGCGGCTCTAGTAAAAGGAGATTTACTAGCCGCTGAGCGTCTTTCGGACCTCTCAGATGTGCTCGTACGAATTCCCGTTTTTATTGCGACCGTGCGATTGGGCTGGCGCTTCGTGCGGGGTGCTTGCAACGTTTTCTTAGTTTGTTTGCCTGATCGACTTAAATTTAAGAGCGCTGCATCAACCACATCTTTTGGTCTCCAAATGACCAATAATTTGCCAATGAGCTGAATAGGAGCTGCGCCCAATTTATCGCATAGTTCTTCATACATGGACACCCTCGCTTCACGATCATCGCCAAACACCCTAATCTTGATAAGCCCATGATGTGAAATCGCCAATTTAGCTTCTTTAATAACGGCGGGCGTGAGGCCATCACCACCTATCATGACGACAGGGCTTAGATAGTGGGCGAGTGCTTTAAGGGATTTGCGTTGCACTGGGGTAATAGTAAGTTTTGTCATGGGTATGATGATAGAGCATTCAAAACCTAAACTCGCCTTCTACTCTAAATTCCCCTATCTGAGTATGAAGTGATGTAAATACCCTAATTGAGGACAAATACTTTTGCCTTTGGCACTAGAAACAAGGAAAATAGCTATCGAAAGTGGGTAATCTGTGGCAAAGAATAAATTTAATAAAAGTTGGTTGCAAGATCATTTAAATGATCCGTATGTGAAGATGGCTCAAAAAGACGGTTATCGTGCACGTGCTGTATACAAACTAAGCGAGATTGACGAGCAAGATCACCTGATTAAAGCGGGAATGACTATTGTCGATTTGGGGAGTGCCCCAGGGAGCTGGAGTCAGTTTGCACGCAATCGCTTAACTGAGTTGGGCAAAAGTAATCCTAAGGTAGATTCTGGCAAACCCGATGGCATTATTATTGCGATCGATATTTTGCCAATGGAGGATATTGCTGATGTCAGCTTCATTCAGGGTGACTTTCGTGAGGACGAAGGCTTGCAGGCACTTGAAGCACTACTGCCGGTTGATGCTAACGGTAAAGTGGATCTAGTTCTATCTGATATGGCTCCTAATCTCTCTGGGGTGGGGGTGGCAGATGCTGCTCGCATGGCTTTTTTGGCTGAAATTGCTTTGGATTTCTCGCTAAAGCACCTCAAACCAGAAGGGGCACTCTTAATTAAATGTTTTAATGGCAGTGGCTATAGCCAAATAGTGGAATCCTTTAAAAAGGTCTTTAAGACGGTGGTTTCTAGAAAGCCTAAAGCGTCTAGAGCCAAATCTTCGGAAATATTTTTACTTGGCAGAAACCTGAAACCACCGAAATAGTGCCAAAATAACCTACTTATCTTAGGGGTTTATCAAATAAATATGCTCTCAGCCCTTGAAAAAGGCTGGTAGTAGAATCAGATACTTAGATATAGCAATCCGCTTTAACTCCCGGATTAATCCGGCAAAGGTCTCTATTTGAACAGCAATATGTTGCAAAAAATCGGTGTGTGGCTCATTGTAGGTTTGGTACTGTTTACTGTTTTTAAACAGTTTGACAAACCCAGAGAGCAAACCCAAGTTACCTATTCTCAATTCATGGACGATGCCAAGCTTGGCAAAGTCAAGCGAGTTGATGTGCAGGGTCGTACCTTGCAAGTAACGCCAAATGACGGTAATAAATATTCCATTATTTCACCGGGTGATATTTGGATGGTGGGCGACCTTATGAAATACGGTGTGCAAGTTACGGGTAAGGCGGATGACGAACCCAATATGTTGGTCTCTGCCTTGTATTACCTTGGACCCACTTTATTGATAATCGGCTTTTGGTTTTTCATGATGCGCCAGATGCAAGGTGGCGGTAAGGGTGGGGCTTTTTCATTTGGAAAATCTAAAGCGCGCCTTGTGGATGAAAACAGCAATACTGTGACCTTTGCCGATGTAGCTGGTTGCGACGAGGCTAAAGAGGAAGTATTTGAAATTGTCGATTTCTTAAAAGATCCACAACGCTTTCAAAAACTGGGTGGACGTATTCCCCATGGAGTATTACTTGTAGGTCCTCCCGGCACTGGTAAGACTTTGCTGGCGCGTGCAATTGCCGGCGAAGCAAAAGTACCTTTTTTCTCGATCTCGGGCTCTGATTTCGTTGAGATGTTTGTTGGTGTTGGCGCATCTCGTGTGCGTGATATGTTTGAGAATGCCAAGAAGAATTCTCCCTGCATCATTTTTATTGATGAAATCGATGCGGTAGGTCGTCATCGTGGTGCTGGCATGGGTGGTGGTAACGATGAACGCGAGCAAACATTGAATCAAATGCTAGTAGAGATGGATGGTTTTGAGAGTAATAGTGGTGTGATCGTCGTTGCTGCAACTAACCGATCTGATGTTTTGGACAGGGCATTATTACGCCCTGGCCGCTTTGATCGCCAGGTACATGTTGGCTTACCAGATATTCGAGGTCGTGAGCAAATTTTGCAAGTGCATATGCGTAAAGTTCCCATCGATCCTGATGTAAATGCAGCGGTATTGGCCCGCGGTACGCCAGGATTTTCTGGTGCAGATTTGGCTAACTTAGTAAATGAATCTGCCCTGTTTGCTGCTCGTCGCAATAAGCGCGCTGTTGATATGAAAGACTTTGAGGACGCTAAAGACAAAATCTATATGGGCCCTGAGCGAAAGTCAGCAGTCATGCGCGAGGAAGAGCGTCGCAATACCGCTTACCACGAGTCTGGTCACGCGGTTGTAGCGAAGGTATTGCCTAAGGCTGATCCAGTACATAAAGTGACCATCATGCCACGTGGCATGGCTTTAGGTGTGACATGGCAACTTCCTGAGTTTGATCGCGTTAATCTTTATAAAGATCGCATGTTGGAAGAGTTGGCAATTCTGTTCGGTGGACGTGCTGCCGAGGAGGTGTTCTTGCACTCGATGAGCACTGGCGCTTCGAATGACTTTGAGCGTGCTACAAAGATGGCACGTGATATGGTGACACGCTACGGAATGAGTGATAGTTTAGGTACGATGGTCTACGTGGATACTGAATCTGAAAGCATTTTTGGACGCAATAGCACGAAGACAGTATCAGAGTTAACTCAGCAAAAAGTGGATGCAGAAATTCGTACGCTAATTGATAGTCAATATGCTTTAGCCAGATCTATTCTTGAGGAAAATCGTGACAAGGTAGAGGCAATGGTTGCTGCTTTGCTTGAATTTGAAACAATAGATGCAGAGCAGATAACAGATATCATGGCAGGTCGTCCACCGCGGATCCCCAAGCCACCGCCTGCTAGTGTCTTTGGTAACTCTGCTGGCGGATCCTCAGGACCTGCTGCAGGTAGTGCTCCAGCGACTGCCTAGGATCTTTGCTGAGTATTTTCATGAGTAAATATCAATTGCCCGCAACATGGCGTTGCGGGCGTTTTCTTTTTGACTTTGCTCAACTTCAACGTCCCTTGGTAATGGGCATCCTAAATGCCACTCCAGATTCATTTTCTGATGGTGGAAAGTTTCGGACGGCAAGCGATGCTATTGTTCAAGCAAAGCGCATGATTGAAAGTGGTGTTGACATCATCGATATTGGCGGTGAATCGACGCGTCCAGGAGCGCAGCCTATTTCCTTGCAAGAGGAGCTAGATCGGGTGCTGCCAGTCATTGATGCACTGAAGGATTGCGGCGTAGCCCTTTCGATTGACACATATAAAGCGCAGACAATGCGTCTCGCTCTGAATGCGGGTGTAGATTGTGTAAACGATATCTGGGCCTTGCGCCAAGAAGGCGCTTTAGATGCAGTTTTGGAATGTTCCCAAGGAGAGGATCGGGAAGAGTGCGGTATCGTGCTCATGCATATGCAGCGCGATCCTTTAACCATGCAATTTAACCCAGAGTATCAAGACATTATTGCCGAGGTTAAGCTCTTTCTGAAACAAAGATCCGAACTGCTAATGGATCAAGGGGTATCTAGAAAGCGGATTGCAATCGACCCCGGTTTTGGTTTTGGTAAGAGTCTTGAGCACAACCTTCGGATGTTGGCTGATTTCGAGGCCTTTACTGAGTTGGGATTTCCAGTTTTGGCGGGCATTTCTAGGAAATCGATGTTAGGTAAGGTCACGGGTAGGGACACTCAAGAGCGTCTTCCTGCCAGTATTGCAGCAGTGGTGATGGCTGCAGATCGAGGTGCCCAGATTATGCGGGTTCATGACGTAGCACAGACTGTAGATGCGTTAAAACTTTGGAAAGCGATTCAAAATGCTTAAACGGCCATTTTTGTTTGATTTAAGCACTCCAAACCTATAAAATGCCTAGGTCTGCCATGCTTAATATAATAAATATGGTGCCCAGAAGAGGACTCGAACCTCCACAACCTTTCGATCGCCAGCACCTGAAGCTGGTGCGTCTACCAATTTCGCCATCTGGGCTTATGTACATTATAAGCGCTGAGACGAATGGGTAGTAAGCTTTGATCGTTCTTATAACCCATTTTGGCTTTTTCCCTTCAGACTTAGCGGTTTGATACAGTAGCCTTAGTTCATAACAAATATAGATATATAAGGCATGTATTGCCGAAGGAATTGAATGCGTAAAGCAAAAGACTTGGTACCACGAGAGGCTGACCGTTTGGGTACAGTCCAAGGTCACCGAGATGGATTTGGATTTGTCATTCCCGATGATGGTGGTGAGGATATTTTTCTTTCTGAAAAAGAAATGTCCCGCGTCATGCATGGCGATAGAGTCAATGTCAGAGTACTCGGCACTGATCGTCGTGGACGTCCTGAGGGGCAAATTGTAGAAGTCGTATTACACGCTAATAAGGTTGTAATCGGACGTCTCTTAAATGAAAACGGCGTACTGATTGTTGCGCCTGAAGATATGCGCATTGGCCATGACATCTTGATACCTCCAAAAGGACAAGGTAATGCCAAATTAGGTCAAGTCGTCAGTGTAGAAATTATTGATTACCCAGATAGCTATCGTCAGGCCGTTGGTCGGGTTGTAGAGGTATTGGGCGAGATTGATGATCCTGGTATGGAAATTGAAATCGCTGTACGCAAGTATGGGGTTCCCCATGAATTTTCTACAGCGGTAAAGAAAGAAGCCGATGCACTACCCGATACGGTCCAGCAGTCTGATCTAGAAGGACGCGTGGATTTACGTGATGTTCCATTAGTAACTATTGATGGTGCGGATGCGCGTGATTTTGATGATGCTGTCTATTGCGAGCCTATTATGTACGGCAAAGCAAAAGCTTGGCGCTTAATTGTGGCCATTGCCGACGTTTCTCACTATGTAAAGCCTGGTCATCCCTTAGATGATGAGGGCTTGCTACGAGCTACTTCAGTGTATTTCCCTAGAAGGGTCATACCCATGCTGCCCGAAAAGATCTCCAATGGTCTTTGCTCACTCAATCCAGGGGTTGATCGCCTTTGTATGGTGTGTGATTCAGTAGTAGATAACAATGGTATTGTTCTGGCTTATCAGTTTTATCCAGCTGTCATGCATTCTGCGCAACGATTTACTTACGATACTGTTTGGGAAATTCTCTCCAATAGTAAAGGACCAGAAGCAACTCGCTATGCCGATTTCAGGCCGCTTCTCACCAATTTATATTCTTTATATAAAATATTACTTGAAGCACGCCATAAGCGTGGTGCTATCGAGTTTGAAACTACTGAAACGCAGATTATTAGTAATGAGCTAGGTAAAATTTTACGTATTGAACCCCGCCTTCGTAATGATGCTCACCGATTAATTGAAGAGTGTATGTTGACCGCCAACGTTTGTGCGGCTGATTTTATTGATAAGAACAAACACTTAAGTTTGTACCGGGTTCATGGCGAACCTTCTGAAGAGAAGTTGGTAACACTGCGGCAAGTACTGCGTACCTCTGGGCTATCTTTGGATGGTGGTGATAAACCTAAACCAAGAGATTTTGCTAAGCTGATGCGGGACATTAAAGATCGTCCTGATGTCAATACACTGCAATCAGTCGTTTTAAGAGCTATGCAGCAAGCAATGTATCAACCGGATAATGAAGGCCATTTTGGCCTAGCTTATCCAGCGTATTCTCATTTCACGAGCCCAATACGACGTTACCCTGATCTTTTGACGCATCGGGTGATTAAGGCGATTTTGGCCAAGAAGCCCTACACCCCAGTGTTACCCCCAAAAGTTCCACTGAATCTCACCTTGCCGCGCAAGGGCAAAGGTCGCGAGAACGCAGTAAATGCCAAAAAATCTCATAGTGAAGCTAAAGAAGCCAGCGCTAAAGGAGCCCGCTTACCAAAAGGCGGTAATGCAGCATTACCAATTTGGGGTCAGCTTGGTGTTCATTGTTCTTCTAATGAGCGTCGTGCCGACGAGGCCTCACGTGATGTAGAGGCTTGGCTAAAGTGTTATTACATGCGCGATCATCTAGGTCAGGAATATTCTGGTACGGTTACAGGGGTAGCTAGTTTTGGTCTTTTCGTACAACTAGAAAATCTCTTTGTTGAAGGCATGGTTCATGTCACAGAGCTCGGTGGAGATTACTTCCAGTATGACGAAGCACGTCAAGAGTTACGTGGGGAAAGAACGGGTATTCGTTATCGTCTAGGCGATCGGGTTCATATCCTGGTAAGCCGTGTTGACTTAGACGCCCGCAAAATAGAATTTAGCTTAGTTAAATCAGTTGGTGCCGAACCAGGTGGATCATCTAATCGTCGTCAAATTATCTTAGCTAGCGATACCGGACGCCCCAATAAAAAAGCAGCACCTAAGAAAAATAGACCGGGGAGCAAAGAGCCGCAAAAGCACAGTGGTATTAACGTAAATTCAGCTAAATCAGCTGGCAACCTGGGCGCAACTCAATCTAAGAGCAAGGCTAGTCGTAGTGCTGCAAAAAGCAGTAAACCCACAAAACCCAGTAGGGCCGCTGGAAAATCAGCCGGAAGTAAACCTCCTGTTCGTAGCACCAATGCGAGACGCAAATAAGATACTGAGATGAAACGTTAATGAAACAAATATTAGTTGGTTTTCATGCGGTTCAAGCGCGTTTACGTGTTGATCCGGCTAGTTTGAAATCGGTGTATTTTGATCCGGGTCGACGAGATCGTCGAATGGGAGATTTTTTAAAACAAGCCGAAGAAATACTTGGCGAGAGATTGCATGCTGCAGATTCAGAGCGATTACATAAACTAACTGGGCATGATCGCCATCAAGGAGTTGTTGCTTTAGCTGAAAAGATGACGATCGCTAGGACTATTACCGAGGTAATCGAGGATGCAGAAAACAATCAAAGCAAAGCCTTGTTCTTGGTATTAGATGGAATCACTGATCCCCACAATTTTGGTGCCTGTTTACGGGTGGCTGATGGTGCTGGAGTAGATGCTGTAGTCATTCCTAAAGATCGATCTGCATCGATTAATGCTACGGTGAGCAAAGTATCTAGCGGTGCTTCAGAAGTGATCCCAGTGATTACAGTGACGAACTTGGTACGTGGGATGCGTGAAATGCAAGAGGCAGGTGTTTGGCTTATTGGCACTGATGATGAGGCTGAAAAATCTATCTATGATCTGGATCTGACTGGTCCTATTGGGCTTGTGATGGGTGCTGAAGGTGAGGGTATGCGCCGCTTGACCCGAGAAACCTGTGATGAGCTTGTTCGCATCCCAATGCAAGGTTCTGTAGAAAGTTTGAATGTTTCAGTAGCTAGTGGCGTATGCTTATATGAGGCGTTAAGACAGCGTCTGACAAAGATATCAAAGTAATTTCTTGAATTTAAACACAAGAGGCTAATATGAAATGCAATATAGGACATACTGAACGCGTAATCCGCATGACTGTGGGTGTTACCTTAATGGGTCTAGCAGGATTTGGTATTACTGGGCCTTGGGCATGGATTGGTGTTGTGCCACTACTCACAGGCATGCTTGGCAATTGCCCGGCTTATAGCTTGCTTGGTATTAATACATCTAAAAAGTAAGCACGCTATAGCTTTACTGATTAACAAGCACTTGATTTACAAATTGATCTAATTGGGCTGGTGGTAAAGCTCCGCTGATGCGGTGCAGTTCCTTGCCATTCTTAAATGCTGCTAGCGTAGGAATTGAGCGAATATTAAATTGTGCTCCAAGGGCTTGCTCTGCTTCGGTGTTCACCTTTACAAATAAAATTTTATTTGCGTTGGCAATCGCACAAGCTTGGAAAGTTGGGGCAAATGACTTGCATGGACCGCACCAGGGCGCCCAAAAATCGACTATTACAGAGATTACTGTCTGTGAAATTATTTCATCGAAATTACTTATAGTTGCATTAATTGGTAAAGACAATAAATCTTGCTTGCAAGCCCCGCATATAGGGGCCTGGTTCAATTTGTCAGCAGGTACGCGGTTGCCCTTAGAGCAATGGGGGCAATAAATAATCATCTGAAATTATTCTCCCTAGTTTTATTTGCTTAATAGGGCTTCTAACTTCTCAGTATCAAAGCAGAAGTTCCGAATTCCTTCGGCTAATTTTTCAGTGGCCATAGCGTCATTATTCAGTTGCAACCTAAAGTTTGATTCATCCAACTTTAGTGGTTTGATATTTTCCATCGCTAGCGCACTTGCTGCATTATTGGGGTTTAATTTCTGATCAATTACAGCTTGGCTTACTTGTAGTTCACTAAGCAGTTCAGGGCTAATCGTTAGCAGATCACATCCTGCTAACTCTAAAATTTGACTGGTATTTCTAAAGCTAGCACCCATGATTTCAGTAGCAATTCCAAATTTCTTGTAATAGTAAAAAATTCTTTTAACAGAAGTGACTCCAGGATCATTCGCGCCACCATTGTCAATATCATTCCAGGTTGAGCCTAGTTTGGCCTTATACCAATCTGTTATTCGGCCCACAAATGGAGAGATTAATTTGGCATTGACTGCGCCACAGGCTGCCGCTTGAACTAATGAGAAAAGCAAAGTCATATTGCAATGAATACCTTCAAGCTCTAATTCTTTAGCGGCCTCAATACCTTCCCAAGTGCCCGCAAGCTTAATTAAGATGCGCTGGCGATCAATTCCATAGGATTCATAAAGCGCTATAAGATGTTTTGCTTTAGCTACCGTTGCATTGGTATCAAACGAAAGACGAGCATCAACCTCGGTAGAAACACGTCCTGGAACAATTTTCAGAATCTCTAATCCAAAGGCAACCAAAATGTAATCCACCAAATCGACCGAACTCATACCCGGATGAGTTGCCTTAACTTGATTTACCAAATCTTGATAATTGGCCTGTTGAGCCGCTTTTAATATCAAGGAAGGATTGGTGGTGGCATCTTGGGGTTGGTATGCTTGCATGCGCTCAAAATCGCCTGTATCTGCAACAACGGTAGTCATGCTCTTGAGGTAGCTAAGGGTAGATGAGGTGCTTGTCATATTAATGTGGAGATCTTTATTCTGTTGATAGCTTTAAATATCATATGATAGATGCATTAATTACGCTGCTCCAGTAAACAAAAGGACCTAATTTCATATGACTCAAGATCAACTGAAGCAATTAGTGGGTGAGGCAGCAAGGGACGAGGTTCTCAAGCTATCCCCAGGTCAAATTTTGGGAGTGGGGACAGGTTCAACCGCTAACTACTTTATTGATGCCTTGGCACCCCATAAGGGGCATTTTGCGGGGACGGTATCGAGCTCTAATGCCACAACAGAACGCTTACTGAAGCATGGATTTAAAGTGTTAGACCCCAATGAGGTGATAGTCTTGCCTGCTTATGTCGACGGAGCTGATGAAATCGATCCATTGGGCAACATGATTAAAGGTGGCGGCGGTGCCTTAACCCGAGAAAAGATTATTGCTTCAATGTCCAAGCAATTTATTTGTGTTTGTGATTCATCTAAACAGGTGCCCATCTTAGGCCATTTTGCTTTACCAGTGGAGATTATTCCTTTATCTAAAGGCGTAGTCACCAGAGAGCTTGAGAAGTTAGGTGGCACAGTAACTTTGAGATTAGCTAAAAATATCCGAGCTGACTTAAACCAGACTCCTAGCGAACCTTTTGTTACAGATAACGGCGGATGGATTTTAGATATTGCTGGATTAGAAATCATTGATCCCAATGGACTGGAGGCTCAAATTAATCAAATTGCCGGTGTAATTACGGTGGGATTATTTGCAAAAGAAAAAGCTAATATCTTACTTGTCAGTGATGCATCTGGGGTTAGTCGCATTAGTTTTTAATTTAAAAACCCGACGGGGTAGCCCATCGGGTTTGTTTACCATGTCTTTCATGGCCGAGCAAAAGGAAGATATTTAGTTCCAAATGCCCTATAAGCATATAGATATGCTTATGAGAAGTGGTTTTGCACCATATCTGCGCAACCACAGGTTTATCCTATGCCTCTAAAGTTCAGTCGTCAAGCATTTGCACTTAATAAATAAAATATATTTCTTAGTGCGGTGCGGCATTCAAGATGCTTATTCTGCTGGGGGTACGTAGCCTTGCGCCGTATCTGCGCCGCCTTCAAAGAAATGCTTCTCCACTTGTTTTAAAAGGTATTGGCGCGCGCGAGGATCGGCCATATTTAGCCGATTTTCGTTAATCAACATGGTTTGTTGCTTCAACCATCCAGCCCAAGCCTCTTTGGAAACTTGATTCCAAATCTTTTTACCTAATTCACCGGGAAGTGGGGCGAAGTCCATGCCTTCAGCTTCTTTGTTAAGTTTGATACATTGAACCATGCGTGCCATCAGTAATACCTTTCCAAATATGTTTCATGTTTTTTATGGGTCTTGTTTTGTAGGTTTTGCTTTATAGGTCCTTAGTGAGAACCATGGATTTACGATCCCAGTTGTAAATTTGTTTCCTTTCTTCGGGTAAATCTTCTACTTCGGCGCGTTTAAAGCCACGCTTTAAAAACCAATGCTCTGTTCTAGTGGTAAGTACAAAGAGTTTCTTAATGCCTTCATTTTTAGCTCTCATCTCAATTCGCTTGAGCAAACGTTCGCCGTCACCGGAGCCTTGGGCATCAGGATCAACAACAAGACAAGCTAGTTCTCCTACACCATTAGGGAAGGGGAAGAGTGCCGCACAACCGAACAAGACCTGATCATGCTCAATTACGGAGAAGCGCTGAATATCACGCTCTATCACATCCTGACCGCGAGCAGCTAATATCCCCTCATCTTCTAATGGGCTAGTTAACTGCAAAATACCACCCACGTCATCTTGATTGGCTTCACGCAGATTTTCAATATCAGATGAGGCCAGCATCATACCAATACCATCATGTGTAAAAAGCTCTTCTAGCAATGCGCCATCTTGATTGGCTGGCAAGAAATGGACTCGGCTAACACCCGCACGGATAGCTCTCCCAGAAATATTGAGCAAGCTTTTCATGCCGATTTCCATTTCTGGATGCTCTAAGACATATTCCTGTAGTTGAGGCATCGACATCTCAGTAATGAAGTCTCCATCATCATCGCTGAGACCAGAATAGGGGCTCAAGAAAATAAGTTTATCCGCTTTTAGTGCCACAGCGGTGGATGCCGCAACATCCTCATAAGCCAGATTAAATGCCTGCCCAGTTGGAGAGAAGCCTAAAGGCGAGAGCAGCACAATTTTGTTGCTATCTAAAGATAGTTTTATAGAGGTTGAATCTACCTTGCGGACAAGACCCGTATGGATATAGTCGACCCCCTCAACCACGCCTACCGGCATGGCGGTAATAAAATTTCCGGAGATCACGGAGATGCGTGATCCTGCCATGGGGGTATTTGGTAGACCACGACTAAAAGCGGCCTCAATATCTAAGCGCAATTCACCAGCAGCTTCTTTAACGCATTCTAAGGCGGCAGCATCAGTAATGCGGTAGCTATGCATCGAGCTTTGCCCAAATTGACTTTGGATATTACGCAACATCAATTGCTCTTCAATTTGAGGGCGAATACCATGAACTAACACAATCCGCATTCCCATGGCATGAAGCATGGCAATATCCTCAATCAGGTTCTCAAGACCGATTTCTTGGGCTAACTCACCAGCAAAGGCGATTACAAAGGTCTTTTCGCGAAAACTATGAATATAGGGCGCAACATCACGCAACCATCCTACAAAAGGAAAATTAGGGGTAGATTCATCAGCATTTAAGCTGGGATTTGGTGCATTTGTGGGCATAGTGAGAAAATTATAGGGTGCAAGAGCCTATAAACCAACAAAAACCCAATACAGCGCCTGTGGCTGTGCCTGCTTCCAACACTGGACGTAAACTTGAAATCCGTTTTCCGGAAGAGTTACCCGTTTCTGGGCAACGGCAGATTATCAAAGATGCCCTGCAATCTCACCAAGTAGTCATTGTTTGTGGTGAGACTGGTTCAGGTAAGACCACCCAACTTCCAAAAATCTGTTTAGATCTCGGTAGAGGCACCATGAATGGTGGGAAGCTAATTGGACATACTCAACCCCGTCGAATAGCAGCTACCGCAACAGCGAAGCGGATTGCCCAGGAGTTGGGGACCCCAATTGGTCAAGATGTGGGTTACCAAATTCGTTTTGCTGATAAAACCAGCCAGGGTGCTTCAATTAAGCTAATGACGGATGGTATTTTGCTGGCAGAGACCCAAAGAGATCCGCAGCTCAGGGCATATGACACCCTAATCATTGATGAAGCTCATGAACGCAGTCTGAACATTGATTTCTTATTAGGCTACTTAAGGCAGCTACTTCCTAGGCGCCCTGATCTAAAGCTAATTATCACCTCAGCGACGATTGATGCACAACGCTTTGCTCAGCATTTTTCGATTGGTCAAAAATTGGCACCAGTGATTGAGGTGAGTGGTCGATTATTTCCGGTAGAACAGCGTTATGCGCCACTTGAGCCTGATATGAAGGGGGATGGTAGAAAGGAACCCAAGGAGGGCATAGAGATTCCAGAGGCGGTTGCGCAGGAGATTGCTAATGTTTGGCGAGAAGGCGCACAGGGTGCCGGCGATGTCTTAGTGTTTTTGCCTGGTGAGCGGGAGATTCGGGATTGCGCAGAAGCATTGCGTAAAGATCATGTGCTTCAACAACGCTTTCATCCCGAGATTTTGAGTCTCTTTGCACGTCAGTCGGCGGCTGAGCAAGAGCGTGTTTTTAACCCAGGCAATGGTCGACGCATCATTCTCACGACCAATGTAGCTGAAACCTCTTTAACAGTACCTAATATTCGCTATGTAATTGATAGTGGCTTAGCACGGGTTAAGCGCTACTCCTACCGGAACAAAGTTGAGCAGTTACAAATTGAGCCAATTTCTCAGGCGGCCGCCAATCAAAGGGCTGGACGATGCGGAAGGGTATCGGATGGTATTTGCATTCGTCTTTATAGCGAATTGGACTATGAGGCAAGATCAAGATTTACTGATCCAGAGATATTACGAAGCTCGCTGGCAGCCGTGTTGCTACGTATGACTTACTTGTGCCTGCCAAAAATACAGGATTTTCCATTTATTGATAAGCCTTTAGGGCGAGCTATTACTGATGGGGTGCAACTGTTAGATGAATTGGGTGCAATTACTTATGATGAAAATTTGGCTGTCAGTAATCAGGATCTAAATAGTAGCTTCAAGCTCACTTCTATAGGTGCGCAACTAGCAGATCTACCATTAGATCCTCGCATCGGTCGGATGTTGCTTGCTGCTAAAGAGCAAAATGCCTTGCGCGAGGTCACTATTATTGCCTCATCTTTAGCAACGCAAGATCCACGTGAGAGACCCATGGATCAGGCAGCGGCTGCCGATCAAGCCCATTTACAGTTTTCTGATGAGCGATCAGAATTCCTAAGCTTTGTAAAACTCTGGGACTGGTATCAAGATGCTTTGCAACACAAGCACAGCAATCGACAATTAGAAAACCTATGCCGTAGTAAATTTTTATCACCAAGACGCTTACGGGAGTGGCGCGATATCCATGGTCAGCTGCATACGATGCTTGGTGAAAAGGGCTGGAGAGAAAATCGATTATCAGCAAGCTATGAGCAAATTCATTTATCTCTTTTGACGGGTTTGCTGGGTTACGTGGCTAAAAAAGAAGAAGATGAAAAATCTCAAGGGCGGGGGGCTAAATCTGGAAGTTATATGGGTGCAAGAGGTATTCGTCCATTTATCTGGCCAGGCTCAACAATTGGTAAAAAAGCAGGGCCGTGGATCTTAGCTGGTGAGTTACAAGAAACCCATCGGATGTATGCGCGTACGATTGCAAAGATTGAGCCTCAATGGGTGGAGACAGTAGCGGCGCATCGACTCATTAAATCCTTAAGTGATCCATTTTGGGATAATCGCCAGGGTGAAGTAATGGCCTTTGAACGTGGAACCTTATATGGTCTACCAATCTATCATGGTAGAAGGGTACGTTTTGAATCGCATGACCCTATTCAGACTCGTGAGCTATTCATACGCCAAGCTTTAGTTCAAGAAGAAATATTTGGTCGCATGGATACACCTGCCTTAATCCGCGAAACCGAAGCTGACGCCAGAAAAAAATACCCCGATTGCTTTGGTTTTTTTTGGCATAACCGTCGCTTAATTAAAGAGATTGAGGCTCTTGAGCATCGTTCACGCCGCCCCGATGTGCTGGTGGATGATGATTTGCTCTATGCATTTTATGACTCACGCATTCCAAAAGAGGTGCTAAGTCGAGATAGTATGCAAGCATGGCTTAAAGCAAATCTAGGTAAAGAGGAAGATAGTAAAGACAGCCATCTTCGCCTTGCTAAAGCTGACCTCATGCGGCATGAAGCCACAGGTATTACCGTCGATCGTTACCCAAAAAAGATGATGGTTGGTGGTGCAGAGTTAAATCTAACTTACCACTTTGAACCTGGAAGTATTAAAGATGGGGTAACTTTAGTAGTGCCACTGACTTCATTAAATCAAGTAGATGGACGTCGTTGTGACTGGTTAGTGCCTGGGATGTGTGAAGAAAAAACCCTGTTATTGCTTAAATCTTTGCCTCAAAAATTACGTAAGCATTGTGTTCCATTGCCAGTTTATGCAAAGTCGTTTTTAGGGAGAACGCTTGAAGAAAAACAATTTGGTAATGGCGATTATCTCGATTGCTTGATTGGAGATATTCGGAAAGAATGTGGCTTAGAGATTAAACGAACCGATTTTAGGCCAGAATCTTTACCAGCACATTCGTCGATGAACTTTCGTTTAATTGATGAGCATGGGCGTCAATTGGAGCTTGAGCGTAATTTAGCTCGTCTACGGTCTGAATATGGGCTGACTGCTAAGAATGCGTTTCAGGCGATAGCGCAAGAAATAGTGCAGGCTGAGGCGGGATCTAAAAGCACAATCTCAATTGCAGGGAAAGAACAACCTATTTCACCAGCTGCTACCCGTCAGGTTGACAAGGGTGGTTATCGCACTTGGGAGTTTGGTGAATTAGCTGAAACTTTGGAGATTCAAAAAGGCAATCAAACCTTGTACGGCTATCCTGCTCTAGTAGATAAAGGGGAATCTTGTGACTTAGAGGTTTTCGATGATTTAACAGATGCAAGAAAACATCATTGGCAAGGATTGCGTCGCCTGTTTGCGCTCTCGAATAAAGATACTCTGAAGTCTTTACATAAACAGTTGCCAGGCATCAGAGAGTTAGGTTTACTTTTTATCAACGTGGGTTCAGTCGATGGTTTGATTGAGCAGATTCTCAATCTGGCTATAGAGCGGGCTTTCATGAGTGATGCTTTACCGGTCAATGCCCAGCAGTTTTCTGAGCGAGTGCAGGCTGGCAAACCGCGCTTGGCCTTAATCGCGCAAGAGGTAGCTAAGCATGCCTTAGCGGCTTTACAGGCTTATGCCGATCTCCACAAGAAATTACCGCAAGCAAAGGCTATCTCATTAAGCGCACATACTGATATCCAAGCACAATTGCAAGGATTGATTTCTCCTAAGTTTGTCTCTGATGTCCCTTATTCTCAATTGGTACATTTTCCAAGATATCTCAAGGCAATTGCTTTACGAATTGAAAAGTTACGATCTAGTCCTAGTAGAGATACTCAGTGCCAAAGGGACTGGGAGTCTGTTGCCCGCCCGTGGCAAAAACTTATACAAGGAAGTAAAGGGGTGGCCTCTTTTGTTCAGAGCGAAGATCAGGCTTTAGAAGACTTTAGATGGCAGTTAGAGGAGTTGCGGGTAGCCTTATATGCGCAAGAACTTAAAACTCCAACCCCAATGTCCCTAAAGCGTCTTGAAAAGGTCTTAGCTAGCTTGCGCTAAGTCAAATGGATTTTTCTATAGTCGCCTAAAGCCTCTTTCTAAATGCTTACAATATGAGCTATGCATAAATCCATCATCCCTACATCTTACAAAGACTCTAAAGTACTTACTGCTTTGGTTTTATCCTTTTTTAGTTTTTCAGTCTATGCCCAGACGCCCACTTCAGGGGCGCCCAGTTCCAAGGCGGTGCCTACGCTCGCTATCGTTCTTAATTCTGGTGAAGCATCAGTGAGCTTGATTGACATGCCAACACGGCAGGTGATTAAGACTATTCCTGTTGGCAAGGAGCCCCATCATTTGATGATGACGCCAGATGAAAAAACCTTACTTATTGCTAATGCCGCAGGTAACGATGTGGTTTTGATGAATCCTGTGAGCGGTGAATTAACAGGCCATATTCCCAACATCATTGATCCATACCAAATCGGCTACTCTCCAAACCATAAATGGTTTATAGCGAACGGCAATCGTCTAGACAGGGTGGATATTTATGCAGCCCAAGGCGCAGATCTCAAATTAGCAAAATCAATTAAGTTGGGTAAGACCCCAAGTCATATTGCTTTCACCTCAGATAGCAAAACCGCATTCATTACATTACAAGATTCTAGTCAATTGGCAGCGATTGATCTTGAGACGCAAACTGTTTTATGGATCATGCCTACAGGTAAAGTTCCAGCAGGTGTTTGGATGACTCCTGGCGATCATTATCTTTTAATCGGAATTACTGGCGAAGATAATGTGCAAGTAATTGACTGGAAAACTCGCCGGGAAGTAAAGCGGATATTCACTGGCAAAGGTGCGCACAATTTCCGCCCATTAGGTGATAAGAAGCATGTATTTGTAAGTAACCGAATTGCTTCTACAATCAGCCAGATTAATATGCAAACTTTGGAAAAAGTAGGCGATATTACTAGCTTGCCAGCCGGTCCTGATGATATGGAAATTACGCCAGATGGTAAAACAATGTGGGTGACCTTTCGGTTTTCTAAAAAGGTTGGGGTGATAGATATTCCAACAATGAAGCTTATAACTGCTATTCCAGTTGGAAAATCGCCCCATGGTGTTTTCTTTTATCCACGCGCTGCATGGGAATAAATTACAGCATGCATTTTAAATGGGCTTTTACACAATTTATCTTTGCTGCTTTTTTTATAACTGGGGTATCTCCAGGTTTCGCACAAGAGCCTGCCTGCAATAAAACGGTGTACCTAAGTTTTGATACTGGAAATATGTCGGTTGCTCATACTGTTGCCGATATATTAAATAAACATAACGTTAAAGCCACTTTCTTCTTGGCCAATGAAAAAACTAGTCGAGGTGACTTTTCCTTAGATGATTCTTGGAAAACCTATTGGCAAGATCGTTTGCGTGAAGGCCATCATTTTGGTAGTCATACCTATGATCATGTCTACTTTGTTAATGATGTACCGACTGGTATGGTTTTTGAGAGACCTCAGTTTGGTCCAAAAGCAGGTGCGGTGATTTTGTATAACGAAGCAGCAATGTGTCGTGAGATACGGAAAGTAGACGATCGTTTTCAACAATTAACCGGTTCACCGCTTCAACGAATATGGCGAGCTCCGGGTGGAAAGACTTCTGCGCGTTTAATTAAAATGGGTGAACTTTGCGGCTACCATCATATCGGCTGGAATGCGGCAGGATTCTTGGGTGATGAACTTAGTTCTAAAACTCATCCTAATTCTGTTTTATTGAAACAAGCTAGTGCCAATTTGCAGAATGGCGACATTGCGATGGCTCATTTGGGAATCTGGTCAAGAAAAGACCCTTGGGCGCCTGCAGTCCTTGAGCAATTAATCATTAATCTTAAAAATCGTGGGTTTTGTTTTGGAACGTTACCCAAATAAGCTAAATAAGCCACAATAAGGCATGGATCAAAACCCAATTCTTTCCTATTTAGCGGGGGCTTATGCCAGCCTCCAAGAGTTTTTGTTTGCCAATATTGCGGGCCCTATTTTGTATCAGTTAGATTTAATGGCCTGGGCAGAGGATGTCTTTGATGGTCTAGATTGGTTTTTATTTGGTTGCATTCAAATTATTCTTATCATGACAGTGCTTCGCACTTGGGAGCGTTTGGCGCCAGCAGAACGTCAAGAACGATTTGCACATTCCTCCAAATCAGACGTGTTCTATACCTTATTTCATCGTTTAGGCATTTTTCATGGATTTATCTTTATTGCCCTATCAGGATTTTTTTTCCAGATTGATTCCGTATTACATGATTTTCGTTTCGGTAGAATGAATGTGGAATCTTGGTGGCCGCCAGTTACCTCAATACCACTCATTAGCTTCTTTATTTATTTTGTCATGCTTGATCTGGTGGAATATATTTATCACCGCGCAGCTCATACCTTCCATTGGTGGTGGCAATTGCATGCCTTACATCATAGTCAAACAGTTATGACAGCCTGGTCTGATAATCGTAACCATATTTTGGATGACATCATGCGCGCCGTGGTGTTTGCATTCTTTGCACTGATTTTTGGTGTATCACCTGGCCAGTTCATTTTATTGGTGGTCTTTAGTCAATTTATCCAAAGTTGGCAACATGCCAATATCAAAGTGCATTTGGGCCCATTGAAGTATCTATTCATTTCACCAATGTATCATCGTATGCATCATGCGGTTGGTTATGGTCATGAAGCTAAAGGTAAACCTGGGGTATTGGGAGGTTGTAACTTTGGGGTTTTATTTCCTTGGTGGGATATGCTATTTAATACAGCGGTATTTCCGAAAGAAGTTTATCCTACTGGCGTAAGAAATCTACTGGTATCTCACAATGTATTTGCCCAGCAGTGGCAGGGCTTGCGGCATGCCATTCATGAACTGTTTGGCAAAGCCAAACCCTGAGTTGCATTTCAACCGAATTCAATAGGAAACATATGGACGGCATGCAACAGGTATTTAAGGCTTTTGGGCTAGCCCTTGTGGGAACTATGCACCCCAAAATGCTATGGTTAAGTTTGCGCCCATTTTTCATTGTTTCCATTTTATGGGGTTGTTTAATTTGGCTTACGTGGACCCCCGCATTAGAGATGCTAAGTATCTTCTTAACAACTTCCTTATTCACCAGTTGGATTCAGGAAGGTTTAGTTTGGGCTGGATTTGAGAATGCCCGTGCCTGGGTTGCTCCGCTATTCTTTGTAATGCTCATCATTCCTCTAATCACCATTAGTTTATTGGTGTTTATTGCTTTTACAACGGTGCCAGCGATTGTTCGTAGCGTCTGCCGTCAACAGGCATATAAGGATATCGAATCTAGGAGAGGTGGCGGTTTTTTTGGTAGCTTTATTTATACCTTTTGGTCGGCCCTACTTTGCTTAGCGCTAGTGATGTTAACTTTTCCTATTTGGTGGGTGCCTCCGTTAGTGGCTGTATTGCCTCCCTTACTTTGGGGTTGGCTCACCATGCGTCTAATGTCCTATGATGTGTTGGCTAAACATGCCAGCATCCAAGAGCGAGATCAGTTAATTCGTAAATATCGTTGGTCACTTTTATCAATGGGCATTATTTCTGGAATGCTAGGCGCTGTACCTACTTTCTTTTGGGCCACATCAGCATTAGCTTTAGTTCTATTTCCAATAGTAAGTTTTGTTGCACTTTGGGTTTATTCCATCATTTTTGTTTTTGCTGCTTTATGGTTCACCCATTTCCTATTGGAAGCACTCAAATCCTTACGACAAGAGGATCTAGATCGGTCCTTAACTATCGAATCACGTGTGATTGATATGGAGCTTCCTTACCATGGTTGATGAAGTAAAAAAAGTAGTGATTGATAGACCTAAAAAATTAGCACGTCGCTTTGGTTTAATCGTTATCGGCGATGAAATTTTATCGGGCCGTCGTACAGACAAGCATCTAAGTAAATTCATTGAACTATTAAGCGAGCGGGGCTTAAATCTTTCATGGGCAAAGTATGTAGCTGATGATCCTGCCCAAATCACAGCAACATTAAAAGAAAGTTTTGCGGGTGGAGACGTTGTATTTAGCACTGGAGGTATTGGAGCGACCCCGGACGACCATACAAGGCAGTGTGCTGCCTTGGCCTTGGGTACAAAAACAGAATTGCATCCTAGCGCCCAAGAGCTCATTGCGGGACGCATCCAATCAATGGCTGAGGGAGATCCTATCAAGTCTGACCTTAATACCCCTGAAAATCAGCAGCGCTTCAGGATGGGGGAGTTTCCGAAGGGCAGTGACATTATTCCCAATCCTTATAACCAGATACCGGGATTTCGGATTAAAGAACACCATTTTTTACCGGGATTTCCGGTGATGGCTGGGCCGATGATGGCGTGGTGTCTAGATACCTATTATGCAGATTTGTTTCATCAGGCGGATTGGGCAGAGCAAAGTTTCATAGTTCCTAAGGGAGTTGAATCGACCTTAACCCCTTTAATGGAGCGTATAGAGGCCAATTTCCCCGGGGTGAAGGTCTTTAGTCTTCCTTCGGTGGGTGATGTTACAAGGGAGGGTATTTTTGCGCAACGCCACATAGAATTGGGCATTAAGGGAAACGTCAATTTACTAGAAAGTGCTTGGAATGCTTTACGTGCAGGCACCCAAGAGTTGGGATATGAGATTCACGAAATAAGCTAAAGTAATTATGCACTATAAAGGTGCATTTAGTTATTCTAATAAGATCAAAGGGGTATTTGGGCACTTTAATAGTGCAATAATGAGACTTCCCAGTTGTTTGCTTCAGTAAATTACATACATCCATAAAGCATGTTTAATGCCGAGAATGAACAAGGGTGTATGCCTTGGCTTTGAGTTACAAATTTAGTTAATAGAGGAGATTTGCATGACGAAGACCGTCGCTGATGTGATGAAGTTAGTTAAAGAGAAAGAGTGTACTTTTGTTGATTTCCGCTTTGTAGATACAAAGGGTAAGGAGCAGCACACTACAGTTCCCATTTCTCATTTTGACGAAGACAAATTTGAGAGTGGTCATGCATTTGACGGTTCTTCTATTGCAGGTTGGAAGGGCATTGAAGCCTCCGATATGTTGTTGATGCCAGACCCAACAGCTTGTTATATCGACCCGTTCTATGAAGAACCAACATTAGTAATCACTTGTGATGTGATCGAGCCGTCAGATGGTAAAGGATACGATCGTGATCCACGCTCTATTGCTAAACGTGCAGAGTCATATTTGAAGAGTACCGGTTTAGGAGATGCTGCTTACTTTGGCCCAGAACCAGAATTTTTTATTTTTGATGGCGTGCGTTGGGGTGCTGACATGCAGGGCTGTTTTGTGAAGATCGATTCTGAAGAAGCCCCATGGTCTTCAAGCGCTGAAATTGAAGGAGGTAATCCAGGCCACCGTCCAGGTAAAAAGGGCGGTTACTTCCCAGTTGCTCCAGTTGATACATTTCACGACATGCGATCTGAAATGTGTTTGATTTTGGAATCTTTAGGTATTCCAGTTGAAGTACACCATCATGAAGTTGCTGGTCAAGGTCAAAACGAATTGGGTACTAGGTTCAGCACTTTGGTTGAGCGTGCTGACTGGACTATTTGGCAAAAATACGTCATTCAAAACGTTGCGCATGCTTATGGCAAGACAGCAACGTTTATGCCTAAGCCAGTTGTTGGCGATAATGGTTCTGGTATGCACGTTCACCAATCCATTTGGAAAAACGGCGAGAACTTATTTGCTGGTAATGGCTATGCAGGTTTGTCTGAGTTTGCCCTGTTCTACATTGGGGGCATCATTAAGCACGCCAAGGCATTGAATGCCATCACCAATCCAGGTACAAACTCATACAAGCGTTTGGTTCCGGGTTTTGAGGCTCCAGTGAAGTTGGCTTATTCAGCTCGTAATCGTTCTGCCTCAATCCGTATTCCGCATGTATCTAGTCCTAAGGGCCGTCGTATTGAGACCCGCTTTCCTGATCCACTGGCTAACCCATACTTATGCTTTGCAGCATTGATGATGGCTGGTTTGGACGGCGTTCAAAACAAAATTCATCCAGGTGAAGCTGCTGACAAGAACTTGTATGACTTGCCACCAGAAGAAGATGCAAAGATCCCAACCGTTTGCGCTAGCTTGGAAGAGGCTTTGGAAGCTTTAGACAAAGACCGCGAGTTCTTAACACGTGGCGGCGTCTTTACTGACTCGATGATTGATGCTTATATCGACTTGAAAATGGAAGATGTCACGCGTTTCCGTATGACAACGCATCCCATCGAATTTGATATGTACTACTCTCTGTAAGCGAAGGAGAGATCTTGAGCGCAGGTCTGTTGCGCAATTCGTTCAAAGGGGCAGCTTCGGCTGCTCCTTTTTTTCCGACATTGCTTGATCAGATGCCTAATGCCATCGTGGTATTTGAGGCAAAGAGCCAACAATTGGTCTATGTGAACCCTGCAGCCGAATCGGCTTTGGATCTATCACGAAAATCACTTGAAGGGCAAACTCTGCACGACTTATTTGGCGATAACAAACTTCTTAATAGCATGATTGAAGAGGTTAGATCGGGCCATTTTGCCGCTCAACGACAAGAATTAGTATTGGATTCTTTACCAGGAAGAATTCATCAAGATTCTATTCCTGCCCATGTGGTGGTTGCGCTCTTAGAGGATCCCACCATGGTTGTGATGGAATGGTTTCCAATTGATCAGCAACTGCGCAGTGAGCGTGATGAACGCGTCACACAACAGGTTGAGGCTAATAAACAGCTTATGCGTAATTTAGCGCATGAGATTAAAAATCCTTTAGGTGGAATTCGGGGGGCAGCTCAACTTTTAGAATATGAACTGCCTGAAAAGGGTTTGCGAGAATATACCCAAGTCATTATTAAAGAATCTGACCGTTTACAAAATCTGGTAGACAGATTGCTTGCCCCGCATCGGAAAGCCCATGCGATGGAATCATTTAATGTTCATGAAGCATTAGAGCGTGTTCGCAGTTTGGTGCTAGCTGAGTTTCCCAAGGGGCTGCGTATTATTCGTAATTACGATACTAGTCTGCCAGATCTATTAGGTGATCGCGAACAACTCATACAAGCAACCCTTAATATTGCCCATAATGCTGCTCAGGCTCTAAGCGAGGAGATTCGTCATGGCGATGCTCAGATAGAGTTTAAAACTCGTGTAGCACGCTCTGTCACGATTTCGAAGAAGCGCTATAAATTAGCCATGGATTTACATGTAATTGATAACGGGCCAGGCATTCCAGACGAAATCCGTGAACGTATTTTCTTTCCATTAGTTTCTGGAAGAGAGGGCGGAAGCGGTTTGGGTCTTACTTTAGCGCAAACATTTGTACAGCAGCATCAGGGCTTTATCGCTTGTGAAAGTCGCCCTGGGCATACGGATTTTCATATTCAAATTCCATACCGCAAGCAGGAGAAAGTATCATGAAACCAATTTGGATCGTGGACGATGATCAGTCGATTCGCTGGGTCTTAGAAAAAGCTCTTTCACGGGAAAATATTCCGCATAAGAGTTTTTCAAATCCAAACGACGTCATTGATGCGCTAGAAAAAGAGACTCCTCAGGTATTGATATCTGACATTCGCATGCCGCGTGGCAATGGTTTAGATCTTTTGCAGAATGTCAAAGTCAGCCATCCACAATTGCCAGTCATCATCATGACTGCTTATTCAGACTTAGATTCAGCAGTTTCGTCATTTCAAGGCGGTGCATTTGAATACCTCACAAAACCATTTGATATTGATAAGGCGGTAGAGCTCATTCGTCGTGCTATGGAACAAAGCGAGCGCAATCAATCGGGCACTAAAGAGCTAAGCGGCTGGAGGCAAGACTCTACAGAGATTATTGGACAAGCACCAGCAATGCAAGAGGTTTTCCGTGCTATTGGACGCCTTGCACAATCACATTCCACCGTATTAATTACCGGTGAGTCTGGTACTGGTAAAGAGTTGGTTGCACAGGCTTTACATAGGCATAGCCCACGTGCTAAAGGGCCTTTTGTCACCTTTAGCACCGCTGCTGTTCCAAAGGATTTATTGGAATCTGAATTATTTGGCCATGAGCGCGGCGCTTTTGCTGGCGCCTTAACCTTACGTCGAGGGCGTTTTGAGCAGGCAGATGGTGGGACTTTATTTTTAGATGAGATTGGTGACATTTCTTTTGATCTACAAACGCGTCTCTTGCGTGCTTTAACCGATGGCCACTTTTATCGAGTAGGAGGTCAAGATCCCATTAAGGCTAATGTTCGGATTATTGCTTCGACTCATCACAATTTGGAGGCAAAGGTTGCCGCCGGAACATTTCGTGAAGATTTATTGCATCGTTTAAATGTGATTCGCTTACGGATGCCTTCCTTACGAGAACGTGCTGAAGACATTCCTATTTTGGCTAGGTACTTTATGCTATCTTGCGCCAAATCTCTTAATGTGGAGCCTAAAAAACTCTCTGATGAGGTTTTAGTAGAGATGGGCAATATTCCTTTTACAGGTAATGTCCGCCAATTAGAAAATCTTTGTCATTGGTTAACAGTTATGACATCTTCTAATGTAATCGGAGTGGCCGATTTGCCCGCAGATATTCTGACAGAAGTAAATCAACAGCCTATTCTGATGCAAGGAGAATTCTCGCCTAATAATTCAATGGTTAGCCGTGTTCGATCTGTTGATTGGGAAAGTGGCCTCGGCCTTTTAGCGGTTAAGATGCTGCAAGATGGCGATAAAGATGTCTATGATGCTTTATGCTCTAAATTTGAAAAAGTCGTATTACAAGCCGCACTCGAAGTAACCCGTGGTAGAAGAGTGGAAGCTGCTCAACGTCTTGGTATTGGTCGTAATACAATTACACGAAAATTGCAGGAACTGGGGATAGATGACTGATTCAATTCGGATTGCGGCTTGGAATGTAAATTCTTTAAAAGTTCGTCTTCCACATGTACTTCGTTGGCTGCAGGCTGAGGAGAAAAAGAGTCAACCAATTGATGCCTTATGTTTGCAAGAGCTCAAACTCACGGATGATAAGTATCCTCATCAAGAATTAGAAGAGGCTGGTTACCTTAGCCTAGCAGCTGGGCAAAAGACCTATAACGGGGTTGCGATCATTGTAAGAAAGGCGGCTTTGGTGCCTATGTCAGCAGATTTAGAAACCACTTTCTTAAAGCCCGTCAGAAATATTCCTGGCCATGCGGATGAGCAACAGCGTATTCTAGCCGCCACAGTCTGCTTTAAAGGGGTGCCGCCTATTCGGCTGATATCTGCTTACTTTCCTAATGGTCAGTCGCCAGATAGTGATAAGTTCGTTTACAAGTTAGGTTGGCTTAAAGCACTTGAGGTCTGGCTAAAGGATGAGTTAAATCAGAACAGTCGCTTAGCATTATTGGGCGACTTTAATATTGCGCCTAGCGATTTAGATGTATATGACCCCTCAAAGTGGATAGGTCAGAACTTAGTATCTCCACCAGAGCGCGAAGCATTTCAACGACTACTGGAGTTAGGTTTAACGGATTCTTTCCGGATGTTTGAGCAAGCGCCCAAGACCTTTAGTTGGTGGGACTATCGAATGATGGGATTTAGAAGAAATGCAGGAATGCGGATTGACCATATTCTCCTGAGTGACGCCTTGAAAAAGCAGTGTAGAGGTAGCATTGTCGATAAAGAACCGCGCACTTGGGAGCAGCCTTCAGACCATGCTCCAGTAATTGCAGTGATTAAAAAAGACATAATTTAAATCATTGAGTCCTGTAAAGCCTGTAATTTTGGCATAGACTTTGTTAACCTAAACAGATAAAGCACTTCATGGTAAATCAACCGATGACAACAATTCCTGAATTTTTAATTCGACGCTTTCATGAGCTAGGAGTTAATGAAGGATTTGGGATAGTAGGTGACTTTGCCCTGAAATTGTTTGATCGACTCTCTCACTTTGGCTTCCCCATTCTGGTGACTGCTGATGAACAGGGTGGGGCATTTGCAGCGGAGGCATATGCGCGTTTACGTGGCTTAGGCGTGTGTGCAGTAACTTACTCTGTAGGCGGATTTAAGGTGGTTAATGCTACGGCTGGAGCATGGGCAGAAAACGTGCCTCTATTAGTGCTCAGCGGATCTCCAGGGCTTGCAGAAAGAAAAGGCGACCCCTTAATTCACCATAAAGTAAAAAACTTTAATACTCAGCTTGAGGTATTTAAAGACATTACGATTGCTCAAGCTGTTTTAACTAATCCATTAACTATCACCCAAGAAATTGATCGTGTACTGAGCGAGATGATTGCCTATCAACGGCCTGGGTATATTGAAATTCCGAGGGATATGGTAGATGTGCCCGTTCTAGATCGGTTTGAGAGTCTCTCCATTACGCTACCCAAAGTCCATGAAAAGCGACTAGCGATTGCAGTAGATGAGACCTTGGCATTATTAGAGGCTAGTGGTGCGGCTGTTTCTATTGCGGGTGTGATGGCTGTCCGCCGTGGACTCGGAGCAGAACTCTTAGCCTTTACAGAAAATTTTGGTGTGCCAATGGCAACTACTTCACTGTCTAAAGGGGTAATACCTGAAACGCACTCTCTGTCATTAGGCGTTTATATGGGTGCAGTAAGTTCTGAATCTATTGTTAAGCAAGTAGAAAGTGCAAAACCATTGATCTCATTTGGAGTTTTATATGGTGATTTAGTGATGGGCGGCTTTACGGATCATTTGGATCGGGGTCAAGTCATCGAATGTACTGACACCCATGTCAATATCGGCTTTCACACCCTTCAAGACGTACCTCTTTGGGCATTTTTACCAGCTTTAATTAAGGCTGGCATCGAAAGGGGATACGAAGAGCATGGAAAGGTTATTCATCAGCAAGCGCATTTTGTCCCCAAGCCAGGACAAGCCCTAATGGTTGAAAGAGTCATGGAATGTATTGCAGCTTTTATGGATACAAAAACTAGGCTGATAGTAGACCCGGGGGATTGTCTTTTCGCATCTGTAGATTTACCAGCGCATTCCCTCGTTTTGGGAAGCGCCTATTACGCAACAATGGGGTATGCCGTACCAGCCGCTTTGGGATCAGCTAAAGCAGATCCAACGTGCAGACCTGTTGTTTTGGTGGGAGACGGCGCCTTTTTGATGACGGGTTTAGAAGCGCTGAGCGCGGTTCATCACGGGGTTCATCCGATTGTGATTGTGATGGACAATCAAGGCTATGGGACTCAACGACCTATGATTGACGGACCTTTTAATGATATTCCTTCACTTCGAGCAGAGGAGCTTCCAAAAGCATTTGGCGTGGGTGTTGGGATTTTATGCGAGACTGAGCAAGCGCTATATGATGCATTGACTCAAGCAATTGCAAATGATGAGCTTTTTATTATTCGGGCCTGTGTGCCACCCGGAACTTATAGTCCTGGGCTCAGACGCTTGACTGATGCTCTTAAAAAACGTGTTTAGTAATCCCTATATCTATCTCTGCTAGGCTAATCCACCATGTCGAAGCAGGGCATCAATACTGGGCTCGCGACCACGGAATGCTTTAAAGGATTCGGCCGTCGAACGGCTACCACCCACCTCTAAGATCTCAGTGCGATAGCGAGCTCCAGTATCTACATCGAGTACAGTACCAGTGAGTTTAGCGGCTTCTTCAAATGCAGAATAAGCGTCCGCAGAAAGCACCTCTGCCCATTTATAACTGTAATACCCAGCAGCATAACCACCAGCAAAGATGTGGCTAAAAGAATTGATCCAACGAGAGATTTCTGGTTGCGGGATGATATTAAATTCACCGGCTACTTTTCTGGATAAATCTAATACTGCTTGCCCTTGAGCATCCAGAGCATTGAAAGTCGAATGCAGGCGCCAGTCAGTTAGTGACATCACGATTTGACGTAAGGTTACTAAACCATTTTGAAAATTTTTGGCAGATAGCATCTTTTCAAAAAGTTCTTTTGGAAGGGGTTTGCCGGTTTGAGTATGTGCCGTCATTTTTTCAAGTACCTCCCATTCCCAGCAGAAGTTCTCCATAAATTGACTCGGAAGTTCCACAGCATCCCACTCCACGCCATTTATACCAGAAACGCCTAAAGCACTAACTTGCGTAAGGAGGTGATGCAAGCCATGTCCACTTTCATGGAAAAGAGTAATGACATCATCATGGGTAATAGTAGGTTGGCGTAACTTGCCATCTATTTTTACTGGCGGAGCAAAATTACAAACAAGATATGCCACTGGAACTTGAATTTCCCCATTGGACAGTTGACGTCGTCCTCTCGCATCATCCATCCAAGCGCCACCACGTTTACCCGGTCGTGCATATGGATCAAGGTAAAAGTAAGCTACTAGCTGACCTATTTGATTGGTAACTGAGAAGGATTGCACATCTGCATGCCAAGCAGGTAAGTCTGCAGCCTCAATCTTGACGCCAAAGAGCGTTTGAATGACCCCAAATAAGCCTTCCAATACCTTTGGCAAAGGAAAGTATTGTTTAAGTTCATTTTCAGAAAAGGCGTAACGATCTTGCTTCAATCGCTCCGCTGCAAATGCCATATCCCAGGGCTGTAACTTGCTCTCTAGATGTAGGTATGTATTGGCAAAATCTTGTAGTTCTTGCCAGTCTTTCTGTGCAAAGGGTCTTGCCCGTTTAGCAATATCGCTCAAGAACTGATCTACTTCTTTAACGTCACTCGCCATTTTTGGCTCAAGACTTAAGGATGCATAGTTAGAGAATCCTAGTAAGCGAGCCTCCTCATCGCGCAGGCGCAATTGGTCCAACATGTTTTGGGTGTTGTTCCAACCGAGCTTACCTTTTGCGTACTGAGGTGCCAAATCTGATGCACGGGTGATATAAGCTTCATACATGAGCTGACGCAAGGCGCGATTTTGACAGTACTGCATTAAGGGGTAATAAGAAGGAAAGTGGAGGGTGAAAGCCCATCCCTGTAGATTCTTATGGTGCGCTGTATCGGCAGCTGCAGCTTTAGCATCTTCGGGTAGGCCGGCAAGCTCAGCTTCATTACTAATCAGGTGTACAAACCCATCAGTAGCATCTAGAACATGATCTGAAAAGGCTTTACCCAATACTGCTTGCTCATCTTGAATTTGTACAAAACGCGGTTTATCTGCATCAGCTAATTCCGCACCACCCAAGCGAAAATCTCTTAAAGAATTTTCAAGGACTTTTCTTTGGGCAATACTAAGGGTATTAAATTCTGGGCTTTTACTGAGAACTTTAAATTTTTCATACAAGGCTAAGTTCTGTCCAAGGCTGGAATAAAAGGCAGTAACTTTTGGCAGCATCTCACCATAGGCAGTGCGTAATTCAGGGGTATCAGCCACACTATTGAGATGGGAGATTACACTCCACGATCTGCCTAAGGATTCAGTAGCATCTTCAAGTGGTTCTGCTAGTGAACTCCATGATGGTGGGGTATTGGAATTAGTGGCAATCTCGACAGCTAGGTCAGCCTGCTTAAGTAAGAAATCAATCGCAGGAGTTATATGTTCTGGCAATATTTCAGAGTAGATTGGAATTCCACGTCCAAAGGAAATTAAAGGATTTTTTTGCAAGTTGGCGGGAAATGTCGATGTGAAATTTGTAGTCATTTCTCTAGCTTAATGGACTACTGCAAATTTTGCCAATTACGAGGAGTTACGGGTATCAATAGCCCTAAAGTTTGGCCGCTTTTTCTGCAGCTTCTAAGGTATTCATCAGTAGCATAGTGATAGTCATGGGGCCAACGCCGCCAGGCACGGGTGTAATCCAACCAGCGATGTATTTGGCTGTATCAAAATCAACGTCTCCACACAACTTGCCATCCGGCATGCGATTGATACCCACATCAATCACCACTGCGCCAGTTTTAATCATGTCGCCAGTGATCATTTTGGCTTTACCAGTAGCAACCACTAAAATATCGGCGTCTTTAGTATGGTGCGCAAGGTCACGAGTCTTACTATTGCAAATAGTAACAGTTGCCCCAGCTTGTAATAAGAGGAGTGCCATGGGTTTACCGACAATATTGGAAGCACCAACAATCACTGCTCGGGCTCCTCGAATAGGGTAGTCAATATTTTCTAGAATTTTCATGCATCCATAAGGTGTGCATGGCTTAAATTGCGGATGGCCGACCATCAGAGCACCAGCATTAGCTATATGAAAACCATCAACATCTTTTTGCGGGGCTATAGCCTCAAGTACGCGCTCAGAGGCAATATGTTCAGGTAGGGGCAGTTGTACCAATATTCCATGAATCGATGGATCTGCATTTAAAGTGGCAATGCGTGCTAATAGCTCTGCTTCACCTAGCTCTACAGAAAAGCTCTCTAACACTGAATGAAAACCTACATCTTCACACGCCTTTACTTTATTGCGAACATAGATTTGGCTAGCTGGGTTATCACCAACCACAATGACTGCTAAACCAGGACGAACTCCTTTGGCGGTCACAATCGCACCGCGGGCAGCAATTTTGGCGCGCAGTTTTTTTGAAAGGATGTTACCGTCAAGCAGCTGGGCTGGCATTGTGATATTAATTGGGCTGAGGGTCAGATAGGGCTAAGCGAAGCAGGTCGGCAACAGTATTGACGTTGAGTTTTTCCATAATATTTGCACGATGGGCTTCTACAGTTTTAATAGAAATACCCAGGTCATCGGCGATTTGCTTATTCAAGCGACCAGCAACAATGCGCTCAAGCACTTGACGTTCACGACCAGTGAGCTTGCTCAGAAGGCTTTGAGTGATTTTGCGTTGACTCGCTTGTGAATAATCTACGCGAGCCTTGGATAGCATACGATCGACTAAGCCGCAGAGATCATTTTCTTTAAATGGCTTTTCTATGAAATCTACAGCACCACGTTTCATCGTAGAAACTGCCATAGAGACATCACCATGGCCAGTGATAAATGCTACTGGCATAGGGAGGTTTTCGCTGATGAGGCGCTCTTGCAACTCTAATCCAGACATGCCAGGCATTCTGACGTCGAGAATGGCGCAAGAGATAGTCGATTTATCAGTACTTTGCAAAGACTGCAAGAACCGCTCTGCGCTGGCATGGCAACGTACAACATAGCCATTGCTTTCTAGCAACCAAGTGAGGGAATCGCGAACTGCTTCATCGTCATCGACGACATAGATCACTTCGGTTTGGTTTGGTTTGGCTGCAAGGTTTACATTCATATTAGATCTCACAAGTACGCTCGATATATCAGGGTTAAATAATTTCCGTAGAATCTAGAGATTCTAGGGGTATAAGTATTGTAAAGGTGCAGCCAATCAGTTTGGTCTGTTCTGTATCCATATGATTTTTTGCCCATAGTCGACCTCGGTGGGATTCCACAATAGAGCGGCAAATATTGAGTCCCATCCCCATGCCATCATTTTTAGTACTAAAAAATGGCTCAAACATATGCTGGGCCACGGATTCGGGGATGCCAGACCCTCCATCTGTCACCTGAATCCGGAGCATTGCTGGGAAGGTGCTGGTATCCAAATCTGCTGAAATTTTGACTGCAGGAGCAGACCAGCGAGAGGAAAGGGGGTAAACATCCCTCAGACTATCCAAAGAATTCTTTAGCAAGTTGACTAAAACCTGCAATATGAGCACTGGATCAAGATCAACTTTTGGTAAATTTTCGGCTATTTCGGACGATATATTAAGACGATGGCGGTGAGCTTCAATTTCAACTAAACCTACTGCATCATTAATGATGGCAGAGATATCACTAGTTTTGCGCTGAGGTTCGCTGCGTTTTACAAATCCACGAATACGTTGAATGATGGTGCCAGCTCGATGCGCCTGATCTGATGCCTTCTCAAGCGCAGGCAGAATTTCTTTATTAAGCTCCGGATCTAATTGCCCTTGCAAGCGCTTAGCAACCCCCATGCAGTAGTTTGAAATTGCTGAAAGTGGTTGATTAAGCTCATGCGCCAGAGAAGAGGCCATTTCACCCATAGTAGTTAAGCGGCTAGTAAATTGCATACGCTCTTCTTGTTGACGAGACATATCATCTGCCAGTTTACGTGCTGTGATATCGGTGGCAATCAGGAGTTGTGCCAAGTGGCCATCAACCCATGGAATAAAACGACGACGTACTTCATACCAAGTGTTAGCGCCATCTAGCAGTTCAACTTCATCCGATTCAGCTTCTTGATATAAGAAGGAGGGTGGTATACCTGGCGCAGAATCATTTAATTCTTCACCTAGCTGACGCATGGTTGTTTGAGCTTCTTCTCCGCCAGCTAAATCGAAGTGACCTTTTGAACTATCGCCAAAGCGTTCACGATAAAATCGATTTGCGAATAGGAGTTTACCGGTATCAATGGATACAACAGAAACTGCAGCATCTAAGCCTTCCATCACCGTAACAAAACGCTCTTGAGAGGCTGCTAATTCTTCCCGAATTTTCTTAGGTTCTGAGATATCAATTAAGGAGGTAACCCATCCGGTTTGTTTACCCTTTTCATTAATCAGTGGTGCGATAAAGGTACGGGTTTGAATTTGGGTTCCATCGCGATGAACAATAGAACCTTCGATACCAATTTTCTTTTCATTACCCAAAGCCAATTTCAATGCGCGATTCATTTTTTCAGTCAACTCTTCCTTTTTGCCCTCTGGCCAAAAAGGAAAAGGAGGCATAAGCCCAATAAGCTCATTGGCTGACCAGCCGGTCATTTCACAAAATGCGCGATTGACATAAGTAATGCGCTTATCCATATCGTGCGCCCGAATACCCACGGGCGTGGAGTCTTCCATTGCATTGCGAAAGCTAGTTTCTATCCGCAGATTAGCTTCTGCCTCTTGACGAACTTGCATTTGTTTTAAAACCGACCACAAGCTCCATATCACAAAGGCGCTAAGACCGAGAACGACACCAATGAGCATTCTAAAGGTGAGGTTAGTGGGGGGAGGGTAGGTATCGATACGTAAGGATAGGTTTGGGCTCAAAGTCCCAAGATCAAGACTTGTTTGATTGCTAAATGCTCGCTTAGGAATATCTTTGTCAGAGGAGATGGCGATAATTTTTTGATCATCTGTTATCAAGGTAAATCGATACATTCCCTTGAGGTCTGCAGGGATCATATCTAAGATCCCTTGTGCGGTGTATAGAACTGCTAATACCCCTTCATCTTTGTTTTTTCCAATAATTGATGGAATGACCTGCCAAAATATAGTTTTGTGATCTAAATTAGGATTGTCTTCATTTTGCAAATTCAGGGTAATAAAATTGCTAAATGCTGGGCGGTTGGTGACCGTGCTTATTCCAATAGTTTTCTGTAGTGCGTTACTAACAGAATCTGTATTACGGGCTTGTGAGATCCAATCAGCATTACTAGTGTTAACTGGTACTTTCCATTGATGCTGCTGGTTGATATCAAGCCAGAGAACTTGGGCAATCTCATGATTGTTTACTACCATTTCCTCAGTTTGCTGGATGGCAATTTCTTTTAATTTAGTCTGCTCTGGATTGGTAGTGTATTCCCTGCTTATTGAAAGCAGTGTGTCAGTATTATGGGAGAAACGTATCTGTATACGTTGCTTTGCAAAGGAGAGCTCTCTAAATAATGCAGCTTCTTGCTGATCTTTTTCTTGTAACTGGAGTGTTCCTAAAATGATTCCCATTACAGCCGTAAAGAGAACTATCGCAATTAGAGGGGTATATACAATCCTAAATCCCCGAATTTTACGAAGCCATTTGAATGGCGCTAAGAGCCAGAACGAAAATGCAATTTTTTTCATTTAATAAAGTCATTTTGCCTCAAGCAAGTCATCAAGCAGGTATTTATCGCAATAGATATCATTTGCTGTGCGCTGCAATATAATTTCATATCATGATAAATACTATCATTATGTGGAAAATTACTTGTTAAGGCCCTTAGTTCTTCATAGAATATTAACTATAGAGCAAATAAATAAGAGCAATGTATCTAACGGAGGCAGGTTATGGCAGCAGTTCCAGAGCAAATTTTGGGTAAAAATAATGCACAGGATGTAGACCCAGGTGAGACCCAAGAGTGGTTACAGGCACTAGATGGTGTGATTAAAAATGAGGGCCCAGAACGAGCGGCCTACTTAATTGACCAACAAATTTCTCATGCACGCGTAAGCGGTGTTAATCAACCTTTCCACGCAGAGACGCCTTATATCAATACGATCCCTGTAGAGCGGCAAGCGCGCCTACCTGGTGACCAAAACGTGGAACATCGTATTCGTTCGTATACACGTTGGAATGCAATGGCCATAGTTTTACGTGCCAATAAAGATACCAATGTTGGAGGGCATATCTCTTCCTTCCAATCTGCAGCTACTTTATATGATGTTGGTTTTAACCACTTTTGGCATGCGCCATCTCCAGATCATGGCGGCGACCTCATTTTTGTTCAAGGCCATTCTGCCCCAGGTGTGTATGCTCGTGCTTACATGTTAGGGCGTTTAGCAGATGAGCAGCTTGATAATTTCCGCCAAGAAGTTGGTGGCAAAGGGATATCAAGTTATCCGCATCCATGGTTGATGCCGGATTTTTGGCAGTTCCCTACGGTCTCTATGGGACTTGGTCCCATTATGGCTATTTATCAAGCGCGTTTTATGCGCTATATGCAAGATCGCGGTTTTATCAAAGCAGAAGGTCGTAAGGTTTGGGCATTCTTAGGTGATGGTGAGACTGATGAGCCAGAATCATTGGGTGCAATTGGTATGGCAGGACGTGAGAAGTTAGATAACTTAATCTTTGTTATTAACTGCAATTTGCAGCGCCTAGATGGTCCTGTGCGTGGCAATGGCAAAATTATTCAAGAATTAGAAGGCGAATTTCGTGGTGCCGGCTGGAATGTGATTAAGGTAGTTTGGGGCGGTCAATGGGATGCTTTATTTGCCCGCGATAAAAAAGGTATCTTGATGCAACGCCTTGGTGAAATCGTCGACGGCCATTACCAAACAATGAAATCCAAAAATGGTGCTTATGTTCGAGAGATTGTATTTAATACACCAGAGCTTAAAGCATTGGTGAGTGACTGGAGTGATGATGAGATTTGGCAATTAAATCGTGGTGGCCATGATCCGCATAAGGTTTACGCAGCATTTCATGCGGCGGTGAATCATCTAAATGAGCCTACCGTTATTTTGGCTCATACAATTAAAGGTTACGGCATGGGCGGTTCTGGCGAGGCGATGAATATTGCCCACCAGGCCAAGAAAATGAACGATGATGACGTTCGTCGCTTCCGTGATCGCTTTGAGATTCCAGTTAAAGATGATCAGTTAGACGAAATGCCTTTAGTGAAGTTTACCCAAGGTAGTCCTGAGCTTGAATATATGAAGGCGCGTCGGCAGGAATTGGGGGGTTATCTACCTCAGCGTCGCATGAAGGCTGAAAGTTTGCCCGTACCTGCACTGGAGGTTTTTGCCCCTTTACTTGAGGCAACTGCTGAAGGACGTGAAATTTCTACTACGATGGCCTTCGTGCGCATGCTTAATACCGTTGTTCGTGACAAGGTATTGGGTAAACGGGTAGTGCCGATTGTTCCTGATGAATCTCGTACTTTCGGTATGGAGGGTATGTTCCGTCAATTGGGTATCTGGAATCAACTAGGGCAACTCTATACCCCAGAAGATCATGATCAGTTGATGTTCTATAAAGAAGATAAGACCGGGCAGATTTTGCAAGAGGGTATCAATGAGGCCGGCGGAATGTGTGATTGGATTGCCGCTGCGACCGCCTATTCCACTCACGGCGTTCCAATGCTGCCTTTTTATATTTTCTATTCGATGTTTGGATTTCAGCGTATTGGCGACTTAGCCTGGGCTGCTGGGGATATGCGTAGTCGTGGATTTCTATTGGGCGGAACTGCTGGTAGGACTACATTAAACGGTGAGGGTCTTCAGCATGAGGATGGCCATAGTCAAGTATGGAGTGCAGCGGTACCTAATTGTATTAGCTATGATCCAACATTCTCATTTGAAGTAGCTGTCGTTATTCAGGATGGTATGCGTCGGATGTTGACCGAACAAGAGGATGTGTATTACTACATTACCTTGATGAACGAAAACTATACCCATCCAGCTATGCCTAAAGGTTCAGAGCAAGATATTATTAAAGGAATGTACAAGCTTAGCTCTGTGGGTGAGCAAAATGCTAAGTTGCGTGTACAACTCTTAGGCTCTGGAACGATCTTTCGCGAAGTGATTGAAGCTGCTCATATGCTTCATAAGGATTGGGGCGTGTCATCTGATCTATGGGGATGCCCAAGTTTTACTGAGTTAGCTCGTGATTGGGCCGACGTGCATCGCAAGAATTTACTTAATCCAACGGCAGAACCTATTTTGTCCCACGTTGAGAAATGCTTAAAAGATACTACTGGCCCCGTAATCGCCGCCACAGACTATGTACGTTTATTTGCTGAGCAAGTGCGTCCAGCAATTCAGCATCTAGAACGTCGTTATGAGGTTTTGGGTACCGATGGTTTTGGCCGATCTGATACCCGTGAAAAGTTACGTGATTTTTTCGAAGTAGATCGTCGTTGGGTGGTGTTAACTGCCTTAAGATCTTTAGCGGATGCTGGCCAGTATGATCGCAAAAAACTTACTGAGGCCATTAAAAAATACAATATTGATACAACCAAACCAAACCCCATGACGGTTTGATAAACGACTGACACTATGAGCCAATTAATTGAAATCAAAGTCCCCGATATTGGGGATTACAAAGGAGTACCCGTCATCGAAGTTTTGGTAAAGGTTGGTGACACGGTAGAAAAAGAACAATCCATTGTGGTGCTCGAATCTGATAAAGCCACTATGGATGTCCCTTC